>PAZY01000059.1 GCA_002715765.1 Rhodobiaceae bacterium | reverse complement strand
GCAGGAATTCGCAGCCGCGGTTGTCAGGGAACACGAGATGCCTGGGAGCGCGGAGAAACGGTTGGATCTCTTTTTCCAGGTGCTTCTCGACTATTTCGGTACGGGTGAGGAATTGTGCGTCATCGGAAACCTTGCCGTTTCTTCCGAGTTGCCGGGGGTCGCTGGCGCTGTGGCGAGCGGCTTTTCTGCCTGGACGAATGTGTTGGTCCGTTGTTTGCGCGAGATGGGGGTGCCGAAGGAGGAAGCGCGTATGCGCGCGTTGGAGGCGGTGGCCCTATTTCAGGGTAGTATCGTTTTAACCAGAGGGTTGAATGATCCCAGGATTTTTCGTCAGCTGATCAAACGCATGCGTGTACGCTTGCTGAGTGATGTGTCGTGAGACTGTGAAAACGCCATAAAAGGAGGCGGACAAATTGCCCGCCTCCATTCTTTGTCTCGTCTCTTGATCGTGTCGGCTTTACATGCCGCCGCCGACCTGAGAAACCCCGCCATCACACGGCACACACGCGCCTGTCGTGTAAGCGCTGGCGCGTGAGGCAAGGAAGATAGCAACGCCCGCAATGTCTTCCGGCTGGCCAATACGCTTGCGTGGATTTGCCTTGGAGATTTCATCTCCCATGGTGGCGAGCGTTGCGGCCATCATGTGGCTCTGGAAGGGGCCAGGTGCAATGCAGTTGACCAGAATATCTTCAGATGCCAGGCGCTGGGCCAGATGGCGTGTCAGCATGATCATGCCCGCTTTGGACGATGAATAGGCGTAGGTTTCGAGCATGGGCGGGTTGATGCCGTTGATCGATGCCGTGTTGATGATCCGTGCAGGTGCTTCATAGGTTGCGGCCTTGCGGAGCAGGGGGAGAAGTTTCTGGATCAGGAAGAACGGGCCTTTGATATTGATGTCGAAGACCTTGTCCCAGCCTTTTTCGGAATATTGATCGATCGGCTCCCCCCAGGCGGCGCCAGCATTGTTGACCAGGATGTCGATTTTTTCTTCGCGCTTGCCAATTTCTTCTGCAAATTTGGCGATGCCTTCAGCTGTCGACAGGTCCCCGGGGATGGAGATGCATTCGCCAATTTCGCTGAGGCGCGCGGCTGTTGCATCACAGGCTTCCGCTTTGCGGGCGGTGATGTAGACGCGTGCGCCATTCTCCACGAAGCCCTGGGCAATCATCTCACCAATACCGCGTGAGCCGCCGGTGACGATGGCGACTTTTCCTTTGATGTCGAAGAGGTTTTTCATATTGTTTTCCCTGCTTAAGTCTTTGACGCCGCGAGCGTCATTTCAGTTTTTATGGGCGCACGCTAGCACGAGGGTACAGTTCAGCGAAGCAGGAAATATCGGGCAATGTGTCTTACTGTGATAGCGGTTTGCTCATCAACATATGGCCCGCAGGGGTAAAGCCACGACGTGCGTAGATGGCACTTCCACCCCAAGATCGCAGGCTGAATTGTTCACATAAAGTTTGTCGTACAGGTAACAGGTGCGCACCAGATCGGTCCGTGTCTCCTTGTCACGGGGCTCAATGGGTCGGCAGGTGAACTTTTGATTATGCCTTCAAGGCGTATAGGGCGAGCATCTGGTAGGCGATGCTGGCGGCGGCCAAGGCTGTGATTTCGCTCACATCATAGGCGGGCGCCACTTCGACCACATCCATGCCGACAAGGTTTATACCTTCGAGGCTACGCAAAATATCGAGCGTATGGCGCGTTGTCAGGCCACCAATGCAGGGCGTGCCGGTCCCCGGTGCATAGGCGGGGTCGATACAGTCAATGTCGAAGGTCAGATAGGCTGGATTGTTGCCGACGACCTTTTTGATGGATGCGCCGATTTCTTCTGCGCTTTGCGCGCAAGCGTCGCGACCGTTGATGATGTTAAAGCCATGAGATTTGGGGTTATGGGTGCGAATGCCGACCTGGACGGAGCGTTCAGCCGAGATCAGGCCTTGTTCCTTCGCATGAAAAAACATGGTGCCGTGATCTATGCGGCCGGGTGCATCTTCCCACGTATCGGAATGGGCATCGAAGTGGATGAGGGACAAAGTCCCGTGTTTTGCTGCGTGCGCTTTCAATAGCGGGTAGGTAACGAAATGGTCGCCGCCCAGTGTCAGCATGGCTGTGTCGCTCGCGAGAATGTCCGCTGCATGGGCCTCCATCCGTTCGATCCATGTGGCGGGTGTACCGGGATCAAACGTGCAATCGCCCCAGTCGACAACTTTCAGCCTGTCGAGCGGGTTGAAGTCCCAGCCTTGTGGCCAGTCCCAGGCGAGATTTGTTGAGGCTTGCCGGACGGCCCGCGGGCCCAGGCGAGCGCCGGGCCTGCCGGTTGTCGCAAGATCGAAGGGGATGCCAGATATTGCGACATCCACGTCGTGCAGGTCGCGGGTGTATTGGCAGCGCAGGAAGCTGGTGGCGCCGGAATAGGTTGGCTCGTACGAACTGCCATACGGGGACTTGCGCGTAAATGCGGCGTCGCCTTTTTCATTTCCAACTTGTGAAGCATCATAGTCCGACATGGGAACCTCCGCCGGTCAGCATGGCTCATCTCTAGACGAGATGAAAGTGGCGTTGATCCTATCAGAATGGCTTTTCCGGCAGGCCCCAACCCAGATCGATATATTCCACATGTTCCAACGAACGCCCGAGTTCCGTTTTTGTATCTGTCCTGTCTCCGTCGAAACCCAGCACCTGCATCATGTGATTGAGTGAGACGAACTTGTGGGCATGACCTTTGCTCGCGGCTAAAGGAACGACCAGCGTTTCAACGCGAACAAGTTTGCTGTTGGGGTGTCTGTTGAGAGCGACAAGATAGAGCCCGCACGGATGAGCGCGTATGGTCTGGAAATGCCGGGTGAGTTCCTCCTCATACCCCGCGGGCATGATGTCGCCGAGATAGCGACCGGTGATGTCGGTTCCCATGCGTTCCACGACATTTGTGCCGGTCATGCGGCAGAAGATGCGCTCGTTCCTGTCGATTTCCCAAAGCGTTGCATCGGGCAGGAGTGTCGGAATGCATATGAGGTCGAAGGTGCTGCTCGACGGGATGCCAGAGCCGGTTGCGCACGACTTCCAATACTCAAGAAGTGATGTAAATGCGGGAACGGAGAAGCTCACTTCGGTGACTGCCCTTTTGTAATTTTATGGTGCCTTGAAATGGGCAGTGTGAAGAAGAGAGACAAAAAAAGCCCCAGCAAAGAGCCGGGGCTTTTCATCAAGTTGTATTAAAATTGTCAGGCAACGAATGCGTCAGCTTCCAATGCCATCAGGTCGTCTGCACCCAGTTCGATCCGCTCAAGATAAGCGGCGGTATTTGGCACCTCACGCTCCAGCCAGACTTTCGCAAGCAGAAGTTTGCGCTTGTAGAAGTCGGCATTGCCTTCACCGGCATTGAGTTTTGCCAGTGAAACTTTCGCCATCTGGGCCCACATCCAGCCGAGCGCTACAACGCCGAAGAGATTCAGCATTTCATAAGATGCGGAACCTGCATTGTTGTAGTTCTTCGGTGCGTTTTCCATCAGCCAGCCTGCGGCTTTGCCAAGGCGCTCATAAGCGACTTTCAATGGGGTGATGTAGGGTGCCATCTCCGCATTGCCTTCATTTTCCTTGATGAAAGCGTCGATTTTGCCGAAGAAGGTCATTGTAGCGCGGCCACCCTTCATCGTCATTTTACGGGCGACAAGGTCGAGCGCCTGAACGCCGTTTGCACCTTCATAAACCTGATTGATGCGGGCATCGCGGACGAACTGTTCCATGCCATGGTCGCGAACATAGCCGTGCCCGCCGAATACCTGCATGGAGGCATTGGCAGTCTCAAAGCCCTTGTCTGTGAAATAGGCTTTGATGATTGGGGTCAGGAGCTGGCTCAGATCACTTGCTTCTTCCCGCTCTTTTTCGTCAGCTGCATTGTTCTGTACCGAGAACAGCATGGAGACGTACATGGCGAGGGCGCGGGCGCCTTCGACGAATGCACGGGATTGCAGCAGCAGACGGCGAACGTCCGGATAAACGATGATCGGGTCGGCTGCATCGTCCGGGTTCTGCGCGCCGGTCAGGGCGCGGCCTGCTGTGCGTTCCAGCGTGTAGGCAGCACCGTTCTGCAATGAGACTTCGCCCACTGCGATGCCCTGGATGCCCACGCCCATGCGGGCACCGTTCATCATGCCGAACATGCCTGCCATGCCGGCAGACTTGGACTTCACTTCCTTGCCGTCTTCGGTTTTCTTTGCTGTTTTTGGTGAGCCGCCGAGTTTGTAGGCAACTGCATTGTCAAAGTTCAGAACGCAAGTTGCGTTGCCTTTGATGCCCATCTTCTTTTCGATGGAGCCAACGGATACACCGTTGCGCTTTGTCATTTCGCCGGTTTCCGGATCAACCAGGAATTTTGGCACCATGAAGAAGTTCACGGTCGACAGGTCGTTTGCCAGCTTGCCATCTTCACCGGGGATCTTTGCGATCACCATGTGAATGATGTTGTCTGTCATGTCATGGTCGCCACCGGAGATGAAGATCTTGGTGCCGTTCATGAGATAGGTACCGTCTTCCTGCTCTACCGCGTTGGTGCGCATGAGCTTCAGGTCCGTACCGCAATGGGGCTCTGTCAGGCACATGGTGCCTGTCCACTCTCCGGAAACCATGCGCGAAACGACATGTTCCTTCATCCAGGGTTCGCCTGTCGCGGCCAGCGCACCATAAGCGGCATTGGTGAGGCCCGGGTACATGGCAAAAGCCTGGTTGGCGGATGAGCTCATTTCCGAAAAGGCGAAAGTGATCACGGATGGCAGGTTTGCGCCGCCCATGCTTTCAGGGGCGCCCAGACGGTTCCATCCGTTTTCGCAAAATTGCTGGAATGCTTCCTTGAAGCCCGGAGGGGTCCGGACGACGCCGTTTTCGAGCACACAACCATGCTCGTCACCCACCTGGTTCAACGGCTGGAGCACTTCTTCGCAGAATTTCGCGCCCCCTTCCAAGATAGCGGAGGTCATATCGGGGGTCAGATCAGCGAAGCCTGGCAGGTCTTCACGCTTTTCGATTTCAAGCAATTCATGGAAGAGAAACTTAAAGTCCTCAACCGGCGCCTTATATGTTGGCATGGCGTCCTCAAATTTTCAAAATTGTCAGTAGTCGGTTCGGGCGCGAGTTTATCGGCCCTTATGCAATTGTCGAGCAGAATTATCGGTCTCGCATGGGTGTGATTGTACTTAAAAACGGCGGAGTACGCTGCGAAAAATGTTAAACGGCCTCTTCAACGGTTTTTGTAGTCGGGGGCTCTTTTGCCCAGAAACGCGCTGATTCCCTCTTTAAAATCATCGGTTTGGGCGCACAGGATCTGATTGCGGTCCTCCATGGCGATGGCTGCCTCCAGGCTTCCGGCGTCTGTACTCATGTTCAGGCACTCTTTTGTCAGTCGGAGGCCCAGAGGGGAGGTTGTCAGCATTTCTTCCAGATAGGGCTGGGCGGCAGCGCTCAATTGATCGTCCGGCACGACTTCCGAGACGAGGCCGACGCGCTCGGCTCGCGCGGCGTTGATAAAACGGCCGGTCATCATCAGTTCGCTTGCCACAGACACGCCGACCAGCCGGGGCAGGAAGTAGCTCACGCCAATGTCGCAAGCGGACAGGCCAATGCGGATGAAGGCCGCGTTCATGCGCGCGCTTTCTCCCGCGATGCGTATGTCGCTGGCGAGCGCGAGAGCAAATCCGCCGCCGCAGGCCGGCCCGTGGACGAGCGAAAGGATGGGTTGTGGCGCGCGGCGCATACGCATGACAATCTCGCTGATCCGGCGTTGCCCGACGAGACCGGCTTGTGGGCTGGAGCTGACAGCTGAGCTTGTGCCCGGGGCGTTGGAGCGGTCTTTAAGGTCCAAACCGGCACAGAAAGCGCGGCCTGCCCCACGCAATACGACGATCCGGACCGAATGGTCCATGTAGAGACCACCGAAATAGTCCAGCAGCTCGTCGACCAATTGCGGGTTGAGCGCATTCAGTGCCTCAGGCCGATTGAGTGTTACCCAATCAATGGGGCCTTCTTTTTCGACCAAAAGGGTTTTGTAAGCGCTCATCAGCGGGTCCTCATTGTTGGCATGTTCGGGGTCAACGGCGGCGGGCTGCGTGGTCCAGCACCATCAAAAAGTCAGGGTCCGCATCAAGCCAGCGCAAAGCGACATTTCCGTCTTGATCTCTTCGCACGATGGTGGCGATGAAGGGAGAGAGCGTATCGTCGGATGCCCACCCGGCTTCACCTGACAGGAGGGTACCGACGGGGCCTGAATCATGAAAATGCGGGATAGCGGTGCCGCCTGTAGACCAGTCCCTTGCGATGTAGGCAAAACCCTCGGTTTCAATTCGAAGCCAGGGGTCGCTATCGCGGCGGTGATGACGGCGCTCTTCCGGCTCAGCCAACCGACGGGTGAATTTTATCATGTTTGATTGCATGGAGCCCCGGTCCTTAGGTTTCAGGTGGTTATTTTCGCAGGTTTTGCCGGGCTTGTACAAGCCGGGGCCGGTTTGCGTTCCCCTGATGTGCTCGCGGGCGGGCATTCGAACGCGAATGGTCATGAATGGTTTCGGGGTGGGCGAGGGCATTGAGTTCGGCTATAAGAGCCCGAATGTATGCCTGATACCTGGTTGCCGGGATGGGGCTTAGCTTAAGAAACAGGTGATTTATGTCCGCAGAACCCATCATGATTGAAGTCGGTGCCGGTGAATTGATCGACAAGATTACGATTCTTACCATCAAGTCCGAACGGATGAGTGACGCGGCGAAGCTCAAGAATGTACGTTATGAACTTGAGGTGTTGAGTGCCGCGCGTGATGCCAATCTGCAGGACACGAGTGAGCTGCAAAAGCTGACACAGGCGTTGAAGGAAGTGAATGAAGCGCTGTGGGATATTGAAGATGATATCCGTGCTTGTGAGCGCGAAAAGGACTTCAGCGACAAATTCGTCCAGCTTGCGCGGGCTGTATACATTACCAATGACAAGCGTGCCGCCCTTAAGAAGGACATTAATCTGGCAACAGGTGCACAGATTATTGAAGAAAAATCCTATACCGAATTTGAGTGAGCGTTGAAGCGCGCTCTTATGTTCTTGAGCACGCGGTCGGGGGTGAGGTCATTCAGGTCCGCGACTTCGATCGCGTCAAATTTTTCGGTCCGGATCCCGGTTTTTTCGACGGTGGTGTGAGCGCCGAACAAGGCGAGGCCAGGCCGCCCCATATGGGAGGCGATGTGGCTGGGGCCCGTGTCATTGCCAACGACAAATCCCGCCTGGGCAATAATGCCTGCCAGATCGAACCAGCCTAGAAAGCTACCACCGGTCAGCATAGTGGCGGGCAGAGTTGCACACAGGTCAAGCTCGTCGGGGCCCGGTGCGGTTGCAACCTGGTGACCAGCGGCGATGAGCTGTTGTGCCAGTTCCTTATAGTAAGGCCAGCGCTTTTGCGGATGGGCGGCGGACGAACCGGGTATCAGCAGGATATAGCCGGGCTTGAGCCCCGCTTCTGCCAGCAAAGCGGACACGTCGTCCGCGAGCCATGAAAGGTTTGGGGTTAATGTGTGGCGACAGGTCAGGCCTGCGTCCTTCAGTTGACCCTCCATACGCTTCAGAGAGTGAATGGCTTTCGGGTTTGTTGCCTTATGTGGATGCGAGCAGCCGGGCGCGGTGCCGGACCAGGGCGTGTTCCTGAAAAACCAGCGAAAATAGTCTTTTGTGCGGGACGAGTTCTGCAGGTCATAGACCATGTCAATGTCGAGCGCACGGAGCGACTTGCGCAGGCCCCACATCAGGTCCAGACGCCAGCGCGGGGCTCGCGGATCCTTGATAACCGTATCCACCCAGGGGCAACGGGCCATGATCTTCGCATAGGCAGGTTCTGTCAGGACCGTTATGCGGGCGTTTGGATGATTTTCCCGGATATCACGCAGCGCGCCCTCCGCCTGGATGATATCGCCCAGCGCGCCATGCTTGATGATGAGAATGTGTGGCTCATGCGTCATGGAGCTTTCATATCAAGTCGTGGCGTTCGTTGATAGGCCGTCTTTTGGCGCGTGGTTTTCAACCCATTGCGGGATGAGTTTCGCACAGGCGAAGGTTGGTGCATTCACCTCAATCGGTCGCCAGCAGCCCGCTGATTGCCTGATGCACCAGATCCGCCGGGTCGGACCATGGATAACCGTTGATCGTGATCAGGTTATGCGCGATCCCGTTTAACATGCAGAGGAGCAGGTCAGTTTTAAGGCGCAATATTTCTGCATCGGTGCCGCCGCCCAAGGCGGTATCCAGGTTGATGCGCAGCATCTCGAAGCGCGCCAAAGATGGGCCTTGGGAGATGAACCCGACCACGTCAGCCTGGCTGATGCCACCTGACATGAACACCATAAAGTAGTGTTCGCGATGTTTGAGCCAATACGAAACATACCCCAGGGCAATTGTATTCAAACGCGTTTCCGGCGCGTCTTCGCGCGCGGCGATTTTCTCCAGCTCGTCAAACAACTCATCGAACACGTCCGCCCAGAGTGAGCGCAGGATGTCGATTTTGCTTTCGAAATATTTGTACAGGGTCATCACCGCGCAACCGGCCTCCTGCGACAGTCGGCGCATGGATATGGCTGCATAACCTTCCTCCAGGAACAGTCGCAAGGCGCAGGCGGAAATATGACCCCGCATATCGGCAATTTGCGCCGACGAATGGGCGGGGCGTCCCCGGGTGCGGGGCTTTGGTTGTGTGGCTGCGGGCTGCTTTTTCATCTTTTTCTTCCCCCCTTTCTCCCGGTTTGACGGCAATGAATAATTATGTGTAACATGTAATAGATAAATAGGAGGCAGGTGTGCGTTTCAATGTTCTTGTGCCCTTTATGGTCTACCTGTCCCTGGCAGGGGATGCCAGCGCCGAGGAGATCGGCGATCTTATGGGATATTGGCGCACGGTCCGGCACGGTGCGCTGGTTAAAATTGCCGATTGCGGGAATGGAACGCCTTGCGGCGAGCTTGCTTGGGTTAGTGAAGCGATTTCCGAGGGTAACATCCTGGATATACATAATCCCGACCCGGCTCTGCGTGCCCAACGGCTGATTGGCGCTCCCATCCTGTGGGGTTTTTCTGCAGACGAAGATGGATGGCGGAATGGCCGTCTTTATAACCCGGAAGACGGCAAGGTTTTCCGCTCTCACCTGCAGCTGCTGTCTCATAGCGAACTGCAAGTGAGTGGCTGCTTCGGCCCTTTTTGCCGCAGCCAGATCTGGACCCGTTCCGTTCAACCCTTCTCTGAACCCTCTTCCAAATTCTAGGGAAACTCGAGGTTTAAAATGAAAATGACCACCCACATTCCTGGTCGGGAGCTTAGGGCTTTCCGTATTTTGTTTGTGATTTCGGCGCTTTGGAATTTCGCTGGCGCGTTTCCGGGGCTTTTTGACAGTGCGGGGATGTTCGCGAGCGAGTTTGGGCGAGAGCTGACCGACCCGGTAATGGTGGCGGTCTATCGTGGAGCGTGGTGTACGGCATTGCTCTATGGATTTGGTTTTCTCGCCGTCGCCTATGATCCGGTCCGCCATTCCGGCGTGGTGCTGATGGGCGGACTGGGCAAGGCGCTCTTTGCGTTGAATCTGCTCTACATGTACCTAAGCGGCTGGACGTCGGACTTTGCTGTCGTGGTGATCGGAGGGGATGTTGTTTTCGTGGCCTTCTTCATTCATTACTTCCTGCGGCTTCGCCATCATGGCCACAGTTTGATCTGACCCACTTGTTGATCTGATCCACATGCCCGCGTCGCTTGCTGGTGAGGGGTTCCGTCGCGTGCAGGCTCAATTCTACCGCATGGTGAACGGCGGCGTTACGTGGGGCATGCGCATTGCTGGCGTGGGATGTGATGGAATGGTGACCCCGAGTGGATTCGAACCACCGACCCTCAGATTAGGAATCTGATGCTCTATCCTGCTGAGCTACGGGGTCTTGCGCCATTGGCTAGGGCGCCTGTATAGCAGAGGCATCAGGTGCCGGGTAGAGTCGATCTTGACCCCCTAACCTTTCGGATAGGTGACGTAGCGTCACCAATATTTATATTGCTGTTTGCAATATTCAGGTGTGGAAAATAACCAGTTATGATTTGAGAAAATGTCATTTCGACTAGAACGAAATGATCCAATACGGTATTATATTTTAGGAAATTAACGTTTTACTTTTCGCGATTGCAGATTTCACCTTGCAAACAGGTGATGATGCAGGAAACAGACCGGGCATCCGGTTTATGTAACAGGTCGTGTGTATTGCCGGGGGGCGTTGCGACGTGCAAATTTTTGTTGTGAGCGGACATCCTTGTTGTCGACTTGGGTTGGCGACGATTTTGGAGGGTGTTGTAGAGAATGTTCAGGTCGTGGAGGCACGGTCCATTGATCATTTGGCCGAACTTCTGCCTGAAAGTGCGCAGGCGGATCTGGTTGTGTTTGATACGTCCGCCAATGTGAACCGTGAAATGGAAACGGTTGCCCGTCTTCAGGAGATGAAGGGTATTGGCGCTGTCATGGTTATCCATGAGCAGGATCAGCCTGAGATTGCGCGACGTTATCTTGATATGGGCGTGAACGGGGTCGTGCCGAAGCGCACAGAGATTCCCGTGCTTATCAGTGCGGCGCGGCTGGTTTTGTCCGGTGGTCGCTATGTTCCTGATCTTGTCTTGAATGCAGATACGGTTGGTTTTGCCGAGACACCTGAAGAATTCGCCATTGCTGGCCTGGAGCGTCTGACCCGGCGTCAGATGGATGTGCTGAAAGAGTTGGGCCAAGGTGCGTCCAATCAGGAAATCGGTACACGGCTTGGCATTGCACTCGCAACTGTTAAGCTTCACGTCAATGCTATTCTCAACACATTGGGTGTTCGCAATCGGACGGAAGCTGCCATTATCGCCTACCGGGCTGGGCTTACGACAGTTGCCCGTCAATAAGGTCATTGGGCCTGTGTCTGCTTGGATTTCAGTGCGGCGCCAGCATGTTTGTGTTGGCGCCGTTTTGCTGTTTGGTTTGTGCTTTTGGGGTGGGGTCCTGCCTGCACAAGGCGAAACAGTCGCAGTCGTCCCGCCCCCTGATACGGCTATATGTGAGAGGTTGACCGCTGATACGCGATGGCGTGTCACGGAGATTGTCGACGGGGATACGGTTCTTCTGGACAATGGGCGGGAAGTCCGTTTGGTCGGGCTTCAGGCTCCCAAACTGGCGCTTGGGCGGCGGCATTTTCAGGAATGGCCGCTGGCGACGGAAGCGAGAGATGCACTCGGTGAGCTTGTGAACGGGCAGGCCGTGACGCTTTACTTTGGTGGGCGTGAGGAAGACCGTCACGGTCGCATTCTGGCGCATCTCTTTCTGGATGACGGGCGGTGGGTGCAAGGGGAAATGCTGGCTCAAGGACTTGCCAGAGTTTATTCGTTTCCAGACAACAGGGCCTGTATCGCCGACATGTTGGCAAAAGAGAGAGAGGCTCGTGACCAAGGACTTGGTATCTGGTCGCTTGCCTATTACGCCATCCGTGCCGCGTCTCCTCCTGAGGCGCTTCTGGCGCTTGAAGACAGTTTTCAACTTGTGGAAGGGCGTGTGCGTGAAGTGGCTCGCGTGCGAAACCGTGTTTTCCTGAATTTCGGGGAGAACTGGCGGGACGATTTCACGCTGGTTATTTCCGGTCCGGACCGGCGTCGCTTTCCCGCTGATATGGAGAGCTGGGTTGGACGTGATGTCCGTGTGCGCGGCTGGATTGATGCCTATAACGGCCCGGAGATCCGTCTGACACACCCGGAGCAGCTGGAATGGCTCGGTGACGCTTCTTCCTTCTAGGTGGGGCTGTTTGTTTAGATTTATGGGCCATACTTTCTGGATGGTTGATCTTGTCCGGATATTCCGTTTTTGGGGCTTGTTGTCGCTTGGGTTAATGGCGGCGGCCTGTACGACCAATGTGTCCACGGGCAAACGCCAATTGGTCCTGATGAATTTGGAAGAAGAGGCCGAGATCGGGCGGGCGGCCCATCCGCGTATTCTGGCTGCTTACGGCGGTGCCTACGATGAAGGGGGCGTGGCTGATTATGTCGGGGCTATTGTTGCCCGCCTGGGGGCGGCGACCGTTAATCCGGGCCAGTCGCCAACGGTCTACAGATCGACCGTGCTGGACAGTCCGATCGTCAACGCGTTTGCCCTTCCGGGTGGTTATGTCTATGTGACCCGCGGGCTGGTGGCTCTCGCGCGTGACGAGGCGGAACTGGCTGGTGTGATCGCGCACGAAATTGGCCATGTGAATGCGCGGCATGTTGCCGAGCGACAGGCTGCTGCAACGGGATCGAGCCTTATTGGTGGTTTGCTGGGCGCGGTGGTTGGCGGTGGTCTGGTGGACAAGATTGTTGCGTTTGGCTCGGAAAGCCTGCTGGCGGGCTATTCCCGTGATCAGGAGGCGGAAGCTGACAGGCTCGCCGTTACCTATCTGACGCTTGCAGGATATGACCCGTTTGCCGTGCGTGACTTTTTGCAGTCCATGAATGCCTATGCGGCATTTCAGGCGCAATTGATTGGCGAGGATTATGATGGCAGTCAGTCCGGCTGGCTGTCGACCCACCCGGCGACGGCAGACCGTGTGCGTGATACGGCGCGGGACGCTGCTGAAACGGTGGCGCGTCTTGGTGGGGCGTCCGGAGGGCACGGCCGTGACACTTATCTGGTGGCTGTGGACGGGTTGCTTTACGGAGACAGCCCTGATGATGGCTACGTGCGCGGACGGCGTTTTGTCCACACTGTTGATCAGTATCAGTTTCAGGTTGCTGAGGGCTTTCAGCTGACCAACACGCAAGCGGCAGTGTGGGCTTTGGGGCCGAACAAATCGATCCTGCGGTTTGACGAGGGCGTGAAGCAGGCAGAGGTCGATATTGCTCACTATCTTCGTGAGATCTGGGCAGCGCAAATGGAGGTTCGGGATGTGCGCCGTTTTCAGCTGAACGGGATGCAGGCAGCGTCGGGTCGAACGCGGTTGCGCGGGCTGAACACGCTCATCGTCGCTATCGAGTTTTCACCCACGCAGGTTTATCGTTTTCTGATCGGCACCGCACCTCAAACGGGAACGAGTTACGAGGCGCTTACTCACGGCATGATTGAGAGCTTTCGCCGCCTCAGCCCGGCTGAAATTGCATCGACCGGGCCGTTGCGTCTGGCAGTCATTCGGCCGCGCGAAGGAACACCGGTTGAGGATGCGGCGGCACTGATGGCGACCGATGGCTTCCCGATGGAGCGGTTTCGCTTGTTGAACAGCCATGTGAAAACAGAAACGCTTGATGGCGGGCCTGTTAAAATCATTGTTGAAGACGTGCCTGCCGGTTCAGGCTGATCTGAAAAGCAGATCCTGTGGTTGTTGAACCCTGGCGGTGATGGCCTGTCTCAATTTTTCCATAGCGCGCCCTTCGATCTGGCGAACCCGTTCTTTGGAAATCCCGAACTGTCGGCCAAGTTCTTCCAGTGTTACCGTTTCGTCGTTGAGCTGCCGTTCAGCGATGATTTTCTGTTCGCGTTCGTTCAACATCTTGAATGCGTTGTTGATCCACTCACCCGCCCGGGCTTGCTGATCCTGTGCGATCAACCGTTCTTCGGGCGTGGGCGCGTCGGAGATCAGCCGTTCCACCCAGCTTGCGCTGGTTTCGCCATTCTCCTCTCCCGGTGATACATCAAGGGAGCGGTCGGATGCACCCAGACGACCGTCCATGGCTTCGACTTCGTGAGTTTTGACACCAAGCTCCGTGGCAATCCAGTTTCTGTCCTGTTGGGTCAGATGCTCGCGTGTGCCATTTTCAATTTTTGACTTCAGGCGGCGAAGGTTGAAGAAGAGCTTCTTCTGCGCTGATGTGGTTCCGGTTCTCACGATTGACCAGTTGCGGAGAACGAAATCCTGCATGGCGGCGCGTATCCACCAAGTCGCGTAGGTCGAGAAGCGCAAGTCACGTTCTGGTTCGAAACGGGCTGCCGCTTGCATGAGGCCAACATTCCCCTCCTGTACAAGGTCTGCATGCGGCAGGCCGTAATTCCGGTATTTTGATGCCATGGAGACAACCAGGCGAATATAGGCACTTGTCAGCTCGTGAAGGGCGGCCTGGTCGTTATCGTTCTGCCACCTGAGCGCGAGGTCTTTTTCATGCTCCGCAGACAAGAGCGGGCGCGACATCGCGACCTTCAGGAAGCGACGGTCTGCGCTGTTGCTTGCAATGTTTTGGGAAGAGCGTTGATTAGCCATGTCCGGTTCCTCATTTGAGCGCCTTTCATGTGTTACGCACGGTGCTGAGGTTTGGATCAGTGGGGGCAATAAAAAAGGCCAGGCAAAGCCTGACCCTTTGGTCGTTGTGATGATACGCGGTGTGCTCAGGCTTCGCCGGCAGCCTCTGCCGCTTCAGCGGCTTCTGCTTCTTCCGCGGCTTTCTTTGCGGCTGCTTTTTCCGCTTTGGCGCTTGAGCCGGCCAAAACTTCTTCAAGGCGGGTGACGGCGTCTGTGTCCGTCATTTTGTCCGCGGCAGCAACTTCCCGTGCCATACGGTCGATAGCGGCCTCGTAGAGTTGGCGTTCAGAATAGGATTGCTCAGGCTGTTTGTCTGAACGGTAGAGGTCGCGCACGACTTCCGCGATGGAAATGAGATCGCCGGAATTGATCTTGGCTTCATATTCCTGTGCCCGCCGGCTCCACATGGTCCGTTTGACCTTTGCTTTGCCTTTCAAGGTCTCGATAGCGTCCGTGACGACCTTGGGTTCAGACAGTTTGCGCATGCCAACAGTCTCTGACTTGTTGGTGGGTACACGCAGCGTCATCCTGTCTTTGTCAAAAGTGATGACGTAAAGCTCAAGTTCGTGGCCAGCGACTTCCTGGCGTTCGATGGAGTCAATCTGACCGACGCCGTGTGCCGGATAGACGACATGTTCTCCAGCCTTAAAGTCAAGTTTGGCCGGACTTGGTGCGGGTTCGACCGTCACCTTGGGCTCGCTCTTTTCCATTGGGCGAATAGCAGCAGGCTCCGGGCGGGCGACTTTTGCGGGTCGCGCGATAATTGGTTTGGTGCGCGCGATAACGGCTTTTTTGGGCGCGTCGGCCGCGGTTGTCAGCTTGGCGGCGGGCTTTTTGGCGGTTGTCTTTTTTGCAGCGGCTTTTGTTGTCTTGGTTGTTGTTTTAGGGGCAGCTTTTGCTTTTGGGGCTTTTTCTGCAGATTTTGGAGCGGCCTTTTTGGCCGCGGTCTTTGCGGTAGCACTCTTCACAGCGGTCTTCTTTTTTGCAGCGGGCTTTTTAGTTGCCGCCGGTTTCGTGGGGGTGGTTTTTGCCGCGCTTGATTTCGGCGCGGCTTTTTTTTCTGCGGGCTTTGCCGACGCAGCTTTGGTTGTTGTCTTTTTTGCAGCTGGTTTCTTTACGGCAGCCTTGGTTGCGGTTTTGGTGGCCGTTTTCTTCGGCGCGGCTTTTTTGGCCGTGGTTTTAGCCTTTGGGGCAGCTTTCTTTACGGTGGTTTTCTTGGCCGCCGCTTTTGTGCTGGTTTTTTTCGCTGTCTTCTTGGCTGTTGCAGTCTTTGACTTTTGAGTGGCTTTCGCTGCCATGGTCGCTCCGTCTCATTCCCGTCGGGCTACGCATGTCGCCCGATCCGCCTTAATCCCGAGGCCTTACTCAAACCCGGCCCAATTCCTATCGTGCCTTCCAAAGACCTGACCGAGTGATGCCGGTCCGGGCCCTGTTTGGATCCCTCCAAATCAGGATACCGGAGTGGCAAGCCACGCCGTCTGCCTGAGATGCCTGTACGAAGGGGAGGGCGCATAACCGCCAAAAACCCCTGGCACAGTGCCAATTTCGTGCATGAAGAGGGGCTGAACGCCAGCATATAAAAGCGGCTGACTTCCTGATGGGATGCCATTGGGGCCGCGTTCATCGGATAGGGGCCATACGGGCACAAATCCATCTGCCGGGGTTGGTGCTGGAATACCCGCCCATTCCTGCCAGTTTCACGATGGGGAACCCTATCACAAAAATCCGCTCAAAGAAAGAGTGGTCCGCGAAAGGGTAGTAAAATCAGTCGGATAGAGGTTAATCCCCGGTACCTGGTTCAGGGCTGAAATGCTCGTCGAGCTTGTTGGGCTTGCCGTCCCATTCCTCTGCGTCTGCCGGCGGTTCACCTTTCAGGGTGATGTTGGGCCATTTGGCGGCATATTCCGTGTTGATTTCCAGCCACTTGTCGAGACCGGGCTCGGTATCGGCCTTGATCGCTTCCGCAGGGCATTCCGGTTCGCACACACCGCAGTCAATGCACTCATCCGGATGGATGACCAGCATGTTTTCACCTTCGTAGAAGCAATCGACGGGGCAGACTTCCACGCAGTCCATGTATTTGCATTTAATGCAATTATCGGTCACCAAATAGGTCATTTTACTCTCCGAATGCCGCTTTTTCTCCAGCGGTTTCCTCAGCGTTTGTGGTCTGTTCCTAACCGTTCGCTCCGAGACGGGCGAGAACCCGCTGGCGGGCAAGGCCTGTTTCGCGGTCGGGAACGTATATCAAGCCAGCAATCCGTCGCAACAGGCTTGCTTCATAATCATTCAGGACACCGTCGGCATAAACCGTTTCCCATAATTGTTCAATGAGACGAATGCGCTCGTCTTCGCCATAGGCATCTTTCAATGTTCGGGTCCAGCCGAACAGATCAACTGCTTCACCCTCTTCCTTCTCGCCGAGTGCGATGAGTGCGCCTGCTTCTTCGTCACTGAGGGCATGGGCTTTCTTCAGGATCTGATGAATGCGGGTGCGTTCAGCCTCGCCAAAGTCTGCATCCATACGGGCGGCGGAGACGAGCAGCGCTGCTGCGGCAATCTGGACGTCATTAAACTGGTTGGTCGCGGTCGGGCTTGCCGGTGTTTCGAATAGCGACTTGAGGCGTTTGAGCATGCCGTTTTTATCTTCCCTTCAGGGTGTCTAATTTACTTAATATGTGAGGTGATAAATTTCAACTACACATATAATGTGTGTTTAATCACCTTCCCGTTGGAGCGCGTCGGTTTGCCGTCGTTCTTTTTTTGTCGGTCGTCCCGCACCGGGCGCGCGATGTGCGACCGGTGACAGGCGCTCCGGCCTGGGCTGATCTTCCGGTGGTGCCTGATCTTCATACAAAAGGCGGGCTTCAGGGGCGGGGCCTCTGCGGGTACCTGGTGAGAGGATCCGGATCACCCGAATATAGGGACCAAGCGGAAAGGTGAGGATATCGCCAGCTTTTACCGCGCGGCTTGATTTTGCAACCCGCTCCCCGTTCAAGCGGATCTTGCCGGCGGCCACTTCAGAAGCCGCCAGGGTGCGACTTTTGAAGAAGCGTGCAAACCAGAGCCAACGGTCAATGCGCTGGCTCTGATGGTCATCGGGCGAGAGAACTGTCTTGTTTTCCGTCATTTGCCCGGTGGTTGCGTCTTCAGCGCCATGAGGGCGGCGAAGGGTGAATCCGGATCGATCGGTTTGTCTTTCCGCTCGGTGCGGGGTTTGGGGGTATTGCGGTCATTATTGTGGCGTTTGCCCTTGGCTGATTTGTGCGCAGGCTTGCCGCGAGGGGCGTCATGTTTACCGCGGTTCCCGCGTTGCCCCTCTTTCTGGTTGTCGCGGCCCCGCGCTGTGTGGGCGCCCTGATGACGGCGTTGGGGTCGCCAGACTTCCAGCTCCGTTGGTGCGGACGCCTCGGCCTCGGTTTGAGGTTCTGTCGTGTCCGTCTCTGTCGCGGGTGCTGTGTCAGCAGGCGTGGTAACGGGCGCATCGACCTGTGCGGGTTCCACCTTGGCGGGCTCCGCTGCCGTTACTTCCACCTCGGCTATCGCCGTTTCAGCGGTTCCGGTGTCTGTGGTATCTGGGGTGTCTGCGGTTGCTGCTTCTGTTGTCGCTTCCGGTGGTTGCGGAGAGGCGGCGGGCGCATGTGGTTTTGTCGGGGCAATGGATTTCGGGGCTTTGGCGGCTTCCGCGATGCGTGCAGCGTTGGCTACCTCCTCGGCTGAGAAGGTTTCCGTCCCTTTGCGATATCCAAGGCCGGACAGGATGGCACCCATTTCCTCGGCAGAGCAGCCCATCAGAGACATCATGTCGGGGTCGATGACAAAGCCACCCTTGTAGCGACGATCCGAGATGATAGGGCGGATAAGGTCAGCAAGGCGTTCCAGCATGTCGCGGCGAACAGCCCGTGGCCCGCAGACACGGAAGCCGATGGCTTCGTAAAATCCGGTGGGTGCGTCTGGTACGGCGGTAAAGGAGGTCAGCCCCGGTGCTGGCGGCTGTGGCAATGTTTCAAAGGGATCGTCTTCACCTTTTTCGGCACCATGTTTCAGGGCCCAGAGAACGAGAATAAGCCGGGCGGGGGCTGGTTTCAGGAGAGCTGGCATAAAGATGGAAT
Source organism: Rhodobiaceae bacterium (assembly GCA_002715765.1). GTDB lineage: Bacteria > Pseudomonadota > Alphaproteobacteria > Parvibaculales > Parvibaculaceae > Mf105b01. The sequence continues at coordinate 2,293 of PAZY01000059.1, read as the reverse complement.
GCGCACCGAAGCGGACCCCCTTCTTGCGCAATTGCCCGCGGCCTTCCTGGTCCAGCGCCCGGATGTCATTGCCGATCAGTTCCCGGTTGAGACCTCCCAGATGTTCAACCAGCTGAAAAGCCACACCCTTGGCAAGCCCCGTTACCTCATCAGTGCTGGAGAGGGTCATGAGCGGTTCGAGCGTGGTTGCCAGATGAACGCGGAACCAGGCGGTGAGCCGTTCCTGTACTTTCTCGCGATCCGGCCCGTTCAATTGTTCACTTGCGAGCACTTCGACACGTGGTGCCAGCGGGCTGTCACCTGCCATCAGGCGACCCACGGCATGTCCTTTCCAGATGAAACGGCCATGTTCCGTCAGGTGGATCTCGCTTGCCGGTGTTGTTGCAAAGCGGGTCGCGCGGGAAACAATCTCCGCCGCCAGCGCCTTGTCGGATGCCGCACGGAGTGCTTTTTCCTGAATGCCTTCCGCCCGTGGGTCTGTCACAAAGACGAACCCCTGCAACTTGCCGACAAACTCTCCTTCGACGAGTACATCGCCTTCTTCATTTATTGACGCCATTAAATCCTCGCGTTCGCGCAGACGCTTCATCAAAATACTGGTGCGGCGATCGACAAACCTTTGCGTCAATCGCTCATGAAGCGCGTCTGATAGTCTATCCTCTACAGCGCGCGTCCGTTCTTGCCAATGGGCAGCATCATCAAGCCATCCTGCCCGGTTCGCAACATATGTCCATGTTCGCATATGTGCTATGCGATTGGACAGTGTATCTATGTCACCTTCAATAAGGTTAAGGCGGTCCACTTGAGTGGCGATCCAGCTTTCTGCTATCCGGCCTTCGTCCGACATTAGCGACTGATAGATACGGTTCAGAATCTCAACGTGTTCCCCCGTCATGGTTTTGCGAAAGTCGGGTACCTGTACCACATCCCACAGAAGAGCGATGGATGCGGGCCCCGCCGCAAGGTGGATAATATCAGGGTCGCGCGCCAGGCGGGCCAGGGCTTCCTGATCAACCCCTGTTTGCGCGCGGGTAAGGCCGTCCCGGCCGGGTGAGTGCTCCAGCGAGCGGATCAGAGCCTGAAGAGTGGAGAAATCGAGATCGCTGTTTCTCCATTGAAAGAGCTTGTCGGTTTCGAAACGGTGATCTTCAATTCGCTCGATGGTCTCCGGGTCAAGCGCAGGCGCATCGCCCGTGGTGCCAAATGTCCCGTCGTTCATGTGACGACCGGCGCGCCCGGCAATCTGTGCAAGTTCCGGTGGGGTCAGCGTGCGGTGGCGGGCTCCGTCAAATTTTGATGTGTTGGCGAAGGCCACATGGTCGACATCCATGTTGAGGCCCATACCGATCGCATCTGTGGCGACCAGATAGTCGACGTCACCGTTCTGATAGAGGGCAACCTGTGCATTGCGGGTCCGGGGCGAAAGGGCGCCCATCACGACGGCGGCGCCGCCGCGCTGGCGGCGGATCAGCTCCGCGATGGCATAGACGCGATCAGCCGAGAAGTCGACGATGGCCGTTCGGCGGGGCAGTTTGGTGATTTTCTTCTGGCCGGCATAACTCAGCTCTGACAGCCGGGGGCGGCTGATGATGGTGACATCGGGTAGCAATTTGTTGATGAGGGGACGGGCGGTCTCTGAACCCAGAAACATGGTTTCTTCCTGACCGCGTGCGCGCAACAGGCGGTCGGTAAACACATGGCCGCGCTCCCGATCCGCAGCCAGCTGGATTTCGTCAATCGCCATAAAATCAACGGATTGATCCCACGGCATGCTCTCAACCGTACAGACAAAGTAGCGCGCTTGCCGGGGGAGAATTTTTTCCTCACCCGGCAGAAGGGCGACTTCAGACGGATTGACCCGTTTTTTGATGCGTTCAAAGGTTTCTCGCGCCAGCAGCCGCAGCGGTTGGCCGATCATGCCGGTTTTATGCGCGAGCATTCGCTCCACGGCGAGGTGGGTTTTACCCGTATTTGTCGGGCCTAAAACGGCTGTGATCAGGCTGCCATAGGGGGCAGGGCGGGCGCGTGGTGTCATGGTTGTGCGCACCATTACGGCTTGGGCGGCGGAATGCAAGTCGGGGCTGCACACCCGGCCCGGGCGTTAACTTTTGCCCCGTTAACTTTCAGATCATTGTGCGAACGAATGGGGTCCGAATCGATGACTGCGCATCTTCGTGATCTGTTCACGGCTAAATCTTGTGGGTTTGGGCTCAGAAAAACAGACGGTTGTTAAGGAATTCTGTGGACAGATTGACGGTCTGACCGGCTGGCAGGGTTCGCCAACCGGTCAGTT
>PAZY01000058.1 GCA_002715765.1 Rhodobiaceae bacterium | reverse complement strand
CCTGCATGACCTTGTCCACCACAGCGAGCACCATTTCCCGTTTACCTCCCGGGAAATAGTGATAAAGGCTCGCCTTTTTCAGCCCGGTAGCTTCGGCCAAATCAGCAAGAGAGGTCGCATCATAACCGCAAGCCCTGAAGGCTTTTTGCAATCTGTCCAGCACCTCTTCTCTGGAAACAGTGGCTGGTCTCGCCATCTCGTCATCACTCCTCAGTCGCGCCACCGGCCACCACGCGGAGCCGCTTCCAACGCCGCCGACAATTCTGCATCCGGCGGGAAAGCGAGAACAGCATCGACAAAAGACTCTCTCTCGCGCACACGGCCATACCAGTTCTGGATGGAAGGATGCACCCCTTCCCAAAGCGACGAAACCGCCCGCATCGGTGTGTTAACATAAGGGAAGATCGCAATATCCGCCAAAGTGAAGCTATCACCCGTCAGCCATCTGTTTGCATCCAACGTGCGCGCCATCTTGTGAAAACCGATCGAAATGGCAGACATTGCAGCATCTATTCTTGGCTGCGGTATGCCGTGTTCCATCAGCTTGAGAAAACGCTCCCGCGAAGCCTCCGAGGAAAAATTCTCCAGGGTTTCCGCTAATGCCGCGTCTCCCTTCAGGCGTTGCAAAGGCAAAGCCACCTCATGATACCAGACAGCGCCATAAGACATGTGAAATCCCTCAATGGTCTTGAACCAATGCCGCACCAGCGCGTTCTCATAAGCTGACGCTGGTTGAAGTTTACGAGAGGCAGATCTCTCACACAAAAACTCCATGATAATATCCGCTTCAGTAAGAACCTGTCCGTCTTCAACCAGGGTCGGAACAACTCCCTTGGCATTCAAACTGAGATACGCATGACGCTGATGCTCCTGCTTCATCAGGTCGACACGATGTCGCCTCCAGGGAATCCCAAGCTCAGAAAGAGTCAGCCGCACCTTCTGTGAGCAGGCTGCAAGCTCATAATCAAACACTTCCAACATGAGGATACCTATTTATTACCGATCGTTCGGTAATAAATAGGTATCCCAAGGACCAAGTCAAGACAAAAAAGCGGGGCTCAATGGCCCCGCTTTTCATTACCTACTCGACTAGTCAACTCAGTCAGCCGCTGCGGACGCACCACGTGTCCCGCCATATGCTGAACAATGCCCCACGACAAGCTCAAGAAAACGATTACACAGACCTTCGGGCAAATCATGTCCCATGCCCTCGATCAATTCGAGCCTCGCTCCGGGGATGGATTTCGCCGTATCAATACCACCCTCAACGCGCACCAGATTGTCGTCTTTCCCGTGGATAACGAGCATCGGAACTGTCACAGACTTCAAGCGCTCAACACGGTTTCCATCCGCGACAATCGCACAATATTGCCGCGCATATCCTTCCGGATAGAACATGCGATCATACGCTTCGCCAATCAGCGCCGCATATTCAGCATCACTTTTTCGATAGGCAGGGCTCTCATACGTCCGGCGGCCTTTGGTCGAATGCGTAATCACATCCACGCGGCCGTTGCTGGGAGCCGGCTCATTGAGCGCAGTTTGCGCTTCAGCCGTTGCCGGCGGAACGTCAGGGTTACCTGTTGAAGACATAATAGAGGTCAGGGACAACAGCCGCCCCCCGTGCTCAATACCCATCAATTGCACGATCATGCCACCCATCGACACACCAAGCACATGTGCTTTCCCAACGCCAAGCGCATCAAGCACCCCGATACCATCTGCAGCCATATCACTGAGCGTGTACGGAATATCAGGCACACGACCTTCCATCATCGTTTTGAACGTTGCACGCGGGTCGGGCGTTCCAGAAAATTTCTGAGACAGGCCGACATCCCGATTATCATAGGTAACGACATGAAACCCTGCAGCAACAAGCCCATCGATAAAAGGCTTGGGCCAGTTAATCAGTTGAGACGTATACCCATTGACCAGCAAAATCGTTGGTGACGACGCATCACCATGGGTCACAACTTCAACATCAATTCCATTGGCTTTAACTTGCATGATCTTTACTCCGCTGCATGAGTGACGGCGGCACGGCCAAGCGCGGTCGCTTTCTCAATCGTGTCCGCAATCATCGGGACAAGCGCACGTGGCATATCGTGCCCCATACCCGGCACGCTCACAAACTCTGCACCTGTGATGTGAAGGGCCGTATCACGTCCCCCTTCAATTGGCACCAGCGGATCATCTTCCCCATGCAAAATCACGCTGGGTACCCTGACTTTTTTAAGCGCTGCACGACGGTCACCACTGGCAACAATTGCCGCGATCTGTCGCACCAATCCCGTTGGGTGGTAATCACGGTCAAGCTGTGTCTCAACAAGCTCCCGACGCTCCGCCTCGCTCATCGGATATCCCGGACTGCCAATCACAGAAACCGTATCCATCATCCGCTTCACAATGGCGGCACGGTCATTCGGGTCTTTCGGAGGTGGTGCAAGCAGTCCCTTCCGGGCCACCTTGCTCGGCCCAGGCAGCGATTTATGACCGGTGGTCGACATGATGGAGGTGAGACTCAAAACCCTCTCTCCATGATGAGCAGCAATCAATTGCGCAATCATCCCGCCCATTGAGACACCGACAATATGTGCCTTATCAAGACCCAGCGCATCCAACAGATAAGGGGCGCGAGGCCGCAACCGCAACGCATCGGCAATCATCAAGCGAACGATGGATGGGGTCCCCATATGATCAAACTTGGAGGACAGACCAACATCACGATTGTCGAACCGCACCACCTGATAACCACGCGCGACCAATTCATCAACGAGCTCAATCGGCCATAGTGTCAATTGCCCCCCAAGCCCCATAACAAGGAGGATAGGCTCACCCGTCTCAGGTCCGAAACGCTCCACTTCCATATGAAGCCCGTTTGATCTGATCTGCATAATCTACTCCGCCGCCGCTTTGTCGCCAGCTTTCGACGCAGCCTTCGTAATGGCATCAGCAAACGTTTCGACAAGAGAAACCGGGAAATCGTGCCCCATACCCGGCACCTCAATCATCTCGGCGTTCTTAAGGCTCGCCGCTGTATCGCGCCCACCCGCTATCGGAACCAACGGGTCATCCACACCATGCAGCACAACCGCCGGCACTGTCACAGACGCAAGCCCTGAACGCCGGTCACCATTCGACACGATCGCCGCCATCTGACGCAAAATACCCTGCGGATAGAATGAGCGATGGAAGTCGCGCAAAATCCATTCCCGCAATTGTGCATCATCTGTCGGAAAGCCGGGACTGCCAATAGTTCGCCATGTATGAACACCCCGTGCAACAACCGCTTCCAGATCGTTAGGGTCCGGCGCCGGTGCCATCAACGCACCCATCGCCTCCGGTGTTGCCTGCGGCAGCTCCGGGTTGCCAGTCGTCGACATGATAGAGGTGAGGCTCAACACTTTTTCCGGGTGATTGATCGCCACCAGTTGCGCGATCATGCCGCCCATAGAGGCCCCCACAATGTGGGCTTTCGCAATACCAAGCGTATCCAGAAGCCCGGTCGCATCTGCCGCCATATCATCCAGCGAGTAAGGTGCCTCGGGTTTCTGCCCCGACAGCAATGCCCCCATCAGGGCGCCCATGTCGGGCATACCCGCATGATCAAATTTTTCAGACAGGCCGATATCGCGATTGTCAAAACGCACCACGTGGTAGCCACGTGCAACCAGCTCCTCGCAAAGCTCTGTCGGCCAAAGCGTCAATTGCCCGCCAAGCCCCATGATCAGAAGCACGGTTTCCCGGTCTTCCGGTCCAAACCGCTCATATTCGATCTGAATATTGTTTGCCTTTATCTGCGCCACCGTTGCGCCTCCCTCATCTGTTCAATTCTATTGGAGAGAGCTTAGCAGGGCTTCCAAAGCTCTTGCAAAGGCCCGCCAAAAGCCTGACCTTGTCTGCCAACAAAATGACAGAAAACGAGAGGGAACACCCCATGTCCGACAGCAATTCATTGGAATTCGATCTATTCTGGTCCTTCCGCTCCCCCTATTCCTATCTTGCTACAAAGCGGATCGTCGCCATGGAAAAAGCCTTCAAACTGAAGGTGAACGTCCGTCCCGTCTACCCGATCGCTGTACGGCTGGACGGCTTTTTCAAGACGGTCAACCCCATGTGGCCACCCTACCTCCTGAAAGATACAGTTCGCGTCGCCCAGATGGAGGGGCTGCCCTATGCCTGGCCCTCACCAGACCCGGTCCAGATGGACATAGCCTCTGGTAATGTTCCGAAAGAACAACCCTATATTCACCGCCTCACACGGCTTGGATGCGCGGCAACCGAAGAAGGCAAAGGGCTCGCCTTCCTCGATGAAGTCAGCAGCATCATTTTCGGCGGGGTGAAGGGCTGGAATGAAGGAGATCATCTGGAAAACGCCGTCAATCGCGCAGGGCTCGACCTCGCCACGCTGGATCAGAAGATCAAAGCCAACCCGGAGCATTACGAGACCATTATCGCCAGCAACGAGGCCGCGCAGAAAGTAGCAGGCCACTGGGGGGTCCCTCTCATGGTCTTTGAAGGCGAACCTTTTTTCGGTCAGGACCGGCTCTCGCATCTGGAATGGCGGATGAAACAAAACGGCTTGCAAACAAGGGCCTGACGCGCGACAACATGAGGCTTACCCCGCGTCAGACAGGCTCTGCCATCCGGCGCGACCTCTCAATTTTCAGTTTTCCCGGCAGGACAATATGCAGCGCAACCTCCATTCCATGAGCCAGACAAACTATGATCTGATTGTGGTGGGGGGTGGCATATCTGGCGCCTCCATCGCATGGGACGCGAGCTTGCGGGGCCTGAAAGTCGCACTGCTGGAGAAAGACGATTTCGCCCACGCGACAACCGCCGGCTCATCCAAGCTGATACATGGCGGACTGCGCTATCTGGTGAACGGCGAGATCAGCCTGGTGCGCGAAAGCCTGCGCGAGCGCCGCATCTGGGAGCAGAATGCGCCCCACATGGTTGATCCCCTCCCCTTCATCCTGCCAACCTATGGGCATGGGCTGAAAGGTGGCCTGGTGCTGGCCGTAGGTCTGACCATGTATGACTGGCTTGCCTTTGATCGCAACCGGCTGGATGACCCGGACAAAAAAATTCCGGCTTACAAAAGCATCTCGCGCGAAGAGGCATTGAAACTGATGCCCTCTCTACGTCCTGAAGGGCTGACCGGAGCAAAAATCTATTATGATTGTCAGATGTTTGCACCAGAGCGCCTTTGCCTGGAATTCATTCTGGGTGCTGTAGAAAAAGGTGCAGACGCGGCAAACTATGCCAAAGTCGATGGTTTCGTCAAAAGCGATGACGGGAAAACCATTAAAGGAGTGACCGTCAAAGACACGCTCAATGGGACGACCCACGAGATTAAAGGCAAACTGACAGTCAACGCTGCAGGCCCCTGGGCCGATATCATGCTGGGCCTGTCTGAAAACGGAAAACCCTCTCGTCGTTTGATCCGGTCTAAAGGCATTCACCTCATCACACGCGCACTCTCAGACAAACATGCGCTCGCCGTCCAGTCCAAGATTGGCGGCCATTTTTTTGTTATTCCGTGGCGGGACAAAACCATCCTCGGCACAACAGATACCGTATTTGACGGGGCACCTGATGAAGTGGGCGTCAGCGAGCAGGACATTAAAGATTTCCTGGTCGTTGTGAATGATGGTTTGCCAGGCCTCAATCTGACTCGCGACGACGTTGAGCACTTCTATGTCGGCATCCGCCCTCTTGTTGATACGACACCACAGGACGATGAGGATGATGCAGACAGCTATAATGCCAGTCGTGCCGCAGAGATCATCGACCATGCAGAGCTGAACGGCATCCAGGGTTTTCTTTCCGCCATGGGTGGGAAATGGACAACATCACGACATCTGGCCGAACAAGTGGTCAACGTGGTCACCACAAAACTGAACCTGCGGCATGCCCCCGCAACACAGGACGTACCGCTCTATGGCGGGGCGACCGGTCGTTTCAAACCTTTCGTGGACCAGGCAAAAAAAGCACACGCGGATCTGAACCCGGAAATTGTGGAGAACCTTACCCGCTATCACGGTAGCCGCTACGAGGCAGTTCTCGCCACCGCGCGGGAACGTCAGGGCGAAGAGGCAGACCTGCTTAAGCCACTCAGCACAACAACAGCTGATCTCGGGGTGCAGATTGTTCACGCCGTGCGCCACGAAATGGCCTGCACCTTGTCGGATGCCGTGATGCGCAGAACCGGCCTGGGGACAACCGGACACCCGGGCAAGGAAGCTGTAGAAGCCGCAGCTGCACTTATGGCGCGCGAGCTTGGCTGGGACGATGCAACGCGTACAAGCCAGATTGCTGAACTGGAGCAAGGGTTCCTCACCCTTGATGCCAGAAAATGAGCAGACCCGACACCCCCACGCCGATAAGGTCCGTTGCTGCGATCATCAATCCTGCATCAGGTGGCGGTCGCACGGGCCGTGACTGGCCGACCATCCAGCGGGAGCTGGAAGCCGTGCTCGGCCCCGTTACCCCCTATTTCACGGACGGCCCGGCGCGTCCCGAACATCTGCCAGCCGCGCTGTTGACCCGCAAGGCCCTCGATGCAGGGGCAGAACTCCTGATCGCTGTTGGTGGCGACGGCACCATCAGCGAAACCGTCAACGGCATTATGCTGGCAGGCGGCACACCTTCATCGGTGCAACTTGGGCTTTTAAATACCGGCACCGGTGGGGACTTCCGCAAAAGCTTTGATCTGGCGGCAGAACGGCAAGCCTGTATTGCCCGCATGGCCACGGGCACGACGCGCACGGTGGACATAGGCCGCCTTAGCTTCGAGACAGATGAAGGAAAGCGCCTCACCCGCTACTTCAACAATATCGCAAGTTTCGGCCTCTCAGGCGCGGTCGACCGCGCCATCAACAAAACCAGTTTCTCAAAGATTTTCGGCGGCGGCTTCGCCTATCAATGGGCATCGTTCAAAGCCCTGATGCGCTACAAGCCACAGCCTGTGCGCATTCGCACCGATCAGGGCTTTGATGAAGTGCTCAATGTCAGCACGGCGGCTATCGCCAACGGCCGCTTCTTCGGCGGGGGCATGATGATGGCCCCCAATGCTCTGGTTGATGACGGCCTGTTTGATCTCATCATTATGAAAGACATGGGCATTCGCGACCTCGCAAGCGGGTCAGGCTCGCTTTATGATGGCTCTCATATCCACAATGAAAAAGTCATCGAAACCCGCGCAAGTTGGGTTGAGACGGAACCGATCAATGCAAAACCCGTCCTTCTGGATATTGACGGGGAAGCGCCGGGACGCCTGCCCGCCCGTTTCGACATTCTCACCAATGCACTCACACTGCGCCTCTAGCGCTTGCAAGACAGCCTACCGCTGAAAGGATTTCCCATGACAATCGACCGCCAGACACTGAGATGGAATGGTTGGGGCCCTGCAAAGCAGGACAATCCCTTACCAGACGGCGCACCTCAATGGGGCTGGATTCGCGAGACCCTTGGATTGTCCGTTTTGCCTTCCACACCGGCAAAACGCCTGTCAGACATTACCCTGACACCTTGCCACCTCTCAGCGGACGACATTGAGAGCTTTGAAAAAATCGTTGGCAACAATCAGGTTCGTACAGACGATTATGAACGCGCTTTCCACGCGCGCGGCAAATCCTATCATGACCTGCTTTACGTGCGCGCCGGAGACCTGGCCGTCGCCCCGGATGGCGTCATCTATCCGCGCTCCAGCGCCGAGGTGCAGCAGCTCATCACCCTGTGCGCGGACAGAAATATTGCCATCGTACCTTTTGGCGGCGGTTCCTCTGTCGTCGGCGGCGTGAACGCACACGCAAGAAATGCCGAAGACAAGCTCGTCACCATCGATACCACGCTGATGGACAAGATCCTGGAAATCGACCGCGTCTCCATGACAGCCCGTATCGAAGCTGGCATTTATGGCCCCGCACTCGAAGAAAAACTCCAGGCACAAGGGTTGACCCTTGGGCATTATCCCCAGAGCTTCCAGTTCTCTACTCTCGGCGGCTGGGTCGCCGCACGCGGGGCGGGACAACAGTCAAACCGCTATGGCAAGGCTGAGAAATGGCTGGTATCAACCCGGTTGGCCACACCTGCCGGCACATGGTCCACAGAGGAGACCCCCGCGTCCGCCGCAGGGCCGAACCTCAATCAGATTGTTGCAGGGTCAGAAGGTACGCTCGGCATCATTTGCGACGCGACGGTCAAAATCCACGCAATACCTGCGGCGAAAGACTATCGCGGTTATCTCTTTAAAAACTTCGAGGCCGGTGTCGACGTCGCGCGCGAAATCAACCATGCAGGTATTCCCGTCGCTATGGTTCGCCTGTCAGACGCGCCTGAGACCTATTTTTTCCAGGCCTTCTCGGCAACCGGTGCTGGTGGTCTGAAATCCAAACTCCAGAATCTTTTTCTGAAGTGGAAAGGCCTGGCTGACAATCCCTGCCTGATGCTGATCGGTATTGAGGGGGAAAAGGAAACAGTAAGCTGGGCCAGAGAGCGAACAGAAGCTATCTGCAAAAAAGGCGGCGCCCTCGCCATTGGTTCCGGTGCGGGTGACAAATGGTATCATGGCCGCTTTAACTCACCTTATGCACGCGACCCGATGATGGACCGTGGTGTCGGCATCGACACACTGGAGACATCAACCCACTGGTCCAACATCATGAACCTGCATCAGAAAGTGACAAGCGCCATTGAGGCGGCCATCGAAGACACCAAGGCGGAACCTGCGGCCAAAGGCATTGTCATGGGGCATGTCGGCCATTCCTATCCGGACGGGGCAAGCCTCTATTTCACCTTTGTCTTCCCCAGAGATCTGAAAGACGAAGTTGGTCAGTGGCAGAAAATCAAGCGTGCGGCTTCAGATGCGATCCTGGCCAATGGCGGGACCATCAGCCACCATCACGGCGTAGGGACAGACCACACGCCATGGATGGAAGAAGAGAAGGGGTCTATGGGTCTTTCCCTGCTGCGCACACTAAAGGAAAAGCTGGATCCAAAGGGCATTATGAACCCGGGCAAGTTGCTCCCCTAGTCATTGCTCGACCTAGTCATTGCCCGACCTAGTCGAGGCGCTTCCGCAGCTCAGCTTTCGCGATCTTCTCCAGGGTCGAGCGGGGCAGCGCATCCACAATAAAAATCTCGCGCGGGACCTTGAAGTTGGCAAGTTCCCGCGTGCAGGCGGTAACCACCTGATCAGCAAGCCCAGCGGGCGCCGATGCCTCACCACCCGGTACAAGGAGAAACGCAACAGGCACCTCGTCGAGCATCGGGTCTTTCTTGGCGACCACGGCGCATTCTGCGATGCCCGGCACTGTCATAATCACGCGTTCAACTTCGGAAGCAGCAACATTCTCCCCACCGACTTTGAGCATATCCTTGTCACGATCCGCAAACTGCAGGAAACCGTTCTCCAGCAGCGTGACCTTGTCACCTGTGATGAAATAGCCATCAGCATCAAAACTTTCAGCCGTGGCTTTGGGGTTATTGAGATACTCCAGGAAGAGGGACAGACCGGGAATACCCTTGATCAATAGATTACCGGTCTCGCCGGGTGCGACGGGCGTTCCATCATCACGCGTAACGGCAATCTCGTACCCCACGGCAGGCTTACCCATCGTCATAGGCGGCGGCGTCTTGTCATAAGGATTGGAGACGGTCCCGTGGGTAATCGTCTCGGTCATCCCCCACCAGCCCATCGTCGTAACGCCAAAATGCGCGTCCGTTGGCAGGTTCGCCACCCCGTTCCCCCACAGACGATAGAAATGATCCGCAGGCACGTCCTGCGCCATCAATGCCTTCAAACAGAACGGTACCATGCTGGTCCAGGTACATTTGTGTTTGAGAGACACAGGCCAGAAACGCGATGCCGAAAAGCGAGGCTGCACCACAATCGTCGCGCCAACCCACAACGATGCCAGTACAGAATAGGATTGCGCATTCGTATGGAAAAGAGGCAGGTAGACAAGGTGTACGTCGTCAGGCGTCAATGTCTCGTGCGCCGCGCAAAGCTTGCCGCCCCACAAGGCGTTCGCGTGGGTCCAGACAACACCTTTGGGTCGCGACGTCGTGCCCGACGTATACTGCACACCCACAGGCAGGAACGGCTCCACCGCGCGCAACGGTACCGCATCAACATCGCCATAAAGCGAAGAAAAACAGGTCCCCTCGACAAAAGTCTCCCCACCGCTGGGTGCGTCCCCATTATCGGTTTCCGTCACCACAAGCCACCGAAGGCCAGCGCAAGCCTCTTTCACAAGTGCTGCAAATTTGGGCTGCGTAATAGCACCCACCACCTCTGCATTTTCGGCATAGTATGCAAGTTCTGCCAAAACCGAACGCGCATTCGTGGTGACAGCGACGGCACCAAGATGTGCACACGCATACCAGGCCAGAATGCTCTCAGGACAATTGTCGAGGTGAATAAGAACCCGCTCTCCCTTCTTCACACCCCGTGCCTGCAACCCCGCTGCAATCTGCCGGACATCATTGTAAAAGGCCGCATAGCTCCAGGTTTTCCCTTCTCCTTCAAACGGTTCCCACACAAGGAACGGATGCGAACCACGATGCTGCGCCAGAGCAGCCACATGGTGGGGGACATCAAGGCCGGAGAATGGATGAACGGACGGCAGGGACGGAACAGTCATAGAAAACCCTTATGCATCATCAAGTATGACGAAACAATCAGTTAGAGGAATTTGTGTGCTTACGCAAGCGCCTCGGCAACCGCCTTGGCCGCCCGCGCGACGTCCCCACGTGCAGCCTCCACCATCGCTTTTATATTAAAAAAGCCATGGATCATGCCCGCGCACTCGACATAGGTCACATCGACACCCGCTTCTTCCAAGCGCCGGGCATACGCAGCACCCTCGTCTTTCAGAACATCATGACCCGCCGTCACCACATAAGCAGGCGGCAGGCCCTTCAGATTTTCTGCGTTCAACGGAGCAACCACAGGGTCCGCACGATCACCATCGGGTCCGACATAATGGTCGATAAACCATTCCATTGTCCGCTTCTCCAAAAAGAAGCCTTCCCCGAAGGCCTGATAGGATGGTGTATCTGTCTTGGTATCCGTCACTGGATAGATCAACAATTGATGACGAATATCCGGCCCTTTTTTTGCCTTGGCCATCTGACAGACAACCGCCGCCAGATTGCCACCGGCAGAATCTCCCGCCACGCCAATCGCATTCACGTCAATCCCGTGCGACGCACCCGCTTTTTCCACCCAGCATATCGCAGCATAAGCATCTTCAACGGCCGCAGGACACCGGTGTTCGGGCGCCAGACGGTAATCAACAGCGACAACCTTGCAGCCGCTCTCATTCGCCAGTGTCCGACAAAGCGCGTCGTGGGTATCCAGATCACCGATAACCCATCCACCCCCATGAAAAAAGACGAGTGCCGGCAAAGCCCCGCCCCCGGCCGCAACAGGCGTATATAGCCGGAGCGCAATCTCGCCACCCGGCCCCGGAATGGTCAGGTCCTCCACCTTCCCGATCGAAACCTCATAAGCGTCCTTCATGGCCAGATACATGGCACGGGCATCTGTCGGGGCCATGTCTGAAATCGGCGTACCGTCTGCCTGCGCCAGCATTTCGAGCAGGGTTCTAACCTGCGGATCAAGGGTTGCAGGAAGTGTTGTCGTGGGGGTCGTCGTTTGGGTCACGCAATGGGCCTCTCTTTGATTTAAGCGGCAGAGTATCGCGGAGCTAGAGCTTTGCTTCAACAAATCTAATGAGCCGGCGCCCTCAAAATGAGAATCACATACAACTTTAAAGACACAGACTTTAGGTTTGTTTTTCTGCTTTATGCCCCAAAAAAATACCTATTTTGCCAAAACTTTAGTCAAATTTAATGGATTTCACCTACGAAGGAAGCGTTGGGATTTCTACCTGAAGTTGAGTTCAGGTTTCATTTGGATGGGGATAGACATGATTGAGCGTCTGAAACGTCTCAAGATCGCAGAGAAACTGCCAGCGATCATTGTAGGGTGTTCCATAGTAATGGCGTTGGGTGTCGGACTATCAAGCTACTGGCGCGCTGCGTCATCTCTTGATCAGGCTACAGACGCAAGGTTTGAAGCGGCCTTGAGTGCACGACAATCCTCGTTCACAAAATATCTGACAACGATCGAGCAAGACCTCGAGATCATGTCCACAAACCCGCTCATCGCGGATGCGTTGGAAAACTTTGAGCAGGCCTGGGACGTCTTTCGCGACGAAAACCCGCAATCCTACCTGCAACGCGCCTACATCAGCGGCAATCCAAACGGTGTCGGAGAGAAACATCTTCTCGACTATGCGAATGACGGTTCTTACTATTCCAACGTTCACCGTAAATACCACCCATGGATCAGAACCTTCCTGAACGAACGTGGCTACTACGATATTTTCCTCTTCGACATGAAGGGCAATGTTGTCTATTCAGTCTTCAAAGAGCTCGACTACGCCACCAACGTTCTCTCAGGACAATGGAAAGAATCCGATCTGGGTACCGTTTTCAAAGCCGTTGCGAACGCACCAGGTGCTGGCAGCATTGCGTTTACGGATTTCCGCCCCTACGCCCCCAGTGCCGACGCGCCGGCCAGCTTCATCGCCCGCCCGGTAATCAACAGCGACGGCGCCCGTGTTGGCGTAATTGCCTTCCAGATGCCTATCGGTATCATCAATAATTTCATGCAGTCAGCCGAAGGGCTTGGCGAAACCGGTGAAATGCTCCTGGTCGGCACAGATGGCCTGATGCGCGCGGACTCACGCCTGTCCGAAACATCAACCCTCCTGAAAACATCCGTTCAGAACGATGCCCTGACATCCATCTTCAATGGAAATCAGCACGCAACATCCAGCGGAAGCCTCAGCCATGTAGGGCATGAAACCCGCACCTACGCAGAAGCTGTGGAGTTCCACGGCACACGCTGGGCCATTCTCGCGCAAATATCCGAAGACGAAGTCAATGAAGCCCTCGTCTCCATGCGAAACATCATGCTCGCAATCGCGCTCGCGCTGATTGCCGCGATCTCTGCCGCGGGCTATTTCCTCGCGCGCCAGATTTCCTCACCAATCAGCGCAACAACAGACGCCATGAAGGAGCTCGCCTCCGGCAATACTGAACTGGATCTGCAAGGAAAAGATCGCCACGACGAGATCGGCGACATGACCCGAGCCGTTGAAGTATTCCGTCAGAACGCCATTGAGCGCCGGGAGCTTGAAGCTGCACAAGCAGAAGAACAGAAAGCCAAGGAACGCCGTACCGCAGAAATCGAAGACCTCATCAAAGGCTTCGATGACAATATGAAACAGATGCTGGCAACAGTAAGCGCCGCAGCTGAAGAGATGGAGCATACGGCCTCGGCAATGACATCAACGGCTGAAACGACCAACATGAAGTCAACCGCCGTCGCTGCAGCATCAGAGGAAGCAAGCACAAACGTACAAACAGTCGCCGGTGCCGCGGAAGAACTCTCCAGTTCGATCCAGGAAATCCGTCGGCAGGTTTCGCAATCCACACAGATCACCCAGCGCGCCACAGACACAGCAAGCGATGCCAACAATCGCATTGAAGGCCTGTCCGAGGCCGCACGCCAGATCAGCGAAGTTGTGACACTCATTCAGGACGTAGCCGAACAAACCAACTTGCTGGCTCTGAACGCAACCATCGAGGCCGCACGCGCCGGAGAGGCCGGTAAAGGGTTCGCGGTCGTCGCTTCGGAAGTGAAAGAACTTGCCAACCAGACGGCCCGCGCAACGGAGCAAATCAGCCAGCAGATTTCGGCTGTACAGAGCTCCACCAATGATGCGGTCACAGCCATCCGTGATGTGACCGTAACAGTTGCTGAAATTTCGGAAATTTCTCAGGCTATCGCAGCCTCCATCGATCAGCAGCAGGAAGCAACGGTTGAAATCTCAACCAATGTGCAGCAAGCCGCAGCAAGTTCCGGTGAAGTCGCAGCCAACATTACAGGCGTTACCGCTGCCGCCAACGAAAGTGCCAGCGCCGCAACGCAGGTACAAAGCGCGGCCGGAGAGCTGGCCGGCCAGGCAGACCACCTCAAAGCAGCTGTCGACGAGTTCCTGACGAAGGTACGGGCCGCCTGATCTGCTAACCATCATTCAGGATGAAAAGAGGCGCCCTGACGGCGCCTCTTTTTGTTTCTACCCCTTGAAACCACCGTCATCCAGAAACGCCTGCTCTGCTTCACTTGTCTCCCGCCCCAAAAGCTGATTGCGATGTGGGAAACGCCCGAAGCGTTCAGCAATATCCAGATGAAGCTGCGCGTAGGCCAACGTGTTCGGATCGTCCAGACGCGTTGAAAAATACACCATCCCCGCCTTCTGGGCCTCCAGCCGCTCAGAATGCATAAAGGGCATGTAGAGCCAGCGACGCTCAACCTCGCTCAACCGCAGGTCCACCCCCTGCCCAATCGCGTCCTGAGCGCAGGCAAGCGCAATCTCATCCCCGCTAAAGGCTCTTGCATCCTCACGCCAGATATTCCGCGTAAACTGGTCTAGTACCAGAACAAGCGCGAGAGCACCCTGATCGCTTTCCATCCATTCGCCCAACTGGCCGCCAAGCGCGGCTTCCACATACGTCAGAAACCGCGCCCGGATCGTTTCATCAAATGCCGGGTCTTTCTCAAACCATTTGGCCGGTCCGGCTTGCAACCAGAAAGCAACAATTTCCGAAGCAGCCATTTTCATCAGTTTACCTTCCGGTCGCGCCCCGCCCAATATGGCTCCCGCAACTCACGCCGCAGAATTTTGCCCGACGGATTGCGGGGGAGTGCGTCAATAAAATCAATCGACTTCGGCACCTTGTAACCGGCGATCTGTGTTTTCGCCCACTGGATAATCGCCCCCGCATCCGCTGCCTCGCCCGGCTTGCGAACGATGATGGCCTTCACCGCTTCACCCCACCTGTCATCAGGCACCCCGATCACGGCAGCATCCGCAACGCTTGGATGACCAAAAAGAGCATTCTCAACTTCCGCCGGGTAGATATTTTCACCACCGGAGACGATCATATCTTTCACCCGGTCGTGAATATAAACATACCCTTCCTCATCCAGGTATCCGGCATCCCCCGTCTTGAACCAGCCATCCGCATCAATCGCTTCGGCCGTCGCATCTGCCCGGTTCCAATACGCTTTCATAATGGCACCACCGCGGATCATGATCTCGCCAACCGCACCTTGCGCAACCGGTTGTCCATCATCTCCGATAATAGCGACTTCCATACCAGGATTAGGCAAACCACAGGATCGCAGCTTCCCCCGTGCAGGGTCGTGCGCCTCCGGTGGCAGATAGGTACCAGCGCCCGTCGTCTCGGTAAGCCCGTAGACCTGAATAAAATCACAGCCGAAACGGTCCTGTGCCCGGCGCAACACATCTTCCGCAATCGGAGACGCGCCATAAATCACCTGCTTGAGACTGGAAAGGTCTGCCGTTTCAATCGTCGGCGCCTGCAACATCATCAGAATAACCGCCGGCACCATGAAGGCAATATTGATACGGTAGTCCTGAATGAGGGACAGAATGACGCTCGGGTCCACATCTTTCAGAATAATATTCTTGCACCCTTGCGCGTTCCCGATCAGACCAATATTAACGCCGGCAACATGAAACAGCGGCATGCAAACAAGATTGACATCCCCTCGCTCCCAATCAGCCCACCCCGCAGCAGCCCCCTGATGGAAAACCGACAGATAATTATCATTCGTCAGCTGAACACCTTTCGGATGGCCCGTCGTACCACTTGTATAGAGCTGGATCACATCATCATCACCAGACTGCGGAAGCTGAGGGTCCTCCGCCGGGAACTTGTCTCGCCATTCGTCAAAAGACTCCCAGCTTGCATGCCCGCCATCTAGCGCGATAACTTTCCGCACAGACGGGCTATCCGCGAGCACCGTCTCCACGAGTTCGTAAAACTCGGCACCGACAAAAATAATCTCGGTCTGACTGTCATTGAGAACATACGTTACTTCCGGGCCAGCCAGACGCCAGTTAATGCCGACAACCACACTGCCGGCTTTAAACGCCCCGTGCAGCATCTGGAAATAGCGGTCTGAGCCCTTGCCCAGAAAACCAATCCGTGCGCCCGGCTGACAGCCATCGGCAATCAGCCCTTGCGCAACCTGGTTGGATTGCGCATGCAACGTTGCAAAGCTGGTTTCCTTCCCTTCAAAAACCTGCGCAATTGCATCTGGAATAACCTTGGCCTGATGTCGCGTGATGTCGGCGACACACTTAATCTGATCGAAGTCGATCATCATTCCTCCCATTTTCTGAAAATACGGGCACTTCGGCCTTCTGATGCCAGCGTCACTCCCGCGCTGGCACGCTTTTGACAGCCAGACTAGCGCGACTATGCAAGAAGGAAAACATCTTCCCTCTAGGCAGGCCGGAATTCAGCCTTTAGTCTGACTTTCAACAGGACATCAACCGGCGCTAGACCGGATATCCGGCTATCAGGCCGGACATAAATGACCTTACGGTCATCGGGGAGAAAACAAACGTGGCACGTATACCTTATTTCGACGCGGCAAACGCCGACACAGTAACCAAAGAAACGCTGGACAAGCTGCCACCGCTGAACATTTTCCGCATGATGGGTCATTCCGGCGGGCTGTTGAAACGCTTTATCGGGCTGGGCAATCACCTTCTCGGCGCAGCGGAGCTCGACCCTGTTTTGCGGGAGATCGCAATCGTGCGCGTGGGTGTTCTCTCTAAAGCAAGCTACGAAGTACATCAGCACGAACGTATCTGCTGCCAGATGGGCATGGCGGAAGAGCTGAT
>PAZY01000057.1 GCA_002715765.1 Rhodobiaceae bacterium | reverse complement strand
TATATTGGCAATCGCTATATCGGCAAGCTTGCGTTCAATTTCAATTTCCAGCTGCAGTTCGGTGCTGAGATCACCCATGTAACCGGGCTTATTCCTCTTATCGTAATAACTCCAACCCGCCATGGCGAAAACCGCTAACACGAGCGCAGTTACAAGAAACTTGCCGATGTTTGCGCCTGTTTCTGCTTGCATGAAATTTCTCCCTATCAGCCCTGGCTTGCGGTGCGCCCACCGCAAACTGGCCTCTTGATCCTGGTGATCGGGGAGTTCGTAAACCGCTCTACACGGTTCCTACGGCCTTTAGCTCCGGAGAGCCTGGACATACGCCGCAGGCTCCCCGACCGCAAAGGTCAAGGAGATGGCATCGTATCGGCCGATGCCATACCGGTAGAGTGGGGTTACGACACCCCAGAACCGCGCGTCACGGCTCCATGAACAGTGATAATGGGATTTCAGAAGGAAGTGAAGTCTTGGTTGCACAGCAAGGTGCGCTGAAAAAGGACGTTAGCTGCGAGGTATCGATAATTGGGGATTATGCGTGTTTGAGGCAAATTCCACAGTCCGAGACAGCGCTTTGGATATCAAGCTAGCTTGATCTGGTAGAATCGCTATTCTACAAGACTGAGATGATTCGAACTCGGTTCTGCGAAGAAGACAGCTGTGGTCAGTGAGGATGCTTGGAATTAGCTTTCAAGACAAAGGCGTTGAGAGCACTGTGTGCAAACCAAACCAAAGCACAAAGTACAATAGGCAAAGCGGGCGCGGCAGCACTCAGGCACGTATTGGCTGATCTGCGCGCAGCGGTAACGCTGCATGACATGATCGAAGTACAATTCGATGGAACTACCGACTCTCGTGAAGCCTCGGTTGCTTTGGATGATGGCTATGTTTTGAACCTACGGGCAAATCATGTATCGATACCTCGAAATGAACTGGGCGAAACCGATTGGTCGTTGGTTCAAAGAATCAAGGTAATGGGGGTAGCGCAAGATGGCAGATAACGCTGATTTCCAACCGGCATGGTCATCACCACCGGGCGAAAGTATTGAGACCCGCCTGAAGGCGCAAGGCATCTCAGCTCACAATTTTTGTGAAATGCTTCACGCCTCTAAAGCGGAGCTAGAACGGTTGATGTCCGGAGAAACTGGAATTGACCTACCAATGGCAAAACGCCTGAATCAAATATTGGGCGGATCCATCCGATTCTGGCTCACAAGAGAAGCTCAGTATAGGGAAGATATTGCGCGGGCAGACTTGCGACGCGACGCAGAACTGAAGACAGAGTGGCTGCGCCTGATTCCAGTCAATGACCTTACTAAGCATGGCTGGATAAAGAAGAAGGAAAGTAAGAACGACCAGATCCAAGAGTGCCTAGACTTCTTTGACGTTTCGAGCGTGACAGAATGGAATACTACCTACGGCACTTTGGCAAGGGCCGCAGCGTTTCGCACTTCGCCAACCTTTCAATCCAACGACGGTGCAGTAGCTGCTTGGTTGCGCTGTGGTGAAATCAAGGCTGGTGGAATGCAGTGCAATAGCTGGGATCCAGAAAAATTAAGACTACGCCTTAACGACCTTCGTCAGCTCAGCCGGCGGAAGTTCGGTTCTGGAGTTGTTATGCAAATGCAAGAAATATGCTCAGATTGCGGAGTTGCATTTGCAATGGTTGAAGCCCCCCGAGGCTGCAGAGCAAGTGGTGCGACAAGAATGCTTTCTGAATCACGTGCGATGCTGTTACTCAGCTACAGGCACCGGACAGACGACCATTTCTGGTTTACCTTTTTTCACGAAGCGGGACACCTTTTGCTTCACGATCAATCTGCGCTTTTTGTAGATTCTGCAGAATTACAAACTAACGATGAAGAGGCTGAAGCCAACCGGTTTTCTCAAGACATTCTTATACCTGTCGAGTTCCGTGAGGAGCTTCTAGCCCTTGGCAAGAACTTCAAAACGATAATACGTTTTGCAAGCAAAATAGGGGTTTCTCCAGGCATCGTAGTTGGCCAACTCCAACACTTGGGGCATCTTGAGAGAAATCGGCTTAACTACCTCAAGAGAAGTATCAGTATACACTAGAGCCATTCAACCACCAAAGTGGATGAAGGTTTCTGGACTTTTTTGCCAATTGCACAAAGAGTCTTCCATAACTTGCATACCAACTTCGAGGTGCAAACCGAGCTGTCGTATCTTCTCGTTTAGTACAGCAGCGCTCGTTGAGCTAGTCGGATTGTTATCTAGCAAGAGCCTAGCCCCCCTTAATGGACCCGTTGCGCCCGCGAGATAGGGTATTCTTGGTTCAATATCCGTCAGCCCAATCTTTCCCAACATAGTTAGGTAATCGAACCTTCCAGTGCGCCCAAATGACACTACCTGACCCATCTGTGAATACAGTGTGTCGAAAAGCGCTCCCGGATCTTGCTGCCCATCGCCTTGGACTTCACTCAATAGTAATTCATGCCCTCGGTTCTGCCCAACCCAACGCACATAGCTCTCCAATACCTTTCCAGTACCTCTGGCAGAAGACGTCTTTAGCGTTTCATACTTCCTATGATTCCCGAAACGTCGATTGACTCCATCTTTTTGCAACTCGTCTTCAACTTCAGTTAGCCAAACAGAAACACCCTCCGGATCGACGCTCATGCTGTTCCAGCTCCAGGTTCCGGCGGCTCCATACTTGCCATATATATCGCGAGCTAGACGCCAACCATCAACCACGTGCCTACCAAAATGCGTCGCCAGAAAAACCAGCCAAAACGCTTCGTCAACGTTCCCTTCCCGGTGCTGCAAAATGGCAGCTTTGAGCGGATCAAACATCGGATCAGATGGATCTTTGCGCCGATGGTCATGATCCATCTTTGAAATCTTCTGAACATAATGAACACGACGTAGGCTATCTATCAACTGATCAACATATGTCGAGAGACGCACCTCTGTCTGGACACCAGGTAGGGCCTCTATATTCAAGGAGTAAGAGGAAAGACCACTTTTAAGTTGGTCACGTTTGTCTTCACCGTATCTCATCAGGATCCCCAAGTCGCATCTGCGCTGGTTTCTCGGCCGGAGAAAGACGTTGCTCTCTCAATTGAATGTAGCCGTCATAAAACTTGTTGCTCATGTTATCCTTGATGATTCTGACAATCTTGCGCTTCCTCGCCATGCTTAGAGGTGCAATCCCCTTCGTAAGTGCGAAGATCTGAAGTAACCGCGCCATGTCCTTCCAATACTCCGGTAAAGGCAGTTGCTCTACATCAACAGGTTCACTGCGCCTGATTTTTTCCTCAGCTTGCACCAATTTCGTGACTGCATCCATTGGGTCACCGTCAGGCATCGGTGGCATCATCAGAGCACTTTGCCACCCCTCCGATATATAATCTTGGGCTTTCCGGACATCATCATCGTATAGGTGCAGACTTCCAACTGAGTGCTTGTAGTTACCCAAACCAACCCCAAGGCACCGAGCCACAATCTCTTGTAGCATCGTAAAAGCAAACACATCATGTGGGAGACCTTTGTAGGCATCATTCGAACGCATACTGACCATTAGGTTCAGATGTTTTCGCCGGACGACAAACTGTAATGTACAGGTGCAAGGCACATCCCGCGGCGGAAATTTAAGGTCCTCCGCGCTGTACAACTGCAGCACAGCCTTTCTGCTCTCGCTATTCCGCCCCAACAATTGGAGTATCTCAGAGAATTGGTCCACGCCACGCAAACCAAAAATCCTGGGACCGTACGCACCAAACACTGATTTTCCGTCGTCGGTCTGATATCCGTTCTTGATGTAGTAGTCTATGAATGCAAACTCATCTGACCCTGCGAGGTACCAGATGAACTCACCCAACGCACTAAACAAACGTCCTTTTGTTTCAGTCCGACTCAATCTGGCGCGCGGCTGTCTAATCTCGAGAAGCACCCCAAACAATTCACGGTTGTCGCCTTTTGTGGGGTTTACGCGATTTCTGGATCGAATGAGCCGCTCAAAGACCGTGAGCATCACATCGTCAAGTGTTTCGCCCGTGATAAACATCAAACCCCGCAATAGTGACCCACTGAGTTTAGCGTAGTATTGTTGGGTTGCAATGCAAGTAAATTGGGGCGCTTTGCCACCAACTAGGCCACTCCGATCACGGCCCAACTAAGGTCCGCCGTTAGGCTCATTGCTTCCAAAAGAATTCGGTTTGAATTTGACTTCCTTCGCAAAGGAAGCATCCATGGTCGTGCGCTGATCATCAGAGGCGCAGCTTCGAAGGACCTGAAATGGCCTCGGGGCTCTGGGTGGTGAGGGCGCCGGATTGTCCGGTGTTCCGCCAAACTGGAGCTCTAAACATGACACCACACGCTAAGGCTGCATCCGATACCAAGCATGCAACTCAGCCAATTCCCGCAAACTCAAAGCTCGGAAAGATGGTGCGCTTGTTGCAGCGCACTAGAGGCGCAACTCTGAACGATCTAGAGAAGGCGACGGGCTGGCAACGCCACTCGGTACGCGGCGCGATTAGCGGGTCGCTGCGCGGCAAGCATGGCCTCAAAATTGATGTGGCAAACGATCTGAACCGAGGGCGCGTCTACCGGATCAAATCACCTGTCAAAGGCGGATGTGCAGAATGAGTTCCTCGTCAACTGAACCCAAAACACTTCCTGACATGACCACTCTTCGCGAGCGCTGGACAAAGCTCTTTGGTTGTGCCCCACCGCCACGTCTACGGAGCGAGTTCCTTCACCTAGCGGTTGAATGGCATCGCCAAGCAAAGCAACAGGGAGGTTTGCAACGCGCAGATCGAGAAGCAGTGAATAACATGGTTCAGACAATGAAACAGGGGTCAAAACCAAAGGTATCGGCAACGCGCGATGACCTTAAGCCCGGCACAGTGCTTATGCGCGAGTGGAATGGACGGCACTATGAAGTCCGCGTCACGAAGGAAGGATTCTTGTTCAATCACAAGACCTGGAAGAGCCTCTCCCAAATAGCTCGAGAGATTACGGGAGCTAGATGGAACGGCCCTGCCTTCTTTGGACTACGCGCAAAAAGAAGGGGAGCTGCGGCATGAGTACCAAGAAACTTCGCTGCGCAATCTATACCCGCAAGTCGACGGAAGAAGGGTTGGATCAAGACTTCAACTCCCTACAGGCGCAAAGAGAGTCTTGCGCTGCCTATGTGATGAGCCAGACCCATGAAGGATGGAATGCTCTAGATACTCTTTATGATGATGGCGGCTTCTCAGGCGGCAATATGGAGCGACCGGGACTTCAACAACTCATGAATGATATCGAAGCAGGTCAGATTGATATTGTGGTTGTCTACAAAGTTGATCGCCTCACCCGGTCACTTGCTGACTTCGCCAAGCTAGTAGAAGTGTTTGACAAGCACTCGGTCTCCTTTGTCTCGGTGACCCAAGCGTTCAATACCACGTCTTCCATGGGACGCCTCACCCTCAACGTCCTGCTCTCCTTCGCTCAGTTTGAACGAGAGGTCACGGCTGAACGTATCCGCGACAAGTTCAAAGCGTCCAAAGAGAAGGGGATGTGGATGGGGGGAAGGCCTGTTCTCGGATATGACGTCAAAGACCGCAAGCTCATTCCCAACCCGGACGAGATCAACAAGGCGCGATACATCTTTGAGGCTTATCTCGAAGTGGGGTCTGCGATGATACTCAAAGAACACCTTGATCAAGCGGGCATTGTCAGCAAACGATGGGTAACGCAGAAGGGGAACCAAGCGGGTGGGAAACCGTTCACACGGGGCTCGCTCTACGGCCTGCTCAGCAATCCCATCTATGTTGGGAAGATCAGACACAAAGACAAAATCTATGACGGGCAGCATGAAGCCATCGTAGACCGGGACCTCTGGGACAGGGTTCAGGCACTGCTCGCAAAAAACCGTGTCGTTAATCTCAACAAGACGCGAGCGAAGTCGCCGAGCTTATTGGCAGGCATCCTCGTCCATGAGGACGGGCGACCTTTCAAACCCAGTCACTCCAACAAGAATGGCGTCAAACGACGATACTACAGACATCCCACCTGCACACTCCCAAGCAACGCGATCGAAACAGTCATCCTGTTGGAGGTCAAACACATGCTCTCTTCTCCCTCAAAACTGGCAGAAATCCTCGATGTTGACGATCAGGAGCAGCTCAAGGCGCTGTTTGCATCCGCAAAACTCCGCGTGACAGAGATGGATGCAGCGCCGAGACCGATGACATTCAAGTCAATCCTCAAACAGGTCATCGTGGGTGCCAACGAGCTTCAGCTTCACATCTGCCCAGACGGACTCACAGCATTCCTGTCTAGCGATCCAGAAGCTGAGCTGACCTATAGCGCATCTGATCGCGCTCCCCATATCATCACGCTCCAAACCCAACTGAAACGATGTGGACAAGGCAAGAAGCTCATCGTCCGAAGTGACAGCTCAACAGACCCGGCTTCGGTGGATACATCCCTCATCAAACTGATTGGACGAGCTCACATGTGGTTTGACCAAATGAAGACCGGATCAAGCTTCAAGGAGATTGCAGAGAAAGAGAAGGTAGATGAGCGTCTCGTCGCTCGAACTATCCGATGCACCTTCCTGGCACCGGACATCACATCTGCAATCCTGAGAGGTCAGGAGCCCAGCGACCTCTCCAGTCAAAAGCTGCTCCGCCTTCCAAGTATGCCTACCGAATGGGATGCGCAGAGAGACCTGCTCGGGTTCAACTGAAACCCTCATCACGCCATGCCCACTAACCCGCGAACTCTCGCGGGCTTCGCACTTCCAGACGACCAGATCACTCACTAGTCAAGCATCGCGCGTGCATCAGCGACCATCGCAATGCGCTGAAACGGTCTTGAAAATCCCAAACAGAGATAACTCACGGAAGACGCACCAAATGGGCCTCTCTCTACCGCTCGTTCCACAACCAGGGATGCGCAATTGGTCGCTAAGCCTTTATGAAATAAAGACTATTCAAGAGAGCCGCTAATTCCATGAGTTTGCTCGGAAAGGTTTGGTGGAGCCAGGCGGAATCGAACCGCCGACCTCTTGCATGCCATGCAAGCGCTCTCCCAACTGAGCTATGGCCCCGAAACCAGATCAGATCCGCAAGGTGGGATCTTTGGGAAGGCAGCGTATGAACCCTGCCTTGTGGGGGCGGAAACTATGTCGGTCCCGCCCCAATATCAAGTGAAACTTGCAGCTTATTTGCAGTTTCCATCGCACAAGAGCTGTCGTGACGATCAATCGTCGTCGTCATCCAGGCCTGGAATGAGATCAGCGACGTCGTCATCATCTTCCTCGTCATCATCGAGGAACGTGTCGTCGTCATCGTCATCATCGATGTCGAGGAAATCATCATCCTCATCATCGTCCTTATTGCCCGCCTCTTCCTTCGCAGCTAATGCGTCGAGCGAGGTGTCTTCCTCGTCGCTCTCGTCATCTGCGCTCTCATCTGCTGCGGCGGCTTTTTTGCGCTCCGGCGCCACATTGGTCGCCTCTGCCGTCTTGCGTTTTGCTCTGCCGGTGTTCACAGCTTCCTCGAAGCCGCATTTCGGGCAAATGATCGGATCTTTATTAAGATCATAGAACTTTGCGCTGCATGAAGAGCATACACGCTTTGTTCCCAAGTCCTGACTTACCAAGGCTACCCCCAGAATTCGACGATTTAAATTTCCCATTGCCACGAACGAACGCGCCTGTCAAAACCTAATCGCATTTCAATCGGGCCTTTACCGCATTTGGCGGTCCAACAGGCCAGAAGTTAAGGAAAATGCGTGGCGCCGCGTGCCCTTTCGGGGGCTATTTCCGCTCCGCATTGTGACGCTATGAGCTTGACTGCCCTCCCTTCCCGCACCCTTTCCGGCACGATCTGCGTTCCCGGTGACAAGTCGATTTCGCATCGAGCCTTGATTTTCGGCACACTGGCCGTTGGAAAAACAGAGATTACGGGCCTGCTTGAGGGGGAGGACGTGCTCGCCACGGCGGAGATCATGCGCGCGCTTGGCGCCAAAGTAGAGCGTCTTGGCCCCGGTCACTGGACGGTCGAAGGGGTTGGCGTCGGTGGCCTTAAAGAGCCTGAAACAGCTCTTGATTTTGGCAATTCCGGCACGGGGGCCCGGTTGATCATGGGGCTCGTGGCCGGCCATCCGATTACCGCTACTTTTATCGGCGATGCCTCCCTCTCCAAACGTCCCATGGGGCGGGTGATTACACCGCTCACCGAAATGGGGGCCCATTTCCATGCCCGTTCAGGCGGGCGGATGCCCCTCACGCTGACGGGCGCGGCAACACCGCTTCCTATTACCTATCCGCTCCCTGTGGCCTCCGCACAGGTCAAATCAGCCATTCTTCTGGCCGGGCTCAACGCACCGGGGCAGACGACGGTTATCGAACCGCATGCGACGCGCGATCATACCGAACGGATGTTGCGGGCCTTCGGCGCAGAGGTCAGTGTGGAAGAAGGACCGAAAGGGGTCACAATCGTCCGGATTACGGGACAGGCGGAACTTCACCCCTCCCAGGTCATTGTCCCCGCGGACCCGTCCTCTGCGGCTTTTCCCGTTGTTGCGGCACTCACCACGCCAGGCTCAGACATCACGGTCACCGGTATCATGATGAACCCGCACCGGGTCGGCCTTTATACAACGCTCATGGAAATGGGCGCTGACATTGAAGTGATGAACCAGCGTGACGAAAGCGGCGAACCGGTGGCAGATCTGCGTGTTCGCGCCAGCCAGCTCAAAGGCATAGAGGTGCCGCTCGACCGGACCCCGTCAATGATCGACGAATACCCCGTTCTGGCTGTCGCCGCTGCCCATGCGGAAGGCAAAACCATCATGCGCGGTGCGGCAGAGCTGCGCGTCAAGGAAAGCGACCGCGTAGCAGCCACGGTTGCGGGCCTGCGGGTCAACGGGCTTCATGTGGAGGAATTTGACGACGGGATGGCCGTCACGGGTACAGCCGGGCGTGTACCCGGTGGCGGACATGTCGCCACACATATGGATCACCGGATCGCCATGTCCTTCATTGTAATGGGCTTTGGCGCGGAAAAGCCCGTCACAATCGACGAAGGTCATATGATCGCAACCAGCTTTCCCGACTTTGTGCCCCTGATGCGCCGTCTGGGGGCCAGCCTTGAGAGCGGGACCAATTCATGATTTCTTTGTCCTACGGAGTTCCGATAGCACTAGCGGCGATCGTAGCTAACGAGGCTCCAACGCCCAATGCTGCAGACAGCAAAAGCGACATCGCAAGCGTTGGTATCCCCCATTCCCGCAATATTTTGGCAACCATGTCGCGTGAAGCGGCTTCTGCGATTTGTTTTGCCCTAGCTTCCAAATTCAAAAAATCATGGCCCAAAGGCCTTATGGAATTTGCATCGGGGTCCGGGATAGGCACGTGGGTCGCAGACCAATCCGGATCTGCTTTTGTCCCCAACCTGAGAATCATAATTTTGACGAGCACGTCGCCACGGCGTAAACAAAAGTCCTCCTGCCCCATGTTAATTACGGCATAACGCAGATTCCCACTGTAACCAGGATCTACATGACCAGTATTTGTAATGAGAATTCCCTTTTCGGCGACTCCGCCTGATTTCGGAGTAACCAACCCAACATGTAGATTATCCAGAACGACAGTTTCATTAGTCAGGACAAATGCGACTTCTCCTTGGTGGAGAATGACTTGATCGCGGGTCTCAACTAGATCTACGCCCCCGGTCATTTTTCGAAATTGGAATATTTTTCCAACACTCAATCGAATTGATGCAGCTTCAATCGGATTTTGAATGTCAGTGCGCGACACCTTGCTGCCATTAGTTGTCACAAATGGACTAGAACTATTGAGATTCGCCTCCAGCTCAACATTCGAAAGAACAGACAATCGCTTTTCCTCCAGTGAAAAATGCAATAGGAACGATCCATAAATTTGGTCTCCAATTTGTAGGAAACGATGGCATTTGTCTAAAATATTTGTTTTGGCCATTGATGGGCCCGCCGCGTCAGGCAAGGGCACGATTGGGCGTATGCTTGCTGAGAAGTATGGACTGGACTACCTTGATACGGGGTCATTGTACCGGGCCGTCGCGCTACAGATGCTCCGAGCTCAGGTACCACTAGATTCCGAGAGTTCAGCTGAAGCAATTGCGAAAAGCTTGGACTTGGATTTGACATCGGACCCAGAGATCCGATCAAGCCGATTGGCAGAAGCCGCAGCAACAATTGCGGCGTTACCAAAGGTAAGAGCACAACTAAAAGTAATACAGAGACAGTTTGCACAACGTCATCCTGGCGCCGTTCTTGATGGACGTGACATCGGGACGGTTGTCTGTCCGGATGCAGATATAAAGCTCTACGTGACTGCGAGCCCGGAAATCCGCGCAAAACGGCGCTTTTTGGAGCTCCAGGCGGCGGGCTCCCCCTTGAGCGAAGCGGAAGTGCTGGCTGATGT
The DNA here is from genome assembly GCA_002715765.1 of Rhodobiaceae bacterium. Taxonomy (GTDB): domain Bacteria; phylum Pseudomonadota; class Alphaproteobacteria; order Parvibaculales; family Parvibaculaceae; genus Mf105b01. The sequence goes on along the minus strand of PAZY01000057.1, from coordinate 4,116 downwards.
GATGGCCCGGGACAAAAGAGACACGGAGCGTGCCACCTCTCCCCTCAAGCCCGCAGAAGACGCGCACTTGCTCGATACGTCCAATTTGTCTATAGAAACGGCGTTCGGCAGTGCCGTAGATATTATTGAAACACACCGGGGGTAAGTGTTTTTCCGATTTTTTCGGGAAGATGCACGACGCCCCTTTCGTGCTTGGATAAGGCTTCGGTTTTTTTCGGACATTATCATCGCTTCCAAAACAGGCGTGTGGGCGTGAAACAGACCCATAAGCTAGACCGTCGGAGCCAACCGTCGGCAGGAATAGACAAGTCATTTAGGAGAACCAATTTTGGTCGATAGTCTTAACCCAACGCGCGACGAATTCGCCGCGCTTCTAGAAGAAAGCTTCTCGTCTAATGAAGGCGCTGAAGGTTCCGTCGTCAAAGGTAAAGTTGTTGCTATTGAAAACGACCTGGCCATTGTCGATGTCGGTCTGAAAACAGAAGGCCGTATCCCACTTAAAGAATTTGCAACACCCGGCAAACCAGCCGCGCTCGTCGTGGGTGACGAAGTCGAAGTGTTCCTGGACCGCATCGAAAATGCGATGGGCGAAGCTGTTCTCAGCCGCGAAAAAGCGAAGCGTGAGGAAAGCTGGGTTCGCCTCGAAACCGCATTTGAAAATGGCGGTCGTGTTGACGGTCACATCTTCGGTCGCGTTAAAGGCGGCTTCACTGTTGACCTTGATGGCGCTGTTGCGTTCCTGCCTGGTAGCCAGGTTGATATTCGCCCTGTTCGCGATGTCACACCGCTTCTCAACCTCTCACAGCCATTCCAGATCCTCAAAATGGACAAGCGTCGCGGCAACATCGTTGTGTCACGTCGTGCTGTTCTCGAAGAGACACGTGCTGAACAGCGCCTGGAACTGATCGAGACGCTCAAAGAAGGCGATGTACGCGATGGCGTGGTGAAGAACATCACCGACTACGGCGCGTTCGTCGATCTTGGCGGTGTCGATGGTCTGTTGCACGTTACCGACATTGCATGGCGCCGTGTCAACCACCCAAGCGAAGTGCTGACCATTGGCGAAACAGTCAAAGTCCAGGTGATCAAGGTCAACCCGGATACGCAGCGTATCTCACTTGGCATGAAGCAGCTTGAAGCTGATCCATGGGAAGGTGTCGATGCCAAGTATCCATTGCAGGCCCGTTTCCGTGGCCGCGTGACCAACATCACCGATTACGGCGCATTTGTTGAGCTGGAACCAGGTGTTGAAGGTCTTGTCCACGTTTCCGAAATGAGCTGGACGAAGAAGAACGTACACCCAGGCAAGATCGTTTCTACCTCTCAGGAAGTCGAAGTGATGGTGCTGGAAGTGGATCCGGTGAAGCGTCGTATTTCGCTCGGCCTCAAGCAGTGCATGGACAATCCATGGGCAGCATTCGCTGATCGCTTCCCGCAGGGCACACGCGTTGAAGGCGAGATCAAGAACATCACCGAATTCGGTCTGTTTGTTGGCCTCGACGAAGACGTGGACGGCATGGTCCACCTTTCCGACCTCGACTGGAACCGTTCGGGCGAAGAAGCCCTTCAGGATTACCAGAAGGGTCAGGTTGTGGCCGCTGTGGTTCTCGACGTCGACACAGAGAAAGAGCGTATTTCGCTTGGCATCAAGCAGCTTGACGGCGATCCGTTTGAAAGCGTTGGCGGCCTGACGAAGGGTTCCACGATCACCTGTACGGTTACGGCCATTCAGGAATCGGGTATCGAAGTCAGCGTCGGTGATGAAGACTTCACAGCCTTCATCCGTCGTGCAGACCTCAGCCGTGATCGTTCAGAACAGCGCCCAGAGCGGTATGCTGTTGGCGACAAGGTTGATGCCCGCATCACCAATATCGACCGTGGCTCACGCCGCATTTCGCTCTCGATCAAATCGCTCGAGATTGCGGAAGAAAAAGAAGCCGTTGCACAGTTCGGTTCATCCGACAGTGGCGCTTCGCTTGGCGATATTCTGGGTGCAGCCCTCAACAAAGCCAGCAACGACGACAAGTAAGCAAACTGCGACACAGATGGAGCCGCTTGATCTTCTCACGAGTATCAGGCGGCTCCATTTCTTTTCCGGCCCTTGCATTTCGTCTGTTTCCCGCGACGCTTGATACTTCAACGAACAGACTTATTGCTTTAGGATAGATGGATTGATTTTGATCCAGCCTGCCGGGAGCGCGTTCCATGTCACTCGACATCGAAACCATTATCGACAGGCGGCGTCTCAAGCGCCGCCTTTCTCTTTGGCGCGTTGCCGCGCTTATTGCCCTTGGGCTTGCTGTTCTTGCCCTTTTGCCCAATACCGGTTTTGGCCCAACGGGGGCTCATGTCGCACGGGTCACATTAAGCGGGCTCATTGTTGATGACCGGGCACAACAGGACCTCATCCGAGAAATTGGTGAAGATGCAAATGTAGAGGCGCTGATCCTCTATATTGATAGTCCGGGTGGCACGACAACCGGCTCTGAAGCTCTTTATGAAACGGTTCGCGAAGTTGCCAAGACGAAACCGGTTGTCGCCGTGCTTGGCACTGTTGCCGCGTCCGGCGGTTATATTGCCGCCCTGTCTGCCGATCATATTGTGGCACGCGGGAACACGATCACCGGCTCTATTGGCGTTCTTTTCCAACTGACGGAGGTCACAGGCCTGATGGAAAAGCTCGGGGTTGATGTCGGCTTTGTCCGTTCTGGCCCCCTAAAAGCGGAACCCAATATGTTTGGCACCCCTTCCGCGGAAGCGCTCCGCTCCACCCAGGCCATGGTAGATGCGTCTTTCGACTGGTTTGTCGGACTGGTGGTTGAGCGGCGCAAGCTGGAAGAAGCAAATGCCCGCATCCTGAGCGATGGCCGCGTTTATACCGGCTGGCAGGCTCTTGAAAACGGATTGATTGATGCGATCGGTGGCGAGGATGTTGCGCGCACCTGGCTCTTTGATGAACATGATATTGACACTGCCTTGCCGACCGAAGATTGGACGGTTGAGGAAGACGCGGAGTTCGGTAGCCTGACCGGTGAAGCGGCCGCGCGGTTTATCGGCCTTGTTTTATCCGGTTTGAGCGAAAAAACGCTGTCTACAAAGGGACTTACGCTTGACGGGCTGGTCAGCGTTTGGCACCCTGAGCCCCAATAAAAACCAATCTCGTTAAGCCGTTGAGGCACGTTGAGCCATAAGGGGGCGTTTGGCCAATGATCAAATCTGAACTTGTTGCCAGACTTGCTCAGGCCAATCCGCATCTCTATCAGCGTGATGTTGAGCGGATTGTTGCGACCATTTTCGACGAAATCAGCGCCGCGCTCTCACGTGGCGACCGGGTGGAGTTGCGTGGCTTTGGCGCTTTCTCTGTTAAAAGCCGCCCGGCGCGGGTGGGGCGCAATCCGCGGACAGGGCAGCCCGTTCATGTCGCGGAAAAGTTCGTCCCGTTTTTCAAGACTGGCAAAGAATTGCGTGACCGCCTGAACAATGGTGACGGTGGCACCGATGCAGACGGTGCGGAAAACGATCAGGACTGATCCTTTTCCAGGTTGACCGCCTCTTCACCATGTCGGCCGGACCGACCTACAGGAGCCCTCGCTTTTGCGACTTCTTTCGTGGATCACATTGCCTCCGCTTACTTTGGGCGCGCTTTACCTTGCGGTGGCCAATCGCCAGCGGGTCCTGTTCAATCTTGATCCGTTCAATCCGGCAGACCCGGCCCTGGCGCTGGATGTACCGCTCTTTGTGGTGGTGTTGTTCTGCCTGTTTCTGGGCATCGTGATCGGCGGGTTTTCTGCCTGGTCTGCCCAGGGTCGCTGGCGCCAGGAAGCCAGAAAAACCCGTAAAGCGGTGCAGCAGATGGCCAAAGAAGAAGTAAAAACGGCGGAAAACAGCAATCTACCCGCTGTTTCAGACGTAAAAACACCTCGGTGATTTCATCTCCCTGACATCGTGATATAACCCGGCCCAAACGGACTTGGTTGCTCGTTGGCCGGTCACACTTTTTCTGAAAGCGCTCAGGATGACGCAGACGCATTTCAAAAATCCCATTTTCGCCGGGCTGGACACAAATGACCGCGCGGAAGCCGAACAGCTGGCCATCGCGCTGGCCCCTGAAATCGG
>PAZY01000056.1 GCA_002715765.1 Rhodobiaceae bacterium | reverse complement strand
GGGCGGACTATGGTCTGCGAGAATACACGACCTATCTTTACCGCCATGCCCAACGCTGACACCCCCATCCAGATCGAGGCTTGTGACCTTGTGGTTGCCGGAGGCGGCATCGGCTCGCTTGTTGCGGCCCTCACCGCAGCCCGCACCGGTGCGCGTGTGACCCTGCTTCGCCCCCGACAGGGTGTCGGCGCGGGCTTTGTGTCGCTGCCACACGACAATAATGTTTTACTGGATGTCGGGTGTCGGCGATTTGACTTCACCCAGGATATGCACGCCCTGCCGCTTGCGCACTATCAACTTGGCGCCCGCACGCGTCCTTTCGCCGGTCATGCCCGCACGTTCATCGAGAATGTGCTGGCGCTTGCATTGTCGCCCACTCATCCCCCCCAGCTCAGCTATGGAGGAAAGCTCGTCCCTGATTTTGCGACGTCGCTTGACCTGACCTCGCTCAAGCACCTTGTGTCACCGGGTGATCTGGCGCGGATTATTCAGGAAACGGATAACCTTCTCTCCAGCGACGCCCCGTCACCCTATACATTGGGTCTTGGTCGTTGGCCTGACCTGGCCGGGACCCGGCTTGAACATGCTTCCCTGATCAATCATGGTCCGACATTCCATGCCCGTTTTATCGAACCCTTTGCACAAAAGCTTTATGCAGACGGATGGAAGGACATGCCGGCCGACCTCACCGCCAAAATCTGGACGCCCCTGTTCTTTCCGCGCACTGTCAATCAGGGAGCCCGGCAGGTGATCGACCGGGCGCGGCCGGCGGTGACGTATTTCTACCCTGCCGCCGGGCATTTCGGTGCCTTTGTGTCCCAACTGGTTGCAAAGGTGGATGGTGCTGAAAATATCCGGCAGATTTCACACAACCGACTTACATCGCTTGCCAACGAGAAGGGCCAGATTGTCGCGGCACAGGTGGACGGTCCGCCGCTTCACTGGTCCTGTCCCTTTACGCTGGGTGTGTCTGTTGATCATTATTTTGATCTTGCGGGCATTGAAGCCCCCGTCGAGAAGCTTCCCATTGCCATTGTCTGGGTCGAGATAGCGCAGGATGATCTGCTTTCTGATCTCGATACTGTCATGGTGTTTGACCCTGGCACCCCAGTCTATCGCGTCAGTCGCGCGGGAGAGGGCGCGCGCGACGGTCATGCTATTCTGGCGCTGGAAATGACAGGAGGGCCAAACGTCTGCGACGCGTTTGACGCACCTTCCACCCTCGCCCAACTGGGCCTGCTGCGGGAAGGTGCCTCCCTCACGCGTCTTCGTGCTGAAAATGAAGTGAAAATCATCGCCCCCAGCCAGACAAACCGGCAGAACTTACGTGCGGCCCGCACGGCACTGGAAGCACGCGGTGTTTCCCCCGTCCTGATCGGCACACTCAACGATCTGAAAGCCGATATGTTGAATGACCAAATTCTACAGGGCCTGACCATCACGCAAGCACTCTGATACCAAAGCGCTACGGGGCGTCAAACGCGGCGTCCTGAAGCCGGTGCGTGATATGCCGGGAAGAACCTTCCATCATCCGCCGCCACGCCCGCGCTTGTACACAAGGCCTGATATCGGGGCGCATCAAACACTTGTTGAATGGTTGTTACCTCATGCACCTGCCCGCCGAGCCTGCGTTTCATTTCCGCGACGCCATCTTCGTTCTGGATCCCGCCCCCCAGATTGCACAAACGGACACCCCGTGCCGCCTGTGTCCGCAGGCCCAACCACAGCGTTCCCGCACCATCCTTCTCCCCTTGCGGCGAGGAAGCCATAAACAGGTAATCTCCACACGCGGCGTTTGTGCTCAGCAGAGCAACACAGCCGACCTGCCTGTCCGCCCCCCGCACACCTACCAGGCAGGTATCCGGAAGTGTGACGAGCTGCTCTAGTGTCTCTTTGGAAAAATGATAAAGCGCTGGCATGTTTCGCCGTTTGGCAAAACCCGGGTAAAGCTCCACAAAAGCCTGCGCCAACACGCCCTGATCATATTCAGGTTGTGCGGTCGCCAGCCAGCGTTTCAGCTCCACACGCTTGCGACTTGAAACAGCTTTCAGGCGTGTGTCCTCCGGCAATGTCAGGTCGATCATGTAAATCGGCCTGGCCTTGTGCAGACAATCCGCCCAGAGGGTTTCAAAGTCCGGCGGGATGAATGCGGGGTTCTGCATGATGTAGGACGCCACATAAGCGCGTTCCTGTGCAAACAAGGTCCAGGCCGCACGCAGGTTTGACAGGTCCCCTGCGCCGACAAAGCCGCCAAACCCGTATGGCGAGTAGACATCGCGTGCACCGTCAAAGGCCCGTTCCGCAATCGGGCATACGGCCTTGCCGTTTGCGTTTTCGGCAACAAACAGATGAACGCTTGCTTCCTGATTGTGTCCCATCAGCGTGGCAAACCGGTGCGTGTGAGCGATACCGTGCGCCAACCCGTCCAGTGCTGCCGCCCAACCCTCTGCATCATGACCAGAGATCAACCGCGCGCGCATCATGGTTCTTTCACCCCTCTCGCTGACAGTTTGTACGTTCTTCTGTCAGTCTGCGTCCCACTCCCCCGGTATGGGGAAACTTGCGTAGGTAGGGCGGATGCCGCATTCCCCTTCGGGGACCAGAAGCGGATCCAGCACGGCCTGAATATTTTTGGAGTTCAGGTCCAGATGATTATCGAGCCACGCCCAGAAACGTGCAATGTCCCGAGAGAAATCCACATGCTGCTCGACCTCGCTCACCCACTGGATAATGTGCCACATGAGTTTTCCGGCGAGGACGGAAGCCCAGATGTTTTCTGCCACATAAAGCGTCTGGCCCACGGGCCCGTCATCAGCCCAGCGAATTGTGAAACCGTCCTCGGGGCTTGCCGCCATAACAAAGGAGAAGCCTGCGCGCGCGCCTTCAATCACCACACGAAACCGGAATGAGAAGTCGATATATTCCTTCGTTATCTGCTTTTCGATCTGTGCGGTACGGATGCGGCTCCGTTCTTCAAAACGATCATAACTGACGTCACGCAGGAACTCGTCAATCGCATCGACCCGCGGTTTGAAGCGCTCCTTGAGTTGAGAAATTTCATCCAGCATATGATCGAAATCCGGGATAGGGCCGAAGCGCTTGATCCCTCCCGCCACATTCCAGGTGTCGCCGGGATAGAGCTGGACCAGCTCGCACCCTGAGTCTCCATAATCATTGTCCATCATCTGTTCAAACAGACTTGGGGTTGTCCTGTTGGCCCAATTGTAGTGGAAATATTTCTCATCCAGCCAACAGAAATCACCCGCAAACGGCGCCACTCTTTTCGGCCGGATATGGTCAAGTGTGCGCCGCTGGTCCGCGAAACCTGTTTTCCGCTCTGAGGCGTGTTTGCGCATCTCGGCCTCCGACATGCGGAAGCAACCGGGAAACTCCGTCACACCACCGCTTTGAATGAAGGCGATATCAATTTCCGGCCACTTCTCCCTGATCTCCCGGCAAAGCGCTACATCGTTCACGTTGTCGTTCATGTTGAGCAGAACACAATCCGGGCTTTCGATGACGAAGCCTGAGTTTTCCCAGTCATGATCTCTTTCAACCGCAGAGGGAATGCGCGTCAGCGGGGTCACACCGCCCAGATGACAGGTCTCCCAGCTCTTCAGCCGCCGGATATTATGAAACCCCAGTTCGCGCATGACACGCTCGGACGTATGGGCGCGCAATGAGGGATGTTCATCATAGGCCGGCAGCAAAACCGAGACGTTGCGATCAATGTGGTTGATGGACGGGATGTGGAAATGGTCTTCGTGCGTATGTGTAATGAAGAGATAATCGATATCCCGCACCACGTCCTCGGGTGCGACCCGGGCTGCCGGGTATTTCCAGGTGCTGAGATTATAAACCGGTTCGTTCAGAAACCAGGGATCACATAGGAGCGTGCCAAATGCACCGCGAATTTTCAGTGTTGCATGTGTAATGAACTGAACATCCAAACCCATTGCTCTTACGCCTTGATCATAGGAAACAGAATCCGCAGTTTAGCAAAATCAACCCGCCCATGGTGAGAAGCGTCTCAGTTTGTTGCGCGGGCGTGGTTACGACTTTCCGGTTCAACCCTTTGCCGCCAGAACGCCCAGAAACAGATCGACCGGTTTTTCATAACCATACTCACGTTCTACAATTTCGCGCCCAGCCTGCCCTATCGTGGCGAGAGCTGCGGGCTCGCTAAGCTGTGCCTCCAGCCAGGGGCCTGTCTCTTCCACTTTCACCGGCAAGGCCAGGATGTTTTGACCAAAATCAAATCTGGATTGAAGCAGCGCGGTTTCTGGTGTGGCGACCGCTGCACCTTGGGTCATGGCATCAATGAGCCGCTCATGAAAGTCATAATATGGCGGGTGCAGGTTGAGACAGATCCGGGCACGGGCATAAACCTCCGCCAGCGCCTTGAAAGGTATTGAAGGCTGCGCCGTAAAGGCATCATCCCCCTCGCGCGGGATTTTCTCCCAATCATCGCCAACGAACGTGACGGGCATTTTTCTGAGCACCTGAAAGTAGCGCCAGCGGAAATGTCGCCGGGATACCAGATCGATCAATCGCCCGACGCTAACTGCGGAGGCTTCGTTCCCAACGATCTGCATGACCCTGTCAAACCCCGAGCGCATATAATCCATGATCGGATCAACATCAGGCTCCGACAAGGGGCGCTCGGCAAATGCTGCAATGATTTCGTTCAACGCAGGGGGGAGTTTCTGAGCGGCAAGGAACGCGGCCGGGTCCTGCGCATGGCCAATGACCAGCGCTCCGATATCCCGCGGGCCGTCCCGCTTCACCTGTTCTGCAAACATGCCGGCAGGTAGCAAATGAATGTCGCCCGACACATTCAGCACATCACGCAGGAATGTCATCTGGTTTTGGGAACCGACACAGAAGACACTCGTTTTCGGACAGGCGAGAATACGCGCCGCATGATGGATGGGGTGATCCCCCAGGACGACGATGAAAGGACAGCCAGCCAGATCCGCATATCGGTGCCCGTCAGCCGTTGTCAGGTCATGCCCCCATGCCTGATAGCTCACGATCATGTCGACGTCGGCGGGGTCTGGAAGTTCGAGCGGCTGGGTCAGGTCCACAATCGTGACCTGCTTTCCCCGTTTAGCCAGGCACGCAGCGTCCCGTCTGACAGTGTCAGAGATCGCATTGTTGGCGCTCTGACCCACGAAGAAGAGGACGCATCCCATATGTGTTTCCTTGCTCTGCTTTTGGCGGGAATGCTACTGATTGTATACTTAACAAGCTGTTAAGGAATGACAGGTGAGACTGCGCCCATGTCCCGTATCGCCATCATGCAACCCTATTTCGTGCCGTACGCCGGATATTTCAGGCTCTTTGCCGAGACCGACCTGTTCGTTATTTACGATTGTGTGCAATTTCCGCGACGCGGATATGTGCATCGGAACCGGCTGCCGGACCATAAGAGGCAACCGCAATGGCTGACACTGCCTCTCGCACCTGCTGACCGACAGGCGACCATCCAGACATTGTGTTTCGCGGAGGATGCTGTGTCCCGCCTTGCGACAGCACGGCGAAAATTTCCACTCCTCCAGAATTTGCCGGACGAGTGGGAAGCATTGTTTGCCACGGTCGCCGGCCCTCTTGTTCCGTGGCTTGGCAGATCACTTGATCTATGCTGCCGTTCACTTCAGATCGATTGTCCTACAATCCGGTCCAGTGAGCTGGCTATTGCCCCCCAATTGCGCGGTCAGGATCGAATCATCGCCATCTGCAAGGCACTGGGTGCCTCATCCTATCTGAACGCGCCTGGCGGTCAGAACCTCTACGCGGCAGAGGCCTTTCATAAGGAGGGGATCGAGTTGCGATTTCTACCGCCTTACGAGGGAAGCTATTGGAGCATCCTTTTTGATCTTCTTACACCGCCGACTTCGGCTAGACTTGGCTAATGCGCACCCCTATCAGGTACACTCACTAATGGGACACAGACTGACATGAGCCAGCATTCCTCGGGCCCTAAACTCGATACAGAGACACGCGCGGGATATGATCGCCGTGATTCCGATCATTGGACAAAACTTGAGGACCTCATCAGCCGGTCCGGCCTGTCTCTCAAAGATGTCCTGCTGGACTATGCAGCCTTTATCCGCCGGCGTGACCTGCCGCGCCTTCTTTGTCGATATGAACTGTTCAAGAAAATTGAACATCTTCCCGGTTCGATCGCCGAGCTTGGCGTCTTTCGTGGCTCAGGGCTTTTCACCTGGGGCAATCTGCTTGAAACGTTCTGCCCCGGCGACCGGACACGCATGGTTTACGGGTTCGATCATTTTCAAGGCTATAAGAACCTGACCAAAGAGGACGGCTCCGCGGCAGCCTGGATCGATAATACAATCGGGCGAATGGTCTCTGACGGGGATTTTCTGAAAGAACTGATCGACCTTCATACGGCGGACAACATGCTGCCGGGTGTAGAGCGCTGTCGCATTATCGACGGTGATATTACCGATACGGTTTCTGATTTTGCTGCCCGGAACATGGGGGTACGCCTGTCCATGCTCTATTTCGACATCGGACCATATGAACCGACGGTTGCCGCGCTGGAGCACCTTTACCCACTCGTACTGCCCGGTGGTATTGTCGCTTTCAATTCGTACGGCATGCCGCCCTGGCAGGGTGAGGCAGATGCGATTGAATCCTATTTCAAGCCTTTGGGCGGCGTTCCGCGCATGCAAAAATTTCCCTTCTCCGCTGTGCCGCACGCCTATTTCGTCAAGGGCGAAGCTTGATGATGGTTCCTTCTAATGTTTTCTGGCACTGTTTTGTACGCTGCCGGTTTTAACGGGTGAGATCATGGCTGCAGACATTCCGGTTATGCGTCCCCTGTTGCCTAAGGCACAACGCCTTCTGCCTTACCTTGAAATGATTGATGAGGCCCGCTGGTATTCAAACAATGGGCCTCTTGAACAGACTTTCCAAGCGCGGCTTGCCGCCCTTTTTGGTCTGGCGACGACAAAGCCGATCCTGTTTTCCAGCGGAACGATGGCGCTGCAAATCACGCTTGCGGCGATGGCCCGCCACACACCGCAAAGAAAATGCCTCATGCCATCATGGACCTTTCCGGCGACGGCACTGGCCGCCCGCGCCGCCGGGCTGGAACCGCATTTTGCGGATGTGGATGAAGACAGCTGGGCACTTTCGCCCGAGGCCGTTCTGGCGCGCCCCGATCTTGATACGTTTGCCGCCCTTGTCCCGGTTGCTCCGTTTGGACAAGTTCCCAACTTGCAAGCCTGGAACCATGTCACCCGACAGACCGGTCTACCCGTCATCATTGATGCCGCAGCAAGCTTTGACGGTCTGATACAATCCGGCCTGACCTCGCAATCAGAAGTGCCGATCATTGTCAGCCTGCATGCAACAAAAACCTTCGGCATCGAGGAAGGCGGTATGGTTCTTACCGGCGACCCTACCCTCGCCCGCCTGTTGTACATCTACAAGAATTTCGGATTTGACGGCGGACGCGAGGCTATTCTTGACGGCACAAACGGGAAGCTCTCTGAGTATCATTGTGCGGTTGGCCTGGCCGCGCTCGACGAATGGCCGGAACGGCGTGCCGGTTTTGCCCGGGCGCAAGCACTGTACGGGGAGGCGTTTGCAACCCTGCCCATGCTTTCCACAATGCCCGGCCTCGCCAGCTCTACTGTCTCCAGTACGTTCAATGTCATGACACCAACAGGTTCTGCGCACCTACGAACCGCTCTCAACAAACACCATATTGAAACGCGGCAATGGTGGGGGCGCGGGTGCCATGCGCAACCCGCCTTTACAGATTCTCCCCGCGATCCTCTTCCGATTACGGATCGGTTGGCGGATCATGTGTTGGGCTTACCCTTGTCGGCAGACCTTTCTGCCTCGGGAATCGGCGCTGTCTGTGCCGCCCTGACAACTGAGCTTCGATAAAAACTTTCAGCTTGCGGGGGCTTCTTACAATTGACACAATTGAGTTGGAGCTTCCGCGTCCGGCAGCCACAAATAACACGGGGCTCCGTCTTCAAACCCTCCGGAAACACCAACCGAACCATTTTCACAGATCATGCAACACGCGCGCGCATTCTTTTTCGCAACGGCTTTTTTTGCCCTTGCTTTCCCCCCATTTTCCACCTCTGCCTCCGCACAGGAGAAGGATGTTGAAACCGTTGTGGCCGGTTGGGTTGAACATGTCACCTTGCCCTCTTTTGACCGCCTGTTGATTGCGCGGCTTGATACCGGGGCCAAAACCTCGTCCATCTATGCCACCAATGTCGAAATGACAGAGCGTGACGGGCGGCGATGGGTCAGTTTCACGGTGCCGGGCGATGAGAATGGCGAAGAACTGCACCTTGAAAAGCCGGTGCGCCGCTCTGTTCTCATCAAACGGGGAACAGATGAGTATGACAACCGCTATGTGGTGGACATGGAGGTCTGCTTTAACGGGCAGATTTACAAAACGCAGGTAAATCTTGCGGACCGAAGCCATCTGAACTACCCGATGCTGCTGGGGCGCCGTTTTCTAAAAGATGTCGCCCTTGTCCATTCCGGTAAAACATTCATCACTGAGCCGAACTGCGGGGACGCCTCCAATGGGTAACCAGATCAAGATTTATGCTATCTCGGCGCTGCTTTGTGCTATCGGGATTGGTGTATTTCTCTACAAGCACCTGGAACTTTATATTCCACTGGTGCCGAATGACAGTGTTACCGCCTGGACCATCGACGCACAGATCGACTTTCGGGTAGATGCTAACCTTCCACCCAATGTGCAGCTTGTTCTGCCCAATCAGACGCCCAATTTCCGCGTCCTGGACGAGACATTCGCCAGCCCCGGTTATGGCACTGCGGAAGCGACCAACACGGACAGCCGAACTCTTTTGTGGAGCAAGCGCCGCGCGCGCGGGGAGCAATCCCTGCTCTATCGGGCTGTCGTTGTGACCCGGCCTGGCGAAGCCGCTTTCGCGCAACGTGATGTGTTGCCTCCGGCTGTTCCCGAATACCCGGAGCATTTCCGCTATACCGCGCTGGCCCTGCTGGACGAAGCGCGTGCGCAGTCTGCAGATATCCAGACCTTTACGGTGCAATTGCTTGCCCGTCTTTTCCAGACACCAATGCGCGAAGACACGAAATTCCTTATGGATGGCACGCGGAATGTCATCGAGAAGACGGAACGCACCGTCTACATTCTCGCCGGGGCCCGCATCCCCGCCCGTGTTCTCCTTGGTCTCCCGCTGGACAAGAGCCGGACCTATCAACGGCTGGAGCCGCTGCTTCAGGTGCACAACGGCACGTCATGGATGACTTTCAACCCGCAAACCGGTGAACAAGGCCTGCCCGGAAACTTTTTCGTCTGGTCGGTTGGCAATACCGACGTTCTGGACACGCAGCATGTTTACCGTCCGCGTCTCACCTTCTCGGTGACCTCCAACATCTATGATGCTGATTATGTGCTTGCCCGCGAACGGGAGATGGCAACCAATATATTGGAGACTATTTCGCTGACCAATCTGCCGGTTGATCTGCAAAACGTCTATCGGTTGCTGCTTCTTGTACCGCTGGGCGCATTGGTGATTGTGATCCTGCGTAATATTGTCGGCCTCAGCACAACTGGGACTTTCTCGCCTGCTCTTGTTGCTCTTTCCTTCCGGGAAACCGGGTTTCTTGCGGGCGTGCTGCTTTTTGTCGGTGTCGTTGGTATCGGCCTGACCATGCGTCTTTATCTTGAAAAGCTTCAGCTGCTGGTAGTGCCGCGCATTGCGGCGGTTGTTTGTATCGTCATCATGATGATTATGGTGCTCAGCCTTGCCAGCCACGGCGCTGGTTTCCAGATCGGGCTGTCGGTCGCGCTCTTCCCGATTGTCATTCTGGCCTGGATCATCGAACGCATGTCGATTGTCTGGGAAGAAGAAGGACCACGCGCCGTGTTCTCCGAAGGTCTGGGTACGCTGTTTGCTGCAAGCCTCATCTATCTGGTGATCATGCAACCACAGATCCAGTACCTCATGTTCTACTTCCCCGAGTTGCTGCTGGTGGTTCTGGCCTGCATGATCCTTCTGGGACGCTATACAGGCTACCGTCTGATGGAGCTGCGGCGTTTCCGGTCTTTGGGAGACTGATATGTTTCTCGCCAGTTATCGCACTTTGAAGAAACACGGTGTTGTCGGACTCAATCAGCGCAATATTTCGCTTATTCAGAACCTCAACCGGCGCGAACTCTACCCGTTGGTGGATAATAAGCTGAAAACAAAAGCTCTGGCACAAGAGGCCGGTATTCCGGTCCCTCAAATGCTGGCGGTGATTGAGGAGCAACATTCTGCCGAAGAAATTCTAACCCAGGTGCCTCGTGACAACGGCTTTGTGATCAAGCCCGGCCGGGGCAGCGGTGGCAAGGGTGTGCTGGTGCTGACCAAGCAGAAGGTGGACCGAAAAGGGGTCGTTCGCTACCAGAAGTCAAATGGTCGGCTGATCGAACGGGCAGACGTGCTGCACCATATTTCCAATATCATTTCCGGCCTTTATTCCCTTGGCGGAACGCGCGACACGGCAATGATTGAGGAACTGGTAAAACCCCACCCGTTTTTCGACCCTATTGCCTGGGAAGGACTGCCGGATGTCCGCATCGTTGTGATGCAGGGTTATCCGATCATGGCCATGATCCGCCTTCCCACCTCACAATCTCAAGGGCGTGCCAATTTGCATCAGGGTGCTGTCGGCGTTGGTATTGATATCGCGACCGGTGTGATGACAACAGGGGTTCAGTTCAACCACCCGGTGAGTGAACATCCGGACACTCTGACCGAGTTTGGCGGGCTCCACATTCCACAATGGAGAAAGCAGCTCGACATGGCTGCGTCCTGCTTCGAGATGACCGGACTTGGCTATCTGGGGTGTGATATTATTCTCGATGCCCAGCGTGGCCCGCTGCTGCTTGAGCTGAATGCCCGCCCCGGCCTGAACATCCAGATTGCCAACAATCAGGGGCTTGGGATCAATGTGCGCAAGGCACAGGAATGGATCAACCTCAACGAGACCCCGGCGGAGCGTACGGCACGGGCGGTTGCCGCCTTCGGGACGGGAAAGCCACTCGTGGGGGATGAAGGATTGCCACAGCCCGCTGTGTAAGCGCCCTGCGAGAAAACTGTTCCAGAGGAAGGCCCGCTCCTTGACCCGCGTTCTACGCCGCACCAGATCGGTGTCTAGCCTGTGATCTCGATACCGTCTGCGGTGACCTGCATCAGGTCGCCCAATTCAGTGACAATATCCCGCAACCATATATGTGTCGGGTCTGCCTCCATACGCGGATGCCAGGCAGCCTCTACGGAGAGGGGCGGCATCTTGAACGGCGGTACCAACACGCTCACGGGGTATACATCTGAGAACCCATAGGTTAGCAAACGAGGGGCTGTCAGCACGAGATGAGAAAATGAGACCACCAGCGGCGCCGAGAGCGTGAAGGGCGATTCCGTTGCAACCGTCCGATCCCCTGCCCGGGCACCCAGGCCTTTCATGATCGCCGATGTCACGCCGGGCTCGCTGGTCAGATCAATATGCTTCATTTCCAGATAACGTGATTTTGTGAACGGCTTTTGCAGGGCGGGATGGTCTTGCCGAACAACACAGACGAACTGGTCAGCGAAAAGACGCTTGCGCTTTGCCAGGCGGCTTTCGATGGAACTTCCGATCACCAGATCCACCCGGCCTGTTTCCAACGCCCTGTCCAGATGTTCGGGAATAGATGTAAAGCGAAACCGCGTGTTGGGTGCTCTTTCTGCCGTCAATGCAGCGAGCGATGGCATGACGAGAGCCGAAAGGAAATCGGAGGTCGCGATTGTGAACAGCCGGTTCGATGTTTCGGGCACGAACTCCGTTTCTGCGTCGATCGCCTGACCAACAATCTCCAAGCCCTGCTGCAATCGCCCGGAAATTTTCTCGGCCTTGGGTGTGAGGACAAAACCCCGCTCTCCTTTCACCAGCAGCTCATCCTGAAAATAGGCCCTTAGCTGTTTGAGTGTGTGGCTCATTGCCGATTGGGTAATACCCGCCCGATCAGCCGCGGAAGTGACATTACGCTCAATCAGCAAGAGATTAAGTGACCAGAGGAGATTCAAGTTGAGCGGTTTTGCAGGACCTTCCCGGTACATAAACTACCCTCATGCAAAGATTAGGAACATTCATTTGATTCATATCATAACGTCTGGCCACCTATAGCCACAAGAAATTGCGCGCATAGGAAAGACAATGATCCACCCGGAAATCAGAACCTGCTTTGAGGCCAGCTTCAAAACACCGCTTGGCCAAACCCAATCAGTTGAGGCGCTTTTTACGGCCCTCTCGCTACACGGAACAAATGTTACGCCTCAATATCAGGCCCTCAGCGCGCAGGCTGGTTTCACACCCATTGACAAGGCTCAACTGGAGAGGCCTTTCGCGCGGGGAAGCGTTGGTGCCGCGCTGTGCCACGTGTCCGACATGGTGTCTTCATTTTATCAGAAGACAGGTGAAATAGAGCCACATGAGCCGACGGCCTCCCTGCTCCGCCATATTGCACTTGTCGGCGAACTTTGGCGCGCCCTTTTGAACTATCCGCGCACGCCGTCGGGTGACCTTTCGTTGCATGCTTTTATCGCTCAACAAGCACCCAACAAAGCGAGTGCACTGGCGTTGACAGCATGGCTGGGTCGCGTTGCATTTCCCGATCCGGAGGCAATGAAGCCTGTTTACGATGCGCTTACTTGTGGCTGGCAAGACGGTGCTCGCCTTCCAAGTTTTCTTGAGGTTGATTGGCACGGGCTTCTCGACATGCCGGTGGAGACTGCGCGAACCCACCTTCGTCTCGACATACCCGACACCCGACCGCTCGGCTGTGCACCCCTGCCCTCACAGTCATTAAAGGCCACTTCCTTGTCTGACGGGTTCCCCGAGCATCTCTGGGCTCTCATCAACGCACCGGAGAAAGCTACTGACCCTTATCAGATCACCTCAACGGTGGCCGCTTTCGGGAACGGGTTCGATGCCGCCTATTCCGATGCGGTTGAACGCATGGTGCTTTCCTTCGAAGGACTGAAAGAGATTACATCCACGCCGATTCCTCAAACGGTGAAGATTGAAACCCTGCGCGACATGCCGGAAGGATCGCTTGGCCACACATTCTACCGCCTGATCACTGACAATAATTTCGATGTTGAAGTGCTCGACCCAGCAAGTCTTTTTGGCGCTGCGCAACCGGATATGCCGCCTGTCGAATGGATGAACAGACGGATCCTCCAGCTCCACGATGTTTTTCACCTTGTAGCCGGATATAAGCAAATCGGCGAAGACGAGATCGGGATTTCCGGGTTTCAGCTTGCGCAGATCGGCCAGCCTTATTCCGCCTGGTTTATCGCCGCGGTCAGTTTGATCTCCACACTCTATTTCCCCGCAGGCCTTGCCCCCATTCTGGAACTGTCTTTTTCCGGCTGGAAGCATGGGCGCGAAACCAGGCCGCTCATTCTGGTTGACTGGGAAAGCCTCTGGGGTGAGCAGATCAGCACCATTCGGCAGACTTATCAGATCTCACCTTTTGCATCCGGCGCGACAGAATTTCCGAGTGTTGCCGCAGACTGACCTGATTTACCTGTTTGTGATTAAACGCCCTGCCGTCTTACCCGGCGGGGCGTTCTTTTTTGTCGCGCAAGTTCTGCAGTGTCGTTTCATGCCTGGTACGATCTATCCGGTAGAAGCACAGCGCCACCCAACCCAGAAGGTAAAGCACACCGATAATGGGAATGTAGGTCGTCGCAAGCTTTTCGGTCTTGTCCAGCTCAACCTCTCCGGGCGCTACCTGTGTTGGAAACTCCACTGCGGACAGAATAAGCCCGGCAACCAGAATACCCACGCCAGACACCATCTTCCCGGCGAAACCATTGGCGGCGAAGAACAATCCTTCGTTGCGGCGACCGGTCTCATTCTCCGCATCCTCCACAATGTCTGCAATCATAGCGCCCAGCAAAATGCCGGAGATGACGGCCGCGATCCCGTCCACCAGGCCGTGCAGCAACAATAATGGCAACAGCAAGTCATGACCGTTTGCGGGAAACAAATCCAACAACCGAAGGCACAATGGGAGCGGGGTCCAGAATATCAGGAAGAAGACAGCACTGAGCGCTACACTTTTTTTGTTGTATCGGCGGGAAATGGCTGGTGCCATCAGGGAGGCAAGCGTGACGGATATGAGCGCCATCAGCGGAAAAAGGCCGATCTCCGCAGATGTCAGCATCCAGAAATAGGTCGCAAAATAGATACTGAGATTGGTGGCAATGCCTGCGGCTGCGCCCCCGAATATTCGACTGACAAAGACCGCGAGAAACGAACGGTTCGCCAATGATTGCCGTATCTGGTGAAAGACGGACCATGCCCCCTTTGAGGACTGGCCTTGTGCGCGGGGGAGATAGGGGATCCGATCATGTGTTCCGATTGCCGACCAAAGCATCGCCACCAGCATGACGGCGGCAGCCATCACACCATATTGCTCGTACCCCGACTGACTGAGCGTTCCGACCTCGGTCTGTGCATCTGGTTGAAGAAGGAAGGTATAGGCCAGAAACATCACCCCCAGCCCTCCCCAAAGACCAAATGCAAACCGATATGCCATCAGTTTTGTTCGCTCATCATAATCATGAGTGAGTTCCGCGCTCAGAGCCGCGTTCGGCACTTCGAAGAAGGTCACGCAGGTTCGCACCAGTATGGCCATGGCCATCAGATAGAAAAACAGCTCGTCGGCCCCGATCCAGTCCGGCGGGTTCCAGAGAAAATAAAGGGCTGCCACGGTCGGCAGGATCGCCGCATACATGAGCGGATGTCGCCGCCCCCAGCGGCTTCTCAGATTATCGGATCCATAGCCGATCAGGACATCGGTAAAGGCGTCGACAACAATCGCGAGCGAGAGAGCGAGGCTCGCATAGGCTGCATCAAGCCCTAATACCTGCTGATAGTAGATCAACAGAAAATAACTGAACCCGGTATCCTTGACGCCGAAGGCAATGGCACCGATACCAAAATTCACTCTTGTCCGCGAAGAGAGGGCGCCGGTCTGCATGTGTTTTTTTCCTTTGGCGGCACAAATGAGCCGGTCGCAGCGTTGGCCGCGACCGGCTTAGAGGAGGGATTGAGAATGGTTTAGCGTCTGCCGCTGCGTCTTAGATAGGCAGGCGTAAAGTGTGCGCCGTCTATCTCGACACCCAGCGAGTAATTGCTTTCGTCATTACCGATCACCAAATTGTCTGCAACATAGAGCTGGGCTTCCAGGTCGTAGTAAAAACCTGCGGCCCCCACACAAGCGGGAAGCTCAGCCGCCACCAGCATATGTGCTTCCTGTACACGCCAGAGCTCTCCCCGCGCGTCATAAAGGTCTGCCTGAACAATGTTCCAGCTATCCTCATCAATGTAGAAATCGCGCCGTGTGAAGATATTTCGGACAGACGGTTTCAGCATTGCCTGCACCTTCCAGACGCGGTGCAGTTCATAACGCGCCAGATCTCGTGACGCATATTTCTCACCCACGATATCTTCAATGCTCAGAGCGGGATCGCGAAATTTCCAGGCGTTGTAACCGATATAGAGTTCCTGTTTTCCCATCAGGTCCCAATTGTACCTGTCACCATCTCCGTTAAACATGCCGGTCTGGTCGAAGGTTCGCAGTCCATCCTGCCCCGCTGCCGGATTGTCATACGCGATTGTAGGGGCCTTGCGAACGCGGCGCAGTCCGGGAAGATAAGCCCAGCTTTCGCGCGTCTGGTTGAAGAACTCATGAACCAGCCCCATGGTTCCCGCAGACTTGACCGGAAACTCCGCCGTGTAGACAAATTTGCTCATATAGCCGTTTGTGTCGTCAAACGACTGGGTTCCCGGTGCATACATGGGCACAAAGGACTGGGTTTCACCCCGGTATATTTTGTTTCCACCATCGGACTGTTTAACGACTGTCGTTATCATCTGGCGGTTTCCAACACCGCGGAATGCCGTTCGGTGGTTCATCATCACCTCCCAGCCATTCTCCGGAACGGGAAACAGAACCCCGCCATAGCCGGCTGTCAAAGCGCCGTCCGCGCTCATTGCCGCTTCATCCACATTGGCGGCTGTGCGGTCGTAAATTCTTTGCGGGTAGGCACAGGTTCTGCGGGACGGATAGACATCCATACGATAGCCATCGTAGGCGTTGATCAACGCAAGTTGCCCCGGTGTGAGCTGTTTGCTGTATTGATCCGCGTTACCGGCATCAATGGTAAAGAGCCGTGCGTCGTCGGCAAACGGGTTGGGACGAAGGTCGCCTTGCGACCATCCTGCCGGCATCTGTGTCAGTCCCCCTGTCCATGCCGGTATGGTCCCTTCACGATTACCGGCTTTCTCTGCCCCTATGGGGGTCAGGTTTTCCCCCAGCCCGGCGAACGCTGGCGTACCCAGTGTCAACATCGCAAGAGACAAAGTGCACGCTGTTGCTTTTTTCAGAGACGTAAGTTTCTTCAACATAGTCCTACTCCTTCAACGGAATAACGCGGCGCCTTGCGCTCAAAATGCGTAACTGACAGTGAATGTGACGTAGTCACGATCGGACTTCGCCGAATTCGTTCCGCCACCCATATTGTTTGTGTAGGCAATCTTCGCAGCCAGGTCCGCCTCGTAACTTGCCTCCAGGCCCAGCGTAATCCCACGTCTGTTCTCGACATAATTGCTGGTCACGGCACGGTCGATAGACAGACCGTTCACGTCATGACGGAAGTCAACACTCGGTGTAAGCGTGATATCCGTGCCGAATGCCCGGCTGAATGGCGCGCTCGCGGTGAGATTGTAGCCCCACGAGAAATTGTCTCCGCTTGCCCCCGTCGGCAAGGCTCCCTGGAAGTCGACCAGCCCCGCTTCCCCGACAATGTCAATTGCATCGGCACCCATTGCCTCTGTGATTGCACCAAAGACAGGCATGCCGGGCCCAATGGAAACATGCGCGTTGGCAATCGTGCTCAGTCGGTCCATTCGCGCGAACCCGTAGCTTCGCGCCGCTCCCCCGCCGGCAAGGCCTACGGCCGTTGTCGCCGCGCTCAGGCCGTCGATCGGTACCGGATAATCAGGTTGATAACTTGCTTCAACACCAATCGAGATGTCCCCCAGCGGGAAAGTGGCCGTTGCGCCGTAGAGGTCAATATCCTCCGGGAAAGACGCAAAATAATTGTCTGTGAGGTCCGCTGTAATTGGAAACGGAATAAATGGTGGAAAAGCTGGCACCAGAACCACTCTGGAAGCGCTTGCACCGACATAAGGGGTCTTGGCGTGATAGTTCAGATAATAGAGCCCAAACTCCGATGAAATGCCTTCTGCATAATATCGCGCTGCGACACCCCATTGCCCCTGATCGTTCGGACGTTCATCCCCTACTTTGCGCACGCCCGTGGGCGCGGCCAACAATGCCGATGCCGGCAGGCCCGTGCCACCGGGATCACCGGCAAGGAAGAACCCTTCCGCGCCGGGGCCAAAAAGATCCTCCCCCGACAGGAACGTACCAACTGGCACAAGGCGGCTTTGGCGCCATTGAAACTGGTAATACCCCTCCAGGCTCAATTCCGGTGTGATCGCAATGCTTGCCCACGCCATGGGAGATGGGAGAAAGGCTTCGCGAACCTCTGCCCCTGGTGTTTCCAGCTTGATTACGTCAATCGCATTGGTTTGCGCGATACCACCTGAGCGATAAAGCGCCTCCCCCCAATTGATGGCCTGGTTGCCAAGCCTTACAGCCAGCGGCATGTCCATCACTTCAAAATCGCCATAGACGTATGCGTCCAGCACATCAATGCCCCGCCCTGCCCGACGACGGGCGGCGTCGCTGAGATCGGTACGCCGCGTGCTGTCTGCATCGTTCTTAACGGCGTCGTAGAAGTAGCTGAACCGGGTAAAGGCCCCCACGTTACCCAGTGATATTTCAACATCATGGATGGCGCGGGTCGACGCGGAGTAAATGTCTCCACGAAGGAAGTTCTGGTTTCCATCGTCCACGTTTTCCGCCGCGACACTTCTATTTGTGCCCCCGTTGGAAGCGGCGATATACCGCGCATCGGGATTGACTGTCCGAATGCCCACGCCAATGTTCACGGTGCTATCAATATCGACCGTTACATCCCCCCACTCAAATTCGGCGGCGGTTGCGGCACCCGCCATCGCCCCTCCGAGCAACATTGTACTGGCACAGGCCAGAAGCCGCCCTTTCATCGAACCCCAGTTACAGACCATCCAACTTCCTCCCTTGAATGTTGTCAAAGAAGCGCCTTAACGCCTCTCCCCCCAGTATTTACTTCTTGGCTTTAACTTCTTTCATGTCTCGTCCATTTTCATGTCTAGTCCATGTCAGGGTCAGGCAGCGCGAAGGTCAGCGCGTGTGCAGCGGCATCCGGCAAGACGCTATGCAGCCGCAGAACACTGTCATTCCCGCGGCGCTCTACCGTGACAGGCGCACCGTCATTCATACGTCCCGGTTTTTCGGCCAAGATGACATCTTTGAGAACCAGTTCTTCTGCCGACGGTGTTCCCAGAAGAATGACATGTAAGTCGCCGCCGGATGTCGTGAAGCGTACATCCAGCCCACAGCCTGTCCTGGCGTCTGATATCTTCCAGGGACGTGTTCCATAAATGGCGTGCCCATTTTTCGACAACCAATCCCCGAAACAGTTGAGACGATCCAGTTGCTCAACCGGGATGCCCCCGTCGACACCGCGAGGTCCCACGTTAAGCAGGAGGTTTCCATTTTTTGATACAGCATCGATGAAACCGTGCAGCAACGCATGAGCGGGCTCATAATCATCCGGCTTATCATTGCGATTGAAGCCGAATGAATGGCTCATTCCCCTTGTGGCTTCCCATTTTTTTGCCTGAATATCCGGAAAAACCGTGTACTCCGGCGTCCGAAAATCGCTATGCGGGATGGGAGGTGGCACAACCCCCTTCTGATTGCCTGCCGACTTGGCTAGGGCACGCTTGGCAAGGGCATCGAAGACCCGTCGCCCCAGTTTTGTCCTCAATGCCTTCATGTACCATGTCGCATGCAACCAACGGTCATTGACGACCCCATCCGGCACCCGATTGTAGTAGCTTGCAAACAGCTCCAACAACGAAGAGAGATTTGTTGGCCAGGCAATATCATTCCAAAGGACGGAGGGCTCATAGCGTTCTATCAGTTCACGCACCTGTGCCGTCGCGTAAGCACCGTAATTCCCACCGGGAACCGAACCCACAAAGTCGCCCAAGGTTGACACGGGCTTTTTGTTGAAGCTCCAGTCAATGCCGCCGGAATAATATACACCAAACTTCAGGCCCGCCCTTCTGACAGCGGCAGCAAGCTCTCCCACAATGTCCCGCTCAGTACACCAATGGTCCAGATGGGGGTTATGTACCGCGCTTGGCCACAGACAGAATCCGTCATGGTGTTTGGTCACCAGCACAACGTAACGCGCACCCGATTTCTTGAAGGTTTCGGCCCAGGCATCTGGATCCCAATGTTTCAGCCCATCGACAAATGGTTGCTTGAAATCCGTATAGGGCGCGCCGTTGAACGTTTCCTGGTGAAACGTATGTGCGGCCGTGCCTGGAACGCGGATCGCGTTCTGATACCATTCCGAATAGGGAGAGCGCACGACCGCCCTGTCATAGTCATGTTTGAAAACAGCACTGATATCGCCAAAATGTTCGCCAAAAGCAGGGATGGCGAACACGCCCCAATGAATGAAGATGCCGAATTTCGCTTCATCAAACCATGATGGCGCGACCCGAGAACCGAGGCTTTCCAGCGTCGGTTGAATGGTTGATGTCAAAGACTGCAACAACAAAAGTCCCCCCGAACTTCAGCTGACGCTTACGACCTGTTTTTTGTCATGGCTGAACTCAAGCCATTTGTGTCTTTACCACCGGGCAATAGGCATCCCGCTAGCAGGTCAGCTGCCACAAAATGAAGCCAGAGAAATTGACATGTATCAAATGAATGATCCTAATCACATCATGAGTAAAACTGATACCTGTCTCTTCCGTACTGTCAGCCTGGGTATGGATCAAGGAGACGCCGGACGATCGCAGATCGGGGCTAAAAATCGGGCGACAAACCGGGCGGAGGGTGAAGAGAAAACCATGGGTGAGCCACGGGAAGGCATGCCCCGCCCCCGCGGCCCGGCCTGTCGCCACTTGTGCCGGACGCTCAAATATCGAGGTCGGATGCGCTCAACAAGTAGGCCTTACCAAATCCCACCACGTATCCTGCACGTTCCGGATTGAGACGCCAGAATGTAAAATCCTTGAAGTCGATATACAGTTTTGACTTCGGATGTTTGGCCAAATAGGCCTCGCGCACTGCGGCCCGATCTGTTTCATCAACCACCTGTGCCGCGACACCCGAGATGCTGATGCGTTCGTATGCCAGCGGGTCTCCTGAGCCAGGCTCCCCGATCAACATGCTGGCGCGGGGATCGCTCACAAGTGCAGCGTGATGACCGGAAAGAGAAGACATCAGGAAAACGGGTCGCCCCTGTTGATCAGTTGCAAGGCCTGTTCGACTGCACATCGGATGCCCGGTCCCGGGATCGAGTGTTGCGAGCGATGCGGACCGGGATCCTTCAATCAGCTTTCTTGCATCTGCCCGTGTTTC
Organism: Rhodobiaceae bacterium; assembly: GCA_002715765.1. GTDB lineage: Bacteria > Pseudomonadota > Alphaproteobacteria > Parvibaculales > Parvibaculaceae > Mf105b01. The sequence continues at coordinate 12,866 of PAZY01000056.1, read as the reverse complement.
ATCTGTTACCTCCTGCAGAAGGTCTTTCTTTTGTGGTTCTGCCATTGTCATTCTCCTTTGTGAACTCCGTAATCAAATTGTGTGGGGTTCTCGCCCCTCAGACGGCGTGATGCATTCAGCAAACTTTGGGTGTAGGAGTGAGCGGGGTTGGACAGCAGAGATTGACGCTTGCCTGTCTCAACAATTTTTCCCGACTGCATGACGGCAATCCGGTCTGCCATGGCTTCCAAGACTGAAAAATCGTGCGTGATCAGGATATATGCAACACCCGTTCTGTTTTGCAGATCCACCAGAAGGTCCAGCATGCTTGCCTGAACCGATACATCCAGCGCGGAGGTAGGTTCGTCGAGCACCACGATCTGCGGTTTAACGATGAGGGCCCTTGCCAAGGCGATGCGCTGTCGTTGACCGCCCGAGAACTTGTGTGGATACCGATGTGCGACATCCCAACCTAACCCCACCTGGGCCAACATTTTCCCTACCAGTCGCATCTTTTCATGTCTGGAAACAGAGGGGGTATGAATCCCTAATGGCTCTGCAATGATTTGTGCAACGGTCATACGAGGTGAAAGGGACGAGAACGGGTCCTGGGAAACCATCTGCACCACCGAACTGCGATGCTTCGCCGACGTCTTTCTCTCTTCACCCAGTCCCGGCAACGCAATGTTACCTTTGTGTGGCAACATATTCAGGATAGCGCGCGCCACACTCGTCTTGCCGGAACCGGAGGCACCGATCAGCCCCAAGGTCTCGCCCGCACAGAGCGACAGAGACACATTGTCTACGGCGTGAAAACTGTTCTGCCCGGACACCCCCCACGCTGGCCCGCCAAATTCAACGGAGAGCCCTTCTATCTTGAGGACGGTCCTGGCGGGTTCCCGTTTGCCGACTGTTTCCTTTCGGGGTGAAGGGTTCAGGTGTTTCACCAGTTCCTGCCCCTGAACACTTTGCGGGTGGCGCATCACTTTGTCGGTACGCCCCGCTTCGACGATCCGCCCCTTGTCCATAACCAGGATCCGGTCCGCCAGTCCCGCAACTGCGCCCAAATCATGAGATACAAAAAGGATGGCGATCCCCATGTCCCGGCGGAGCGCACTAAAGAGATCAAGAATTTGAACCTGCAGAGCGACATCAAGCGCTGTTGTCGGCTCATCTGCCACAAGAAGTTTTGGGTGGTTGGCGATCGCGATTGCAACGACCACACGCTGCCGCTCCCCGCCTGACAATTGATGCGGGTATGCATTGAGGCGATGCACCATATGATCAAGCCCGACCTGATGCAGCAATTGGGAAATGCGCATTTCCACTTCTCGTTCGCCTGCCCCTGGATGCCCGACAAGAACGGCCTCCCTGATTTGCCGCTTCACGGTGTGAACGGGATTGAGCGCAGACATAGGCTCCTGAGGGACGAAACCAATCTCTCTTCCCCGCAAGCGGGCCTGTCCTACATCACCCAATGCCGAACCATGCCCTTCAAAAACCATCCAGCCCTCATCGCCGAACTGAACGCCATCTGGCAACACATTGAGCAGGCTTCTGGCAGACAATGATTTACCTGAACCGGATTCGCCCACAAGCCCGACAATCTCCCCCGGGGCGATTTCCAAGCCTACCCTATCCACGAGCCTCTGCGCAGGGTGCCCCGATGGTGTGATTGTCAGCCTGTCAATCTTCAGGAGCGTTTTATCCTTCCAGGTCGAGCGACAGGGAGGCTGGTGCTGTGTCCGCCGTTTCGGGCGCTGCTTCGCCAACTTCCCCCGACGGGGTATACGCTTGCGAGATCGACGAGGGTCGAACGCATCCCGCACTCCCTCCCCCACGAAGACTAATAATGTCAGCAGGAATGCCAGCGAACTGAACGCGGCGAACCCCAGCCAGGGCGCATTCAGGTTGTTTCGCCCCTGTTGCAAAAGCTCTCCCAAAGAAGGGGCATTCGTGGGCAGGCCAAAGCCCAGAAAATCCAGGCTCGTGAGAGAGACGATGCTTCCCGTCAATGTGAACGGCAACAGGGTCATAGCGGCCACTAATGCATTTGGCACGACATGTCGCACCATAACCTTGTGCGACGGAAGCCCCATGGCACGTGCTGCTGCGACATAATCAAGTTGTCTGACACGCAACACTTCCGCACGCACAACACCGACAACACCGACCCAGCCAAAGAGGCTCAACAGGACGAGCAGGCTCGCAAAACTGGGCACCAGCAAACTGGACACAATAATCAGCACATAAAGCTGCGGCATGCTTTCCCATATCTCGATAAAGCGCTGGAACAACAGGTCCACAAGACCGCCGAAATAGCCCTGGATTGTCCCTGCGACAATGCCCAGCGAGACGGTGATCGCGGTGAGAGCCAACCCAAACCACAGCGAGATCCGAAGGCCATACAATACACGGGCCACAACATCACGTGCCTGGTCGTCAGTTCCCAAAGGATGTATGCCTGTTGGCGCCGCCGGATGATTGCCCCAGGTATGGAAGTCGACCGTGTTATAGCTGTACCGGACGGGCGCCCAAAGCACCCCCCCTTCCTTCTCTATCTTTATGACCACAGACGGATCTGTGAAGTCCGCCTCGATCGGCAGATAACCACCAACAACGTGATCCGGCACTTTCTCGATTATCGGAAAATATACAAGATCGTCTATCACCAAAATCAACGGGCGATCATTTGACAGAAGCGGCGCGGCAAATGCGGCCAGAGCCAAGACGGCCAAGAGCATCGCAGACGTGATTGCGCGCTTGTCCGATGAGAACACTTTCCATCGGCGCTGCCAGGTGGTCTGGAGAGCCGGGGTTTGCGCCAGTGCGACCGTGGATTGCTCTGCATCGGCGCAGATTTCATCAGGATGGTTAATCCGCGTTTCAGACATGGAGCTTCTCAAAGTTAATGCGCGGGTCAACCCAGGTGTAAACGAGATCACTGATCAGTCTGAGGATGAGACCCAGCAGGGTGGTCAGATAGAGCGCACCAAAAACCAGCGGGTAATCCCGCGTCAGGGCGGCATCGAACGCCAGTAATCCCAAACCGTCCAGTGAGAAAATCACCTCAATCATCAAGACGCCGGTAAAGAAAATACCGATGAGAGTGCCCGGCAGCCCCGCAATAACGATAAGCATGGCGTTTCGGAATACGTGTCCATAGAGCACACGCCGCTCAGAGAGCCCCTTGGCGCGCGCCATCAAAACATAATGTTGCGACATCTGATCCAAAAAGCTGTTTTTGGTTAGCATTGTAAGAAAGGCAAAACTACCCAGCACCATTGCCAAAACAGGGAGTGCCATATGATGCAGGTAGCTCCCGACTTGTCGGTACCAGGGCCATGCCTGCCAGCCTTCGCCGATCAGCCCCCGCAATGGAAACCAGTCAAAGACCGTCCCCCCGGCAAAAACAACAATCAGAAGAATGGCAATGACAAAGCTGGGGATCGCATAGCCAATTACAATTAGGGTGCTTGTCCAGAAATCAAACGGGGATCCATCTCGCACGACCTTGGATATTCCCAGGGGGATTGATACGAGATAGGTGATGAGGGTCACCCATAGTCCCAGGCTGACCGAGACCGGGAGCCGCTCCAGCGTGAGTGAAATCACATCACCGCCGCGAAAAAAACTCTCGCCAAAATCAAAGCGCATATAGCGCCACATCATGTCGAGAAAACGTTCCACCGGCGGCCTGTCGAAGCCAAACTCTTTCTCAAGCTCTGCGATGAATGCGGGGTCCAGGGTCTCATTTCCCCTATAGATGCCCTGCCCGACATCTGAGAAACCGGCATCAACATCCCCTTCATCGCCGACCCGTGCCATCACGCCATTGTCGGCCCCGGCGGCCTCCGCAAGCAGTTGCTCGATCGGGCCGCCGGGGGCAAATTGTGTCAAAGCGAAGTTCAGCACCATGATACCGAACAAAGTCGGGACCATAAGGAAGATGCGCCATCCCATATATCGGGCTGTCTTACTCATACCTGCTCAACTCCGCTTGAAATCCATCAGAACTTGAAAGACACGCCGACCGTTCCATACCGGCCTGGCTGCACCTGAAGTTCTACGGGGTTCTGGCTTTGAACGCTGGCGGACCCGTTAATCGGGAAGCCACGTGTTTCAGCTGCGAAGTAGCGACGATCAAAGATGTTGTGAACACCTGCGCGAACACTGACCGCCTCGTTGACATCCCAACGCCCCAGGAGATCGAACACGGCAAAACCACCCGGTGCAAACTCGGTTGTCCGATTGTTCACCCGCCGGCTGCCCGACTGGAAAGTTCCCACAAGCTCAACATTCAAACCATGTTCCAGATTGTCGTAGCCAACGGCCTGCACCCATTTCAACGGAATCGCATCGAGAAATTCGCTGGTGACACCCGCATTTGTCTGCTCGCCGTCCTGATGGGAAACATTGAACCAGGTGTAGAAACTCTCGTTGAACTGATACCCGCCCTCGGCCTCGATACCCCAGATGTCCACCTTGTCCACATTGTCGTAAGTGAGCGTGTTGAGCCCAGCTGGCAGGCCAAAACGTGTCGGGTCAATGGAAACGAAATTCTGGATAAAATCGTCATACTTGGCGTTGAAGCCATTTACAGAAAAGTACCCTTTTTGCCCGACATCAAACCGCACCCCGACTTCATAGCTGTCAACGCTCTCAGGTTTCAGGTTCGGGTTGGGGACCAATGCAAAGAAGGGTGTGCTATCGATCGACTGGAACAATTGCTGCGCAGTCGGCATCTTAAACCCCTGGCCAAAATTCGCATACGTTGACCAGCCTGACCCCAGTTTCAAAATGGCACCGAGTTTCAGTTGTGCATCAAACTCTTCGAGCGTCTTCGGTTCTGCACCAGCTGCCACGCGGTAGTTCGCATCAGGGTCCGGATCGATCTGATGGTAAGCACCACGTACACCGGGAATGACCGTCAGATCCCCCCCAAAGAACTCAATCTCATCTTGGATGTAAGCATCGGCTCTTAGCGTATCTGCATTGGCAAAATTAAACCCCCCTGCGCGTGCGATTGCTGTCGTGCCCAAGGTGAGATTATTGGTCACGTCCAAGCGTTCATATTCGGTGCGCGTATGGCTCCCATCAATCCCGTAGGTGAAGACGTTCGGCGCCCCGGCAATATCGAACGCGCTCGTTGCCTGAATATCTGCCTCGAAGAAAGTTTCCTCGTAGTTCAATGTTGGGAAAAGCTGTTCCGTGTGACCGCTTGGAACAAGCTGCCTGATACGTTCTCCCGTCCGTTCTATCTTTTGCGGTGAGTAGGTCAGTTTCCAGGTGAGCTCATCCAGGTATTCCGTGTCTGGGTACCATTCCTGTTCCAAGCTCACGCGCCAGCGTTCTACTTCCTGCTTTCTTTCATATGACAAAGTATTGGATGTAACTACGCCAAAGCCGTTCGCGGTCGGCCCCAGGAGGGAGTTTTGGGAAACATTCGTACGGCGGGTGTAATATTCCGTTGTTAGTCGGAACAGATTATTCCCACTTGGCGCATAGACCAGCTTACCCAGGAAGTTATTGGACCCGGTGTCCTGTGGGTCAAAGCTATCACATTGTGTTGCCGCGGCTGCGCGCGGGCATGGCTGAATTGCATCTGCACCGGTGCGGGCATTGGAGAGTTCCGGCTCGGATGCATCGCGGCGCGTGAAGCTGGTAAGCAATTCCAGTCCTGGCGCAATCCGAGCAGCGCCCGTTAGTGTTTCCACAAATGAATTGTCGAGAGAGCTATAGGAAAAGTCGGCATCCCCCGCCCAATCGTCTTCAGCTGTCAACAGGTCCGATGGGTCACGTGTGATGAAGTTCACCACACCACCAAGCGCATCGGACCCCCAAAGCACAGAAGACGGGCCTCTGACAATTTCCACGGCCTTCACGTTCGAGGCCTCAACCACATCGCGGCTGTTGTCGGTAATACGTTCCAGCGTTCTGTTGCCATCCACGAGCACTTGAGTCCGGTTTCCGCCGACACCTCTGATTTCAATTCCGCCGCTGGAATTGAACGGGTCTGTCGCCGAGCTCTGTAGCGGCACCTCGATACCCGCCTTGTAGCGAAACAGGTTTTGAACCGTCACATCACCACTTCGTTGAATATCGCTTCGAGTGATGACATCTACGTTCCCCGCTGTCTCCAACAGGCTGCGCTCCTGTCTGGCTGCTGTCACTGCAATGGGCGCGATTGTCGGTCCAACAGCGGCCTCATCCGGCAGCGCTTTACCACCAACAGCACTTCCGTCTTCCACAGGCTTCTCACTTGTGTCTTCCCCCTCCGCGCGGGCTGGCAAGGAAAACGCAACGACACCTGCAACCAGCAGGGCCGCAGTGCTTACTCGCAACGTCAATTCCTGACGCTGCCTTCCGTGTCTCATACCTGCGTCGCACGACACCCCATTCATCTCTGTCATAACGTACACCCCTTTAACTAAAATGCGACTGACTCGCATTATCATGACGGAGGGAGGTTTGGCACATATGGATTTTTATTGCAACTGAGAGTCATTATTAGATAAAAGAAAAATGCCCAAGCAACCAGAAAAGAAGAAAAATGAACATTCCCAACGGCTTTTCACGACCGAAGGTTTTGCTCGGCCTTGCCACCATCGCGATATGTGGATCGACGATGACCGCAAGTGCTGGTGACACGTCCGCCACACACGGCTATTCGGTGAGCGGGACATTTCTCTATCCCCCCTCCTTCACCCAATTCAACGCAGCCTCGTCAGACCGCCCCGGTTCATGCGAGATCAACCTCGTAACCCGACAGACATTCGATAGCCTGAACCCCTGGATCATCAGGGGGAGGCGCGCGCCCGGCGTCTTTGAATATCTCTATGACAGTTTGCTGCAACCTTCTGTCGATGAATTTCAGACTAGTTACGGTCTTATCGCAGAGAGCATCCAGGCAGGCGAGGACGGACGGTCAGTTACTTTTGTTCTGCACCCTAAGGCGCAGTTCCATGACGGGCACCCGATCACCGCGACGGATGTTGTTTTCACGGCTGACACCATGCGGGCGTCCGCCCGTCCCTTCTGGCGGTCCATGCTGAAAGACACGGTGGTGGAAGCCGTTTCCGAACGGGTTGTTCATGTCACATTCCATGGGGAAAAAGACCCGTCAAACATTCTCTCATTCGGATCGCTGCCGGTCTTGCCCGCTCACTACTGGTCCAGCCGAAACTTCGGTGAAATGTTTACGGAAGTCCCTGTCGGTAGCGGCCCCTACAGAATTGCCTCCGTCAACATGGGACAATCAATCCGGTTTGAACGGGTCGAAAACTATTGGGCGGCCAACCTGCCGACCCGCAAGGGGATGCATCATTTCAAGAGCATCACCTATACGTATATTTCCGACGATGCGACCAGCTATCTTTCCTTTCTGCGCGGCGATCTGGACCAGATCGGTATTGACGACATGCGGCAGTGGGATTCCTATCGATCACACGACGCGATCACAGACGGCTCCGTTCATGTGACAGACGTGCCTGCCTGGTGGCCGATGGGTATGAACGGCTTTTTCTTCAATATGCGCGATACGCGTTTTCAGGACCGCCGCGTCCGCGCAGCGCTTGCCTCTCTGGTTCCCTTTGACTGGGTCAACCAGACCCAATTGTTCTCAGCGTTTGAACGCACTTCATCCTATTTTGGAAATGCCGAGCATGAGGCGGCTTCTGCACCCACCGCTGACGAAAAGGCGTGGATGGAAACTTTCCCGGCGCATTTTCCCGACGAAGCCTTCTCGGAACGCTGGCAACCGGCGGATGCAAGTCGCTCGACAAAAGAAAGCCTCGCCAATGCCCTCAGACTGCTTGCCGATGCCGGATGGAAGTATGACGAAAACAGCGGACGCCTTGCCAACCAGCGTGACGGAACACCGTTGAACATCACCATCCTCACCTCGACAACAACGCAAGACAAAATCTTCGGCGCCTGGCAAAACCTGCTCAATCGCATCGGGGTTGAAGTCACACTTCAGCGTGTGGACGCTTCCAGCTTTCAGGAACGGTATCAAACCGCCGAGTTTGAGATGGTGTATCGCTTCTACATTCCTCCTCTGCATCCTGGAAGAGAGCAAGTCACCTTGTGGGGTAGTCCCCGCCTGCAGGCGGAGAATGTCCGTACAATTCTGGGCATCGATAGTTCGGCTGTCGATGATGCGCTTGAGAGACTTCTGGGTGCGACAACATTGCCTGAACGTACGCACGCGACGCGACTTCTGGACCGGGCTTTGCAATGGGGGCTCTTTGCGGTTCCCACATATCAGAACAGGAAGGTACGGACGGCTTACTGGTCCAACCGGATACGCCCGCCTGCCAACATGCCCCGTGTCGGCGGCGGCGCAGGCTTCTGGACCTGTGCGGTGCCGGATACAGCGCCATAAGCATCTTTCTGTTGAACAGTACAAGCGAGTTTCAGACATGTCTTATATCGACCATCCCACTGCTACCTGGATCCACCCGTCAACAGGTGAAAACCTCAACCATGGCGCTCTGATGGCGCAGATGGCACAACAACGCGTTGTTCTTCTGGGTGAAACGCACGACTGTTACGACATTCATCGGTGGCAACTGCATGTCGCGGCGGGGCTTCGCGCGCACCGTGCCGACATTGCGATGGGATTTGAAATGTTTCCGCGTCAGGTCCAATCCGTTCTGGACGAATGGATCGAAGGTCATTTGGACGAGGCGGCTTTTCTCAGACAAGTCAACTGGGACAAGGTCTGGGGCTTTGCTCCCGACCTCTACCTCCCTCTTTTTCACTTCTGCCGCGCGTTCCGCGTTCCCATGTATGCCCTCAACTGCCGGCGTACGCTGGTGACGGAGGTAGGAAAACTGGGCTGGGATGCGATTGAGGAAGAGGACCGCGACGGCCTCACCCCCTCAAAACCGGCAACACTTGAATATCGTCAGTATCTGGCCAACCTTGTTGGCGACGCGCAGCGTCAAGGCAATGTCGGCACGTCACCCGAGGATCTGATCTCGGATCGCTTTCTGCGGGCTCAACAAACCTGGGATCGTGCGTTCGCCTGCAATATCGCACGTGTCGTCACGCAACCTGATGCCCCCTTGATGATCGGCATTATAGGACGGGGACATCTGGAGTACGGCCATGGCACACCGTTTCAACTGCGTGATCTGAACGTCGATAAAGTCTCAGTTCTTCTCCCAAGTGATGCGGCGCAGGTGAAGCTGGCTCAACAGGCCGGTATTGGCGACGCCCTTTTCAGACTTGCTGACAAGCACACGGAGCACCAGCAGAGCGAGGGCTAAGGTCGCGTCCCATCGCGTGAACGGGTCCACTCTTGGAAGATTGAAAACCGTGTGGTGGCTCCACCCACATCGCGACCACCAGACACCAGTCGTCCCGTCAGAGGAGCTTAAAGTGGCTGCCGCCCCCACTTGAACTGAATCCTTTACGCTCAAGCATCTGGCTCACCCGGGCATCATCTGCACGACCCATGGTGACATGGATGGCCATCTCATAAGCTTTTCTGTTTTTTGCCCATTTCTCAAAGGCCTTCAGCAAAAGGAGTGCTGCACGGCTATTCCTGGCATCTGGCTGGATATAGAAGATGAGGGCAGAACAGGAAATGACGTGGGCGAACGACAACTTGCCACCGACAGCACTCAAGAGCCCGACAATTTCTCGCTCACCGTCCGCCCTTTCCCGCTCCGCCAGGATAATACCGTTCGTGCGAGTGGCATTAATGTCGTGATTGATCTGCCGTCGCAGGCCTGGTTCATCCAGTGTCAGCGCTGCATACTTGCTCTCATAGTGTGCCTGCTCACAAAGCAGGAAGATGGCTTCTTCATCCGCCGCCCCCTTTGCCAGCCGAACAGTGATCCGTCCCAGCAGGGGTTTGGTACTCAGCCTTTGAGCATCAGCACTCACCTCACCCTGCGCTTGAACCATTCAGGCCACCCAGGCTGCTAGTGTCGACGACTGGCTTTGCTCATCCCTGCTCGCAAACTCAGCTTTGCCCGCTGCCTTGGGGTCGAAGCTCGCCATGGCGGACACAAGCGACGAGATGTTTCCCGTACTAACCGCATAATCATTGACGACAGGGACGGAGACCACCAGACCCGACTGGAACTGCGCTGCCATTGCCTCATCAAGGGAGGCATCAAGACGGATAACCGACTCAGCTTTGAAGACCCCACTGTCATCAGCTGTGCCATCGAGACCCGCCAAGCTTGCAAGGTCACCGCCACCCGTCGTCCCAAAGCCCGTATCAGAGAAGAAGCTGGTGCTACCATCGGCACGGGTTACTTCTCCCACACCGAAGGACACATTGCCGCCGATAATCCGCAGGGCTTCGTCTGAGGTCAGGGAAATGGAAGCGATACCCGCCGCGCCCAGCGAACGAAGCTCGCCCGCCTCGGAGACACCGTTCTGGTTTGCATCCTGCCAGACATTGAAGGAACCAAAGTCGCGGTCATTGATATCAAGGAGACCATCATTGTTTGTATCAAAGGCTCGAAGACCCTCTAGGTCAGTCCGGGCACCCTCTTTGTAGCCTACGAACGAGACTTCATCATGATCGGTGATCAGACCATCATCATTCTTGTCGAAGACAAGCAGACCATCATCCGCATCAACCCAGCCCGTATCCTCAGCCACGCCGTCACCGTTCAGATCGAAGAAGATGTTGCTCTCGTCCGCATCCACCAGCTCGATCCCGTCCCCATCTAGGTCGAAGGCGATGGGTTTTCCAATTGGAATTGGGTCCATTGGTGTATATGACACAGAAACCGTGGCCGTACTGACATGGCCCTTGCCATCGCTAACTGCATAGCTAAATGACCCAGACTGCGACACGCTACTGTCGCCCAAAAAAGAAAATGTAATAGTTCTGTCGTTAGTGCCAACATGGCGTGGACCAATACCAAGCGAATGTACACCAACCGGATTAAACAAGTTGATAATCTCCAATGGGTCACCATCAGGATCACCGTCATTACTCAACAACACGCTCTCAAAAGCGAGCGCGCTTGTAAAAAGTATAGTTGAAGGAACAGTATCATTCCCTGCAACTGGTGCAAAGTTAGTCTGAACTACACCAGCATTGACAGTCGCGCTGGCACTGCCACCCTGCCCATCGGATACGGTGTACCCAATCTGATAAGTGCCTGGCAATCCATTCACAGACGTGTAGGTCAGTACCGAACCATTCAGACTTGCACTACCAACCGCAGGCGCAGCACTGATCGAGTAGGAGAGACTATCCCCGTCCACGTCGCTTGCAAGCGTTGCAAGATCAATTGAGAAGCTTTGCCCTTCGTTTATGCTCCCGACACCGTTTTGAGCGGACGGGTCCGTGTTGGTGTTCGCAATGTTCAAATCAAAATCATCAAACACTGTCTCGCCAAATCCGTCCGTCGCCGTCACACGAACCGCATATGTGCCTGAACCATTTGTGCCGGGAGTGCCAGTGAAGGTCTTCGCGCTCGCATCAAACTGAAGCCAGCTTGGTAGAGCAGATCCATCGACCATCGTCGCCGACCATGCAAGTAACGCATCTTCCGAATCCGCATCAACGAACGTACCGCTATCAAGCGTGAGGTTGATCGCGGTGCCTTCGGCCCCATTCACGTCAGCCAATGGCATCACCAGAAGTGGCGCCGTGTTCGGTCGAGACACGTCAAGGTCGAATGCAATGTCGGCGACCGCGCCAACACTGTCGGTTGCTCTGGCGACAATCTGATAGGTGCCTTGATCCGCCTGCCCCGGCAAGCCAGTTAGTTCGCCGGTTGACGCGTTCACGGTCAGCCACGTAGGCGCGGCTGATCCATCCTGCATCATAAGCGAATAAGTCAGAGTATCCCCGGCATCTATCTCGCGATAGTGATCTGCCAGAGAGATCGACAAACTGTTGCCATACAGGAGTGACTGCGACACCACACCATCAACAATGATGGGGGCCAGATTGCCAGCCACGAGATCAATGGTACGATCATTGAACTGTAACCGTTCCACATTGGAAGCGGTCACACTATCGGTCCCGGCAGAAATGACGGCCGACATTCCATTTACCAAGGTCAAGAAGTTTGCAAACTCACCCTCTATGATCACCGTGTCGAAGCCATCGCCCCCATAGAGGATATTTGCACCAGCCCCGCCATTCAGGATGTCGTCTCCCGCACCGCCATCAAGCGTATCATGACCATCGCCACCACTTAAAACGTTCGCGTTTGCGTCACCAACCAAAGTATCGTCGTAACTTGACCCCCAAAGCTTCTCTATACTTATCAGCGCGTCGCCTTCAGCATCACCACCCGATGTAGCCCCCGTCTCAAGGTTGACGGACACGGCGGCACTCGAACCGGTATAATTGGCCCAGTCGGTCCCGCTACCGCCGTCCAGAACAGTCGCACCTGCACCGCTTACGAGATTGTCATCACCGACACCGCCGACAAGGGTGTTGGCATCTGCGTTGCCCGAGAGCAGATCGTTATGATCCGAACCAATAACATTCTCAATCCCAATGAGCGTATCCCCTTCAGCCTCACCGCCGATGCCGATACCGGTCAGCAAGTCAACAGTGACACCAGAGGTTGAGTTCACATAATACGCTGTATCGACGCCTTCACCCCCATCGAGAATATCCGCGCCAGCCCCGCCATAAAGATGGTCATCGCCTGCTGCACCAACAAGTTCATTCGCACCTCCGTCACCCGTCAGACTATCGTCATGATCAGACCCACGAACATTCTCGACGCTAACCAGCGTATCGCCGTCAGCCTCGCCACCGACCCCAATGCCTGTTGCGAGATTGACGGTGACGGCCGAAACGGATCCTGAGTAAATTACAGTGTCTCTACCCTCACCACCATCAAGCAGGTCAGCACCAGACCCACCTTCAAGCGTATCGTCGCCTGCGT
>PAZY01000055.1 GCA_002715765.1 Rhodobiaceae bacterium | reverse complement strand
GGGGAGACGCAGCGCCCAAGCCGGTCAACCGGACGAAAGGCACGTTCTGGGGCACAATCAGCGGCTTCACAAGTTTTGTCGCCCATGCAGGAGGCACGCCCTTTCAGGTCTACATGCTCCCGCAAAAACTCGACAAACGCCTCTATGTCGGCACGTCAGTCATGTTTTTTGCCGTCGTGAATTTGGTGAAAGTGCCACCTTACGCGATGCTCGGCCAGTTGGACGTTGCAAACCTGTCAACATCCCTGGTTCTCATGCCCCTCGCCCCGATCGGAATGATCCTGGGCATAAAAGCCCTCAATCTGATCCCGGAGCGGCCTTTCTATATCTTCGCCTACACAGCACTGTTTGCCGCAGGCAGCAAGCTTCTGTGGGATGGCATCAACGGTATGCTGGCATAGGAGAAACCGCGCCCCGACAGGACGCGTGAGCTATATCAGGGGCGGCGCAAAGGCCCCCGCAGGTTGGAAGGCCGGGAACAGGCCTAGTCGTGGCCGATGCGAGGCTCGCCACCTCCCGCCGCGCGGCTCGGCCCAAAAGACCGGTCGAGCGTGTGCGATGAATCTTCGGCAAGCTTGATCGCCTCCGTCAGCAAGCCCAGCACACGAATATTGTTTTCAAGCACGTGATGAGCTTCCACACGGTGGTCATCCACAATCTTCTCACAACGTTTGACGACCTCACCGCGAATAGCGGTCAGTATCTCTTCCAGCTTGTAGCCAACCTCGTGATCGTCCGAAACAAGGAACCGGGTCATAATGGACCTCCTTTGGGCACCCTTTGCCCAACAAGTCTGCTACACCCGCGTTAACAAGGGCTAAAAACCGCGACGAAGAGCGAACGACAGGAAAACTCGTCCTTTTTCGGTCCCCTGCACAGGGCGGGCATGGTAAATCAGTGCTTAACAGCGGCCACGAAGCGGCAGGGAGACGGGACGCCAGACGGGACGCGAACGGACAAACGGGGAGACAGAAATCAATGGTACATATCTACAATGAACATCTGGACAAAAATGCCGCCAATCACCAATCACTCTCGCCACTGTCCTTCCTGAAACGCGCGGCCTCCGTCTACCCGGATAAAACAGCAGTCGTTCACGGTCCCCTTCGCCGGACCTACGCAGACTATTATGCGCGCTGCCGTCAGCTCGCCAGCGCGCTCAGCAAACGTGGCATTGCAAAAGGCGACACTGTCGCCATCATCGCACCCAACGTGCCTGCCATGTTGGAAATGCACTATGGTGTCCCCATGCTGGGGGCGGTGCTGAACACCATCAACACGCGTCTTGATGCAGCGGCAATCGCCTTTATCCTCGATCACGGCGAAGCAAAAATTCTTTTCACGGACCGGGAGTTTTCCGCCCTCGCACAGGAAGCCGCCACCCTGTCAAAATCAAAGCCAACACTCATCGACATTGATGACCCGGAATATGACGGACCAGGCAGCCGTGTCGGCGAGATTGAGTATGAGAGCTTTATCGCAAATGGCGATCCGGAGTTCACATGGCATCTGCCTGCGGATGAATGGGATGCGATTGCGCTCAATTACACATCCGGCACAACGGGCAACCCGAAAGGCGTGGTCTATCATCATCGCGGTGCTTACCTGCTCGCTGCCGGAAACATCGTCACTGCAGAAATGACACGCGACAGCGTCTACCTGTGGACGGTCCCCATGTTTCACTGCAACGGCTGGATTTTCACCTGGTCCATGAGCGTCGTCGCCGGCACACATGTCTGCTTGCGCCGTGTAACAGCACAAAACATCTTCAACGCCATTGCGACACACAACGTCACCCACATGGGCGGCGCACCCACAGTGATGGGCTTTCTCATCAACGCCAAAGAGGAAGAGAAGAAACCACTGCCAAACCGTGTGCACTTCTTCGCGGCCGCAGCGCCGCCGCCAGCTGCCACCATTCGTGCGCTGGAGGCACAGGGATTTAACGTCATCCACGTGTACGGCCTGACGGAAACCTATGGCCCGGCGGTCGTCAATGCCTGGCACGAAGAATGGGACGATCTGCCGGATGCAGAGCGCGCACAGGTCAAATCACGCCAGGGGGTCAACTATCCTGTCCTTGAAGAGTTGGCAGTGATAGACCCCGAAACCATGCAGCCCGTCCCCAGAGACGGAGAAACCATGGGCGAGGTTATGTTCCGCGGCAATGTGGTCACGAAAGGCTATCTGAAAAACAGCAAAGCAACTGACGAAGCCTTTGAAGGGGGCTGGTTCCACTCAGGCGATCTGGGTGTCTGGCACACAGATAATTACATTCAGCTGAAAGACCGCTCCAAAGACATCATCATTTCAGGCGGAGAAAACATTTCCTCCATCGAAGTGGAAGACACGCTCTACAAACATCCCGGCATTCTAGAAGCCGCTGTCGTTGCCATGGCGCATGAGCGTTGGGGCGAAACGCCTTGCGCCTTCATTACGATGAAAACCAGCGCAGAGCCCGCGACCGAGGCCGACATCATCACCTATTGCCGCGAAAACCTCGCACACTTCAAGTGCCCGACAAAAATCATATTCTGCGAATTGCCGAAAACGTCCACAGGTAAGGTGCAGAAATTCAAACTGCGTACAATGGCCGAGGAGATTGCAGGCAAACCTGCCATGCCGACCTGATACGGCCCGCAAGAGCCGCTCCCAAACACCAAAACGCCGGGCGGTTCTGGCCCGGCGTTGGAACCTGTCATGTTGTGGGGGTTAAATCAGGCTGCTTTTGCTTCTGCAGAGAGCCTTGTAATTTCTTCTTTGATTTTGAGCTTTTGCCGCTTCAATTCACTGATCTGCAAATCATCACTTCCGGGACTGTGCAGTTCGTCGTCAATTGCTTTTTCGAGGAGTTCGTGCCGCTTTTCCAGTTCGGCGATGTGGGACGCTAGTGCCATACATACCTCCTTATTCATGCGTGTCAGTCACAAGAAAAGTCTGACTCTTTCGGACGCACTTGTCGAGTTTGGCAGAAAACTCGGGTGAATTTTTTATGAATTCCCGCTTGACATGACACCGCCCGGACGAGGGACCAAATCACCCTTCAACCGCTGCGAGAAGCGACTTGTCCACAAGCCTCCAGCCCGCTAGAAACATGGGCACTCAAGCGGCACCTCACATGGGGCACTCCCAACGACAGGCCGTTCTTACCGGATCAGGACGTCGAACAGCCACCGCGGAGCATAAATATGGAAGATGAAAACGAGCTCCGTCGGGAACTGATCCAGCTGAAGCAGGAACATCGCGATCTTGATGGTGCCATCCAGGCACTGGAGCTCATGACCTACCCCAACCAGTTGCAGCTTATACGCCTGAAAATCAAAAAATTGACACTGCGCGACCGCATTCTGGAGATCGAAGACCAGTTGACGCCCGACATCATCGCCTGAGCCAGGCTGCGCCATCCAGCGACAATGCGACCCTTGCCGATCTAATGCGTTGGCGTCGCCGGAGGGCCGGACCGCGCAAAACGCTTGGCTGAATACATGGCCTTGTCAGCCCGCGCTAAAGCCGTCTCCGGCTCATCCTCCGAACCGATGCGCACCGCCCCGATAGACACGCTCACGCCCAGCCCACGTCCCTCCAGCAGGACAGGTCCACGCGCCACAACATCGGCAATTGACTGGGCTTTCGCCCGGGCCACTTTTTCCGTCGCATGGGACAGAATAATCCCGAACTCATCGCCCCCGAGCCGGCCGGCAATGTCAGACTCACGAATGTGGGCAACAATCTTGCGCGCGACATCGGCCAACACCGCATCACCGGCCGCATGGCCATAAGTATCGTTGATCCCCTTGAACCCATCAATGTCGATATAAAGCAGGCTCAACGGCGTTTCATATCGTTTCGCATAGGACATGGCGGAAGAGAGTTCACGCACAAAAGCCCGGCGATTGAGCATGGGCAACAGGCTGTCATGGTCCGCAAGAGCCTCAGCAGACCGAAGGCGCTCCCGCGCCGCGCGCAATTCCTTGCGCATGTTATCGACCTCACCCATCAGCGCCATGATGGCCGTGCGGACAGACGGGGTCAGTTCAACCTCCGGTATGCCCATGATGGATGTCGTGTCCCGGATGACCCGGCCCTGAACCTCACCGCTCCCGCTAACCGTGCCGACAGAAACCGCAGCCCCACCGCCGGAAGCCTGAACAGATGCCCCACCGGACAAACCACCTGCACGCCCTGCGGGCTTTTTGTCACTGATCTTCATAGAGACCCCACTCCCCGTCTTTCTGTACTGGAAAGACTTTCTGCACTGGAAAGGCTTTTCCATAGAAAGCCTCTCCCCCTTCCGAAGGCCGCCAACGATTGCCGGACAACCAACCACGAAAGGTGTGATTCGCCCCATTTGTCCCAGAATAGAGCCAGATGCCCCGAACCGCCACCTTCGACTGACACCAGGCATGCCACACGGCTTGCCAAAGTGACCCCTGTGCCTATAATCCGCCGCTTTCCGGGCGCCGTCCCCCCCGAGACTGGAAAGTCGGCGCGCACCCTCAACAGGGAATTGCAGATGGCCGAAGCAACCACACCAAGCGCCGGGCAGGCGAAAATTGGTATCATCATGGGCAGTCAGTCCGACTGGCCGACGATGAAACACGCGGCCGACATTCTAACAGCCCTTGGCGTGCCCCACGAAGTACGGATCGTCTCCGCTCACCGGACACCGGATCGCATGGCCGAGTATGCAAAATCGGCAAAAGCACGCGGTCTCCAGGTCATTATCGCGGGCGCAGGCGGCGCGGCCCACCTGCCAGGCATGACCGCTGCCATGACCCCGTTGCCCGTTCTCGGCGTGCCCATCAAATCCAGCACATTGAGCGGAAAAGACAGCCTTCTGTCGATTGTTCAGATGCCGGGTGGCATTCCGGTCGGAACCCTCGCCATTGGCGATGCAGGGGCCAAGAATGCCGCCCTCCTCGCCAGCTCTATTCTGGCTCTCACAGATACCGCACTGGCAGAGCGTCTGGACGACTGGCGCGCCGCACAAACCAGCGCCGTTGCTGAAATCCCGACTTGATATGACCCAACACAACCCGCTCGAAGCACTGGCACCCGGCAGCACCGTCGGCATTCTGGGTGGCGGACAATTGGGACGTATGCTGGCACAAGCCGCCGCAAAACTGGGCTTGCGCGTACATATCTACGCCCCTGAAGAAACAAGCCCCGCAGCGGAAGTGTCTGACAAGGCAACATGTGGGACCTATGAAGACGCGGCCAGCCTGACCGCTTTCGCCGAGAGCGTCGATGTCGTGACCTATGAATTTGAAAACGTGCCCGGGGAAACCGCCCGTATTCTGGCCGAGCACACATTGGTGCGCCCCAGCCCGAAAGCCCTCGCTGTATCCCAGGACAGGCTCGATGAAAAAAACTTTCTGACCGGTCTTGGCATTCGGACAGCCCCCTTCGCGCCGGTAGACACGTTGCAGGATCTGGAAGAAGCCCTGGCAAAACTGGGCACACCGGCCATCCTCAAAACCCGGCGCTTCGGCTATGACGGCAAAGGCCAGGTCAAGATTGATCGATCTGCAGACGCTAAAGCAGCCTTTGACGCCTTAAAGGGCGCACCAGCCATTCTGGAAGGGTTCGTGCCCTTTGAAAAAGAAGTGTCCGTCATCGCCGCCCGCGCGCCCGACGGCAGCTTCGCCGCTTACGACGTCGGCGAAAACGACCACCGGCACCACATTCTGCACACCACAACCGTGCCGGCCGCCCTCCCCGCAGCGCTTGCCGACACAGCCAGGGAAATGACCCGGACATTGATGGACGGCCTGGATTATGTAGGTGTCATCGGCGTTGAATTCTTCATCCTGCCGGACGGGGAAACGGGCTCACGCCTGTGCATCAACGAATTTGCCCCCCGTGTCCACAATTCAGGGCATTGGACAATGGACGCCTGCCTCGTCTCCCAGTTCGAGCAGCATATTCGGGCAATTTGCGGCTGGCCGCTGGGAAGCACCAAACGCCACAGCGATGCTGTCATGCTGAACCTGATCGGCACCGATGTAGAGGCCTGGTCATCCCATGCCGCGACACCGGACCGTTCCGTTCACCTCTATGGCAAGCACGACCCGCGCCCGGGCCGAAAAATGGGTCATGTAACGACCATTTACCACCGTCAGGATAGGTAAAATAGAATAATCAGCGTAAGCTTTTATATGATCTAGTTATACCGATCTACAAAATTGTAAATTCGGCGCATTCCCATCTCCCGTCCAAACTGAAAGAATAGGTACAGAGGTGATTCGGTTGAGTGAAACCACATCACACAACCGGCCGCGTATCAGTATGAGTTAAGGTTGGGGGAGAATGACGAGTATCGAAGACGGCATGGGTTCGCCGCCTCTCACTGTGGCATGCGACACCTTGATGTCCAGTCAGCCACAATTTCACACTCTTTTCAATTACTGGAAAGACGTGCGCAACTCGGCCATTGTGCCGCCGGCCGCAAGCGTAGATCCTGCAAGTATCCCGCAATTGCTGAAGGATATTACGATCCTTGACCTGAACACGCCGGATGAAATCATTTATCGGCTGGCAGGAACAGCCGTTGCGGAACGAACGGGGATGGACCCGACAGGCCTGAACCTTCTCACACTGGTTCCCGAACACAGCCGCTCCTTCTCAAGCAAAACCCTGTTTCAGGTTGCGCAGCACCCTGCAGGCCTCGTCCTTGAATACGAAAACATTCTACGCAACGGAAAACGGGCAGAGATGGAAAGCCTCTATCTGCCGATACAGTCTGCCACACCAAACCAGATGCGCCTGATCAGCATTCATACAGTCGTCAGAACAATCGGATTTGAAGACGAACGCCCGAAACCTGAGTTCGCCTCCGTACTGCATAAGCTGGTCTGGATTGATATCGGTGCAGGCACACCGCTCGACCAACAAGACTGAAACTGTCGCCGCAGTTTATCCCGCCCTGTAACGAAGCTTTGCAAGCAGACGCAGCGGGTCCGGCAGACGCGCACGCACCTTGTTGGCACTTGCCTTGATTTTCTCGATCTGCATCACGTCTGCGATACGCCGATCAAGAAAAGACCAGGTCTCTGCAAACCCTTCGCTTTCATCTGAAAACCAGAAAGTCAGCACAGCGCCAAAAACCCCCGCAAGGGTTGCACGCTTGGTGTAGAAATTATAATCGGTTGACGTATCGCCAATCGCCACCCAGATGGCATCAACAGTGTTGTACAGACATTTCGCGGCACTCCCCGATGCAGGCGGGACCAACAATGCAAAGGTTGCCCGGCGAAGCGCCTCGCGGTTCTCCATATCCACCTCCAGCCGCGTCCGCACCGCAAAGGTGATTTTCTCCCGGATCTTCATAGACTGAAGTTCACTCGCCGCCAGCGCCGCGATCATCCGCTGATCACCATCATGCAGAAAATACTCCGCCAGATCCCGCGCACCATTGGGGAACGCAAGGCGCGCCACCCCATGATCAACATCCGCCGCGCGTGCGGCGCGCAGCATAACGGCGCCGGTCCAGCCATCGAAAGGAACGTCAGGCAGTGCGTGTAAGAGAATTTTCGCCCGCACCTCTTCCAGCGGATCCACCGCTTTCGCCTTGTGTGGTCCCTTATCTGCTTGTGACTGCTTATCCGCCATGGCCATTCGCCTTCTCTGTTTCGGCCTGTAGCCAATGTTTGACTTCGCTTTCAAAGATCAGCGCCCGCATGTCAGGCATCCGCTGCGGGTAGAGTACACCGTCCAGATGATCGCACTCATGTTGCACCACACGGGCATGAAAGCCCTGCGCCCGGCGCTCAATCAGCTCCCCATCCAGATCCACCCCCCGGTAAATAATACGCCGATGGCGCGGCACAAGTCCGCGCAAGCCGGGAACGGAAAGGCACCCCTCCCAACCCAGCTCCACCTCATCACCAATCAATTCAATCTCCGGATTGATCAGAACGGTAAGCGGCGCCGTCGGGTCATAGGTCTCTTCCGCGTCAATCTCCGCCCCTGCCGAGCGCCCTGCTGGCGCCTGAAAGATCACCACACGCAGCGGCACATGGACCTGCGGTGCCGCAAGACCCGCGCCATTGGCATCATCCATGGTCTCAATCATGTCCTGAACAAGCGTCAGCACCTCCGGCGCCGTAGGGTCGGCAACAGGATCAGCCACATTTCTCAGGATCGGGTGGCCCATACGGGCTATTTTCAGGATCGACATAGGCGGAATATGGGCCCGCAATCCCCCGACGTAAAGCACACAAATTGCCGCAAACCCCACGAGCAGACGGCAAAAAGCCCGACTTTTCGGCGAAATCAGCCGGAAATCGGTGAATCTGACGTCGCACCTGTGGACAGGCACCGATTCTTTTGCTACCTATCCGGCCTCATCGCCGAGGCCCATTGGGCCTGACGTGATGTTCAGGCTCAAAAAGCCAGATTTTACGGGTTGCTGACGGTTCTGGACCAGGTCCAGCTGGCGCAACCCAAATTCAGCCGATTTATTGGCAGATTTGAAAAAGGCAGGGATAGCTCGTGCAGGTACTCGTTCGCGACAATAACGTTGATCAGGCTCTCAAAGCGCTGAAGAAGAAAATGCAGCGTGAAGGTATCTTCCGCGAAATGAAACTTCGGGGTCACTTCGAGAAACCATCTGTGAAACGCGCTCGCGAAAAAGCAGAAGCTGTTCGCCGCACCCGTAAGCTGGCGCGCAAGCGCGCACAGCGCGAAGGTGGCCTGCCGGGTAAGCACTAAGCGAACTCGGGTCTCTACACTCAAAAAGCCGCTCCCAGGTCATCCCGGGGGCGGCTTTTTGCATGTCAGAGACTATCTTTTGGAGGACGCCCCGCCCTTCCCAGACAGGTAGTTCTTCCAGACAGACAGCCCTTCTAAGGCCAGCAGGCCCGACACATTCTGACAATCATCCCACAAATGGGCCCAATGCAGCTGTCATGGCCGTTTTTAAGCGTCTTTTGTCCGCCGCACGGTCACGGGCCCATCTAGGTTTCTCGTCTCTTTTCAACACAAGAGGCTCCTGATGAAACTCTATCTCATTCCCTCCGCATGCTCCCTCGCCGCTCATATTCTTGTCCGCGAGGCAGACCTCAATGTTGAACTGATCAAGGTCGATCTGGCGACAAAGAAATTACCTGACGGACGCGCCTATTCCGAGATCGCGCCCAAAGGGCAGGTAACAGCCTCGACGCTCGACAATGGCGAGCTGCTGACAGAGAACATCGCCGTTCTTTTCCATCTCGCGTCTCTCGCCCCCCGCGAGGCATTTCTGCCCGCGACAGGAACCCTTGAACACATCAGAACGACCGAATGGCTCACCTACGTTGCGACAGAAATGCACAAACAGATTTTCTGGACAATTTTCAACAAACAGGCACCGCGAGAATACAAAATCTACATACGCTCCCTGCTGCCAGCACGCTTTGCTCACATCAACCAGCAACTGGAAAAAACAACTTTCATTGCAGGCGACAGTTTTTCAATTGCCGACACGTATCTGATCTGGGCGTTGCACATGGTGGAGCTGCTTGGCGAAACAATCTCGCCATGGCAGGCTCTCACCGATTACAAGACCCGCATGTTCAATCGGCCGTCAGTGCAGGCTGCCCTCGCATTTGAACAAAGTCTCTAGAAAAGCTCTTCTCCCTGCACCCGCCCGGGATCAGGAAAATCGCGATAAAGTGCAAAGCGCACATTCTTGATAAGTGTGTTAACGGAGAAATGATCCCGTTCAACCGGTCCTGATCGCGCGGCCACCAGCCCGAAAGCTTCATCCAGTTGGGCCAGCCCTTCCACCTCGATCATGAAGTGAAATTCGCCAAGTCCCTCGCCCCCAAGACCGAGTTTTCGACGTGTCAGCCGATAGGTCTCGATAAAGCCGTCTGACTTCAACCGCTCCATGTAGGTGACAAAGGCGTCCGCAAACTCCATGTCAGAAACATCATCCTTGAGGTCGCACCACCCATGGTAGATATCCATGCCCTATCCCTCTTCGCCTGCAACCTTCAATAAATGGGCAACACCTGGATAGATTGCAACATGATGACGGTTGAGAACATCAGGTTTTCGCAGCTCCCAGGCAATTCGCCGCAGAAGGTCCTTGTCCAGATAGAATATGTCATACGCATAAGGCCACAAGCGCCAGTTCCAGAAGAGACGTTGGAGCCGCCCCATCTTGCGCGGCATAGAACCTGATTGGGCAAGATGGGGCAGAGCGGCAAGCCCCGCCCGCGCCACTGTCGCAAGCCCCAGCGCCACACGGTGCAGCCCTTCCCGCTTCATTGCTGACACATGCGATGCATGCATCGCCATTGTCCGCCCGAGCGTCTGCCAATCCCTCAACTGACGCTCAAGCGCTGCACGCTGTACGGGATCACGATTTTCCAGAAACACCCGAACAGCCTCGGAAAACTGGCGCGCAACCTCGCTTTCGCCGGGCAAATGATCCACAAACCGGCGCAGGTCAGAATAACGCTGCACGACAGGCGGCTTGAAGAGTTTCGGCAAAAGCTGCTCCAGCAACAATCGGCGGCGGCGTACAAAAGGATAAGCCGCAGGCTCAACCAAACTGGCAAACTGGCAGAAATCCTCCCCCGCTTCAGCCCCATAGAGTGACGCCATTGCGGAAGCCAGATGGGTTTCATGGGAAAGCCCAGCCGATGTTAACAAGCCGCTCGCGATGGCAAGACGTGAATACAAGCGCTGTCGCCCCTCCGCCTCGACATAGGCACGCGGGCTCCAGAACCGCTCTGCCATCGCAAGCCCTCGCGGCCAGGTGCGCTGGTCCAGATTACCCCCGTCAATGGTCTCCGACCAATTGGCCATTTCCGCTCCCAGAACCTCAACATCGAGCGACGCGCCATCTGTAAGCTGAAAGTCCATCGGATCTTTTTCATAAAGCCACTGTGCCGGCTGTTGCAGATCGAGATAATAATTCCACGAAACCAGAACCCGGTGCCGGGCCAGTTCCTTGGGATAAACACCATCTTTCCAAAGGTGGATCAGAACATTTTCGTCAACCTGCGCGTGGAGGATTTCCTCCCACCCGATCGCAATCTTGCCGTGCGCCCGCACAATTTGCGCATATCGACCGGTAAAATAGGCTTGAAGGTCGCGATAGGTCGCCAGACCCTGCGCCGCCATAAAACGCGCAATCTCCGGGTTCTCCTTCCATGCTTTGGGATTAACCTCATCCCCACCAGTATGGAAATAAGGATCAGGAAACAAGGCCGCCATTTCCGCAACGAAGGCGTCTACAAAACGGTAGAGCGCCTCTCGGGTCGGATCCACGGGTACGGAGAAAATCTCCCGAAGCTCTCCAACCTCCGCAGGCGGCACAAGCGAGGCCGACAGGTCAGGATACGCAACCTGCCAGGAAACAGAATGGCCCGGCAAACAAAACTCAGGCACGACACGTATACTCCGGGCGGAAGCAGCGTCAATCAACTGCCGCATCTCGACCTGAGTATAAAACTCACCTTCGCTGCCAACCTGATGAAGACGCGGATGCACCTTGGATTCCAGACGAAACCCCTGATCATTCGACAGGTGGAAATGCAGAACATTAAGTTTGGCGATCTCCATTCCATCCAGCAAACGCTCGACATCCCTGACACGCATAAAATGGCGAGATACATCCAGCAGCACGCCCCGCCAGGCAAACCGCGGCTTGTCCTCAATATGGCAGAACGGCAGGCACCAACCTTGATCATGAGGCTGGACCATCTGATAAAGTGTTTGAATGGCGCGGAGCGCACCCGTATGGCTTTCCGCTTCAATCGCTATGCCTTCGGCCCCGACACGCAGCACATAGCTTTCATCCATGTCCGGCTGGGGAACGGCTTCAAACCGGTTGCAGGAAATGACGCAATTCCCTGTCGGCACAAATTGAATATCAAACGCTAAACCGTGATGCGTCCCCAAACGCAAACCAGCCCGGCCGAGGGCACTCTTCACGACATCAAGCGCCGGCCCGCTGCCGGAAACCTGTAGCGCGCCAAAAGAAAAAACACCCGCCCGCGCGTCCACATGCGCCGGCTGTGGCATCAAATTCTGCAGAACCTCGCTGATCAAATCACTCCCCCCAAAACAAAAAAGAGCGGTGTTGACACCGCCCTTTAGATCCTGCCTTGATGTCGGCTTCACGTCAAAACCACATCTGACGCGCCCTCAAATGAGATGTGTCAGAGCGCTTTGACGATATCTTCCACCATCTTCTTGGCATCAGAGAAAAGCATCATCGTGTTGTCACGGAAGAAGAGCTCGTTCTCGACACCCGCATAACCCGATCCCATACCGCGCTTGATAAAGAGAACCGTCTTCGCGTTCTCAACATCAAGAACCGGCATGCCGAAAATCGGGCTGGACGGGTCTGTCTTCGCCGACGGATTGGTCACATCATTCGCGCCGATCACGAAGGCAACATCTGCCTGCGGGAACTGGCTGTTAATGTCTTCAAGCTCATAGACTTCGTCATAAGGCACGTTTGCTTCAGCAAGCAAAACGTTCATATGACCAGGCATACGACCGGCAACAGGGTGAATAGCGTAGGAAACCTTGACACCTTCCTTCTTCAATTCATCGGCCATTTCGCGTAGCGCGTGCTGCGCCTGCGCCACCGCCATGCCGTAACCCGGTACGATAATGACTGACCCGGCATTTTTCATGATGAAAGCAGCATCATCCGCCGATCCCTGCTTCACAGGACGGGTTTCAACCTGACCACCACCGGCAACAGCATCATCGCCGCCAAAGCCACCCAGGATCACGCTGATAAAGGAACGGTTCATCCCCTTACACATGATGTAGGAGAGGATCGCACCAGACGAACCCACAAGCGCACCGGTAATGATGAGCGCCATGTTGCCCAGCGTGAAACCGATCCCCGCAGCAGCCCAACCTGAATAGGAGTTGAGCATGGAGACAACAACCGGCATATCCGCACCACCGATCGGGATAATAATCAAGAACCCGATGATGAAGGACAGAAGTGTCACGATCAGGAACATCTCAACCGTCTGGTTGGCCGGATCCATACAAATGAACGCAATGCCACCCACAATCGCCAGCGCGAGCACAGCGTTGATGAGATGACGCCCCGGCAACATGATCGGCGCACCGGACATGTTCCCGTTCAGCTTGGCAAACGCGATAACCGAGCCTGAGAAGGTGATAGCACCGATCGCCACACCAATCGACATTTCCACCAGGCTTGCGACATGAATATGACCAAACTCGCCAATACCAAATGCCCCGGGTGCCATGAAAGCAGCCCAGGCAACGAGCACCGCTGCCAGACCGACAAGTGAGTGGAAAGCCACCACAAGCTGCGGCATGGACGTCATGGCAATGCGATTGGCAATCACAGCACCAATCCCGCCACCGATGACAATGCCACCCACAATCATGCCCCAGGTCAGGCTGTTCGACGATTGCAGCAGCGTCAGTGTAGTTGCAATAGCAATGGTCATACCGACCATGCCGTAAATATTGCCCTGCCGCGATGTGACAGGAGATGAGAGGCCTCTAAGCGCCATGATAAACAGGACACCGGAGACGAGATAGAGAAGTGCGACTAAGTTCGCTGACATCAGATCGTCTCCTTACTTTTCTTTTTTCTTGTACATGGCAAGCATGCGTTGGGTCACAAGGAACCCGCCAAAAATATTCACACTGGCAAGCACCACAGCACCAAAACCAAGCCACTTGGAAACGACGGCACCGTCATTGATGACTTCAACACCAACAGCCGTCAGCGCCCCCACAATAATCACCGACGATACAGCGTTCGTCACCGACATGAGTGGCGTGTGAAGAGCCGGTGTAACCGACCACACAACGTAGTAACCAACGAAAATTGCCATGACAAAAATCGAAAGCAGAAAAATGAATGGATCAATACCAGCCATCACGCACTCTCCCCTTTTAGGGCCGGATGAACCACCGCGCCATCGCGCGTGAGGGCCGTACCGGTCACCGTTTCGTCTTCCCAATTCAGGTTCAGGCTTTTTGCTTCCTGATCAATCTGGGGAGTAATGAAGTTAAGCAGGTTCTTTGCATAAAGTGAGGATGCATCAACCGGCAAACGCCCCGCCATGTTCTTGAAACCAAGAATGGTGACACCGTTCTCCGTCACCACTGTCTCACCGGGTTTGGAGAGCGGGCAATTGCCCCCCTGTTCCACCGCAAGATCAACAATGATCGATCCGGGCTTCATGGATTTGACCATCTCTTCGGACACCAGAACTGGCGCCGCCCGGCCCGGAATGAGAGCCGTCGTGATCACAATATCCTGCTTCTTGATATGCTCGGCGACAAGCGCAGCCTGACGCTGCTTGTAGTCTTCGCTCATCTCTTTCGCATACCCGGCAGCGGTTTCGCCGTCTTCATCATCGCTTTCCACCATGATGAAAGTGCCGCCCAGGCTTTCAATCTGCTCGCCCGCAGCCCGACGTACATCCGTCGCACTCACAATCGCACCAAGACGCTTGGCCGTTGCAATAGCCTGAAGCCCCGCAACACCGGCACCAAACACAAAGACACGCGCCGGTGCCACAGTACCGGCAGCTGTCATCATCATCGGCATAGCTCGCGAGAACGCGGCCGCGGCTTCGATCACCGCGCGGAACCCGGCAAGGTTGGATTGTGACGACAGAACATCCATGGATTGGGCACGCGTGATACGCGGCATGAATTCCATGGCGATCGCCACAATCCCTGCATCCGCATATTTCTGCACACGGTCACGATCACCATAAGGGTTGAGAATAGCGGCAAGCACAGCACCCTTTTTGATCAGGCCAAGCTGTTCATCGTCCGGCGCACGCACCGCGAAAACAAGGTCCGCATCTTTCAACGCCTCAGCCGAAGAAGGGGCAATTGTCGCCCCGGCATCCTTGTAGGCCTGATCTGAAATATAAGAACCATCACCAGCACCGGTCTCGACACACACATCCATGCCGAGCCCGACATACTTCTTCACCGTATCCGGCGTTGCGGCTACGCGAGGTTCGTCCGCCTGCCGCTCCTTGGGAATTGCGAGTTTCATGGACAATCGCCACCCTTTCATCGGTGATGATCAATCCGACCTCACCGCTTCTTGTCCGACCGAAAGTTCGGCCAAATTGCACATTAAAATCATTCTACAAATAGGCGTAGTTCCGCGGAACGCAACCCTCCGAGAGCGATTTTGTCTCGATACTGCGTTAGAGCAGGAAAACAGCCATCAAAACGAGAATAACAACACAAGCAATGGTGCCGTACTTCGTCGCAGCAACAAACCCGTCAAAGGTCTGCTCATGCTCGGCCTTGTCCATTTCTGCGCCCCAAACACTATCCGGTTTTACATCGGTCATTGTATTTACATGCCTTTCACACAAGCCAATAATTATGCCGGACTATAGCAAAAGCCGCTCCCACGGCAAGCAAAGCCACTGTTCATAATCGCGCGGAGTGATGATCGTGACGGAGCGTCAACGGCGCTTATGACCCGCGCCGCACCCGCGCCCGCGGATTTGAATGCTCCCAATCTGCCAAAAGCGCCCGAATGGCCGCGACAAAGGCCAAAGGCTGGTCGAGCATAACGTGGTGGCGTGCTTGCGGAATCTCAATCACCGGTGCCGCCCGCCCAAGCAGGTCGAACATGTAAGAGCCAATTTCCTCCGGCAGAAGAACGGAATATTCGCCCCGCATAATCGCGATTCGGCATTTCGTCTTTTTCAGGCAGCCGGGAATATCGCCAATATCAAACCGGCGCCAGATTTGGGGGTCAAACTTCCAGGTCCACCCCCCTTCCACTTTCTTGACGGAGCTGCGCGCAATATGGTCGGTGATATAGAGATTTTCACACGGCTGGGGAGGCGCCAGACGAAAGCGCGAAACCGCCTCATCCAGCGTGGCATAGACCCGGTGCGGACGGATTTCACGCGCAGGCGGGCCCGACTGGCGGTCCGGTGGATTGACGGGACTGTCCACAATCACCGTCCCCGCAAGCCGGTCTCCGTATAGAGCACCGGTCAGGATCGTTACAAACCCGCCAAAAGAATGCGCCACAATGATCGGTGGTTCATCATTTGAGAAAAAGCCCGCATCTTCACATACGGCAATCTGCTCTTTGGCGAACAATTCCAGCGTATAGGTTTCGCGGCGGCCACTGTCCCCCATCCCCGACAGATCCATCGCCACAACGGAATATTCCCGCGCAAGAAAAGGAGCGATAAAAGACCACCATTGCGCATGCGCCCCGTTGCCGTGAACCAGCAACAGGCCGGGCTTGGTCTCGTCACCCCATTTCAGATAATTGATGGGACAACCTTCAACATCAACCTGGTGTCGTTCAAATGGTGTATCAATCGCGCGCGTGAACCAGGTCGGCGCATGAATAACGTCCGCACCGATCGTGTCACCGGCAGCAAGTTCGTAAGAACGGCCCGACGCATCCTGTTCAACAACCAGCGGATTACGTTCAGCATCATCACTCATGGATTTGGCCTTTCACCCAGCGCCTTAAACACGCCTGTCCCGGTCATCAACGTGCGCTCACCTGCCCATATACGACCTTTGACACTGATGAAACCGCCTTCATCACCGACAATGTCGCCACTCCCTTCAACCCAGTCACCAAGCCTGGCCGCGGACATGAAATCCGTCAGAAGACGTACGGTCACCCAGTAGCGATGAAGAGCTACCGTGACGCAATGACCAAAGGCCACATCGGCGAACGCCATCAGCATGCCGCCATGGCAGTTGCCCATCCCGTTCGTATGATATTCAGCCACCCGGAACGCGCGGGTATACGTGGTCTTATCCCCGTCCCGCTCATACAAAGGACCGATCTGGCGTCCAAAACCGCTATGCCAGTTCATCTGCGTATAGCCGTCCGGTATCGGCGTTACATTTTCCTCAAGCAGATCATCAGTCATATGAAACTCCGTTACGCAAGACTATCGCGCAACCGGCAAGGGAACGCCCGCCCTGTTTAGCGCCTCTGTTTGTCGCTGTTCAAGTCGCGTATGCTCAAAATTCGCAATCGTCTCGTTAAACAGACGGTAGAAGTTGAGCTCTGCCCCCAAATGCAGAAACACGCCGCCAAGTCCGATCGCGGCGCGATCCATAAAGACAAATTCGCGTGGCGGTGTCACTGGACCGTATTTTTTCAGGGCAGCATGAACGGCAGATGCTTCCTTGCGACCGTAGTCACCAGGCGCAATACCGTCAGCAATGGACCGCACACGGTCATCCAGCAAAGGCCCGTATATAAACCCGGCCCACATATTGAGCACATCAATCAGTTCATTCGACAGATTGCGAAAACCCCAGACTTCGTATGCTGAGACAGAACGATCCCGGTCATCTGCTTCCAACGACCGGTACAGTTCAATCACCCCATTGACGAAAGAGGGCGGGAACACACGGATACAACCATAATCCAGCAGGTTGATGCCATGATCGTCGCGCACGGTGTAATTGCCAAGATGCGGATCCCCATGGATAACGCCATAATGAGAAAACGGATACCACCAGGCTGTAAACATGGCCTGTGCAATGGCATTGCGTTCCGTTATCGAAGCCGACTGAAAGCTCAAGAGCGGCTGGCCATCCAGCCATTCCATCGTCAACAACCGCTTCGTTGACAGATCTCGCTCCACTTCCGGCACACGCACGCGAGGTTCATTTTCAAAAACCGCCCGATAAAGCGCCATATGACGGGCTTCGAGCGTGTAATCCAGTTCCTCGCGCAACCGCATGCCGATCTCGTCTGCAATCTCGCGCGTATCAATCGAACTATCAACACGCCGCTGAAGGGAGAAGATCAAAGAAAGCTGTTTTAAATCGGCCTCAACAGCTGACTGCATATCAGGATATTGCAGCTTGCAAGCGAGCGACCGCCCGTCCAGCGCTTCTGCCTTGTGAACCTGTCCAAGAGACGCTGCGGCAGCTGCCTCCCTCTCAAACCGGGCAAAACGCTGCTTCCATCCCGGCCCCAGTTCCGACGCCATGCGTCGCTTGACGAAGGGCCATCCCATCGGCGGTGCCATCGACTGCAATTGAGACAATTCTGCCGCATATTCCGCAGGCAGTGCTTCCGGGATCGTCGCCATCATCTGGGCGACCTTCATGATCGGACCTTTGAGCCCACCAAGGGCTGCTTTCAGGTCTTGCGCATTCTGCGACGGTGCACCGTCACCGCCAAACAGGCGTTGACCGGCAACCTTGGCAGCGACACCCCCGACGTTCGCTCCGACCTTGGCATAGCGCGCGACACGGGCACTCAACCGGTTGCTCTCATCGTCCTTTTTGCTCAAGACAGGGTCTCCAGCTCATCAATCATGGCGTCTATCACCCCAAGCCCCTTCGCCCAGAAGGCCGGGTCAGAAGCGTCAAGCCCGAAAGGGGCCAGCAATTCCTTATGACGTTTGGACCCACCCGCTTTCAGCATCTCAAAATAACGATCCTGAAAACCATCCGGGCTCTGCTCGTAAACCGCATATAGAGAATTCACGAGGCAGTCGCCAAATGCATAGGCGTAGACATAGAAAGGCGAATGGATGAAATGCGGGATGTAACACCAGAAAGTTTCATACCCTTCGCAGAATTTGACAGCCGGTCCCAGACTGTCTCCCTGCACGCTCATCCATATCTCGCCAATTTCCGTCGCACTTAACTCCCCTTTTTCACGCGCTTCATGCAAGCGACGTTCAAACGTGTAAAAGGCGATCTGCCGTACACTCGTGTTGAGCATGTCTTCAACCTTCTGCGCGAGCATGGCTTTGCGCTGGGCTTTGTCTTTCGTCTCCGCCAGCAGGCGCTTGAAGGTCAGCATTTCACCAAAGACGGAGGCCGTTTCAGCAAGCGTGAGCGGCGTATCCGCCATCAAAGCGCCCTGGCCAGCGGCCAGCACCTGATGCACACCATGCCCAAGCTCATGCGCGAGCGTCATCACATCGCGCGCGCGCCCCATATAATTGATGAGAATGAAAGGATTGGCGGACGGCACGGTCGGATGTGAGAAGGCACCGCCGGCCTTGCCTTCCCGCGGCGCAGCATTGATCCAGCCGCGTTCAAAAAACGGTGCCGCAATCGACGCAAGTTCCGGGGTGAAATCACCATAAGCCCCCAGCACGATCTCCCGCGCCCTGTCCCACGAAATCAGGCTCGCATCTTCCTTCGGCAAAGGTGCATTACGGTCCCAGACTTCCAGATGAGGCAAACCCAGCCACTTGGCTTTCAACGCGTAATAACGGTGAGACAGTTTCGGATGCGCCGCCATCACCGACCGGGCAAGAGCATCCACAACCGGCGCTTCCACACGGTTGGCAATATGGCGCGCCGTGGCAACATCCTCATACCCGCGCCATTTACGCTCGGTCTGCAAATCCTTAGAAAGCGTGTTGGTAATATGCGCAAACAGCGGTTGTTCCTGTTTGAAACGACTGACAAGTGACCGCACAGCACGTTCCCTCAATCCCCGATCAGGATCTGAGAGCTTGTCGAGCACCTCCTCCAGCGAACGGCTTTCACCGTCCAGGTCAAAGCGAAGTCGTCCCATATGCTCATCAAACAAACGCACCCAGGCCGATCGGCCCGACAGAGATTTATCTTGCCCAAACCGCTCAAGCTCATCACTCAGATCATGGGTTTTATGGAGACGTTGATCCTCAATCCAGGGCCGGTAATGCCGGAAACCCTCTGACGCGCCGCTTAGGGCTTCAATTTCCTGATCCGAAAGTGCATTCAGTTCAAGGCTGAAAAAGATCAGATCAGACCCCAGCTCCGTCAGAACAGCTTG
This sequence comes from Rhodobiaceae bacterium, assembly GCA_002715765.1. Taxonomy (GTDB): domain Bacteria; phylum Pseudomonadota; class Alphaproteobacteria; order Parvibaculales; family Parvibaculaceae; genus Mf105b01. The sequence continues at coordinate 8,647 of PAZY01000055.1, read as the reverse complement.
AATATCTCCATAAAACTTGGCATGCGCCGCCACCATGGACGAGGTCGCAAACAAAAGCCCCGCATAGGATGCAAGCCGACCCATTCTGTCTTCCAGGCCTTCCAGAGCGCGAAGCGCTTCAGCAAGTGCCTCGCCACCCGCATCATCGCGCGCCAGCGGCCCGATCTGCCCGCGATAACGGGTAGAAAAATCGCCGACATCCGCCCGCAGCACCTCAATATCCTTAGCAATCTGCGGATCATCCGGGCCGGCATAAAAAATCGACAAATCCCATTCGGGAAGATGCCTGTCCGTCTCGCTGGCGGAGGAAGAAACCGTGGAGGAAGCGGAAGAGGAAAAAACGGGAAATGTCACGAGGGAAAGCTGCCTGATAAGAGAAACACTCCACCGAATATGGCCTGTCTGCCCCCTTCCGAAAAGGCCTGGAGCTGAAAAAGCCCCAAAAGAAAAGGCCCCGGTCACAAAGACCAGGGCCTCAACTCAATCCGTTTCAATCGACGATTAGTCGACCGATACAACCGCACGGCGGTTGAGAGGCTCGCGCACACCGTCGCCGGTCTGCACAGCAAGTTCGCTTTCACCGCGTGTTGACGCGCTGGAGACCGAAGCCCCACGACCCTGCAGAGCGTTGCCTACAGCGTCAGCACGGCGCTGGCCGAGTGACTGGTTGTAAGCGCTGCTACCAGACGTATCGGTGTGACCGATAACGTTTACAGAGCGCGATCCAACCGTTGAGGCGATCTCGTCAACAACTGCCTGCGCAGCTGCCGTCAGGTTTGACTTGTTGAAGCCGAAATAGATGGTCCAAGGACCAGCTGCAACAGCTTCACATGCTGTCAGGGCTTCATAGAAAGCAGCTTTTTCAGCTTCGACGCGCTCCGGCTGTACCGGACCACCAACGCCACCGAAATAAGAGCCATCTACGCCCATGTCATTGTCACGGGCTTGCTCAACCCAGCCGTCGTAATAACGCTGAGCTTTTGCACAGGCACATGCGCGGTCGCTGTCGCGGCCACCATTGTCCAGCGCGGCCAGAAGGCGGCCACGTGCGTCCTGCAGCTCGCCAAGAGCTTCCGGAAGCACTGCATGATTTGCTGGGTCATACGGCAGAACCGTCTGGCCCGACGCTGCAGCGCGTCCGCGTTCTACGATCCGTGCTGTGTCGATCCAATCGCAATCAACATAAGCTTCGGAAGTCGCACGATCTTGATATTCCCGCGCGAGGCAAGCATTGAAATCATTGCCTGAAATTTCCTCGCTGAGGTAGGACTCAGCATGCCAAGTACCGCAAGCGGCTACACTCAACATTGCCCCTACCGCAATCATCCGGGATAGAATTTTCATCCCACTCTCCGTCGTCGTTTAATGCACAACCGCCCGTCCAATACGGGTGGCCCGGACCCCACCGGTTGAACTATTGGTCGCACGGAATGGCGCAGTCCTCAAGGTCGTTTCGGGTTTTATGACGAAAAGATGCAACAGAGTCACTGCGGCGCAACACTTCCGGTCGGAAATTTGTCAGAAATTAGGGGGACTTAACAACAATTAACCCTTTTACGCCGATTTGCGCCTGTTTTCAGTCACAAGTCCGTCACAAACCGATTCCTGTCGATCCGGTAGCCCGCAACGGGTCTCCCGACCCATCATGAGTCTCACTTCATCCCCCATACTTTGCGCCAGTATAATGTGTGACGCTTAAGCGCGACCGGTGCCACCCCGATCAACCGCGGTAACCGGCGCTTCTCAACAGATTTCTCATCAAGTTTCTGGCGAGCCTTAAATCCACCTTTACCTGTCTGCCCCATATTGGGTCACCGACAAGGGACGCGCGGCCGCAAAACAGCCCCGCCCAAACCCACCGCACGTTGGAACCGCGCAAGTCCGTACGGATACGCGGCTCCGGGGAAACAGAGGTAACGTAAAGCATGGCGCAGACGGTTTTGGTCGTTGACGACGATCCGGCACAACGACGCATTCTGGAAGAAGTCGTGCGCCGGGACGGATACCGGGTTGTCAGCGCAGATGGTGGCGAAGCCGCGATTGACGTCCTGACAGGTGTAAACGGCAAAGACATCGCGTGCATGATCCTCGACCTTGTCATGCCTGGCATGGACGGTATGGGCGTTCTGGAGGCCATAGCCCCGACCCATGGAGACTTGCCCGTTATCGTCCTCACCGCTCACGGCGGTGTCGAAACAGATGTAAAGGCCATGCGTGCCGGCGCAGATGACTTCGTTATCAAGCCTGTAAGCCCCGAACGGCTGCACGTTTCAATCCGCAACGCCTTGAAAGTGACCGCCCTCACCGGCGAGATCAACCGCCTGCAAAAAAAGGCGAAAGGCCGACTGACCTTTGACGATATCATTGCCGGGGCCCCGTCCATGGCCCCTGTCCTTAAACTGGGTCGCCGCGCCGCCCAGTCCAACATTCCCGTCCTGATCGAAGGCGAAAGCGGTGTCGGGAAAGAACTGATCGCAAGCGCCATTCAAGGCGAAAGCGACCGCGCAGGGAACCCGTTTGTCACCGTCAATTGCGGCGCGATCCCGGAAAACCTGATCGAAAGCATTCTTTTCGGCCATGAGAAAGGTGCTTTTACCGGTGCCTCGGAAAAACATGCCGGCAAATTTGTCGAAGCCAATGGCGGCACCCTTTTTCTGGACGAAATCGGCGAGCTTCCTCTCGATATGCAGGTCAAACTGCTTCGCGCCATTCAGGAAGGAGAGGTAGACCCTGTCGGTGCCAAACGCCCGGTCAAGGTTGATATCCGCATCATCTCCGCCACGAACCGCGATCTCATTCAGATGGTCACCGATGGCCGCTTCCGCGAAGATCTGTACTATCGCCTGAACGTCTTCCCCGTTCACCTGCCCCCGGTCCGCGAACGCAAGGAAGACATTCCCGACCTAGTCGCACATTTTGTGAGCCGCATTGCGGCCGAAGAGGGCAAAAAAATATCCGGCGCCACAAGCGATGCGCTCGCCATGCTGATGGCCTACGAATGGCCGGGCAACGTGCGTCAGCTTGAAAACACCATCTTCCGCGCCATCGTACTTTGCGACGAAGACCGGCTGAGTGTTGCTGACTTCCCCCAGATTGCAGCTCAGGTGGACGGCTATGACGTTGCTGCCCTTGTGCCGCCAGCGCCAAGCCTGCCCAAACCGACAGCCGACGTGCAGCCCGCCATGATTACCGACGAGCCGCAACGCACCGGCACCAATGGTCTCGCGGCATTTGCGCGTTCAACCTTTGGCGAAGGCGTCACCATTACCGACGATGGCGGCGATCTGCGCAAGCTGGAAGACATTGAAGCAGATCTCATTCGTCTCGCGATCGAAAAATACAAAGGACATATGTCCGAAGTTGCCCGCCGTCTCGGCATCGGCCGCTCAACCCTGTATCGCAAGCTGCGCGACCTGGGCCTTGAGCCGGGCAAATAGCCCACAAGCCGCCGCGCCAACACCAATGCATCAAGTCTTGACAGGCTCACGAGAACTCCTTAATCGTACATTATACGATTAAGGAGTTTAAAGATGGCGCGCGCACGTGCAATCGACGACAAAACACTCATAGGCATCATGCAGAAGACGGCTACACCGCTTTCTGCCTACGACCTGCTTGATCTCCTGCCTGAAACGCCCAAACCCAAAGCGCCCGTCATCTATCGGGCGCTGGAACGGCTCAGCGAACAGGGTCTGGTTCACCGTATCGAAAGCCTGAAAGCCTTTATCGCCTGCGATGGCCATGCCCACGCGCACGAAACGCTGTTTGCTGTCTGTCAGGACTGCAAACGCGTACAGGAGATTGAGGATCACGGGCTCTGCAGCTTGTTAAGTCAGTGGCAGAAAACCACGGGCTTCAGACCACAACAAAAGACCTTTGAGATTGTCGGCCAGTGCGCCGACTGCCAGGCCGCATGACGACTTAAGCACCAGCCGGCCAAACCAACCAAGTCAACTAACCATCCTCGCCCACCAGGCGGGGACACGAACTCGTTTGTGACAACAGGGGGTAACGATGAAACACGTCTACACGTCAAGATACATAAGCAGTACGGCACTTCTGCTGGGAACCTCGCTGGCCTTCCCATTGAGCGCAACCGCCGAACCGCTCAAGGCACCCACACTGGTGATCACCGCCTCACCACTCGCAAGGACAACCAGCGAACTCGCGCAGCCGGTCACGATCATCAATAAAGACGAAATCTCGCGCTCCGGCGCATCGACGTTGGGCCAGTTGCTCGGCGACAAGCCGGGCGTCAGCCAATCTTCTTTCGCACGCGGTGCAAGCCGTCCCGTAATCCGCGGCCTCGACAATTCGCGCGTCCGCATTCAGGAAAACGGTCTGGGCGCACATGATGTCTCTGCCATCAGCGAAGACCATGGTGTGCCGCTTGATCCGTCAACGGCAGAACGTGTCGAGATCATCCGAGGCCCTGCCGCCCTGCGCTATGGTAGTGAGGCGATCGGCGGGCTTGTATCAGTCATCAACAACCGCATCCCCGACAAGGCGCCAGAGGGCGGCTTTGCAGCCGAACTTGAGACCAACACCACGACCGTCGACAGCGGGTTGCTCGGGAAGGGTGCCGTCGATATCGGTGAAGGCCCCTTCGTCTTCCATGTGGATGCCTTTGCCCGCGCCGCAGACGACTACTCGACACCACAAGGCACACAGGCCAACAGCGCAGCTGAAGCCAATGGCATGTCACTCGGCGCGAGCTACCTTCTGCCAAATGGCCATATCGGCGCGGCGGTGACGCAATATGACAGCGACTACCGTGTTCCGGGTGCGGGGGCCGCAGCCAGCGGTCTCGCCATTGACCTTGAACAAACACGCTATACGGCCACCGCACAGTTCGACGATCTTGATGGCTTTATCACGGGCGTGCGCGGTGACATTGGCTATTCCGATTACACCCATGACGAAGTGTCCCGCATCGCCGGCACAATTGGCTCACGTTTCGACAATGAAGAATGGGAAAGCCGTATTGAAGTCCTGCATCGCCCCATCGGCGCCGTGGAAGGGGCCTGGGGCCTTCAAACCTCAAACCGTGAGCTCAGTGCCACGGGCGAAGGCGGCGAACTGATTGCTCCCTCCTCCCGCGACAGTTTCGCCGCCTTCCTTTTTGAAGAATGGAAGGTAAACCCGGCACTCCGCTTGCAGGTCTCAGGACGTATAGAACAGGTGGAGCTTGAGGGCCTCGGCACTACACCGCCGACGCTGGAAGGTGTCACCCTGCCCGGCCAAGAGCTTGCCGATTTTGGCAGCCGTCGCGCCCTCGACTTCACACCGGTAAGCGGTGCAGCCGGACTCATTTACAATCTGACAGACGATCTCTCCGTTGCACTCAACACCCAATATGTTGAACGCGCGCCCGACCTCCTGGAGCTGTTTGCCAAAGGACCACACGAAGCGACTGAAACCTTCGAGGTCGGCGATCCACGCCTTGGCAAGGAAAGTGCAAAATCAGTCGACCTCAGCCTGCGACGCGAGGCGGGCGACCTGACATTCGAGGCCAATCTCTTCTACACGGCCTTCAGCGACTTCATCTTTAAAAGCGAAACCGGTTTTGTCTGCGGAGAAGAGTTCGACACGTGCGGGATTGATGGTGCACCGGGCGTTGAGGACGAGCTGACACAAATTGCTTACCGCCAGTCCGATGCTGATTTCAAGGGCCTTGAACTTGCCGCCAATTGGTCAGCCTTTGATCTGGCCGACGGACGCGTGGGCTTCGATGGCCGGTTTGACTTTGTCCGGGCGAAACTGGATGCAGGCGGCAACGTCCCGCGCATTCCACCGCTTCGCTATGGAGCCGGCATCTACTTTGAAAACGATAATCTCTTCAGCCGGGTGAGCTTCCTGCGGGCAGAAGAACAAGATGATGTCGCCACCAATGAGAGCCGTACCAATGGCTTCACGGATCTGAGAGCAGAGGCGAGCTATACGTTCTTCCTGCCACAATCAGATCGTGAGATCGAGTTCGGCCTTGTCGGCACCAACCTGCTCGATGATGACATTCGCAATCACGTATCCTTCAAGAAACTGGAAGTGCTGGAACCGGGCGCAAGCGCACTCTTCTTTATCCGCGCCAAGCTCTGACACGCACAAACACGAGACAAGCAAAAGCCCGGCGAGATCACTCTCGCCGGGCTTAATTGTATCCATAGAACGCGTGGATCAGCCGATCATGCCCAGCGCATGGAGATAGAGTTCAAGCATAGCCTCTTCCTCCTGCCGCTCCGCATCATCTTTCTTGCGGATTGAAATCACCTTGCGCAGGACCTTGGTGTCAAAACCATTGCCCTTCGCCTCGGCATATACTTCCTTGATATCGGCTGAGAGCGCGGCTTTTTCTTCTTCCAACCGCTCGATCCGTTCAACAAACGAACGCAATTGCCCTTGCGCAACCGATGTTGATCCGGGAGGGGGTGTTGTGCCGTCCGCCATAATGCCTGCTCTCCATAATCATACGCATCAACCAGATAGGATCATCCGGGGCGCGCACCATATCGGCGGGCCCCGCCCTCAGCAAGGGAACATGTCCAGAAATCTGTGGATTGTTGAAAGCCACCCCATGCTAGGCTTGTGCAAACGAAGCAATAACTTCATCAAATCGGAGGCGGAAAGATGGGCCCGACAATAAAGAGCATGAAAACAGCACTATGCCTTGCAGCGGCGATGACGGTCTCAAGCATCGCCCTCGCGGACCCGGTCACCCGTTATACCGATCCGGCCATGGAAAACGCCAACCTTCCCTTTTCTCAAGCCGTCAAGGTCGGCGACATGCTCTACCTTTCAGGACAGATCGGCAACATTCCCGGTACCCTCGAGCTTGCCCCCGGCGGCATGGAAGGCCAGGCCCGCCAAACGATGAACAATATCAAAACCGTGCTGGAGGCAAATGGCGCAAGTTTCGCCAACGTGACCAAATGCCTCGTCATGCTGTCCGACATGGAGCAATGGGCCGACTTCAACAAGGTCTATGTCACATATTTCGAACCGGGAAAGTTCCCCGCACGCTCCGCCTTCGGAGCCAATGGTCTGGCGTTGGGCGGGGCTCTGGAAGTGGAATGCGAGGCCTATCTCGGCGAATAGCCCTCAACTGTGAGACTTGTGTGAAATCTCAAAAGCGGCCTTCTGCTCAGCGGTCGCCTCTGTCTGGTATTTCTTTTTCCAGTCGGCATAGGGCTCGCCATAGACAATTTCACGGGCTTCATCTTTGCTGAGAGCAAGCCCCTTTTCGTCTGCTGCGTCCTTGTACCAGTTTGACAGGCAGTTTCGGCAGAAACCGGCAAGGTTCATAAGGTCGATATTCTGCACATCCTTGCGTTGATCCAGATGCGATAGCAGGCGCCGGAAGGCTGCTGCTTCAAGTTCTGTCTTTGTCGCTTTGTCCATAACAAACTCCTCTGTCACCTATAACAAGCTCCCCTGTCACCCATAGAAAACGCCCCTGTCACAAAGAGAAAGCATCGTCCCGAACAGGTCACCCGGCATAGGTTAGTCGCGGCTGCATTATGCAACATCAATCGCTCATTTGTCCGTGCGCGAGCCGAAGAAACGAACTTCCTGCACACCCTCGCGGGCAACAAGCAGCGGAAGCATTTTTTCCAGACGGGCCGCCCAGACCTGCTGTTTTGCCTCTGTGTCGATCAGATCCTGCCGTATTTCAAGTAACACATGCGGGAGCCCCTGGGCCGTACCGTGCCGATAAAGCGTATCATTCTTCAGAAAGCCGATATAGGGCAGGTTATCCCCAACAACAAACCCTTCGGCCTCAAAAGCCGCCATCATGGGCCTTGCCAACCGGTCGTCCAGATCCCACAGCACACCGACCTCCCATGGCCGCGCTATACCGCGCCATGATGGTGTGAAACTATGTACCGACACGATAACCGGCACTCGCCCCAGCGCACGGACACGCGCGATCTGCGCCGCAACGGCATCATGATAGGGCTGGTGAAAAAGCGCGACCCGTTGCTGAAACTCCGGTTCGTTGCGATATGGGTCAACATCCGCATTGCCGGGAATAATCGACCCGTCAGACAGTTTCATCACAATCGTCGGATCATCCACCCCGCGATTAAGGTCGATCAGAAGCCGGGAGCTGGTGCCAAGCAGTGCCGGGCAGCAAAGCCTGCGGGACACATCCCGCACCAGAGGGGCCGTGCCGATATCATAGGCAATATGCCGGTGAAACTCAGTTGCCGGGAGGCCCAACGTGCCATAGCCATCCGGCACCGCATTCGACGCATGGTCACACAGAAGCAGGATATCCAGACCACCATCAGGATGGATAAGTTCAAAAGGCGGATATGTCATGAGCAAAACAAAACAGGCACGAGAAACAGATCCCAGCCTTACCAGACTTAAAAACAGATGTCATAGGCATCATGCTATACTGAACGGCCGAAAACAGTAAAACGACCGCCACGAAACGTCAGACGCGGCCCCAAAAACGAGACAAGAAACGAGAAAAGAATGACGCTGCACGAAGACCCTCGCCGCTTTCTCATCCACCTCTTCCAGGCGGCTCTGCGTGCTGTTCAGCCGGAGTATTGCCTCCCGCCCCACCTTCCCGCGCCACCTGCCGGTCGGCTTGTCATTCTGGCTGCGGGAAAAGCCGCCGCATCCATGGCCGCAACGGCGG
>PAZY01000054.1 GCA_002715765.1 Rhodobiaceae bacterium | reverse complement strand
TCGTTCGACAATGGTGTAAACCGCGACAGCTTCGTAACGGATTACAACAACCTGTTGGATCAGATCGACCAGCTCGCAAAAGACGCCAGCTTCAACGGTGTGAACCTGCTTGATGGCAACGACCTGAGCGTGAAGTTCAACGAAGATGGCTCGTCCAAACTGGACATTTCCGGCGTAAGCTTCGGCTCATCCGGTCTTGGTCTGTCGGACACGACCACAACCGCCTTCCAGGGTGATGCCGGCGTCAATGCGGCAATTACCGCCCTCGACAAGGCAACCAACACGCTGCGGACACAGTCTTCAACGTTTGGTAACAACCTTGCTGTTGTGGAAAACCGCCAGAACTTCACAGACGCCCTGATCGGTGTTCTGGAATCAGGTGCCGGTGGTCTGACCCTTGCGGATACCAACGAAGAAGGTGCAAACCTTCTGGCTCTGCAGACCCGTCAGCAGCTCGGTACAACGGCTCTGTCCCTCGCCAACCAGGGCGACCAGGCCGTTCTCCGGTTCATCTAATAAGCCGGAAAATCAATCAGACGAACGGCGGGGATCCTTATGGATCCCCGCCTTTTTCTTGGTCAAAACCCCCCCAAATCACTCATTTTTAACCTCCCCGCCCTAATCTCTGCTTTGTAAGAATGTAAGTACCATTTGAGTGCAAAGGCACGGCAGCGATGGCAAATCCGGCGGAAGCCTACGGCAAAATGATGCGGCACGGCAGCGACCCTCGGGAACTTGAGGGGACATTGCTGATCAAAGCGGCCGCCAAGCTTCAAAAACACCGGGACAATTGGGACGAAAGATCACCTGATCTGCTCCCTTCTCTCCAGTACAATCGCAAGCTCTGGTCCATTTTCGCCGCCGCCGTGACAGACGCCGAGAGCGAGCTCCCGATCGAAGTCAGACAGAACCTCGCAAACCTGGCCGTTTTTGTTTTCAAGCAGACACTCGCGGTCCAAACCTCGTCAGACCCGGCAAAGCTCGACTCGCTGATTAATATCAACCGGCAAATCGCGGCGGGTCTTTTCCAGAAAACACCGGACAGTGTCCCCACGCCATAAAAAGAGTGCCTTTCGTACAACCAAGTACCTCAACAACAAAAAGCCCGGCTTAAAAGTCGGGCTTTTGTGTGTCAGGTACGAAGACCTGGTGTTACCGGAGGAAATCAAGCAGGCTGAGTGAGTTGACCCGCGCAGTCACCTGATAAGCAGCCTGAAGTTGTGTTTGGATAACGGACAATCTGGCCCCAACGTCAAACGAATCCGCATTTTCTCGTTCGTCCACAATGCTCTGCTGCACAGAAATGGAGGTATTCGCCTGCTGTTTCGCCCCGTCAATCTTTGCCTGCAGGAAACCCATTTCCATAAGTGCGTCAAGGGGTGAACGTTTCCCCTTGAAAGAAACAGTGTCCGCAACACGCTCCACCAGCTCCGCATAATGCTTGCTGTCTTCAGCCGTGTCGGTTGCAAAACTTGTTACACTCAACAGAGCTGTCGTCTTCAGCAAAGAAACAATAGAGCTGTCATCTGCCCGAACACCGTAGGCAACGGTCTCATTATCACCGATTTTCGCAAGTGCAGCCGGACGGTTTGAACTGTCCCCCGAATACCAGATCACACTGTTTGTCGAGGTGCCGTCAACCAGGCTGGTCGCTGCGGTAAACGGGGCACCGTTTACCCTCTGGGGTGGATTGCTCTCAAAGAAGTTATTGGCGGCCTCACTCGCCGATGCGGCTTTCACCGTGGTTTTCGTAAACTCCTGAAGAGCTGTATCAAAAGCCGCGTTGAAATTTGTCGCCGTCGTTGCCGCATCAGCTCCAATAAGGAATTGTCCCTCACCAGCTGGGGCAATGCTCGTTGCCGTCAGCTCAAAATTCTCTTTTGTCCCGTCAGGCAGGGTGAATTCGAAAGTGATCTTCTCCCCCTGCTGAGGCAGGCTGGCAGAAAAAGCCACATCAAGTTTGGGCGGCACGCCCGCAGGCCCCGTTACCGTTGTGCCCTGAAGGTTGGAAACAGCGCCTACAAGCTTGCTTCCGAACACACTTGGCGCGGCGTCTTCCTCCACGCTGAACGTGGACCCGACGACACCAAGCGTCAAACGCCCGCGGTTGTCAGCGCCCAGGTCAGCCTGAGACCGTTCGGTGATAAACTGTTTAAGTCCAGCATGTGTGCTGTCCCCATTCAAGATAAGATCCGGCAGTGCGACAGGCGCACCGGATGTATCCGCCCCCCCAAAGAGCTGACGCCCTTCAAGTTCGGTATTGAGCAGGGAAATGATTTCATCAAACTGGGACGCAGCATTGAGCTGCAATTGCGTCTGTCCGTTACCGGTCAGCTTGAAAGTCGTGGTGAGAGACTCTGTCTTGAGTGTTGACGAAATCTCGTCAAACCGCGTTGCAGCTGCTGATTGTATCTCCAGCCGCAGGTTCACCAGCTCCATCGTTTTGACATAACCCTTTTTTGCAGAAATCTGGTCGCGCAAGGATAGAACAACGGCCGCGTCGGGACCCAGCGCACCATAGGTCTCCGTCTTCTTGCCTGTCACCAACTGGCGCCCAAGGTCATCTTGCCGGGCCTTGATCCGGTTCACGTCTTCCTGCAAACGCAATGTTCTGGCGAGTGATGAGATTTCCATATCGAACCCCTGCCTTATCGGCCAATATTGAGCATGATGTTCATCAGCTCACGAATAGTTGTCAGCACACGAGCATTGGCGGAATATGCCGTCTCCAGAACAAGGAGGCTCGCAAGCTCTGTATCAATGTCCACACCGGTGCTTTCGTCATAACGCGTTTGCAACGTGTCCTTGACGATCTTGTCCGTGGAAACAGCATTTTTCGCGTTGGCAGCCTGTGTCGCCTGAAAATCCACCACGCGACGGGCAAAATTGTCGATCGACCCCACATAAGGCGCCGTCGTGCTGCCAATACCAACACTTGCAGAGTAAGTCCGCGAAGACCCGTTCAACCGTTCAATCAGGTCCAGCGGGCGCGATGCATCCCCCCCATCGGTCAGGGGAGAAGTGCTATAGGTAATCAGCAGTGAACTGTCCGTCACAACCGATTGATTGATACGGATACGCTGAGCGATACCGAGTTTCTGCCCGATACCATCCTGACTGTTGGAATAAGTTGTCTGGGCGTTCCCGTCCACAAAGAGTGCAAGCCCAAGTCCCTGATCTGTCAGAGCTGTTGGTGTCACCGTTTTGGAAAGTGAATTAATGTCGGACGTGGCAGCAGCGCCATCGTCAACAAACCGCAACACAGAACCCGCCGGGTTGGATACAACAACTGCCGCGGGCAATGCCGCGTTGAGATCATTGACAATGTCACCGATCGGCTGCGTCCAGTCGACCCCGATCACCGTATCGTTGGGATTGTTCGTCGCTGTATTGGGTAGCGGCAACACGCTCGGGTCCTGAACTTTTACAATGGTTACATTGCTGGTCACACCGCCAATAGTATAGCTCAGACTGATCGTGTTCCCGGAGAGGAGGTCACCGGAATCAACTTCAAATCCGTTGGCAGCCCCGGCGACAACCGCTGTACCATCTGTCTTTTGTTCAGACAGCGACAGAATGAGTTCTGATGCAAGCTCGTCCAATTGCGCTTGCGCTTCCGGCAGCGTTTCATCCCGCAGTTCGATCAGAGCTGCTATCTCGCCTGAACGAAAAGCGCCAGCCGCAATCAGATCAACCTGTGTTGACCCAGCGACCAGTATCACAGTACCAACCGTCCGTTTGGTGGGGTCTGTGTCATAGAGCGAGGTGGAGTCAAGCGAGGTCCGGGTATCAAACGTCAGAGACGTTGGCGCGGAATCCAGCAACCCAAAGCCACCGCCAGTGAAAAGGCTGACAGCGCCGTCCGAGCGCGCAACCACATTAATGTCCATCAACTCGGAAAGACGGTCAATGGCCTGGTCGCGCTTGTCTTCAAGGTCAGCAGAGCCACTTGCCGTCGCACGTGCTTGAACAATCTGGTCATTGATCTCGGCAACCCGCTTCAAAAGCTCACTGGCTTCCGTGACGGCAGCACCGATCCCCGCTTCCGCTTCCAGACGAAGCTGTTGAACAAGCTCCGAGGTACTGTTCAAGGCATCAGCGACGTCATCAGCTTCGTTCAGAACATTTGCGCGGATAGCAGCATTTTCAGGTGTCGTCGCCATGGCCTGCAGGGCGTCTTTAAGATCTGCCAGGCGCGAAGAAAGCGATAATCCGCTTTCCGACGCGCCGGCTGCCTGATCAATCCGTGCAAGATAGTTCGCCTTCGTTTGGGAAGCGATGGCATTCGCCCTGGCCACACGCAATTGCTGCTGTTGAAACAGATCAATGTCACGTTTGGCTGCCGAAAAGGCAACCCCGATGCTGCGTCCGTCCGCAAGCCGCGTTTCCGTCGGCAGGCTTTTGCGCGTGTACCCTGGCGTGCTGGCGTTCGCGACGTTGCGCGAAACAACATCGATCCCCGCCTGGGTTGCCCGAAGGCCGCTATTCGATGCATGCAATGCGTTGGTAAGGGTCATGGATGGCTACCGGTTACGTTTGAAACGATCCTGTCAGAAGCTTTAACGCTTCATGTTCAGCGCTTCGGTGTACATTTCGTCAGCAGTTGTCACGATTCTTGTGTTCGCTGAATAGGCCTGTTGAGTGATAATGAGTTTTGAAAACTCATCAGCAATATCAACGTTCGACCCTTCAAGAGCTGCGGCAACGATGGACCCGCCAGCCCCGATCAGGGCTTCACCACTGCTTTGGGTTGCAGCGAACGCACCCCCATCAAGTTTCTGCAACTTGTTCGGGTCGTTGAAACGCACAAGCGTCACTTCCGCCAGGTCCACAGATTTGCCGTTGGAATATGTCCCCACGATACGACCATTGTTGGAGACAGAAACCTCCAGCAGTGACCCTGATGCAAATCCGTCCTGATCCAGTGCGTTCACCGTGATCGACCCGCGTGTGTCTTCAAACTGGGTGACGTTCGAAGTGCCGTGGTCAAGCACAACATTACCAACATTATTGCCGTTGATTGTGAGCCCCGTAACCGTTGTGGAGTTGACGGCAGGTGCAAGCTGACCATTCGCAAACACATAGTCCTGGCCAACATTGGTCCATTTGGCCGCCACACCTGTCGCGGTGTCACTGGTTTTGTAGAACAAATTCCACGTATCGCCCCCACCAATACCGGCACTGCCGGCAGCGTTCTCAATCTTCGCCCAGCGGAGCTGAACCTGCAGTGGCGCACCAAGATCGTCATAAACCGTGATCGACCCACCGGCGAGCGAACGGTCGAGGAACAGGCTTTCTTCGCCTGCCTGCACGAACCCGTTGGCGGCACCAGCCGTCTGTGTTGTCGGGTCATTCGCAAACGTCCCGGCGAGCAGCAACTCGCTGCCCGGTGTTGTTGGCTGGGAGTTCACCGTCTTCGGATAGGCAGGAAGGTTCGCTTCATAATCAATGCTTGTGGTCTGTTTGGCATTCAGAAACTGACGCTCAATCTTGATTGGCGACGGGACATCCCCGACAGGGTTCCCCGTATTCACGTCAATCGCCACGCCCTGCAGATAATAGTTGGAGCTGTTGACCTGATAGCCATTCCGGTCGAGCTCAAAATCCCCCTGCCGGGTATACCGGTCCACATTCAGCAGGACCGGCTGGTTATCAAGGGATCCCACAGCTTCGGAAACCACAAAAAACCCGTTCCCGTTGATCGCCATGTTGGTTTTCACAGAACTGGAATTGATCGCCCCCTGCACATTGTTCGTATAGGCAGGCTGCGCATAGGTTGTGCCCGGCAGATGGAAGTTTTCACCAGACAGGGTCACGGAATCATAAAAACTCGTATCCGTCCGCTTGAAAGCGGTCGTCTGGGAATTGGCGATATTATCCGAAATATGCGCCAGCGCCGTTGCCTGAGCCCGAATGCCTGAAATGGCCGTTGACATCGCACCGTTAAAGCTCATCTTCCAATCTCCTAACACTGCCCAGCCGGACCGGGGGAATACCTTGCGCTGAAGGAAAGCAAGCAGCGGGCCAGTTTTTTATTCAATAAAATCAATTGGTTATACAAAGTCCCACATTGCCATACCCGGCAGAACGCAGCTTCTGCCCGGCAAGTTTTGCCCGCTCGGACAAACCGACAAAGGCAGAAACCATGCCCCCACCTTTCCGCAGCGTCACAGGGGCCCTGTTCAATTCTGTGATGGGCTTTCGCTTGAATGCACCCGCAGCTCCCTCTAGGTTCTCAGGCAATTCGTAATTGGGACAAGGTGTTACGGTCGGTCGTTCAACCCCTGCTAGCCCCCAGAACATAAAGTCGAGGAAGCATGAAGTTCGAAGGTACAAAGAATTACGTCGCCACAGATGATCTGCGCATCGCTGTGAACGCCGCTATCACGCTTGAGCGCCCGTTGCTCATCAAAGGCGAGCCCGGCACCGGCAAAACCGTTCTGGCTGAAGAGGTCGCCAAAGCCCTCGATGCCGAGTTGATCACCTGGCACATCAAATCAACCACAAAGGCCCAACAGGGCCTGTACGAGTATGATGCCGTATCCCGGCTTCGTGACAGCCAACTGGGTGACGAGCGCGTCCGCGATATCAAGAACTACATCGCACGCGGCAAGCTCTGGGAAAGTTTTGAGCGCGAAAAGCGCCCTGTCCTGTTGATCGACGAGATCGACAAAGCGGATATCGAGTTTCCTAACGACTTGCTCCTCGAACTCGATCGGATGGAGTTTTTCGTATACGAAACCGGCGAAACCATTAAGGCACGCCAGCGGCCGATCGTGATCATCACGTCCAACAATGAAAAAGAACTGCCGGACGCCTTCCTGCGCCGTTGTTTCTTCCACTACATCAAGTTCCCGGATGCAGACACGATGCAGGAGATCATCGACGTGCACTTCCCCGGCCTCAAAGGGCGCTTGATCCAGGAAGCCCTCAATATCTTCTATGAAATCCGCGACGTACCAGGCCTGAAGAAGAAGCCTTCAACATCTGAGCTGATTGACTGGTTGAAGCTGCTCCTGTCCGAGGACATCACGCCGGAAACGCTGAAAGAGCGCGACCCGTCCAAGCTCATTCCGCCACTCCACGGTGCGCTCCTGAAAAACGAACAGGATGTTCATCTGTTTGAACGTCTGGCCTTTCTCGCCCGCCGCGAACGCAACTAGGACTTGGGTCAAAGCGAATAGAGAAACCAAAGATTTGGAGACCACAGGCTTGGAGAAACGAACATGTTCGTAAACTTCTTCCATGAGCTGAAATCGGCCAACGTGCCCGTCTCGCTCCGCGAATATTTGGCGCTGCTCGAAGCGATGGACCGCAAGGTGATCGAGAATAATGTGGAAGAGTTCTACTACCTCTCCCGCACAGCCCTCATCAAGGATGAGCGCAACCTGGACAAGTTCGACCGGGTTTTCTCGCACGTCTTCAAAGGGCTGGATTCCCTTGAAGAAGGCGATATTGCGCAAATCCCGGAGGACTGGCTACGCGCCCTCACCGAGAAATTCCTGACCGAAGAGGAAAAAGCCGAAATTGAAGCCCTCGGCGGCTGGGAAAAAATTATGGAGGAGCTTCAAAAGCGCCTCGAAGAACAGAAAGAACGCCACGAAGGTGGCAATAAATGGATCGGCACCGGCGGCACCTCACCTTTTGGTGCCAATGGCTACAATCCCGAAGGGGTGCGTATCGGCCAGAAAGAAGGCCGCCACGGCAAGGCCGTCAAGGTCTGGGATAAGCGCGATTACAAGAACCTCGACGACAGTGTCGAGCTTGGCACCCGCAATATCAAAATGGCCCTTCGTCGGCTACGCCGCTTTGCCCGCGATGGCCAGGCGACCGAGCTCGACCTCGACGGCACCATCAAGTTCACCGCCCATCAGGGGTATCTGGATATCAAAATGGTGCCGGAGCGGAAGAACAAGATCAACGTTCTGATCTTTTTCGATATTGGCGGCTCCATGGACAGCCACATCAAACTCTGTGAAGAACTGTTTTCCGCAGCTCGCACCGAGTTCAAAAACATGGAGTACTTCTACTTTCACAATTGCCTTTATGAATATGTGTGGAAGGACAATAAACGCCGACATCAGGAAAGAATGGAAACCTGGGACGTTCTTCACAAGTATCCATCCGACTACAAAGTGATCTTTGTAGGTGACGCCACCATGTCGCCTTACGAGGTCACTTACGCGGGTGGTTCTGTCGAACATTGGAACGAGGAACCAGGCGGTGTCTGGCTGGAACGTGTCCAACAGATCTATGAAAGTGCCATCTGGCTAAACCCTGTGGCAGAGCGCCACTGGGAATACACACCTTCCATCCAGGTAATCGAACAGATCTTTCAGGATCGCATGTTCCCTCTCACGTTGGAGGGGCTGGATGCCGCCATGAAGGAGCTCTCCCGAGCTTCCTGATGACCAGAAAGCCGCCAGAAGCGTTTTCAGGATAAGTGGACATCTATCTGTCCGAAAACGCGTAAAGAAAAAAGCTAGAGCCCGGTTCTGTTGCATTAAGACCGGGCTCTAACACGGCTTCTTGTTTCACGTGTTTGTGAAAAATTACCCTCTTCAAAGTTCCGCGAGCTTGCCTACCTTGTTGTCAACCAAGGAGAATGCATATGCAACTGAACGCCAATCTCAACGAGCGTGCCCAGGTAGACAGCACAAAACTGGACTGGATCCCCTCTCCACTCAAAGGGGTCACACGACGCATGCTGGAGCGCGACGGCGACGAAGTAGCCCGCGCAACCACCATCGTCCGTTATGCCCCTGAAAGCTATTTTGATGGCCATCTCCACGAACTGGGAGAAGAATATTTTGTTCTCGAAGGAGTGTTTTCCGACGAACATGGAGATTTCGGACCGGGCTTCTATGTCCGGAACCCACCCGGCTCCCGGCATCGCCCGCATTCAGACAAAGGCTGCACTATTCTTGTGAAACTGCGCCAGATGGACCCGGAAGATCGAACGCAAGTTGCTATAGACACATCCAAAGCGGATTTTGCCCCGACATCGACAAAAGGTATATCCCGGCTCCTGCTCCACAAGGACGCACGAGAAGAAGTCACACTCTTACGTTTTGACGCCGGTGCTGTCGGCCCGTTTCACGCCCACACGGGAGGAGAGGAAATCTACGTCCTCGAAGGCAGCCTCACCGATGGCGATGGGACCTATAACAAGGGAACCTGGCTCCGCCTGCCTCACGCCACAATGCACGCCCTCTCCAGCGCGAGCGGCGCCCTGATCTATCAGAAGACCGGACACTTGCCGCGCTGAGCGTCCGTCACACGGTGCGGCCATCGCGGGCAATCTGCCCATCCACCAGATGCACGTTCCGGTCGGCCGCTTCAGCAAACTCGATATCATGCGTGACGGCGATGATGGTTGTGCCCTGCTCTTTCGCAAGGCGCACAAAAATGTCCTGCACAATAGCTGAGTTGCGCGTATCGAGATTACCGGTGGGTTCGTCCGCCAGAATAATCGTCGGCTGATTGGCGAGGGCACGTGCAATAGCGACCCGCTGTCGCTGACCACCCGACAATTGATCTGGAAACTTTTCAAACTGGTCACCAATCTCCAGCCCTTCTAACAATTCGACCGCACGTACCTTTGTCTCTGCATCCGACAGCTTGCCCAAACGCCGGATCGGGATCGCGACATTCTCAAGCACGGAAAATTCCGGCAGCAAAAAGTGAAACTGAAAAACAAACCCTAGATGTTCCAGCCGAAAACGGGCCAACTCATCCCGGTCTAGCAAGCTCGTATCGGCCCCATCCACAATCACGCGCCCCTCCGTCGGCGCATCCAACAAACCAAGCAGATAAAGAAGGGACGATTTACCCGAACCAGAAGGCCCGGTAATAGAGACAAACTCCCCCGCCTTCGCCCTAAAATTGATTTCGCGAACAAGCGTCACCGGAACCGTCTCAGCCAGAATGCGCGTTACATTTTCCGTTTCAATGACGATCCGGGGCTCACTCATGCCGCCCCCCGAATAATCTCGACCGGACGCACCTGGGCAGCACGATAGGCCGGTATCCAGGCCGCAACGATGGAAGAGGACAGCGCGAACACCGCCCCTATCAGATACTGATAAAACCCGCGATCGAGCGGCAACTTGGAATCCTCATAGAACCCTTCAAGCTCAAATCGAAGCGATCCCAGTGCTTCAACCAGCATGTACCCCACAGCCCAGCCCAACACCATCCCGATCAGCCCGAGGGCAATACCTTGCAACAGAAAAATCTGTCTGATGTCGCCAGCCCGAAAGCCCATCGACATCAGGATTGCAATATCACGTCGCTTCTCCATCACCACCGTTGAGATAATGTTGAAGATACCAAACGACGCCACCACCATGATTGCACTCACAATGGAATAAAGAATGGCATTCCGCACAACAAAGAGAGAGAGGAAGTCCTCATTTACCTCCTGCCAGGATTCAGACCGGTAAGCCCAGCGTGTTTCATAAGCGATCGCAATCACAGGGGCCGCATCAGGGTCTGGCAGACGTACACGGATCTGATCCGCAATATTGGGCTTGCCCATCAAAACCTGCGCGTCCTTCAACAGAACATAGGCTTGCCCTTCATCCAGCAGAATGTTGCCCGCCCGGAAAATGCCTGCGATCTTCATATGCATGACATGACCCGTCGGTGACACAACCGAAGCCAGATCCCCGATTTGAAGTTGCAAACGACGCGAAAGCCCCGTCCCGATCACAATTCCATCCGACACTGTTTTGAGCGCCCCAAGACTGCCCTCTATCATGTCGTCTTCGATCGTTGTCAGCAGAACTTCCTTGTCCGGGTCTACCCCCAGAATGGATACGCTGCGGTCTTTACCCCCAAACCGGACAATCGCCTGCCCTGTCAACACCGGCGATGCAACAAAGCCGGGTTGCTGCTCAATTTCATCCACCTTGGCTTTATAGCTTTTAATGCCGCGCAAACGCTCACGCGGCTTAACACCCTTCAGCTCAACCGCCCCGCCCTCAAAGACGGTAAAGAGGGGTTGAACAGACGGCACGCGAAACTCGTCCTTAATGGTAACATGGGGCTGGCTGTCAACCAGCCGGTTGGTAAGGTCCTGCTCAGAGCCCTGCATCATGGCGGAGGTCGCAATAAAGAAGCCGACCCCCAACGCCACCCCAAGAACAGAAACAAGTGTCTGCCGCTGCCGATGAACCAGATGGGCAAGTGCAATCTGAAGGTTGACCCATTTCAGCATGGATCAGTTCTCCTCCCTCACAACCTGCATCTCTTTCCCTTCAACAAGATCACCCGCAGGTTGCGCGATAACCCAGTCTGTTTCATCAAGACCGGATAATATTTCTGTCTGCTCCGCGCCGACCGCCCCAATCCGCACCTGCCGCGCACGCACCCGGTCTTGCGCATCAATTGTCCAAACGACCTCCCCTATTGCGTCACCGGTATGGATCAAAAGCGCTGAGTCTTCTTCCCGAATGACAATATTCACCTCCGTTGTCATACCCGGCAACAAGGGAGACCCTGACGGTAACATCAGATGCACACGGTAGGTCCGCGCGATCGGATCACCGAATGGCGTAATTTTGGCAACCTCAGCGTCAAGAGCTTCATCAGCAAAAGCATCAGCCCGAACCAGCGCCCGCTGTCCGATTTGAACTCTTGGTATGTCTTCCTCATCAACCTCAGCTTCAATCCACAAGTGCTGAGGGTCACCAATCATATAAAGCACCTTCCCCGCTGCCACGAGGTCACCCACATCAAGCTGCTGTTCGGAGCGCATCACCTGTCCGCTGATGGCCGCCCGAATAAAATGCTCTTCAAGCCGGACCCGGGCGGCTTCCAGCGCAGCCTCTGCCGCCTGAAAATTTGCCTCTGCCTGATCGCGGGCAGCCGCACTTGTATTGCCGGAGCGAAACAGCCGGCGAAACCGCGCAACCTCGGACTTTGCGTAAACCAGCCGCGCTTCCAACTCTCTCACCGCGGCGCTGGCTTCGCGGTGATCCAGCACCGCAATCACGCCGCCGCCAACAACTGTTTCACCTTCGCGAACCAGAAGCTGCTCAATACGTCCGGAAATTTTTGCGCCGACCCGCGCCACCTGCACCGGCTCAACCGTGCCGGTCGCATAGACAGCTTCCACTGCCTGCCCTCGCGTCGGTTGATAAGCCGTCTGCTGCGTACCTGAAAAAAACAAAAGATAGATCGCAATTGCAATCCCCGAAGCAGCTACCAAGCCGCTAACAATCCATCCCCGTTGGGTCACACTGGCCTCACCTTTGTTTGAGAAAACCCTACCCAATGCAGCAGCCACATGACAGCTAAAAACACATTTTCTAAATGGGAATTTGGCATCCGAATGCAAGAACCCTTGCGGAAAAAGCCAGTAGGCAAGCAGAGCGAATAGGTTATTGTGTGCCCGCGAGGAAAAAAGACATGAAAAAATTTCTATCCAGCCTGAAACAGGGCGGTTGGCGGCGTCCCGAAATTCTCCTGATGCTGATGGCAATTGCCGTCCCGCTATCCTTCTCGACCTGGAACTCACTTCTGAACAATTTTGCAATTGAGCGTGTCGCCTTCACCGGTGCGGAAATCGGCATGTTGCAATCTCTGCGAGAAGTACCGGGTTTTCTCGCCTTTACATTCATCTTTGTTCTCCTCGTAATGAAAGAGCAAAGCTTCGCCCTGGTTTCGCTGGCATTGCTGGGCATTGGCACAGCACTGACAGGTTTTTTCCCGACAATCATCGGTTTCTACTGCACAACAGTCATCATGTCCGTCGGCTATCATTATTATGAAACCGCGCAGCAATCCCTGGCACTGCAATGGCTGCCAAAGGGAGAGGCTCCCATACTGCTGGGTCGCCTGCTCGCCGTCGGAGGCTTCGCGAGCCTGCTGGCTTACGGTCTCATCTTCCTCCTGTGGGGCTGGGTCGATCTTGATTATCAATGGGTCTATCTGGCAGGTGGCGCTGTCACGGTGGGTATTGCTCTTTTTGCGTGGGCGGCTTTTCCCAGCTTCGAGGCCCCGGTACCGCAACGCAAGCATCTGGTATTGCGGTCACGGTATTGGCTTTATTATGCGCTGACCTTTATGGGCGGCGCACGACGGCAGATTTTCGTCGTTTTTGCGGGCTTCATGATGGTGGAGAAGTTTGGTTATTCCGTCACGGCCATCACGCTTCTCTTCCTGCTCAATCAGGCTTTCAATATGGTTCTCGCGCCAAAGATCGGTGGATTGATCGTGCGCTTTGGTGAGCGACGCGCCCTGACCTTCGAATATATTGGCCTGATCGGTGTGTTCTCAACCTATGCGTTTGTTGAAGATCCAACACTTGCCGCCATTCTCTATGTGATTGACCATGCGTTCTTCGCGTTGGCCATTGCGATGAAAACCTATTTCCAGAAAATCGCTGACCCGGGAGACATTGCCCCTACCGCCGGTGTTGCATTCTCGATCAACCATATCGCAGCAGTTGTGATCCCCGCCGCCTTTGGGCTTATCTGGCTCATCAACCCGAGCCTGGTCTTTCTTGCAGGGGCGGGCATGGCGGGCATTTCGCTCATTCTTACGCAAATGATCCCATCGCACCCCGTTCCCGGTAACGAGTTGCGCTGGCAGAAACCGCTCCCGAACGTACAACCGGCTGACTGACCTCTCACACGGGTCAGCTTGATGCCTCAATGGAAGTCCCGGCTCTTTGGCATGAGCCGGGCAGCGCGCAATTGTCTTTCATAGAGTCTCTGCAAGCCATCCTCCTGAGGGGCATACCCGCCTTCCTTCGGCATATCAGCAGACTGAATGTCTTCCCCCGCCGTGCAACCATCTGTCAGTCGGGTCAATTCATGCGTCCAGTCCTCCAGCCAGTCTGCAACGATATGTACCACCAGCCCCTCCTTCTGAACACGCCCCCGTACAGCCAGCAGACGGGACTGTAAAACGGTCTTCCGATAGCGTTCAAAAATCTTGGGCCAGATGATGATGTTCGCAATTCCTGTCTCATCCTCAAGCGTTGCAAAGATAACCCCGCTCGCTGTTCCCGGGCGCTGGCGCACCAACACCAGGCCCGCCAGGTTAATCCGTGCGCCATCGCGAACATGATCCAGCGTTGCATGCGGGCTCACACGTCGTTGCGTCATGGATGAACGCAAGAAAGACATCGGATGCGCCTTCAAAGAAAGACGCATCGTCGCATAATCATTCACGACATGCTCCCCCAAAGGCATAGCCGGCAAATGCACATCAGGCTCGTTTTGGAAACCATCTTCTTCCAGATGTGCAAACAGAGGTAACGTCACGGGCGTTTTCCCGTTTTGCCCCTTTTTATGTTCTCCCCACCCCCCAAGCCCGCGAACGCTCCAAAGCGCATCACGCCGGTCCAGCCCGATCGAACGAAAAGCATCCGCCTTGGCAAGCACTTCGATTACACGCGGGCTAAGCCCGGTGCGTAACCACAAATCCCGAACGGAATCATAGCCCGCCAAGCGGCGATCGGCGATGATCTGCCCTGCCACTTCCGGCAACCCCTTGATCTGCTTTAAACCCAAACGTACCGCACAATGATGCCGTGGCTTCGTCCCCCATTTACGCCGCACTTGAGAACCTCTGTACATCAAGGAAGGTGTTATCTGCACTTGCCCGCAAAGGGCAGCATCCTCATCGATAAACTCAAGCGTGGCATCCCAGCCAGAATGGTTGATATCTGCAGGCAGAACCTCAACACCATGCTCGCGCGCATCACGCACCAATTGCGCCGGCGCATAAAACCCCATTGGCTGAGAATTCAAAATAGCCGCGCAGAAAACATCCGGATAATGACATTTAAGCCATGACGAAACATAGACAAGAAGAGCAAAGGATGCCGCATGGCTTTCCGGAAAGCCATAATCGCCAAACCCTTCAATCTGCTTGAAACAGCGGGTGGCGAAGTCTACTTCATACCCGCGCTCGACCATGCCATTGATGAATTTGTGCTCAAAGTCATAGATCGTTCCGTTTCGCCGAAAGGTTGCCATCGCACGACGCAGCCCATCTGCCTCTGGCGGCGTAAACCCGGCCGCAACAATTGCGATCTTCATGGCCTGTTCCTGAAAGAGCGGCACCCCTTTTGTCTTCTCAAGCACCTGTCGCAATTCTTCTGAAGGATACTCGACATCCTCCTCGCCGTTTCGCCGGCGTAAATAGGGGTGCACCATGTCCCCTTGAATGGGGCCGGGCCGCACAATGGCCACCTCAACAACCAGGTCATAGAAATCTCGGGGTTTCAGACGAGGCAACATGGACATCTGTGCCCGGCTTTCCACCTGAAACACGCCAACAGAATCCGCCTCACACAACATATCGTAGACAGCGGCATCTCCTTGCGGGATCGTCCGGAGCCCGTGTCGCAAGCCGTAATGCTCTTCCAGAAAATCAAAAGCACGACGGATACAACTCAACATGCCAAGCGCCAGCACATCAATCTTCAAAATGCCCAGCGTATCCAGATCATCCTTGTCCCATTCCACAATGGTTCGCTCATCCATTGCAGCATTCTGAATAGGTACAACATCTTCCAGTGCACCCCGTGTGATGACAAAGCCTCCAACATGCTGGGACAGATGGCGGGGAAAGCCGATCAACTCACTTGCAAGCGTCAAGGACATCGCGACAAGACGGTCATCAGGATCAAGTCCGGCTTCCCGTACACGCTCCGGCGTCACACCCGTCGACGACCAGCCCCAGGTCATTTTCGCCATGGCGCCCACCACATCTTCAGACAGTCCCAGCGCCTTTCCCACTTCGCGAATGGCACTGCGGGCACGGTATGTGACAACGGTCGCCGCGAGCCCTGCCCGATCCCGACCATATTTGCGATAAATATACTGAATGACCTCCTCACGCCGCTCATGCTCAAAATCAACGTCAATGTCCGGCGGTTCGTTCCGCTCGGCCGAAACAAACCGCTCAAACAGAAGATCGATTTCCGTAGGATCAACAGCTGTAATACCCAGACAATAACAAACAGCGGAATTGGCGGCTGACCCGCGTCCCTGACAAAGAATGTTCTGCTCATTTGCAAAACGCACAATGTCATAGACCGTGAGAAAATATGGCGCGTAACGCAATTCCCCGATCAGTTTAAGTTCATAGGCCAGCGTTGCCTGAAGTTTCGCAGGGACATTACCGGCATATTTTGCCGCAGCTCCTTCATAGGTAAGTTTCTCCAGAAGAGATTGCGGGCTGAGAGCATCATCAAACACATCGTCAGGATATTCATAAGCCAGCTCATCAAGCGAAAACCGGCACCGCTCAACAAGCTGTTTCGTCTCCTGCAGGGCAATCTCATAACCTTTAAAAATGCGTGCCATTTCAACAGTGGATTTCAGATGGCGCTCTGCGTTCGCCTCCAGCCTGAAGCCAGCCTCACCAATGGTGCAATACTCACGAATACACGTCACAACATCCTGCAGACGACGACGCTCCGGCCCGTGGTAAAGCACATCATTTGTAGCGAGCAAAGGCACACAACACCGCACCGACAAGGAAGCGAGAGCCGTCAAACGGCGCACATCATCCGCACCATAAAGGCGCGACATGCCCAACCAGACATAGCCTGCAAACTCCTGTGCCAGCCTGGCCAGATAATCTGCAAACCCTTTGCCCGGCACGCGCGGCGGCATGGCAATGAAGCAGACCCCGGCTCCATGAAGGAGAATGTCGTCCATCGTGAGATAACACGCCCCCTTGGGCGCACGACGATGCCCAAGGGTCAACAACCGGCACAAGCGCGCATAAGCAGGGCGATCCGTCGGATAGGCGACAACCTCAAACCCATCCTGCGTAACAAGCCGCACACCGGGCAGAAAGCGGAGCCCGTGTTCCTTTGCAGCTTTATGCGCCCTTACAATACCCGCAAATGTATTGCGATCAGCCAGACAAATGGCATCGATCCCAAGCACCTTCGCCGTCGCGACAAGTTCATCAGCATGCGACGCACCGCGTAAAAAACTGAAATTACTGGTTACAGCCAGCTCGGCGAAATAGGTCACAATGCCCCTTCCCCGGCCAGACGGCAGACCTCAACATATGTCAGCCCGCCGGCAAGACCACTCATCCGAACACTCCATGCACATACCATTTCGGCACAACGGTCTCACGACCAAGCACACCCTCCCGGTAGAGCCAGAAGCGCCGCCCTTCCCGATCTTCAACACGGTAATAATCACGCGCAAACACCGATGCGCCATCGGCCCACCATTCAGGGGAAATTCTCTCCGGCCCTTCTGAAAAAGCGACATGGTAGGTGACCCGCCGCCAGCGAAACCGGCGCGGAGGTCCGTCAGGCACTTCAGCCAGTGTTTCCACCGGCTCCGCACAAGGCAACATGCGTAAAGGCCGCCCCACCCTTTGGCGTTCTTCGACACGCCAATCATGCGGCTCCCGGCTTTCCTCCAGCGGACGAATGCCTGCAATAGCCGGAATAAAAACAACAGCACGCTCCGGCATATGGCTTTCACGCGGCTCCATCCTGCCAACCCGTTCAAAACCCAAACGGTTTCCCAGACGGTCTACAAGAAACCCGAGATCAGCCGGGCGCTTTTTAAGGCGCGTCTTCCGCGCGCCCTCCTCCAGTTCATCCTGGTGGGCCTGTACAGTGTCCACCGCCACTGCATGAAGCACCATGGTTTCGATCCCAAGCCCGATTTCGATACCCCCGATACCTGCATTGTGGGAAAAACCGATAATCCGGTCAGAAAAAAGCGCCGCCATATGCGCCGCACGATCTGTGGCAACACTCGTACCCACCATCACGTCAAAACGAACCCCGTCAGATCGAAAGAGATGCAATTGCAAACGCCGTACGCCCTGGCCCGCATCTTTTAAAAGCGGCACCATCTCCTCGCATAAAAGGCGGATGGCCTGTTCAATATCGGGAAGCCCCACAAGCCCTTCAGAAAATTGAAGACGTGTCCGGAACACAATTTCCGGTGGGCTGGGTGAAATAGGTTCGACCTCATGCCCAAACACCTGATCAAATCGCTGGGCAAGCCGTTTGCCAAAACGGGCGACCAGCGGCGCGCGGGGAAGCCGGTGCAGATCTGACAGAACCTTTACACCCAGTTTCGCCAGATCATCAACCACGGACAAAGGGATACGAAGCGCCATCAAGGGCAGCGGGTCAAGCGCTGCCCGCACATGGCTGGCCTCAACAAGAGAGATCGAAGACTTTCCATAGCGCGCCAACGCCCATGCTGCCCCGGGATAAGGCGCAATGGAAACCCGGGCCGGCAGCCCGAACCGCGCAAGCCGCGCCATAAGTTCATCAGCAAGTTGTGCCTCTCCGCCAAACAGATGAGCACAACCGGTAATATCGAGAAACAAGCCATCCGGCGCGTCATGCACGGACGAGGGGTCAAGCGCTGTCCAGGGCGTGTATCGCTCACACCAGTCAGCCAGTGAGTCGAGTGCCAGACGATCCGCCGCGGGTTCTTCTCCAAAGACAGAAAGCCCGGGTGCAACAGCCTGCGCATCCGTCAACAATTGACCCCGCGCCACACCAAGAGCGCGTGCCGCGCCATTCAATGCAACAATACGCTCCCCTCCCTGCCGGGTGGCTCTCAGAACCAAAGGTTGTGATACGTCCAACTGGCGTGCCCGCGCCAACCGGTAAACAGGCCAGTCCGGCAACCAGATCGACAGGATCCGCCTGCCTGCCTGCCGCGTGCTCGCATTTGGCATCGTGCCTTTTTGTATCTGTTGATCGACCAATGCCCGGCCCATGGAGCCTCAAACCCAAAATAGAACGAAATAAGAACATTCGAGTTTGCCCAAAAGCGTGACCCAACGCGAGTCAATTTTCGCGTATGCTCAGACCTCACATCAGGAGGCCAACATGATCCCCAGTCTGTTCCATCGTCA
The DNA here is from genome assembly GCA_002715765.1 of Rhodobiaceae bacterium. Classification (GTDB taxonomy): domain Bacteria; phylum Pseudomonadota; class Alphaproteobacteria; order Parvibaculales; family Parvibaculaceae; genus Mf105b01. The sequence goes on along the minus strand of PAZY01000054.1, from coordinate 2,923 downwards.
TTCCCCCAAACGTCTGCTTCCTGCACGCCTGCTTGCCATGAGCCTGATAGGCGCAGCACTGGTCGCCTGTACCAGCGCAGAAGACCGGGCACGCGAACAAGCGCTGATCGACAGAACAGACCATCAGCATTGCCTCGACCTGGGTTTTGAACCCGGAACAGAGCCTTACGGAAATTGTCGTCTGAAATTGAAAGAAATCCGCGCCAGCGAAAGAGAGCCCGAGAGCAATACCCGTTTCGGGGTTGGCGTGGGGATTGGTATCGGATTATAAGCCATGAAACACCCCCTCCTTCTCCTCAGCCTGTTCAGCACGCTTCTGCTGGTCAGCGCCTGCGCCAGCCCTCAGGAACGCGCTGCCAGGACGGCCGCTCAAATCACCGCCGACGAACAGGAATGCACACGACTTGGCTTTACGCCGGACACAGAAAAATTTGCAGACTGCCTGCTTCGTCTGAAGGAAATCCGTGCCCAGGAAGCTGAAACCCGCGCACTGAACAATGCCCGTCGTGACCCGTTCTGGCCCTGGTACGGTATTCACAACCGGTATCGTCGCTACCCATATAGTCGCTATCCATATTGGTGAGCCTGTCAGGCTGTTTCAGAGAGAACACACGCCGCTGCCGTCAGCACCGGAGGGGAAATCTTCCGCACATTCTCTTGTACTTTTGATAGCGTCCGGTCTTGAGCGATCTCAAAACACCCGCTCACACCATTCCAGACGAGAAGACGGGAAAAAGACGACCCACCTTTGCACTTTTCAAGCATCACGTCCCAACAGGGTTGCGATGCAGCAACAAGCTGTCCCTGATCCCTTGCAGAACGAGACGTAACGCGCCAACGGGTCTGTGCCGCACTCGCACTTAATCCTTCTTCATGACCACGCAAAAGAATAAGAGGAGTTGAAGCATCTTCAGCTGCAAGTTGTAACCGTCGACTGGCCCGCAGGTTAAAATGTCGTGAGCAAGAAGGAACCTCACCCACAATTGCCGCCAGCACACCGGACCGCAAGCATTCCTCCAACGCCCATAACATGTCTGGCTCTCGTGAAGGGTTCACCAGCAAAAGCCGAGATGGGTCCAGGCCAAACCCGGCAAGCCCCGGGGCATAAAGTTGCCCCATATCATACGCTCCCCAGCCTTGCTGGCACCAGACAACAGGTCTCAGATGGCAGTCCTCGCAGGCCCGCACAGCAAGCGCCGCCGCAAAACCAACAGCCGCTGCCATATCTCCATAAGAGGCCGCAGCAACCTCATGCACACCACCGCGCAACAAGCCACCATCAGGTAAAAGAGCATCCACCTCCGAAAGACCCAGACGGAAATGAGGTCGCCCGGCGCGTGAAAGCGGTGTTTCCAGCGCAGCAATTTGCGCACGCAAACCCGCCATCAACTCCGATTTTGTTTGTAAAGGCATAAGAACATCACTCTAAATGTTCTCTTTATGTTCTCATTTATAGAGACAGGAGTCAAGCGCCTCAACGCCTTGAAAAACTGCCGACAAATGACCATACACCCAGTTTCCGTTTGGCTTGAACAACCATCAACCCACAAGCCAAAGCCTGTGTCACCACAGTTGCCAGCGCCGCACCTTCCAGTCCCCAGAGCGGAATAAGCGTAAAATTGAGCCCTATATTGGCAATCGCCGTGGCGATCAGAATAACGGCACTCGCGTTCTGCTCGCTTGTCATCGTCATCAAAAATTTGACCGGCCCACACGCTGCCTGCACTACCAGTCCCAGCGCAAGGAGTCTCAAAACCCAGATCCCCTCGTCAAAGCCCGGACCAAAAGCCAACAACGCCCATTCACCAAATAAAGAAAGAAGCACCGCAAAACCAAGTGTCGGCCAGAAGCTCCAATGCGCGAACCGGCGAACAGCCTCCTCGAACTCAGCCCCCTTGCGTCGTTCAAAACTTTTGGCCAACACCCGCGCGCCAATCCCGGACACCGCAAAAGGAACAAACCAGACCAGCGCAATAATTTTCACCGCAGCAAAATAACGCGCCACATCTTCTGCCGGAACAAACAGGTCCAGCACCAGCAAATCCATATAGGAAACAAGCAGATAATGCCCATCCACCATCACCATGGGCAACGAAACGGCAAGCCAGTGTCTCGCATGCCATCGTACAGGGCCCGCCCCCGTCGGCAGCTTTTGTCTCTTACGACGGACAATCCGCACCCATTGCCACAAAGCCACCACAGCAAGACTGATAAAAGTCGCCGTCAGAATGAATACAGGATCAAGTGCAACGACGTCCGCTGTTCCTCCAGCACCCCACGTCCCTCCAATGCCCCAGGCTCCCAATGCGACCAGAACAAATAGAAGAGCCGGGCGTAAAAGATAACCCGGCGCATAGGCCATGGCATTGTCGCCAAGCCCGCGCAGCACACCCTTTCCCAACTCGCTGAATGCATAAAGCGGCACCGCCGCCATCGCAATCAGGAACGCCACATCCCGATAAGAAATGGGTCCCTCTCCACGAAAATAGACAATCAGCCCGCCAACCAGCGCTGCGCAAAGGCTGCTACCACTGACAAAAAAGGCCGCAAACCCGATTGTCTGCCATACACGCCATTCCCGCCCACGCTCACCATAACGGGCAATAAAGCGTGTCATGGAGATACCAAAACCCCCTTGCGCCAACGTGCCCAGAACAATGATCCACGTCCAGGCAACAGCATAAATGCCAAATGCATCTGCCCCTGCCCAACGGGCAATCGCAATCTGCGTGAAAAAGGCAAAAGCCGCCCCCGCTCCCCGCAACAGAAACAGAAACACCGTTTCGCGCCGCTGGCGTGCAACATCGCTCCCGGCAAACAGCCGGCGGATTTGTTCTATCGGAGAGCGCGAAGAGACATCAGCGAGACCGGCAAGGCGCATCTTATCCCTCAACGTTTCGTCACAGGGACACGGAGGCCACGG
>PAZY01000053.1 GCA_002715765.1 Rhodobiaceae bacterium | reverse complement strand
GGGATGGGACGGTGCTGCCGTAACTGTCCCTGCCATGTCCGCCACAAGCCTTATCGTCATCACACTCGGTGGCTTGTGGATGGCGCTTTGGAAAACGGAGCTGCGCATGGCGGGCATCCCGCTTGTCGGTCTGGGCCTTCTGATGGCGGTTGGCTTTCAACAACCCGATATTCTGGTCAGCGCGGAAGGTAAGTTGGTTGCCGTGCGTGGTGACGACGGACGCTATCACTGGTCAGGACGGACGCCCCGTTACACCGTGGAAACCTGGAACCGTCGAAACGGGGATACGCCCGGTCTGCAACCTATGGTCTGTGATCTCCTGGGATGCGTTGCGCAGACAGGGACGATCAATGTCGTGGTTTCGATGACACGCGCCGGGTTGGAAGATGATTGCGCGAGGGCGGATATTCTGATCGCACAGTTCCCAGTGCGCGGTGCACTTCGTCGTGCCTGTGCGACGCCTGTGCTCATCGACATATTCGACACGCACAGGCAGGGTGCTCATGCGATCTACCTTGAAGAAGGCCGTCCCCCCTATATCCGCACCGTGGCAGAGGAGAGGGGGCAAAGGCCCTGGAGCGTCCGCGAAGCTCAGTAGCGACGCATCAATCCCACAAGTCGCCCCTGGACTTTCACACGGTCAGGGCCAAAAATGCGGGTCTCATAGGCCGGATTTGCCGCTTCCAGTGCGACGGAGTTTCCCTTGCGGCGAAGTCGTTTCAGCGTCGCTTCCTGATCATCGACCAGTGCGACGACGATATCGCCATTCGTGGCCGTGTCGCAGCGCTCAATGATAACAGTATCGCCATCAAGAATGCCCGCATCAATCATCGAGTCGCCTTTGACCTCCAGTGCGTAATGCTCCCCACGGGCCAGCATGTCGAGCGGTACGGAAACCTGATGACTTTCCTGCTGCAGGGCTTCAATAGGCGTACCGGCCGCGATGCGTCCCATAACGGGCACAGGCATCGAATCCTCGTTTGCCGCAACGGGGCGCGTGTTCTGAGGGGCGGTGCGTTCTTTGCCAAGGCTGCCCTCAATCACCGCGGGGGAGAAGCCATTACTGTTCCGGCCAAAGCTCGGTGAAGCGGATTCCGGAAGTTTGACAATCTCCAGTGCGCGGGCCCGGTGTGGTAGTCGCCGCAGGAAACCCCGTTCCTCCAAAGCGGTAATCAGCCGGTGGATGCCGGACTTGGACCTGAGATCCAACGCCTCTTTCATTTCATCGAAGGAAGGCGAAACACCGCTTTCCTTGATCCGCTCATTAATGAACATCAGGAGTTCATGTTGTTTGCGTGTCAGCATTCTGACGTCCCCGGAATATAGAACAAATCAAAAACATTTATGCATGTTCTAGTTTAGTTCTCCGGAGGCGTCAACCTTATTCTGTGGATAAGTTGGGTGTCCGCAGGATCAGCGCGGGCACAATCTCACCGGCACTCACGGCAGGCGCATGGGGCGTGCGTACAATCAGGCAATCACTTGCTGACAAGGTGGTGAGAAGCGAACTGTCCTGTACGGGAAAGGGCGTTGCAGCCCAGGCCCCGCCGGACGTCAGGCGCAGTTTGGCCCGAAGGTAGTCCTGTCGCTGGTCATTCTCTTTCAGATCAGTACCCGCAAAGACCGGTTGCAAAACAGGGTGGGCAGCGGGGCGCCCGCGCGAGGCGTCAATGGCTGCCCGAAGGAAGAGCTGGGCACAAATAAGTGCGGACACAGGATTACCCGGCAGGCCGATAAAGGGAAGGGTACCAAGCTTGCCAAACATCAGCGGTTTGCCGGGACGCATCGCTATTTTCCAGAAATCCATCTCCAGCCCCATGGACTTGAGAACCGGCTGAACAAGATCATAATCCCCGACAGATGCGCCGCCGATTGTCAGCAGAATATCGGCGTCAAGTCCGCGTGTTGCGTGCGCTCGAATACTCTCTTCCGTATCACGGGCAATGCCCAGATCGACCGGCTCTCCGCCAAGCTCACGAATGAGAATGGAAAGCCCTGCGCTGTTGGAGCTGATAATCTGGTCGGGGCCAGGTGTTTCTCCCGGAAGGACAAGTTCATCCCCGGTTGCAAAAAACGCAACGCGAGGTCGTCTGTAAACGGAAAGTTTCGGAATATTCATCGCCGCGGCAAGCGCAATATCAGAATTTGAAAGAACACGCCCGGCGCTAAGGTAACAGTCGCCATCTCTGAAATCACCACCTGCACGGCGGATGTTCTGCCCCTCGCGTGGTGCAACGAGGATCGTCACATTGTCTCCCTCGCGGGTCGTGTTCTCCTGAATGACGACACTGTCCGCGCCGGACGGAACGGGCGCACCGGTGAAAATACGTGCTGCCTGTCCCGTCGCAAGCTGATTGTTGAATGCACTGCCGGCGGCCGATGTTCCGACAACGGGCAGGGTGACAGGCACAGTAGCGACATCGGCAAACCTGACCGCATAGCCATCCATCGCGGACCCGTCAAAGGGCGGCTGCGTGCGTGTCGCGGTAAGAGGGGCTGCGAGCACGCGGCCCCCGGCATCCGCCAGGGGGACCATTTCAGTTGGAAGAGATGGGCATGCGTCGGCAATTCGCGCGATTGCGTCTTCAACCGGCAAAAGAGAGGTGCTGCTCATGCTGCGTCATACCTGCCTGATTTACCGCCGGACTTGTGCGTCAAACGGATATCGCCGATCACCATCGCCTTATCAACCGCCTTTGCCATGTCATAGATCGTGAGGCAGGCAATGCTCACCGCGGTAAGGGCTTCCATTTCGACACCCGTTTTGCCAGACACGCGCACGCTTGCCGTCACGTTGAGCGCATGTGCGCTTTCGTCCGGCTCAATATCGATATCGACTTTGGTAATGGCCAGCGGGTGGCATAGCGGGATCAGATCATGGGTGCGTTTGGCTCCCATAATTCCCGCAATACGGGCAATCTCAATGACGTTCCCCTTGGGGGTCTGGTTTGCAAGGATGAGCCTTAGCGTATCTGGTGCCATGACAACACGGCCCTGCGCCGTGGCAATCCGGTCCGTTACTTCCTTGTCGGCAACATCCACCATGGCAACACGCCCGGTCTCATCCAGATGGCTCAGTTTGTTTTGGCTCATGGAGCGAGTTCCTTTCGCATGACGCATCGCCGGGACATGTCAAGCCCGCTTCCTTCCTCACGTCCGCTCAGCAACCGGAGAGCCGGCGAAAAATCACCAGACTCAACAATTGAAAACCCGAGCTTTGCATAGAAAGGCGCGTTCCAGGGCAGGTCGGTAAAAGTTGACAGGGTAATCGCATTGTAGCCGCTCTCAGTCGCCCAGTTGCAAACCGCATTCACAAGCAGGCGCCCGACGCCGTGCCCTTGATGATGCCGCGAAACCGACACTTCATAAAGATGCGCATGCCGGTCAAAGCTTGCGGCAAGCGCAAAGCCCGCAAGCTCCCCTTTCATCTCGGCGACAAGGACTGTGCCAAAACGGGCGCAGGACAAAATGAAAGGCATGTCCGTTGGCGGGTGATCCGCGATGTCACCATGACCATGCTCGCGAAACAATTCTCCCGCCGACACTTCAATGGCGCTCAGTTTCACAAAGTCTTCCGGTTCTGCCCGTCGAATTACAACATTCATGCATCGACCTTCGCAAGCAACCGGCGTGTGGCGCTGGCCACATCGGCCTGGCGCATCAGACTTTCACCAATGAGGAAAGTATTGACCCCGGCCTTCGACAGGCGCGCGAGATCAGCCGGAACGCTGAGGGCACTTTCACCCACGACAAGCCGGTCTGCGGGCACGCGTGGGGCAAGATCAATCGTCGTCTGCAATGTGGTTTCAAAAGTGCGCAGATTGCGGTTGTTGATGCCGATGAGCGGGCTTTTGAGTTTCAATGCCCGGTCCAGCTCCGGCCCGTCATGCACTTCGATCAATGCATCCATTCCCCAGTCAAAGGCAGCCTGCTCAAGCTCTGCAGCCTGTGTGTCGCTGACGGACGCCATGATGATCAGAATACAATCTGCGTTCCAGGCCCGTGCTTCGACAACCTGGTAAGGATCGTAAAGAAAATCCTTTCGCAGCGCCGGCAGGGAAACTGCGTTGCGCGCAGCGGGAAGAAAGTCAGGCGCCCCCTGAAAGCTCGGTTCATCCGTCAGCACGGAGAGGCAGGCCGCCCCGCCATTCTCATACGCTTCTGCAAGCAAGGGCGGGTTGAAGTCAGCGCGGATCAACCCTTTCGACGGGCTCGCCTTCTTGATTTCCGCAATGAGAGCATAGTCACCGGCCGCCACTTTGGCTTTCAGCGCATGGGCAAACCCGCGGACGGGTGAGGCGGCTTTCGCCTTTGCTTCAAGCGCGGCCAGGGGCACTCTACCTTTCGCAACGGTAATCTCTTCAAGCTTGTAGGCTTTGATTTTCTCCAGAATATCCGCCATCCGCTTCACGCCTCGTTCGAGATTGAAACAAGCTTTGCGAGCGCTTCGCGTGCCGCACCGCTGGCGATCGCTTCAGCGGCCATATCAACACCTTGCCTGAGGGTGTCCGCTTTACCCGCCACAACGAGAGAGGCGGCGGCATTCAGAACCACAATGTCGTGATAGGCACCTTGCTCCCCGTCGAGCAAACGGCGTACCGCGGCGGTGTTTTCCTCCGGATCACCCCCTTTTAAATCAGCGGGTTTGGCGCGCGTCAGGCCGGCATCCTCGGGCGAGATTTCAAAGGTGGAGACCTTGCCGTCTTTCAGTTCTGCCACAAATGACGGCCCGGTGGTTGTAAGCTCGTCGAGCCCATCGCTACCGTGCACGACCCAGACCCGTGCCGAGCCGAGATTTTTCAAAACCTGTGCCAGCGGTTCGACCCATTTCTGCGCAAACACGCCCATGACTTGAAAAGGGGCCCCGGCAGGATTGGACAATGGGCCCAGCAGGTTGAAAATGGTCCGCGTTCCCAGTTCTGCCCGTGTCGGCCCCACATATTTCATGGCCGAATGGTGGGCAGGCGCAAACATGAAGCCGATCCCCGCTTCCACAATACAGCGCTTGATTTGAGCAGGATCAAGGTCAAGCCGTACGCCAAGCTTTTCCAGAACTTCAGCGGAGCCGGACTTGGAGGAAAGAGCTTTGTTGCCGTGCTTGGCAACAGGAACGCCGCAAGCTGCTACAGCGAAAGAAGCTGCGGTAGATATGTTATACGTGCCCGACGCATCACCGCCTGTTCCGCATGTGTCCAGAGAGCCTGCGGGCGCATCAATTTTAACGGCCTTGGCGCGCATGATTTTCGCCCCGGCGGTAATCTCGTCGATCGTCTCACCGCGCACGCGCAGCGCCATCAGAAAGCCGCCAATCTGCCCGCTTGTCACATCGCCCGACATCATCGCCTCAAAGGCATGCTCCGCGTCCAGGGCGGAAAGGGAATGACCGTCAGCGACTTTAGCGATCAGGCTTTTAAAATCAGTCATGAAAACTCTGCTTTTTGAAGAACGGTCGGTCAGGCAAGGGCAGCCCGCTTGATACCCGCAAGATCAAGAAAATTGGCCAGCAGTTCCCGTCCGTGTTGAGAGGCAATGCTCTCCGGGTGAAACTGTACACCATGGATGGGAAGCTCCTTGTGAGATACGCCCATAATCACTCCATCGGCTGTCCAGGCTGTTTGAGTCAGGCAGGTGGGCAGACTTTCCGGTAAAATGGTGAGCGAATGATAGCGCGTCGCTTCAAACGGGTTGGGCAGGCCTTTGAAGACACCCGATCCGTCATGATGAATGTCGCTCATCTTGCCATGCATCATTTCAGGCGCGCGGACAATCTTCCCGCCAAACGCCTGTCCGATGGATTGGTGACCAAGACATACCCCGAAAAGAGGCACTTTGGCGTCAGCTGCCGCAGTCACAAGATCCAGACAAATGCCTGCCTTGTCAGGATCACAGGGGCCAGGCGAAATGATGATGGCTTCGGGCCCGCGTGCCATCGCATCCGCCACGGAAATCTGATCATTGCGGAACACGTCACAAGCCGCCCCCACATCGCCCAGAAAATGGACGAGATTGTATGTGAAACTGTCGTAATTATCGATCAGCAGCAGCATGAGTGTAGGGCTCCCAACAGGCACAAAGCGGGCAAAAAGAACATCCTATGTCTTATAGGGTTGCGCTCTCCCCGCAACAAGGGGCTCTCCTGTCCGGTGTGTTGAAGAAAACTTGTGGATAAGCCTGCGGCTCAAACCCAAAAGGATGGGAAAAACCTACCAAATGTGGTGAAATGCAAGTGCTTGAATACAGCATATAGTTGTTTTTGGGGCGAGTAGAGCCCCAACCGGAACAATCGGATGGCTAACCGGGGCAGATAGCCATTTATAACAGGCATTCGGGGAAAATCGTGCGGCAAATACCAGAGCTTGCAAAGCCGGAAGGGCTGACAAAGACCCATGCCTTTGCTGCGGCATTGTCACTGGCATTGCTGGTCGGGGCGGGGGTTGGTCTGGCTGCCAGTCATTTCCTGCCTGCAAATGCGGCTCGTGTCGCAACCATGCCCGATACCCGGAACGAAGGCGGGCGTTTGCCGCCGCTCTTGGCGCGGCCAGCGACCAATGCCCGGCATGGCAATCCGCAGATCAGTTCGCAGGTCAGCCCACAGATCTTGGGGCCCGTGGGGGCGGCACCTGTCGCCGACTATGTGCTGGCAGAGACCAGCACCCGCTTGCCTGCGTCCCGGTACGCGGCTCCCCGCTCGGTGGCGGATGCGCTGGACCTGCCATTGGAGGAAGGGATTACACGCTTTCATCAGCAACCTGTCACCGTGGCAGCGCTTGCGGCGAAAAGGGTGGCAAGGGCCACAGCACCGGTAGAGGCGCAATCCGGTGCGAACACGGCGGCGATACTTGCCCCGCGGCCGCAGATTGCAGTTGTGCTGGACGATCTGGGGTTGGATGAAAAGTCAACCAGACGGGCAATTGCTTTGCCCGCGGCAGTCACGCTTTCCTTCCTGCCTTATGGGCGAACAGCGGCAGGGCTGGCTGTGGAAGCACGGGCGCGCGGTCATGAAATCATGGCACATATCCCGATGCAGCCGGAAGGACCGCAGGACCCGGGCCCCAATGCATTGCGTGTAGATCTGCCGGCAGATGATATTTCCGCACGGCTGGCCACCCAGTTGGACCGGTTTCCTGGGGCCGTCGGGTTCAACAATCATATGGGCAGCCGTTTCACCGCGGATGTGCGGGCGTTGCTCCCTGTCATGCGCGAGGCCCGTGCACGAGGGTTGATTTTTCTGGATAGCCGCACAACGGCAAACTCGCTGGCAGACAAGGTTGCAAAAGCCTCAGGCACGGAAACGCTTACCCGTGATGTTTTCCTCGATCATGCAACCGGCCCCGACGGACTTCTGTCTCAATTGGCGGAGCTGGAGCGCATCGCCCGCATGAGCGGTGGTGCGATCGGGATTGCGCACCCGCATGCACTGACGCTGGACGTGCTGGATGTCTGGAGCCGGGGACTGGACGCAAAAGGTTTTGACCTGGTGCCGATCACCATAATGGCACGCGGCAAGCGTGAGCAGGGCCTATTGGCCGCGTCCCGCTTCTGAGGCGAACCGTACCGCTTCCTCCGCAGCCCTGAACAGTGCTTTGGCCTTGTTCACCGATTCCTGATGCTCGTATTCGGGGGTGGAATCAGCAACAACACCACCGCCAGCCTGCACATACATTTTCCAGTCCTTAACGACCGCTGTGCGCAGCACGATACAGGTGTCCATATCCCCGCCCGCAGAGAAGTAACCGACAAGCCCCGCATAAGCGCCCCGCTTCTCGAGTTCCAGCTCATCGATAATTTCCATCGCCCGTACTTTTGGCGCGCCGGAAACAGTGCCGGCCGGGTGCCCGGCAATCAGTGCGGAAATAGCGTCGAACTTGTTATCAAGTTCACCCTCCACATTCGACACGATATGGATGAGGTGTGATGTGTACTGAAGCGCAAACTGGTCGGTCACGCGTACAGAACCGAGTTTAGAGACGCGACCCACATCATTTCGCCCCAGATCAAGCAGCATTAGGTGTTCTGCGCGCTCCTTAGGGTCTTCCAGAAGGTCCGCCGCAATCAGCGCATCTTCGGCACGGCTTGTGCCCCGGTGCCGGGTACCTGCAATCGGGCGGATTGTCACTTTCCCGTCCCGCACCCGAACCAGAATTTCAGGGCTGGAGCCAACCAGTGAGAACCCTTCAAAATTGAGGAAGAAGAGATAGGGAGATGGATTGATCCGGCGAAGCGCGCGATAGAGAGAGAAAGGGGGCAGCTCAAATGGTGCTTCAAATCGCTGGCTGAGCACGACCTGAAAAATATCCCCTGCAGCAATATATTCCTTGGCGGCACGGACCATCTCAAAATAGGTCTCTTTCGGCGTATTGGAAACCGGTGCGGGCATGGTGGCAACATCGACCATAGGGTCTGCATGAGCGAGTGCCTGATCAAAATCGGTAATGGTCACCTCAAGCCGCGCCAGCGCACGCTCGTATGCCATTTTTGCTGTCACAGCATCGGCAACACGGACAGGCGTGACCAACATGACTTCATCTTTGACGGAGTCAAAAACGGCAATCACCGTTGGTCGAAGAAACAAACCGTCGGGCAGACCCAGCACGTCCGGATTTTCGTCAGGCAGATTTTCCATCAATCGGACGGAATCATATCCCATATAGCCAAAAACGCCGGCAGCCATGGGGGGCAGGGCCTCAGGTAACTCAATGCGTGCGCTTTCTATGAAATCCCGCAGGGATTGAAGTGTACCAGCCTGGCAGGGTTCAAAAGCCTGCGGGTCTGTTTCAACCTGCAGATTGAGGCTGGCTTTGTCGCCTTGCGCCTTCCAGATGGCATCTGGCTTCAGGCCGATAATGGAGTAACGGCCCCGCGTATCGCCACCTTCAACAGATTCCAGGAGAAAGCTGTTGGGCAGTTGCTTTGCAATCTTCAAATAGGCAGAGACGGGAGTTTCAAGGTCAGCGACCAACCGTGTCCAGACCACCTGTGGCGCTGCGGAATGATAAGCGGATTCAAAACTCTCAAAAGCAGGGTGAAACATGGGATCAGTCCAAAACACAGTTCAAAACGAGGGCAGGTTATCTGCACGCACAAGCAAAAAGGCGGGTGAACCGTGAGGGCCACCCGCCTTGCTCACGGTTTAATCAAGCTTAGTTTCGCCACCAATACATCATCAATCGCTCCCGCACGTTCATCAACTGCCAGAGGCATCGCCGACCATCTGGTCAAGCAAGCCGTAATTGACTTCGACAACATGTTTTTCCTGAAGTGCCGTCACGAGTGAGGCAATCAGATCATCACCGGCGCGCTCTGAAAGAGCATCGTGAATTTCGTCAAGACCGGCCGTTCCGTTGCCGGGCTCGGGTGTTTCAATCTTGGCGACCTGCATCACCACCATACTGTCGCCAAATCCGGCGAGCGCGTAAGAAAACCCGCCTTCCGGCGAACCAAACAGGCTGTTCACTCCAATGCGCGAGAACGTGTCATTGGAAAAACGACGAAGCATGGGCTGTGAAGTCTGGGCAACGCGTGACTGCTCTGCCGCCAGCGCATCAATAGACTCGCCCGCATTACCGCGCTCAACCAGGCTCTGCGCGAGCGCGTCCAACAGGACTTTGCGTTGCTCACTTTTCCAAAGTGCAATGACCTGCGCACGGACATCGTCCAGCGGTTTGACCTCTGCCGGGGTGACACCTGTTACTTCGACCCAGTAATAGCCACCGTCGGGAAGGTCGTTTGCGGGTGTTTCAATGCCGATATCCATTTCGTAGACCTCAGAAATGAGGCCCGGAATGCTGGGCATGTTGGCAGGCGGCTGTCCGGCACGGGTCAGCCCCGTACGCGTGGCCTCATCGACGCTGACCACATCAAGTGAGAAACGTGTCGCCACTTCATCAAGTGTGGCCCCACCGACGCGTTCATCTTCAATCTTGTTGTAGAGATCAAAGACCGCGTCTGCGGCGGCATCTTCAACCAGTTGGGCTTTGATTGCCTCTTTGTGGTCTTCAAAAACCGCGGGGGCGGCCGGCGAAATGTTCTCCACCTTCAACACAACATGGGCAAGTGGGCCGTCAATGGCGTCGCTCACCTCACCTTGCTAAAGCGCAAAAGCCGCCGCCGCAATGTCGGGGGACAGGAAACCGCGTTCCGTGACGTTGGTCAGGGTCACATCGTCGAGGCTGAGCCCTCTCGCCGTCAGAACGCTTTCAACTGTTTCGCCCGCCTTCAACCGGGCGGAAACATCGGCCGCAGCTTCCGCGTCCGGCAACGGGATTTGAATAACGGTACGGGTTTCGGGTTTGTCGAGCAGTCCGCGACGGTCTTCAAAGGCCTGCTCCAATTGCGCTGCATCAACACCGATGGTTGGCGCAATGTCGGAGGGTTTAACCGTCAGCACAGAGAAAGAGCGCGTCTCTTCTTTCGTAAACCGGTTGGATGCTTGAGCATAATAGGCTGCAACGACATCTTCAGCCGGGTCTTCAATATCGCCGACAAGGTCCGGTGGAAGCACAATATAGCGCGCTGTCCGGGTCTCATACTGGTACTCATACATCGCTTCCGCCAGCCCGGCAGGGACCGTTGCACCACCGGCTACAGCTTTCAGAAGCTGGTCGCGGGTCATGAATTCGCGGCGGTCATTAACGAAGGCAGCTTCGGAAATCTGGCTTTGCGCGAGGGCAAGCTCATACGTTTGCCGGTCAAATTTGCCAAACGCGCCGAAGAAATTCTGATCGCCGCGAATATCCGCTGCCACGAGCGCATCCGAGACTGTGAGACCGAGGTCTGATGCTTCTTCGGACAAGACAGCAGACCCGGCCAATTGGGCGATTACCCGGCGGTCAATACCGTATTTCCGCCCCTCAGCAGCCGTCAATGGCTGGCCGATACGCTCGGCAAACTCATTCAGGCGCTGGCGGTATTCCGCGGCAAACCGGTCTGCGGGAATTTCCGTGTCACCTGCCGTCAGGATCGTGGTGCTGGTGAACCCACGGAAGACATCGGCGATGCCCCATACGGCAAACGCCATGACGAGCAAACCGATAAGGATCTTGGCGACCCAGCCGCTGGCGTGACTTCTGAGGAAATTGAGCATCGTTTATTGTCTTTCACCGCTTGAATGAGTTTCCGGGCCGAATATGCCGCCCCGAAGCGCGCCGCATGATAGGGGGGAGGGTCAGGTAAGGGCAAGTGGCATCAAAGAAATTTGGCTTGAACCGGGTCACTTGCTTGGCCTCCTCCCGTCCTTCTGGTAAACGCAACAGGAAGGATCGCACATGCGAAGACAGAGGGGATAAGTCATGGCCGCAAAAAAACCGAAGCCACTGGTTGCTGGCAATTGGAAGATGAACGGGGGAAAAGCCTCCGCACGAGAGCTTAAATCTCTTGATACAAAGCTTAAAAAGGCAGGCCGTCTTCCTTGCGAGGTGCTGATTTGCCCACCCGCAACATTGATCGAGGGGTTTGTGGCCAAGACCCGTGGGACAAAGATCGCCATTGGTGCGCAGGACTGTCATTCTCGGGAAAATGGCGCACATACGGGCGATATTGCCGCGGAAATGCTGAAAGATGTCGGCGCGAAATATGTGATTGTCGGTCATTCGGAGCGTCGGGCGGACCATGATGAGGACAGCAAGCTGGTCCGCACCAAGGCAGAGGCAGCCCACCGCGCCGGACTTACCGCCATTGTCTGTGTGGGCGAAACCGAGGCCGAGCGTGATCAGGGATCGACCCTTAAAGTCATCTCGGCACAGTTGAAAGGCTCGCTGGGCGATACGTTCACCGCAAAGAACACGGTTATTGCTTATGAGCCCGTATGGGCTATTGGCACAGGCCGCACCCCGACCCCTCAGGATGTTGCCAAAGTACATGCCGCGATCCGCAAACGCCTCATCACCCGCTTTGGTGACGAAGGAGCCTCTTTCCGCATCCTTTATGGAGGGTCCGTAAAGCCCTCGAATGCGGTGGAGCTGATGGGTGTTGAAAACGTTAACGGGGCCCTTGTCGGGGGTGCCAGCCTAAAGGCAGAGGATTTTTTCGGCATAATCTCTGCTTATCTCTGATATTACGGCTTTGGCGGGTGCGGGGGGCTGGCAATGCCAGCACCAATAGGTTAGAACCGCGCCCGTCTGCCTTCCAGTTTGCCTTGCTGAATTTTACGTCCGGCAGGAAACGCTGAACCGCCCAAAGGAACCGCAAATGGCTACCATTCTGCTCGTGATCCATTTGATGATCGCTATCGCACTTGTTGCAACAATTCTGTTGCAGCGCTCGGAAGGTGGCGCATTGGGGATTGGCGGTGGCGGCGGCGGTTTTATGTCCAACCGGGCGGCGGGCAACGCCTTGACCCGGGCGGCAGCCATTTTGGCAGCGCTCTTTTTCCTGACCAGCATTGGCCTTACGCTGATTGCCAAGTTCGACAATCAGGGCGGCTCGATCCTCGATACTGTTTCAGAGGAGGAAACCGCACCGCTCATTCCGGCGATTGAAAATGACGCGGGCGATGCAACACCACCCCCGGCACCGCTGGGTGTCGAGGAACCGGCTGCACAAGGGCCGCTGGTTCCCCGTGCGGAATAAAGGCACGCCGGGTAAGCTGACTTTTCAAGACGAACGAACCATTTTTCCAGTTTTTTTACGTGTACGACGTTTCTTTGCTTCGAATCGTCGCGCGTTCCATTTAAGTTGAGGGTCCATGACGCGGTACATATTCATCACCGGCGGCGTGGTCTCTTCCCTGGGTAAAGGACTGGCTTCCGCAGCACTCGGCGCTTTGCTCCAGGCACGCGGTTATACCGTTCGCCTGCGCAAGCTTGATCCCTATTTGAATGTTGATCCGGGCACCATGAGCCCGATCCAGCATGGTGAAGTCTTTGTGACCGATGACGGGGCAGAGACTGATCTTGATCTGGGCCATTACGAGCGTTTCACCGGTGTCCCGGCGACAAAGCTCGACAACATCACGACCGGGCGGATTTACCAGAACATTATTGCCAAGGAGCGCCGTGGCGACTACCTCGGTGGGACGGTACAGGTCATCCCGCACGTGACCGATGCAATCAAAGACTTCGTGCTGGCGGGCAATGACGGCGTGGATTTTGTTCTTTGCGAAATCGGTGGCACCGTCGGTGACATTGAAGGCCTGCCATTCTTCGAGGCGATCCGCCAGCTCGGCAATGAGCTGCCGCGCGGCACCGCTTGCTACATCCACCTGACCTTGCTGCCTTACATTCCAAGCGCGGGCGAGATGAAGACGAAGCCGACGCAGCATTCGGTGAAGGAGCTGCGCTCCATTGGTATCCAGCCCGACATTCTGATGTGCCGCTGTGACCGCCCGATCCCGCCGGACGAAAAGCGCAAGATTGGTCTCTTCTGCAATGTACGCGAAAGTGCCGTGATCCAGGCCATGGATGTCGATACGATTTACGATGTTCCAAATGCCTATCACAAGGAAGGGCTGGATCGTGAAGTGCTGGACGTGTTCGGACTGGATGCGAGCACGGCTCCTGTACTGACTGCGTGGGAAGAGATCGTACACACGGTGCGGGAGCCGGAAGGCGAAGTCACCATCGCAATCGTCGGCAAGTACACCGAGCTTCAGGACGCTTATAAATCACTGACCGAAGCACTCATTCATGGCGGTATCGCCAACAAGGTACGCGTAAACCTGAAATGGCTGGAAGCGCAAATCTTCGAAGAAGAAGACGCCGTGTCCTACCTGGAAGATGTGCAGGGCATTCTGGTGCCCGGCGGCTTTGGGGAGCGCGGGGCCGAAGGCAAGATTTCGGCGGCAAACTTTGCCCGCGTTCATGGCGTGCCGTATTTCGGTATCTGCTTCGGCATGCAGATGGCGGTGATCGAAGCGCTGCGCAATCTCGCAGGTATCACGGACGCGACTTCAACCGAGTTTCGCCATGCGGATAAACCGGCTGTCGGTCTGATGACGGAGTGGATGCAGGCCAATGAGCTTGTTCAACGCAAGGAAGGTGGCGACCTCGGTGGCACGATGCGTCTCGGTGCTTACAATGCGCGCCTGAAAGAAGGCACGAAGATCGCGGAAATCTATGGGTCCTGCGATATTTCCGAGCGCCATCGCCATCGCTATGAAGTGAACATGGCCTACCGCGCGGAGCTCGAAGCATCCGGCATGGTCGTGTCGGGTGTGTCGCCGGACGGGCTGCTGCCGGAGACGGTCGAGATCCCGGATCACCCCTGGTATATTGGCGTGCAGTTCCACCCGGAGCTGAAGTCAAAGCCGCTCGATCCGCATCCGCTTTTCAAATCATTCATCGAAGCGGCCATCGCGCAAAGCCGTCTGGTTTAACGCGGCGCATTCGGAGCACTGGACCCTCGGAACAAGTCCGAGGGTGACAGTCTGGGTCCGTCTTGACGAAAACAGCCTTCACGGGCTTCTTCGTCATTGCCGGACTTGTTCCGGCAATCCAGTGTGATCATCCACGACCGGATTGCCGTTTCGTTTTATCTAAGCGCCACGTGTTGTAAAGCCCTGCGCCCAGTGCCAGCACAGTGAGTAGGAGCCAGACCGTTCCCGATTGCTCCATGTATACGATGCCCGTGTCTTCATCGAAGCACCGGCCCAATTCGTTGAAACAATCGCGCCTTTTGAAATAGTCGACGTAGTACAGATACCCAAAAGCGAGAGAAAGCCCGAGACAGGTCAATGACGCGAGCATTCTGATCATCCGGCAATCCAGTGCAATCACCCGCGGCCGCGATAGGGGGCAACGCCCTGATCCGGGATCCAGACATCAGCCGGTGCGGCACCGGTCTGCCAGAATACGTCAATCGGAATGCCGCCACGCGGGAACCAGTAGCCACCAATACGCAGCCAAACCGGCTTCAGCTCATCCGCCAACCGGCGGCCGATGCCGACAGTGCAGTCTTCGTGAAACGCACCATGGTTGCGAAAGGACTGGAGATAGAGCTTGAGCGATTTGCTCTCCACCAGAAAGTCGCCCGGCACATAATCGATCACCAGATGTGCAAAATCAGGCTGGCCCGTCACAGGACAAAGCGACGTAAACTCAGGGCAGGTAAAACGCGCCACATACTGGGTCCCACTTTGTGGATTGGGCACACGCTCCAGCACAGCCTTGTCAGGACTGTCTGGCGCATTACTTGCGCCACCAAGCTGGGTCAGATTGTCTGTATAATGGCTCATGATCCTAAACCTTCGCTCAGTCCTTACTTGGGGCCGTCATAGACGCAACCTTCGCGGCACGAGTCCCGATGCACTTCCACCCGCGCCAGTCGTTTCAGTTTCGGTGAAAGCCGGTTCCAGATCCAGACGCAGATATTTTCAAGCGTCGGCACTTCGAGGCCCGGAACTTCATTGAGGTAATGATGGTCGAGCTCTTCGCGTACCTCGTTCAGGATATCAAGCAGGCTCCCGAAGTGGCGAATGAGCCCCGTTTCAGGATCAGGCTCGCCCTCCAGCCAGACGACCGCGCGGAAGGAATGACCGTGAATGCGACTATTTGGATGGCCCTCTGGTGCTGACGGCAGATGGTGAGCCGCCTCGAACCCGAATTCCTTGTAAATGCGCATTAGTCAATCCCGAGATACTTGTGCGTTTGTAACGACAATTGCCAGCGCGGATGTGTCTTGCAATAGGCAATCGCCGCCTTCAGATGGGCGTCATACAATGCATCGTCGAGCGGTTGTAGCAGGAAATGCTGAAAATCGAGCTTTTCGAACATTTCGGGGCTGTTTTTGGCCTGAGGGTAAACAAGCTTGAGCTCGGAACCCTTGAGTTGCGCAAGCTCCGCATCCGCTTTCGGGCTGACACAGACCCAGTCAATACCGTCTGGCGCTTCAATTGTGCCATTGGTTTCCACGGCGATTTCAAAGCCTTCCGCATGGACCGCTTCGATCAGGTCGGCATCGAGCTGGAGGAGGGGCTCCCCCCCGGTAAAGACCACATAGCGATGTTCGGTCCTTCGTTCCGGCCAAAAGGACGCGACGCGGGCCGCAAGTTCTGCGGCTGTTTTGAACTTCCCGCCATTTTGGCCGTCCGTACCCACAAAGTCCGTATCGCAGAACGTGCAGACGGCAGAGGCCCGGTCCTGTTCGCGGCCCGTCCACAGGTTGCACCCTGCAAACCGGCAGAAGACGGCAGGACGCCCGGCATGCTTGCCTTCCCCCTGAAGCGTGAAGAAAAGCTCTTTGACCGAATACATGGATCAGCCCTTCTGCCAGTTGGCATAGCCATTGGCGCGCAGCTCGCAGGCGGGGCAGGTGCCACACCCATAACCCCATTCATGGCGTTTGGTGCGCTCTCCCCGGTAGCAGGTATGGGTGTCCTCAATGATGAGCTGCGTGAGTGCCGCACCACCCAGCGTTTCCGCCATGGCCCATGTCGCGGCCTTGTCGATCCACATAAGCGGTGTCTCGATCATGATCTCGCGGTCCATACCGAGCGAAAGCGCCTTGGCGAGCGTCTGAAGTGTGTCGTTCCGGCAATCGGGATAACCGGAAAAATCCGTTTCGCACATGCCGCCGACAAGATGGCTCGCCCCACGGCGATAGCCGAGTGCCGCCGCATAGGTCAGGAACAGGAGGTTGCGTCCGGGGACGAAGGTGTTGGGGAGCCCGTTTTCCCCCATTTCGATCTCCTGATCGCGGGTGAGCGCCGTCTCACTGATGGCACCGAGGGCGTTCAGCGCCAGAACATGGTCCGGCCCCAGCTTTGACGCCCAGTCAGGGAAGGCCGCTTTAAGCTGGTCGAGCACCGTCAAACGGCATTCAAGCTCCACATGGTGCCCCTGACCATAGTCAAAGCCGATGGTTTCCACCGCATCAAAGCGCGAAAGCGCCCAGGCGAGGCAAACGGTGGAATCCTGCCCACCGGAGAAGAGAACCAAGGCTTTTGCCGGAACTGTCGTGTGTACTGTCATGGGGGGTGTTGAACCGCCTTTGAGCGCAAAGGTCAAGCATTCCAGCCTGCGTCACACTTTCATCTTACCTGGATCGGGGGCACACTCCCAGATTAGAGGGGGAAACATGAAAACAAGAGCACTGGTAATTGTGGCAGTCTTGGCGGGGGTTCCTGCGGCCTGCACGAAGGAAAGGCCAGCCGGGAGTGAGGCTGGGCAGGTTGCAGCTCAGGGGCCATTTCTTACAAAGGCAGGCTTCGGGACGATCCGGATCAATGAAACACTGGCAGCGGACATCCCCCGTATTCAGGAAGAGACATATGGATGCACCTATGCCCGCGCGGAGACAGACAATGGTCCCGTTTTCATTATGACAATAGACGGGAAAGTTGCCCGTATCGAACTGGGAGAAAAGGGCGCCACACTGGAGAACGGTCTGGGCATCGGGAGTCTGGAAGATGAAATCATCGCGGCCTTTGGGGATAAGGCTGTTGTCGAGCCCAACAAGTATGATGAACAGGGAACGGACTATCAGATAACCCTGTCAGAAAGTGCGGGGCTCATTTTCAACGTGTCCGAAGGCAAGGTCCAGGCGTTCCGTGTGGGGCGCTATCCAGAGCTGGAGTGGGTGGAAGGGTGTTCGTGAGGGATCGCATACGCGGGAGAGCGCGGAGTGTTTCTCCTAAATCAGGACACGAACCAAGCCCCGCTGCTTGATCGCTCTGTTATCACGCAGATGTGTTGAGAGCTTAATTGTCGGTTCAGCGCGGGAATTGCTAATTCTGATCCAATAAGGTGGGCACAGACGCTCGCTTCCAATAATGGCTACATCACAAAGAACAATCGAAAGAAATGATCATGCTAAAGCCCGTCTCACTGCTGTTGCTTCGAATGGGAACCGGATTTCTCCTGTCTATATGGGGCCTGATCAAGGTCGCAGCCCCCGAAGCCTCCATTGGCGTCTCTGAAAAATACTATGGCGGTGTTCTGAGCGTCGAGATGCTTCAGGTTCCGCTCGGTGCTCTGCAAATTCTGTTGGGTCTGGCTGTTGTCTTCGGCCTGTTTCGGAAAATCGCCTATCCCGTCCAGTCAATCGTGCTGGGTCTCGGCCTGCTTGCCATCTGGAAATATATCGCCGACCCTCTCGGAATGTACCTGCTGACAGAAGAAACACGGGAAGTCCTGTTTTTCCCGTCATTGACCGTATTTGCGGCCACACTGGTTCTCCTGGCATTCAGGGAGGAAGATACGATCAGCCTGGATAAACGTCTGGGACGGTAACGTCTGCTCCAAGGGGGCGATGCACGATCACTGTCCCCTTGGCATCTTTTGCGCTCACTGAGCCAAAAAAGTGCTGAAAACACGAGAAAATGGCGGTTTCCACTTTCGTGAAGGGCCGCGCTTCGCTATGTATCCCTCAACTCAACCCACACCTGAATTGGGAGATCGCCATGAGCGCCATTATCGACATTGTCGGCCGTGAAATTCTCGACAGCCGAGGCAACCCGACCATAGAGGTGGATGTCATCCTTGAAGATGGCTCGTTTGGCCGCGCGGCTGTCCCTTCGGGCGCATCAACCGGCGCGCATGAGGCCGTCGAGCTGCGTGATGGTGACCCGAAGCGGTACAAAGGCAAAGGCGTTCTGAACGCAGTCGATTTCGTCAATGGTGAGATTTTCGACGCCATCGGCGGCATGGACGCGGAAGAGCAGGTTCACCTGGACCGTTTGATGTGTGAACTGGATGGCACCCCAAACAAGGCGCGCATTGGCGCGAACGCCATTCTTGGCGTCTCCATGGCTATTGCCAAGGCTCAGGCGGAATCAAGTGGTCTGCCGCTTTTCCGCTATATCGGTGGTCCAGCCGCCCGTGTGCTGCCCGTACCGATGATGAATATCGTGAATGGCGGTGAGCATGCTGACAATCCGATCGATATTCAGGAATTCATGATCATGCCGGTGGCGGCAGAAAGCATTGCGGATGCGGTACGCATGGGTGCTGAAGTCTTCCACCAGCTGAAAGCTGAGTTGAAAGCCGATGGTCACAACACGGCAGTGGGTGACGAAGGCGGTTTCGCGCCAAACCTTGCTTCAACGGACGCGGCCCTCGACTACATCATGAAAGCGATGGAGAAGGCGGGTTATAAGGCGGGTGAAGACATGTTCCTCGCCCTCGATGCCGCCTCGACAGAGTTCTACGACAAGGGCGTCTACAATCTCAAAGGCGAGGGCAAAAAACTTGATGCCGGCGGCATGGTGGATTATTGGGCGGACCTGGTAGGCCGCTATCCGATTATCTCCATCGAAGACGGTATGGCTGAGGACGATTGGGATGGCTGGAAAGCACTGACGGACCGGATCGGCAACAAGGTCCAGCTCGTAGGTGACGATCTTTTCGTGACCAACAAAGCACGCCTCCATGATGGCATCAAAATGGGTGTCGCAAACTCCATCCTCGTGAAAGTGAACCAGATCGGTTCGCTGACCGAGACGCTGGAATCTGTTGAGATGGCCCACAAGGCGCGCTACACGGCCGTCATGTCGCACCGTTCAGGTGAGACAGAAGATGCAACGATTGCAGATCTTGCTGTCGCCACCAATTGTGGCCAGATCAAAACAGGCTCGCTTGCGCGCTCGGACCGGTTGGCAAAATATAATCAGCTTATCCGTATCGAGGAATTGTTGGGCCCTGCCGCAGAATATGCAGGCCGCTCCATTCTGAAAGGCTAAGCCTGAAAGGCACAAACAACATGAAGGTCAGGGTAGCAATTATCGGCGGTGGGCCCGCGGGGCTCATGGCGGCTGAAGCCCTGACCGCAAGGGGCATCGGCGTTGATCTGTTCGACGCCATGCCGTCCTTGGGACGCAAGTTCCTGATGGCGGGGAAAAGTGGTCTCAACCTCACCCACGCTGAACCACTGGACACGTTTCTGTCTCACTTTGGTGAGGCTCGCGGCCATGTGGAAAATGCGGTCAATCATTTCCCGCCAGAGGCAGTGCGGGAATGGGCGCTGGAACTTGGCACCAAAACATTTGTCGGCACATCAGGTCACGTTTTTCCAAAAAGCATGAAGGCTGCCCCCTTGCTCAGGGCCTGGATCCGCCGTTTGAAATCCCGCGGCATGTGCGTTCATGTGCGCCACAAATGGACAGGGTGGGATGAGGCAGGCGCACTCCAGTTTGAGACGCCGGACGGCCTGAAAACCACAATGGCAGAAGCCACTATTCTGGCGCTCGGCGGCGCGAGTTGGCCGAAACTTGGATCAGATGCAAGCTGGGTGCCCGCACTCAAGCAAGCGAACGTGAACGTGAAACCATTCGAGCCCGCCAATTGTGGTTTCAATGTCGAGTGGTCTGATTTTTTCAAGGAGCGGTTTGCAGGCGAGCCTGTTAAGGCTGTGGCCCTGTCGGCCGACGACATTCGCACCAATGGCGAGTTTGTTGTCACGGAGTACGGGGTGGAGGGCAGCGGCATCTATGCCCATGCGCGCACGCTGAGGGAGATGATGAAGGACAAGGGAGAGGCGACGCTGCGTCTCGACCTTATGCCGGATGTGCCGCTGGAAAAAGTTATCGCACGACTTTCCAAACCGCGGGGCACAAAAAGCCTCGCAACCCATTTGAAGAAGACAGTTTTCCTGTCAGGAGCCAAAGCAAATCTTTTGCGCGAATGTGCAGCCGATAAGCTCGACGATGTTGACGCGCTGGCCGGCGCGATCAAGAGCCTGCCGATCAAACTCACGGGTGCCCGCCCCATAGAAGAAGCAATCTCGTCAGCAGGTGGTGTGAGCTTTGAAGCACTGGATGACGGGTTTATGCTGACAGCGAAGCCCGGCACGTTCTGCACTGGGGAAATGCTGGACTGGGAAGCACCGACCGGTGGTTATCTCCTTAATGCGTGCATGGCGACGGGCCGGACCTGCGGTGTCGCCGTTGCAGCTTATCTGAAGGCGGTGTGAGAGTGCGCCATGGCCAGGATACGCATCACACCTCAAATCGAGATTGACGAAGCTGAACTCGAAGAGAGTTTCATTCAGGCAGGCGGGCCGGGAGGTCAGAACGTCAATAAGCTGGCAACCGCCGTTCAGTTGAAGTTTGATCTCGAGAAAACAGAGGCTCTGACGCATGCGGTAAAAACCCGCCTGAAGGGCCTGGTGGGACGTCGGCTTTCTTCAACCGGCGTACTGACCATTACAGCAAGAGAGTTTCGTACCCAGAGCCTCAATCGGGAGGCCGCACGCGAACGCCTATTTAATTTCATCAAGGAGGCCGCCGTTCCGCCACGCTTTCGCGTGAAAACCCGTCCGAGCAAAACCCAGAAGAAGAAACGTTTGGATGACAAGGGAAAGAGGGGCAGCATTAAAGCGATGCGCCGAAGCCCGCCGTCGGAATAAATCGGACCGCGATGATCAGGTGCAGATCTGCCCCGGGGCCGTGCCGGACTGAGGAGGCGTACCAAAAACAGCCCGGTGGTAGAGCGCCTTCATATCCTCGGAGCTTTCCTCATGCGCACTGGGGACGCCTCTGCCCAAATCAAAGAAGCTTGAAAATTCGCTCTCGCCTGTCAGAAGAATTTCGGGCGTGTTGTCCAGATCGCCAATACCGACAATCTCCCGGTGAATATTAAATCCAAGAAAGCCATTGAGCTTCGCTCCCTCGTGCGCCCGCATGGGCAACCGAAGGGCCTCGATACGACGAATATTGCCGGACGAGTAAGTGGCTTCAAAAATCATCAAATAGCCACAGCACCGTCTCAGCACCATCTTGTGGGCGTAGAGCATGTAGGCGTGATTGTCCGGGTGAACGAAGTCAAGCATGTCGCGCCCCTGAAGCGGAATACCCATACGATCAAGAATATTCTGCCCGGCAAGTCTGTAGATAATCTGATCGTCGTCTGTCAGCTCGAAGAGTGTGATGTCTCCCATCAGCGAGGCAAGTTGCCTCATCGGAAGCTGGTCTTTGACAAGCACACCTGTTTCATCGGCAGCCTGCGCATAGCAGTCAAACAAAAGACGGAGCTTTTGCTGCGCGTGCGTTCTTGCCAGGACCTGTTCCAGGTTCATCTGCTTTACCACCATCCGAATACTTGCCCGTTAATCAGTATCCGGACACTAGATTTACAAAGTGTAACGCCGTTTTGGGATAGGGCCGTTTAGGAAATGCCTTTGTAAGTTTTTGTTAACCTTGTCCGGCGACGAAGAGATGCGTGGACAAGCGTCATAAACTCGCATCATCAGGCTCGGGCGGGAGCAGCCTCGTGTGTTGCAGATTCCGGGAGGCCATACCCGATATCAACAAAAGTACTCAACTCGTATCCGACAATGAGCGCCGCGTTCTTCTCGTGCAGGTTGACTCCCGTGACCTTGTGATGAATGTGATAGCTGAGGAAGAAGTTGGCGGCCCCGGAAGTGGATTTCTTCAACGGCAGGGTCATTGTCTCTGCTTTGACACGCTGTCCGCTGACATATTCGTTCTCGTAGATCATGTAATAACCGCAAGGCAGCGAGCACATGGCCCGATGGGCGGTCAGGGATTCGAACCGCAATGCCGGTGGGATGTAATCAAGGAAATCCTTGCCGATAACATCGCGCCCCATACGCTCCAGCACGTTCTCGCCGGCGAGCCTGTAGGGGAGTGCCTGATTATCGACAAATTCAAGCAAGGTAATGTCTGCCATCAGCGGTGCAAAGGCTCTGAATGGTAAGGCGGATTTGACACCAATGCCGTCTTCTTGTTGCGCAGATCGATAACAATCAATGAAGGCATTAAATTGTAGCGGCGCAGAAGATGAGGCACTGATTTCGTCAAAGGTCATGGTGGAACCAAAAAGCTTGCTGAAGGCATTAATCTAGGGGCCGAAATTTGAGGAAATCTAAATTTCAGCAAAACCAGACGGAGAGGCACCCATTTTCCGATATTGTGAATAAACCAGAATTTTTTTGTGGCTTTCCAGCTTGCCCTTTGGCCTTCAAAATTGTACGAGCGGGCGGACATGCGTAACCGGAATGACTGAAATGACCAACGAACCGCCGATCACTGTCGCCGCTCTCTATAAATTTGCGGCGCTACCAGACTATGCATCCATGCAGGAACCACTGAAAGAGCTGTGCCTTTCTCAAGGGGTTACGGGGACTTTGTTGCTGGCGGAAGAGGGGATCAACGGTACCATTGCAGGCTCCGCACAAGGCATTGCGGCCGTTATTGCCTATCTTCAGGCGGAACCCAGATTTGAAGGCATGAGCCTTAAATATTCCCACGCCGAAGAAATGCCGTTTCATCGTCTGAAAGTCCGGCTGAAAAAAGAAATTGTGACGATGGGCAAGCCCGCGGTCGATCCCAAGCAGATCGTAGGGACTTATGTGAAGCCGGAGAACTGGAACGAACTTATCTCAGACCCCGATGTAATCGTCGTGGATACGCGCAATGACTACGAAGTCGCCATTGGTACGTTTGACCGGGCTATCGACCCGAAAACAAAAAGCTTTCGGGAGTTTCCGGACTGGGTTGAAGCACTCAAACAACGCGCAGAGGAAAGTGGCAGAACCCCGAAGGTTGCCATGTTCTGCACAGGCGGTATCCGCTGCGAAAAGGCCAGTGCCTATATGAAATCGGAAGGATTTCCCGAAGTATTCCACCTGGAAGGGGGGATCCTCAAATATCTGGAAACCGTGCCGGAAAAGGAAAGCCTGTGGCGTGGGGAATGCTTCGTTTTTGATCAACGCGTATCTGTCCGCCATGGTTTGGAATTGGGCGCGTATGACATGTGCCACGCTTGCCGCATGCCAATTTCGGAAGAAGATAAGGCATCACCAACTTATGAGTTGGGGGTCAGCTGCCCACATTGTATTGATCTGTCGACGTCTGAACAGAAAGCACGTTTCGCTGCGCGGCAGCAGCAGATGGAGTTGGCCCGAGCGCGGCAGGAAAAGCACCTGGGCGCCAGTTTTGACGGTCCCGCAGAGTCTGTCACAGCCGAAGAGCCTGAGGCCTAGATATCGCGAATGGTGAGCAATCAAAAATGACCGTGACACGCCCCGTTCTCTATTCCTTCCGTCGCTGTCCCTATGCCATGCGTGCAAGGCTGGCTCTGGATGTGAGTGGACAGGCCGTGCGTCTGCGAGAAGTGGTGCTGCGCGATAAGCCAGAAGAGATGCTGGCTGTCTCGCCCAAGGGTACAGTTCCGGTGTTGAGAACCGTCGACGGCACCATCCTTGAAGAGAGCCTCGATATTATGTACTGGGCCTTGAAGCAGCATGACCCGGAGAACTGGCTGGTTGAAGAACCCAAGAGTGCGGAACTGATTGCTGATATTGATGGCCCGTTCAAACACCATCTGGATCGCTACAAATATTCAAACCGGTATGACGGGGCTGTGGCGGAGCAGCATCGTAGTGCGGCAATGCCCTATCTTGTTGCGCTGAACGAACGGTTGGCAGAGGGCCCCTGGTTGTTGGGTGGCGACGCGCGTCTTGCGGACTACGCCATTCTGCCGTTCGTCAGGCAGTTTGCGAATACCGACCGGGACTGGTTCGACAGGCAAGACTGGCCGTACCTTAAAGTCTGGCTGGAACGCTTTCTCAGTTCTTCACGGTTCAAAAACGTGATGGGCAAGTACGCGCAGTGGAAGACGGGCGATCCGGAGATCGATTTTCCTGTCAGAACCGGCCCCTAACGACACCGCTAAACAATCCACAACTATTTGGACTCATTGAGAGATTCCCGAATCATTTTCCCTTGACGGGACGAATCGACTTGTGATTCTCTCAAGTCATGGAACGATTTGGTCTTGTCACAACCCGCGAACCTTTGAAGCTGCGCCTGCTGGTGCTGCCGATCGTCTGCGCACTTATTCTCACCTATTTTGCTTTTTCCGCCGTGGGTGGAGAACAGAGTTTGGAGAACTGGCGCGCACTGTCGGTTGAACTTGAAACGCTGAACTCAGACCTAGCGACGGTTCGCGAAGAGCGTGAACGGATGGAACATCACGTCGCGTTACTCAGGCCCGAGAGCCTGGATCCCGATCTTCTGGACGAACGCGCGCGTGCAACGTTAGGGATCGCACGCCCTGACGAACTGACAATTTATCGAGATTTGCGGTAGTCCAAACCAAATAAGCATTTGGTTTTTAAGGGAATATCTGAATTAACTGAAATTCAGTTAAACAGAAAAATTTTCACACAATCCCAAACATTGAAGTCTAGTCTGGCCCTTGTTAACCGTATCCTTCTGTGCGGCGATCAACGAATGAGGCCAGTTTCATGGCGGGCAAATCCCCCTCTACCCAACCAAAGTCCGGCGCCAGATCGGCACCCAAAACGGCAGCAAAAAAGTCGGCCACAAAAAAGCCGGCTAAGCGGAAAGGGGGCGCTAGAAACGCGACCAAGCCATCCTCTGTGCCGACGCCAAAGCCTGCGGGGAAAATCCCGGACTTCACACCTGAACAGGACCTCGATGCCTATCGGATGATGCTCACCATTCGTCGGTTTGAGGAGAAGGCCGGCCAGATGTACGGCATGGGCCTGATTGGTGGCTTCTGTCACCTCTATATCGGGCAGGAGGCGGTCGTCGTCGGCGTGCAGACCTCAGTGAAAGAGGGGGATCAGGTGATTACCGGATACCGGGATCACGGCCATATGATCGCTTGCGGCATGGATATCAAGGGCGTAATGGCGGAGCTGACAGGCCGCGAGGGCGGGCTCTCCAAGGGCAAGGGAGGCTCCATGCATATGTTCTCGCGCGAGAAGGATTTCTACGGCGGTCATGGCATTGTGGGGGCGCAAGTGTCTTTGGGTACAGGTCTGGCTTTCGCCAATCGCTACCGCGGCAATGACAATGTCTCATATGTCTATTTTGGTGATGGTGCGGCCAATCAGGGCCAAGTCTACGAGAGCTTTAACATGGCTGAGCTTTGGCAGCTCCCCGTTGTCTATGTCATCGAGAACAACCAATATGCGATGGGCACCGCAATCAGCCGTGCCTCAGCTCAGACAGATCTGTCCAAGCGTGGCGTGAGTTTCAACATTCCCGGTGAGCAGGTGGATGGTATGGATGTGCGCGCCGTTGCAGATGCGGCAAATCGCGCCGCTGATTTCTGCCGGTCAGGCAAAGGCCCCTATATTCTGGAAATGAACACCTATCGCTATCGCGGGCATTCCATGTCTGACCCGGCAAAATACCGGGCGCGCGAAGAGGTGAACAAGATGCGCGAAGAGCATGACCCGCTAGAGCAGGTCAAGGCCCGCATTCTGAAAGCCGGAGTGCTGGACGAGGCTGCATTGAAGAAAATCGATACAGAAGTTCGGGCGCTCGTAATGGAGGCCGCGAATTTTGCACAGGAAAGTCCTGAACCGGATCCCTCGGAACTGTGGACAGATATTGTCGCGCCGTCACCAGCCGGGGAGGTGCAGTCATGAGCACAGAGATTTTGATGCCCGCCCTGTCGCCGACCATGGAAGAAGGTACGCTGGCCAAATGGCTGGTGAAAGAAGGCGATGAGGTAAAGTCGGGCGATGTGATCGCGGAGATAGAAACAGATAAGGCAACAATGGAGCTGGAGGCCGTGGACGAAGGACGGATCGGCCAGATCATCGTTGCGGAAGGCACTGAAAATGTCGCGGTGAATGCGCCTATAGCAATCCTCCTGGAGGAGGGTGAGGAGGCCGGAGCCGCGACGCACACCTCCGTATCAACACCGGCGTCTGCTCCCGCGCCAACTCAACAGCCAGCCGGGGAAACAGCCTCAGATACAGCACCGGAAGCGCCGAAGACCGCACAAGATCTTCGCGACCCAGACGTGCCGGAAGGTGTAACCATGCGCCCGACCACGGTACGGGAGGCGTTGCGGGATGCAATGGCCGAGGAAATGCGCTTGGACGATAATGTTTTTGTCATGGGCGAAGAGGTTGCGCAATATCAGGGGGCTTACAAGGTCACTCAGGGTTTGCTGGATGAGTTTGGCGACCGCAGGGTGATTGATACGCCGATCACAGAACACGGTTTCGCCGGTCTCGGCACCGGGGCGGCGATGGCCGGCCTCAGGCCGATCGTTGAATTCATGACATTTAACTTTGCCATGCAGGCAATTGATCAGATCATAAATTCGGCTGCCAAGACCCGCTACATGTCGGGTGGACAAATGTCCTGCCCGATCGTTTTTCGCGGACCAAACGGCCCGGCCGCCCGCGTGGGTGCGCAGCACAGCCAGGATTACTCCTCCTGGTATGCGCACATTCCGGGGCTGAAAGTGGTGGCACCTTACTCGGCCGCAGATGCCAAAGGATTGCTTAAGGCGGCAATCCGCGACCCGAACCCGGTTGTTTTCCTGGAGAACGAAATTCTCTACGGCAAAACATTTGACGTGCCGGAGGTTGATGACTGGATTGTCCCCATTGGCAAGGCAAAGGTGTTGAAGGAAGGATCAGACGCAACCATCGTTTCTTTCAGCCATGGGTTGACCTATGCACTCGCTGCGGCGGAGACACTGGAGAGTGAAGGGATTAATGTTGAGATCATCGACATGCGCACACTCCGTCCGCTGGATACTGAAACAGTCATCACCTCGGTACGGAAAACCAATCGTCTGGTGATCGTGGAAGAGACATGGCCCGTCTGCGGTATCGCGTCAGAGATTGCTATGCAAGTGCAGGAAAAGGCGTTCGATTATCTTGATGCCCCCGTTCTGCGCGTGTCGGGCAAAGACGTTCCAATGCCCTATGCGGCCAACCTTGAAAAGCTTGCACTGCCAAGCGCGGCGGAAGTCGTCGCGGCAGTGAAAAGCGTCATGTATCGCTGAGGGAGAGAGCCGATGCCTGTATCAATTCTTATGCCTGCACTCTCACCCACGATGGAAGAGGGAACACTCGCCAAATGGCTGGTGAAAGAAGGCGACGAGGTAAAGTCCGGTGATCTGCTGGCTGAAATCGAAACCGACAAGGCCACGATGGAGATGGAAGCCGTTGATGAAGGGGTTATTGGAAAGCTGTTGATTGCCGAAGGAACGGAGGGGGTGCCTGTCAACGAGCCGATTGCCGTTCTGCTCCTGGAGGGAGAAGACCCGTCCGCCGCCGATAATGTTACATCGTCTGCGCCCACGTCGCCAAAGGCTGAAGCCACACTGCCAAAGGCAGAAGCCACACCGGCGGCACCTGTGACACCAAAGCGGGAAGAGACTCCCAAACCCGTGCGGCAGAAAGGCGAGCGTGTATTTGCAAGCCCGCTTGCAAAGCGGATCGCCGCCGACAGCGGGATTGATCTCTCACAGATAAAGGGTTCCGGGCCGCATGGCCGCATCGTCAAGGCAGATGTAGCAGGTCTGTCAGGGTCAGCCATCGCCGGGCAGTTAAACACCCGGCCCGTAACATCCGCACAGGCCGGGGCAAAGGCCGGGACACAGGATGGTGCCGGTGTCCGTGCTTTCTATGAAGCAGGCTCTTATGATGAAGTGCCGCTAGACGGTATGCGCAAGGCCATCGCCAGACGCCTGACACAATCCAAACAGGAAATTCCTCACTATTACCTCACCATCGACTGCGTGCTGGATGAGCTTTTGAAGGTGCGTCAGGCCTTGAACGAACAAGGTGCGGCTGAGGGTGTCAAACTGTCGGTGAACGATTTTGTAGTGAGAGCGGCAGCGCTGGCTCTGAAGAAGGTGCCTGACGCCAATGTCAGCTTTGCGGGCGACGCATTGTTGATGCATCATCATAGTGATGTCGGCATAGCTGTAGCGTTGGAAGGCGGGTTGATCACCCCGATCATTCGCCGGGCAGAAGAAAAGGGTCTGGCCGAAATTTCTGCAGAGGCCAAGCAATTGGCGGAGCGGGCAAAGGCGAAAAAACTGAAACCACAAGAGTTTGAAGGTGGAAGCTTTTCCGTTTCAAATCTCGGCATGTTTGGGGTGAAACACTTCACCGCCGTGATTAACCCGCCTCAGGCAGCCATTCTGGCCGTCGGCGCGGGGGAGTCGCGCGCGATCATTGTGAGCGGTGAGGTGACAGCCGCGACAGTGATGACGGTTACGCTTTCCTGTGATCATCGCGCGATAGATGGGGCGTTGGGAGCCAGGCTCCTCAGTGCCTTTAAGACCTATATCGAATATCCCCCATCCATGTTGCTGTGAGGACCGATGAGCACTCAAACCTATGATGTTGTAGTAATTGGTTCGGGCCCTGGCGGGTATGTTGCAGCAATACGGGCTGCTCAACTGGGGCTGAAGGAAGCAGTTGTGGAGCGGGCGGAGCTGGGTGGTATCTGCCTGAACTGGGGCTGTATTCCGACCAAGGCGCTCCTGCGGTCGGCCGAAATTTATCACAACATGCAGCGCGCGGAGGAGTTTGGACTCGCCGCGGAAAATGTGACCTTTAATCCGGAAAAGATAGTGGAGCGGTCACGCACCGTGGCAAAGCAGCTTTCAAGCGGCATTAAAATGTTGTTGAAGAAAAACAAGGTTGAAACGCTGATCGGTGAAGGAAGGCTCGTCGGACAAGGAAAGGTATCGGTCACAAACGGCTCGGATACAAAAGAGAT
The DNA here is from genome assembly GCA_002715765.1 of Rhodobiaceae bacterium. Lineage (GTDB taxonomy): Bacteria > Pseudomonadota > Alphaproteobacteria > Parvibaculales > Parvibaculaceae > Mf105b01. The sequence continues at coordinate 34,114 of PAZY01000053.1, read as the reverse complement.
CAGTGCAAAGAATATTATTTTGGCAACGGGTGCGCGGGCACGCACCTTGCCGGGGTTGGAGCCGGATGGCGAGATTGTCTGGTCCTACCGGGAGGCGATGGTACCAAAGACCATGCCGAAATCACTTCTGGTTATAGGCTCCGGTGCAATCGGCATCGAGTTTGCAAGTTTCTACAATACGTTCGGCGCCGAGGTCACGGTGGTGGAGCTGATGGACAGAGTGTTGCCGGTTGAAGATGCGGAAATTTCCACCTTCGCAGCCAAAGCCTTTAAGAAACAAGGAATGACGCTTCTGACGGGGGCAAAAGTAACCGGTCTCAAGAAAACAAAATCAGGCGCCGAAGCAACGATTGAACTGCCGGGTGGCAAGACGGACATCGTGCGCGTTGAGAAGGTGATTTCTGCCGTTGGCATTACGGGGAATATTGAAGACATCGGTTTGGAATCCCTGGGCATCAAAGCAGACCGCGGCCATGTCGTGGTCAACGAGTGGTGTGAAACCGGCGTAGAGGGCATTTATGCAATTGGTGATCTTGTGGGCCCTCCCTGGTTAGCTCACAAGGCCAGTCACGAGGGCGTATTGGTTGCGGAGCGTATTGCGGGGGTAAAAGGCGTCCACCCGATGAACACGGACAACATTCCCGGCTGCACCTATTGCCATCCGCAGGTGGCAAGTGTTGGCATGACAGAAGCGAAAGCCAAAGAGGCGGGTTATGAAATAAAGGTGGGGCGTTTTCCGTTTATCGGCAATGGCAAAGCTATCGCACTGGGAGAACCCGAAGGCCTGATCAAAACGATCTTTGATGCAAAGACCGGCGAACTTCTGGGCGCACACATGGTTGGCGCGGAGGTGACCGAACTGATCCAGGGCTATACGCTCGCCCGCCAGCTGGAAACCACAGAGGCCGACTTGATGGCAACCGTCTTCCCGCACCCGACTTTGAGTGAGATGATGCACGAATCCGTGCTAGATGCGTATGGACGCGCTCTTCATATCTGAAACCCTCAACCCACTCGGACATAAATGATGCTCGAACTGCTGACAGATCCTCAGGCCTGGATAAGCTTGGCAACACTTGCCGTCCTGGAAATTGTCCTGGGCATCGACAATCTGATTTTCCTGACCATTCTGGCGGCACGAGCACCGGAGCACAGGCGGGATGCGGTTCGAAAATGGGGGCTTGCGGGTGCACTGATCTCCCGCCTTGTACTGCTCATGTCCATCGCCTGGGTTATCGGCCTGACGGCGCCCGTGTTCACAGCCTTTGACATGTCATTTTCATGGCGCGACATGGTGCTTTTTTTTGGCGGGCTTTTTCTGCTGGCCAAAGGCACGACAGAAATTCACGGAACTGTGGAGGGGCATGGGCATGATAATGCCGCAGGTGCGGCAACCATGAGCGTTGCCGGCGCCATTGTTCAGATCGCAATCCTCGATATTGTGTTCTCCCTCGACAGTGTGATTACCGCCGTCGGTATGGCGGAGCATGTCGAGATCATGGTTCTGGCAGTGCTGATCGCGATGGCGGTCATGCTTTTTGCGGCGGGCCCTGTCGGGCGTTTTGTCGAAGAGCACCCGACGGTCAAAATGCTGGCGCTGGCTTTTCTCATTCTGGTAGGTGCCTCTCTCATCGCCGATGGGCTGCATTTCCACATCCCACGCGGTTACATCTACTTCGCCATCGCCTTCTCAATTGGCGTGGAAACACTCAATTTGTGGGCCGCCGCGCGGCGAGAACGGCGGCGTGCGCGACAAAGCATCTCACAATGAGTAAAAACTAAAGGTCCCGATCTTAATCTTTCCGGGATACACTCTATATGTTCCCGAACGGAAAACAGCTGGACAGAAGATGGTAACGGTTCTCAACACAGTAGGTGGCACGCCGCAGCCCGGCGAGCGCGCCCGGCACCCCGAAAAGGCCAAACGTCCGGACACGCCCGTCGTGCGCAAACCGGACTGGATCCGCGTGAAAGCACCGGGTTCGCCCGTCTATGCTGAAACCCGAAAAACCGTGCGCGAAAATGGCCTTGTGACGGTGTGCGAAGAGGCAGGTTGTCCCAATATCGGCGAATGCTGGACCCAGAAGCACGCGACCATGATGATTATGGGAGACACGTGCACGCGCGCTTGTGCTTTTTGCAATGTACGCACAGGTTTACCAGATGCCCTCGACCCGGCTGAACCAGAGAACGTGGCGAACGCTGTTGAAAAACTGGGGCTTCGGCATGTTGTGATTACCTCGGTTGACCGGGATGATCTGGATGATGGTGGCGCAGCACATTTCGCAAACACCATTCAGGCAATCAGGGCGCGTACGCCATCGACGACGATTGAAATCCTGACGCCGGATTTTCTGCGGAAGCCAGGTGCGCTTGAGGTGGTGGTCGAGGCCCGCCCTGATGTGTTCAACCATAATCTTGAAACCGTGCCCCGGCTCTATCTCGGCATTCGGCCCGGCGCACGCTATTTTCATTCGCTGCGTTTGCTTCAACGGGTAAAGGAAATCGACCCGACGATTTTCACCAAATCAGGCCTGATGGTTGGACTGGGAGAGGCGCGTGATGAGATCATGCAGGTGATGGATGATATGCGCTCGGCCGAAATTGATTTTCTGACCATCGGTCAATATTTGCAGCCCACGCGCAAGCATGCGGCGATTGATCGTTTTGTAACGCCGGATGAATTTAAATCTTACGAAACGATTGCGCGAAGCAAAGGGTTTCTGATGGTTTCATCGACCCCGCTGACCCGATCATCCTATCATGCGGATGCGGACTTTGCGTCTTTACGTGCTGCGCGTGATGCAAAACTTGGTAAGGCCTGAACCGCGTGCCCTCTCATGCTGAACGGCGCACCGTCGCCCACAAGCCCGATGATCTCTTTAATCTGGTTGCCGATATCGAGTCTTACCCCGAGTTTTTACCCTGGTGCTCCGGTGTGCGCGTGCGCGAACGTAAAACGATCGGAGAGACGGAAGTCGTTATCGCGGATCTTCTCGTTTCATACAAAATGTTCCGCGAGCGTTTTCGCAGTCGCGTAACGATCAATCGTGCGGCACGGTCCATTGATGTGGACTATGTGAACGGGCCCTTTAAACACCTCGACAATCGCTGGCGCTTTGAACCTCATCCCTCAAAGGAAGACGAGGAGACGATTGTCGACTTTCTGGTCGATTTTGAATTCAAGAGCAGGACATTGGAGCGCATGGTCGGCGGTCTGTTTGACCGGGCGGTCCGCAAGATTGTGACAGCCTTTTTCAGCCGGGCAGATGCGCTTTATGGTGAGCCCGCGCACTTACCGCTCGATCTGCCGTCGTAAGAGCTCCAATGCTGCCTGTACGGCCTGCATGCGAACTTCATCACGGCCAACGTCCCCGAAACGATAGACTTCATGGATGATGCCGAAGCGTTGACGTGCTGTGGCAAAATGAACGAGCCCAACCGGTTTCAGGGGTGTGCCGCCGCCTGGTCCTGCAATTCAGGTGATTGAAACACTGACATGGGCTCGGCTTTCTTCGAGCGCGCCTTCAGCCATGGCGCGTGCAACAGGTTCGCTCACCGCGCCATGATCGGCGATCATGTCACCAGGCACGCCCAGCATATCGCGTTTGGCTTCATTGGAATAGGTAATGAACCCCCGGTCCCCAACGGCCGAGGAACCGGCAACCTCTGTCAGACAACCGCCAACAAGCCCGCCAGTGCAGCTTTCTGCTGTAACAATCTTGAGGTTTTTCTCTCTCGCATCTGCAAGCACAAGTTCCGCAAGTTGCAGGATGGGACGTGGAAAAAGTGACATGCCGGTTCCTTAAATAGAGAGAAAAACAGCCGCAAGCACAGCAGCACCAGCAATGCCAGCCGCAACATCATCAAGCATGATACCCCAACCACCTGATATATGGGTATCCAGCCAGCTGATCGGCCAGGGTTTCAGCACATCAAAAAGCCGGAAGACGGCAAAACCGGCCACCCACCAGAGAGGAGCTACAGGTATCACTCCCAGTACGAGCCAGATCCCTACAACTTCATCTACAACAATTTCGCCTGCGTCATGTGTTCCCAACGTTGCACTGTGACGGGCCGCCGCCCAGGCGCCAATTGGCAAAAGAATGAGTGCTGCAAGCAGAAGCGAGTGAGGTGTGCCGGTCAGTGTGACAATGCCCCAAGCAACGGGAAGCGCGGCAAGTGATCCCCAGGTACCGGGGGCTTTCGGTAGCAGACCGGAACCAAACCACGTCGCAATGAGAAGGGCGGGTGAAGGCATTTCAGTCTCCGTTCAGCGGAAGCAGGACAGTCGCGATGGCTTGAGCCGCAATACCTTCACGTCGGCCCGTAAAGCCAAGGGCTTCCGTCGTGGTCGCTTTGACGCTCACCCGGGAAACATCAACCTGCAGGATCTCTGCAATTTTTTGTCGCATGGCATCGCGATGAGGTCCGATTTTCGGGGCTTCGCAAATCAACGTCACGTCAAGATTGTTGATCTGCCCGCCGCGCGCCCTGACGAGTTGGCCGGCATGTGCCAGAAAAATATCAGAGGTCGCGCCTTTCCATTGCATGTCGGAGGGCGGAAAATGGTCGCCAATATCACCTGCGCCAATGGCACCCAGCAGCGCATCTGTCAGCGAATGCAGCCCCACATCGGCATCTGAATGACCCAGTAGGCCATGTGTATGGGGTATTGTGACGCCGCATAGCGTGACATGGTCACCATCGCAGAAACGGTGCACGTCAAATCCACTGCCGGTCCGGGTTTCGCGGAGCTGAGACAGGTGACGTTCAGCTCTTATAAAATCCTGTGCTTCTGTCACTTTGAAATTCTCCTCCGCACCGGGAACAAGAACAGTCTGAAGAGCGGCCTCTGCCGCGATTGCGGCATCATCTGTAAACCGGTCATGTGGTGCGGCGCGATGCGCCGCGAGAATAGCACCGAAGCGGAAGCCTTGGGGTGTTTGTGCGCGAACGAGCCCGTCACGCGAAACGGTCTCGCCCGCTTTCCCGGCAAGGTCGCGCCTCAGCGTGTCGATTACGGCAAGGGCAGGGAGGGCCCCGTCGGCTGTTTCCAGGCCTCTCAAAACCGCGTCGATCAGTGTCGGTGAGACGAACGGCCGCGCACCATCGTGGATCAGGACATGAGTAGGTTCATGGGCCGTGAGCGCTTCAAGCCCCGCCAGTACGGAGGCCTGCCGGCTCGCCTCGCCTGGAACGAAAGCAACCTGTTTGGGGAGGCCTTGTGAAGCGGTGCGGAAAAGAGCCGTATCATCCGGGTGAATGACGGTCAGGGTCAGGTCAATCATCGGGTGTCCGCAAAAGGCAGCCAGTGTATGGCGCAGCAGCGGAACACCGCCCAATGGACGGTATTGTTTGGGAAGGCCCGCACCCGCGCGGGTTCCCCGCCCGGCGGCCACAATAAGGGCGGCTACACGCATAACCCTCGTTTCGCACCTCGCAGGAGGCTTTGCAAGCCAGCAAGTCGATGATTTTCAGGAGAAAAGCGCATTCTTGGCTTGTGCGAACCCGCAGGACCATCTACAAATTGCATAAGATTTATGCATAAAAGAAGTTGCCTAATATATGGACATTTCCATCGGTGAGCAAAAGCTGACCAGCCGTGTTGTTCTGGCCCCCATGTCCGGTGTCACGGATTTGCCCTATCGGCTGGCGGTTGCGAAATGTGCGCCAGCCCTGCTTGTGTCGGAGATGGTTGCCAGCGATCAGCTTGCGCAGGCGCGCCCTGACGTGATGCGGCGCGCGGCCGGGGGTGGGCAATTATCTCCCCTCGTTATTCAGCTGGCAGGCAGGGAAGCGCATTGGATGGCGGAGGGTGCCAGGTTGGCGGAGGATGCCGGCGCAGATGTTATAGATATCAATATGGGATGTCCGGCCCGCCAGGTGACAAACGGTCTCTCTGGTTCCGCCCTTATGCGCGATCTCGATCACGCTGTCTCGCTGGTTGAGGCAACTGTGAAGGCGACCACAAAGCCTGTGACCCTCAAAATGCGTCTCGGCTGGGATGAGAACACTATCAACGCACCAACGCTGGCCGCTCGGGCAGAGGCGGCAGGGGTCAAGCTTGTCACTGTGCATGGTCGCACACGGTGTCAGTTCTACAAAGGAAGAGCGGACTGGAAAGCTATCCGACAGGTGAAAGAGGCTATTTCCATTCCTCTTGTTGCCAATGGCGATATTGAGAGTGTTGAGGACGCGAAAACCTGTCTCCACCAGTCGGGCGCCGACGGTGTGATGATCGGGCGGGGCGCCAATGGCCGACCATGGTTTCTCACCGAAGTGCATAACGCGCTGGACGGGAGGCCCGCCATGCCGGCCCCGGGACCGCGGGAGCGCTGGGATATCGTCAAAGCACATTACCTCGACTCTCTGGCACTTTATGGTCCCAACCTTGGCTTGCGCATCGTGCGCAAGCATCTGGCCGCTTACCTCGACCATGCGGGGGCAGACTGGGGCATGGATTTGAGGCAGTTGAAGTCTGACCTGCTACCCAGCTCAGACAGCGACAAGGTGCTGGGAGAACTGGAGCGCTTTTTTGCGGAAGCGGATAAACGGAGGGTGGCATGAGTAGCGAGAGCGCTAAGCAGACAATGGTAGGGTTGCCGCCGGATACAACGCAGATCCTGAATGCGATGCCCAACCCCGTGCTTGCAGTGAATGAACGCATGCAGGCGGAGTTCGTCAACGATGCTGCTGAGACTTTTTTTGATGCAAGTCGCGCCGTGCTCATGCGCAATAAGCTTGCGACCTTTGTGTCATTCGGTAGTCCGCTCTTGGCCCTTATTCAACAGGTCATGGAGAATGGAACTTCGGTGAACGAATATGGTGTCGAACTTGCTTCCCCGCGTTTTGGGGAACGCGGTGTTGATATTCAGGTGTCGCCGATCGTGGACACGCCCGGTCATGTGCTGGTGATCCTTCAGGAACGAACCATGGCGCACAAGATGGACCGGCAACTTACACATCGTGGCGCGGCACGTTCTGTTGTCGGTATGGCGGCGGTTCTCGCGCATGAAATCAAAAATCCGTTGTCGGGTATTCGCGGGGCCGCACAGCTGTTGGAGCAGGTGGCGACGGAAGATGACCGGACTCTGACACGCCTGATCTGCGATGAAACAGATCGCATCTGTAAACTTGTGGACCGGATGGAAGTATTCTCCGACGAACGGCCCGTGCCAAGATTGCCCACCAATATTCACGTTGTGCTGGGGCGGGTGAAACAATTGGCGCAAACCGGTTTTGCAAGTGACCTGAAGATCGGTGAGGAGTATGACCCCTCGTTGCCGCCGGTGCCGGGAGATCAGGATCAATTGATACAGGTCTTTCTTAATCTTGTGAAAAACGCGGCAGAGGCGGTTGGTAAACCGGATGGCGAAATCACGCTGACAACGGCGTTTCGTCCCGGCGTTCGCCTCGCCGTGCCCGGAAGCCGGGAACGCGTGGGCCTGCCCATCGAAATCTGCGTGATCGATAATGGCCCGGGTGTCCCAAGCGATCTTCTGCCTTATCTCTTTGATCCGTTCGTGACGACAAAATCATCCGGTACTGGTCTTGGGTTGGCTCTGGTCGCCAAGATTGTTGGCGATCACGGCGGCATCATTGAATGCGACAGCCAGCCACGCAAAACGGTCTTCCGCGTTCTCCTGCCAATGCATATGGGCGATAGCGCCATGCCCGGTATGCCCGGCGAAAACTAGAAATTGAAGCAAAGAAAGATACCGACATGCCTTCTGGGACCATTCTGATTGCTGATGACGACGCTGCCATTCGGACCGTGCTAAGTCAGGCGCTGACCCGTGTCGGATATGACGTTCGGACAACATCGAACGCCGCAACATTGTGGCGCTGGGCAAGCCAGGGAGACGGTGATCTCGTCTTTACCGATGTCATGATGCCTGATGAAAATGGTTTCGACCTTATTCCGCGTATTAAAAAAGTCAGACCTGACATTCCAATTGTTGTTATCAGTGCACAGAACACGCTGATGACAGCGATTACAGCGGCGGAAAGAGGGGCGTATGAATATCTGCCCAAACCCTTTGACCTGAACGAAGTCATTGCCGTCGCGGAACGTGCGCTCTCCACACCCGGCGCAAGCGGTGTGCCGGTCCTGAAGCCGGAGGATGACGACAAAATCCCGCTTATCGGGCGGTCACCGGCCATGCAGGAAATTTATCGCGTTCTTGCGCGTCTGATGCAAACGGACCTGTCTGTCATGGTGTCGGGCGAAAGTGGTACGGGGAAAGAACTCGTCGCGAAAGCGCTGCATGACTATGGGAAGCGCCGTCAGGGCCCTTTTGTTGCCATCAATATGGCGGCAATCCCGCGAGAACTGATCGAGAGTGAATTGTTTGGTCACGAAAAGGGGGCATTCACCGGCGCCAGCCAGCGAAGCACCGGCCGTTTTCAGCAGGCCGAAGGGGGAACGCTTTTTCTGGATGAAATCGGAGACATGCCGATGGAAGCACAAACCCGTCTGCTGCGCGTCCTGCAGGAGGGGGAGTACACCACGGTTGGAGGGCGTACACCTATCAAAACAGATGTACGGATTGTGGCGGCGACCAACCGCGACCTGAAACAATTGATCAATCAGGGACTGTTTCGCGAGGATCTGTTTTATCGCCTGAACGTGGTTCCAATCCGGTTGCCGCCTTTGCGGGAGCGGACGGAGGATATTCCCGATCTGGTTCGTCACTTCCTGAAGCTTGCCCAGGAAGAGGGACTGCCGCCCAAGTCTGTAGATGTGGAAGGCATGGACCTTCTCAAACGCTATCGCTGGCCGGGCAATGTGCGCGAACTGGAGAATCTGGTGCGGCGGCTAGCCGCGCTCTACACCGAGGAAACCATTGGCGTCTCGGTCCTCAAAATTGAGCTTGCCGAACCGACATTCGGCATACCGCCTGAACCCGCCGGCGGCGATGAAGGGCTGAGTGAACTTGTCGAACGGGCGCTTATCCGGGAGTTTGCCTCGTTTGGGGATGATTTGCCGCCAGACGGGCTGCATGAGCGTGTTTTGGCGCAGGTGGAAAAGCCCCTTTTGAGCATCTGCCTTGCCGCGACGCGAGGAAATCAGATCAAAGCCTCGCAATTGCTCGGCATTAACCGTAACACGCTGCGAAAGAAAATTCGGGAGTTGGACGTGCAGGGTGTACGCCTCCCGCGTTAGCTGTTCAGGCTCTACAACTATGAGTGATGCAATCCTGCAACATTGTTGTTGATCGGGAACGGAAGTCGAGCCAAGATGCGCACAACGCTTGGGGTTCATGACTCGAAGCGGAGGGGCGACCTGTTGCAAATTAGCTGTTTGCGTGGCGTTCCGGGTTGAGTTGCGGGTCATTCGACTGTGCATTAACGCGAAGGTTTCTCGAGGCGGAAATGGCAATCACCGACAAATCGGCTGCCTCGCAATGGACCGACAGGCTATGGGCCTGGGCGCGCTGGCCCCGGCTGGGCCGGGCCCTGCCGATCAGCCTGGTCGTTGTGGCCATGTTTTTGGGCACATTCACCTACATGACGCTGACCGGGCTCACGCCTTTCGCACCCAGCAAAGGTGTCGTGACCGTCTTGCTTCTGGCCAACTTCTTTATCGTGCTGGTGTTGGCCGCCCTTATCGGCTGGCGCGTGATCCGCCTGTATATGGAACGCCGCAGCGGCATAGCAGGTGCAAAACTGCATGCACGGCTTGTGACCATGTTTGCGTTCATTGCCGTGTTGCCGGCCATTACCGTTGCTGTGTTTGCCTCCGTCACCCTCGACCGTGGTCTTGATACCTGGTTTTCCACGCGGACACGCTCCATCATCGACAATGCGTTACAGGTCGCGCAGGCCTATCTTGCAGAGCATCATCAGGTGCTTCGCCAGGATGTGCTCGCCATGGCCAATGACCTGAACAGGGCAGCACCATACCTGCTCGAAAATCAGAACCGGACACAACAATTGCTGGCAACACAGGCGGCTTTGCGGTCACTTCCGGCTGCCTACCTGATCAACAATGAAGGACAGATTGTTGCACGGGCGACAGCCGCGATTGCGCCGGAAGTGGGTGTGCCCGGACCGGGACAGTTTGCGAAGGCCGACGAAGGGCTCGTTGTGCTCTACACCGAGAATGACGGGGATGAAATCCGGGCGCTGTTGAAACTGCCGGCTTTCGACAATCTGTATCTCTATGTGGCTCGTTTTGTGGATGCGCGTGTATTGGACCATATGGCACGAACGCAAGCCGCGGTTCGGGAATATGAAACCCTGGAAGGGGGGCTGAGCTCCGTGCAGCTGACCTTCGCCCTGATTTACGTCACGGTAGCGCTGGTAATATTGCTGGCTGCAATCTGGCTGGGGCTATGGGCGGCAAACCGTATTGTGACCCCCATCGGGCGTCTGGCCGGGGCCGCGGAAAGGGTCAGTGCTGGTGATTTGTCGGCACGTGTGACAGTGGGCACCGATGACGATGAAATCGACATGCTGTCCGCTGCGTTCAATGAAATGACACGACAGATTGAGCAGCAGCGTAACGATCTGGTGGCGGCAAACCACCAGATGGATGAGCGTCGCCAGTTTACCGAAGCGGTGCTTGCCGGGGTGAGTGCGGGTGTGTTGGGTGTTGAGGCGGATGGCGCAATCAGCCACGCAAACCGTGCAGCCAAAACCTTTCTCAACCTTAGGGAAGAAATCCTCGAAGGGCAGCGCCTGAAAGATTGCGCGCCCGAGTTTGCTGCTGTGATCGATGCTGCGCACGAACGCCCGAGCAGGACAGCGCATGAGCAGGTGGTGCTTGTCCGAAACGGACTGGAGCGCACGCTTAATGTGCGTGTAACCGGCGAGAAGGCGGAAGCCGACGATCAGGGTTTTGTGGTAACCTTCGACGATATTACAGAATTGGTGGTCGCCCAGAGAAACGCAGCCTGGTCAGACGTCGCACGGCGAATTGCCCACGAGATCAAGAACCCGCTTACGCCCATCCAGCTTTCAGCCGAAAGATTGAAACGAAAATACGGCGCGCAGATTGTCACCGATCCGGAAGTATTCAATCAATGTACGGATACAATCATTCGGCAGGTTGGCGATATCGGGCGAATGGTAGATGAATTCTCATCTTTTGCACGGATGCCGGAAGCTGTGATGCAGGAGGCGGAGTTGGGCGAAATCGTTCGGCAATCGGTGTTCCTGCAGCGTGTCTCGCATAGCGATATTCACTACGAGCTGGTCTTGCCCGATGTCGAAATTCCCTTCGATGGGGATGCCCGTTTGATTGGGCAGGCACTGACAAATGTTTTGAAAAATGCGGCCGAAGCAATTGAAGGTGCGCGTATGGACGAAACGGATGTTGAGCGCAAACCTCATCGTATTGAAACGCGCGTCAGGGCAACGAGAGAGCAAATGGTTATTACCGTTACGGACAGTGGGAAAGGGCTGCCGAAAGCGGACCGTTTCAAGCTCACTGAGCCTTATATGACAACACGTGCAAAGGGGACCGGCCTGGGGCTCGCGATCGTCAAAAAAATCATGGAAGATCATGGCGGTACGCTTGAGCTTGCAGATGCACCGCAGACAGCCGGCTGGGAAACCGGTGCAGAAATTACACTGACATTCGCGCGGCAGGTACCCGTGGATGATGAAGACAAAACAAGCACCAATGAAGAAACCAAGGACATCGCTGTTTGATGGTCCGATGGTGGTAAACAGGGTAGAGGCAAAGAATGGCGTCTGAAATATTGATCGTCGATGATGAGGAAGATATTCGGGATCTGATATCCGGTATTCTCTCTGACGAAGGTTATGAAACACGCGTCGCATCCGATAGCGATAGTGCGCTGGCAGCTTTGGAACAAAGGTTGCCGAGCCTCGTCGTGCTGGACATCTGGCTGCAGGGCAGTCGGCTGGATGGGTTGGAAGTGCTGGACGTTATTGCTGAACGCTATCCCAATTTGCCCGTCGTTATCATTAGTGGGCACGGAAACATTGAAACAGCGGTATCGGCGATCAAGAAGGGTGCATACGATTTTATCGAGAAGCCTTTTAAGGCAGACCGGTTGATCCTTGTTATTCGTCGTGCCATCGAAGCTGATGCGCTGAAGCGGGAAAATGCGGAACTGCGAGTAAAGGTCGGGCAGGAGACGACCCTTGTCGGCAACTCGCCTTTGCTTAATCAGGTGCGCCAGACAATTGAAAAAGTTGCGCCGACCGGGAGTCGGGTATTGATTACCGGCCCGTCAGGAACGGGTAAGGAAGTTGTTGCGCGCCTGCTGCATGCTTCTTCAAGGCGTGACAAAAATTCGTTTGTAGCTATCAATGCGGCAACCATGGCGCCGGAGCGGATGGAAGCAGAACTGTTTGGCACAGAAGAGAGTGCCGCCGGGCCGCGCAAGGTTGGGGTGTTTGAGCAAGCGCATGGCGGCACACTTTTTCTTGATGAAGTCGCCGAAATGCCGTTGGAGACCCAGAGCAAGATTTTGCGGGTCCTGGTCGAGCAGACATTTCACCGGGTGGGCGGAGCAACCAAAGTGAAAGTGGATGTCAGAGTGGTCTCGTCTTCCAGCCGAGACTTGCGGGAGGAAATTGCCGCAGGTCGTTTTCGCGAAGACCTGTTTCACCGCCTCAACGTGGTTCCAATCTCCGTTCCCTCTCTTGAACAGCGCCGGGAGGACATTCCGGTTCTGGCCCAGTATTTCGTGGATCAGATTTCCAGGAGCACAGGACTGCCGCCGCGGACAATCTCGGATGATGCCATGGCCACACTTCAGTCATACGCGTGGCCGGGAAACGTGCGTCAGTTGCGCAACAATATTGAGCGTCTGATGATTTTGACCTCTTCTGACACTTCAACGATCATCACCGCCGATAAGTTGACGGATGATTCCAGTTCGTCAAACCAGATGGGTATGAGCGGCGCAGGCGGCGAACATATTATGGCATTGCCGCTTCGCGAAGCCCGCGAGACATTCGAGAGAGACTACCTGATTGCCCAGATTGGACGTTTTGGTGGAAATATCTCGCGTACAGCGGCCTTTATCGGTATGGAACGCTCTGCGCTTCACCGGAAGTTAAAGTCCTTGGGCGTGAATACCTCTGACCGGGGAACATTGGTCCTTTAGGACGATTCCCGACAATTTGATGAAGGCTCTAAAAGCATGAAGGTCATCGTTTGCGGTGCAGGGCAGGTTGGTTTCGGCATTGCCCGGCAGTTGGCGGCTGAGAACAACGACGTCACCGTTATTGATCAGTCTCCTCAACTTGTACAACGGGTCTCCGATGTATTGGATGTGCGGGCAATTGTCGGGCACGGCGCACACCCGGATGTGCTGGAGCGTGCAGGCGCACCGGATGCCGACATGCTGATTGCCGTGACATTCCATGATGAAGTGAACATGGTTGCCTGTCAGGTTGCGCATTCGGTTTTCAACGTACCGACAAAAATTGCGCGTATCCGTTCCCAGAGCTATTTGCAGCCGGGGTTTCAAGATCTGTTTGCGCGCGATCACATGCCGATCGATGTGATTATTTCACCGGAACTTGAAGTGGGGCGCGCTGTTTTGCGCCGCCTGGCGGTGCCGGGGGCGTTTGATATTCTGGAGTTTGCGGATGGGCTCGTAAATGTGGTTGGCGTGAGTGTTGAAGAAGACTGCCCGATTGCCAACACACCGCTTCGACAATTGACTGAGCTATTTCCCGATCTCAAATCCCGCGTCGTCGGGGTCGTCCGGCAGGGGAAACTTTTTGTCCCTCATAGTGACGACCAGATGATCGTCGGCGACCAGGTTTATTTTGCGTCGGACCGGAAAGAAGTTCGCCGGACCCTAGGAATTTTCGGGCATGAGGAACAGCAGGCGCGCCGTGTGCTGATTGTCGGCGCGGGAAACATTGGCCTCTACGTCGCCCAGGAACTGGAGAAGAAAAATACAGGCGTTCGCGTCAAAGTATTGGAGCGAAGTCGGGATCGTGCCGTGTTTGCCGCTGACCGGCTGCAGCGCACGATTGTCTTGAACGGTGATGGTCTGGAGCCTGAAATTCTGCGTGAGGCCGGAGTTCAGGAAACTGAAACAATCGTAACCCTCACCAATGATGATCAGGCAAATATCCTCACGTGCGTTCTGGCGAAACGGGAAGGGTGTAGCCGGGCATTGAGCCTCATCAACAATCAGACATATTCGCCACTCATGCGGTCTCTCGGCATTGATGCATTCCTGAATCCGCGCGCAACCACCGTCAGCCATATTCTGCGACATGTTCGTCGCGGTCGGATCCGCGGTTTGCAGGCCGTGCATGATGGTGCCGCCGAAGTAATCGAAGCGGAAGCACTGGAAACGTCGCCACTTGTCGGTCAGCCCTTGCGTGAAGTGGATCTGCCGGATGGCTTGATTGTCGGCGCGATTGCACGTGATGGGAATGTTATTACGCCGAACGGCTCAACAATCATTGAAGCTGGCGACAAAGTCGTCATGTTTGCCCAGCGCGACCAGGTCGCAACTGTTGAACAGCTGTTTCGTGTCAGCCTTGAGTTCTTTTAAGAACCGAAAGCCGGATCTCTTATGAACTACAGCACGGTTTTACATGCGATCGGATGGTTGATCCTGATGCTGGCTGTCGCTTGCATTCTCCCGTGGGCAACCGCGCTGCTTCTGGGGGAGCAGGCGTCTTTGATTGCCTTCTCATTTGCCTTGCTGCTCTATGCTTTTTTCGGTGGAGCACTGGTCATGGCATTTCGTGACATCAAAAAGCGGTCCTCAAAACTGGAACTGCTTGTCCTGGTGGCGAGTAGCTGGCTGAGTGTGTCGTTGCTTGCCGCCGTGCCGATCTATGGAGCTGGCGCGCTGGGCAGTTTTATTGATGCCTATTTTGAGTCCCTGTCCGGGTTTACAACAACGGGGGCGAGCGTCATCCCCTCGCTCGATGCAACGGAAAAGGCTGTGTTGATCTGGCGTGCGTCCTTGCAATGGATGGGAGGGCTTGCAACCATCGTAATGGGCGCTGCCGTTCTCGCGCCGCTTGGTGTGGGCGGTATGGAGCTGCGTGTTTCGCCTTTAACGAGAGCGGATCGGACGCGGGCGCTGGACCGGTTCAGGGGCACCGCTGAAGCCATTTTGGGGATCTACGCGTCGCTCACCGGGGCCTTCTTTTTGGTCTTGCTTGTGAGCGGGTTGCCCGCCTTCGACGCGTTTTGCCTGTCATTATCAACTATTTCCACCGGTGGTTTCACCACCACTGATGCGGGGTTAAGTGGCTATGACGCCCCGTTTGCAATGTGGGTCCTCTTCTTTGCGATGATTTTGGGCGGGACGAGTTTTGCCACACATCGTTCTGCGCTGCGCACCGGCGGGGCGGAATATCGGGACGACCCGGAAGTCACTTATTTGCTGATGGTCGTTCTGGTGGGAGGACTGTTTTTGAGCATTGCGGCCCTCCAGGGGACTGGTAGCCTGCGATACGCTATAGCGAGCGGTTTCTTCACCGCCGCCAGTCTGGCGACCAGCACCGGTTATGTCCCACCGGTCACGACCGGCTTTTCGTCGCTCTCAACCATTTTTGTGATTGGGCTTGTGCTGATTGGTGGGGCGACTCTCTCCACTGCGGGCGGACTTAAACTGATGCGCCTCGCGCTGCTGCTGAAGCAGGGGGGACGGGAACTGAAGCGATTAAGCCATCCACACGGCATTATTCCCACACGGTTTGGTGGCAGGTCCGTCGGGATCCAGCTGATGAAGTCCATATGGGTGTTTTTTGTTCTCTTCCTCACCTCATATGGCTGCATCACCATCTTGTTGACCGCGACGGGGTTGACCTTTGAGGGCGCGCTGGTCGCCGCCGCCGCATCCATCGGAAATGCAGGTCCAGCCTACGATATTGTGCGATTGGGGGAGCCTGATATTGGCAGCGCCTACGCGGATATGGGGATGATGACAAAAGTGGTCTTGATGGTGGCAATGATAGTCGGCCGACTGGAATTGCTGGCACTGCTGGCATTGTTTGGCCGTGAGCAGTGGCGGTCTTGAGGGGGAAGTTCATGTCGCACATCGCATATGTGAACGGGTACTACGTACCCATCGGCATGGCAGCCGTCCATGTAGAGGATCGTGGCTTTCAGTTTGCGGACAGCATCTACGAGGTTTGTGCGGTTGTTGATGGGGAATTGGTTGATGAGACGCTGCATTTTGAGCGTCTGGTGCGTTCCCTCGCCGCTATAGAAATTCCGTCGCCGGTTACAAAGCCAGTACTAGGGTTGATTTATCGGGAGACATTACGGCGCAACAGGGTGCGCAACGGCCTGGTCTATTGCCAGATCACGCGGGGGCAGGCGCGTCGTGATCATGCTTTCCCATCGCCGAGCCCCGTGCCGACGATTGTTGTAACGGCAAAGCGGGTAGACCCGGCAAAGCTGGAGCGTATCCGCACCACCGGAGTGCCGGCAGTAACATTGCCGGACGAGCGCTGGGCGCGTTGTTCCATCAAGTCAACAGGCCTCTTGCCGAATGTACTGGCAAAGCAGACTGCCAAGAACCAGGGCGCTTATGAAGCCTGGCTGTATGATGAGCAGGGAATGATCACCGAGGGAACATCGACCAATGCCTGGATTGTTTCCAGTGACGGAATCTTGACGACCCGTCATCTTGACGAGTCAATTCTGGGAGGTGTGACGCGCGGCGTTTTTCTCGCCCTGGCGGCGGACGCCGGGATCTCCTGTGATGAGCGTCCATTCTCAGTAGAGGAGGCGAGACAGGCCCGGGAGGCATTCTCGACGGCCTCAACAGTGGGAGCGACGCCCATTGTCAGCCTGGATGGCGTGACGATCGCAGACGGAAAGCCGGGACCCATCACAAATGATTTGAACCAGCGTTACAGGCTGCATCACAAAATCGGGGCTTAACTTCCCCCACCGAAATACGTAGATTGATAGAACGTGATTTGCGTTGTCGTTGGGTTAGGAGGGCGACAGGCAGATCCGTGCAGGTGCCCGTCAGGTTGTTTGTGTGGCGGGCCTTGCCAATCGGCGGCATGGCTCTAGATGTGAACGATGTGAAAAGAGCTCGTGTTGCCTAACAATAGGCACGTGCTGGACCACGAGGCTGTGAGGCGTGGGGATGCCTCCCGAGCCCGTCAACCGGCACCAACCGGAACGGAAAAAATGCCGGAAAAACCACAAAATCTACAGGACACATTTCTTAATAATGTGCGGAAAAACAAAACCACACTCACTATATTTCTGGTGAATGGCGTCAAACTTCAGGGCGTGATATCCTGGTTTGATAATTTTTGTGTATTGCTTCGCCGTGATGGTCATTCGCAACTTGTCTACAAGCACGCGATTTCGACGATCATGCCGGGGCAACCTATCTCCCTTTTTGAAGGGGAAGAACAGGATAGCTGAAAAGCTTGACCGTAGAGAGTTCGAACACAGAGTCAGGTGATGGCGTTTTTGATGAAGATGCCCTCACTGACGAGCATGCTCTCGCATCCGCTGAGGACGAGAGCGACGGAAAAACCGGACGGCGGGAACGCGCCCTTTTTCAGGTAGAAGCAGAGCCGTCGACGAGAGCCTTTGTTCTGTTGCCGACGCGCAAGCGTGCCACCAGCCAGCGGCGTACCCCGGAAGCACGGCTGGAAGAAGCCGTCGGTCTGGCACACGCTATTCATCTGGACATTGTGAAGGCCGAGATTGTCACGCTCGATGCGCCGCGCCCCGCCACACTTTTTGGCAAGGGCAAGGTGGAGGAACTGGCAGAGCGCCTGAAACAGGAGAATATCGAGCTCGCCATTATCGACGGACAATTGTCACCGGGCCAGCAACGTAATCTGGAACGGGCTTGGAAGGTCAAGGTTCTTGACCGGACGGGCCTTATTCTGGAAATTTTCGGCGAGCGCGCAAGAACCCGCGAAGGCCGATTGCAGGTTGATCTGGCTCATCTTTCTTATCAGAAAAGTAGACTTGTCCGGTCATGGACCCACCTGGAGCGCCAGCGGGGTGGTGTTGGTTTTCTCGGGGGGCCCGGTGAAACACAGATCGAGTCCGACAGGCGCGCCCTGCAGGAGAAAATCACCAGGCTTGAGCAGGATATTGCCAAAGTGAAGCGAACACGGGAACTGCACCGGAAAACCCGGCGTGCAACCCCGTACCCGATCATTGCGCTGGTGGGGTATACCAACGCTGGCAAATCCACATTGTTCAACCGGATTACCGAGGCAGGCGTCTTTGCGCAGGACCTCCTGTTCGCAACACTCGACCCGACCATGCGGTCAATCGAACTGCCGAGCGGCCGTAAGGCGATCCTGTCCGACACTGTAGGATTTATCTCCGATCTGCCGACACATCTGGTGGCGTCATTCCGGGCAACCCTTGAAGAAGTGTTGGAAGCCGACATCATTTTGCACGTCCGAGATATTGCGCATGAAGAGACAGAAGCCCAAAAGGCGGACGTTATTGATGTTCTGAAGCAATTGGGAATTGATGTCTTTGCAGATGACAAAGTGCCGCTGGTCGAAGTGTTGAATAAAGTCGATCTGATGAGCGATGAAGCTGTTGCCGCACTGCATGAGCAGACGGAGCGGGATCCTAATCTTGCAGTGATTTCTGCGGCCACCGGCGTTGGCGTCACGGAACTGATGGCGCATATCGACGCGTTACTGGCGGCTGGTGCCGCGGAGTTCTCCCTGACCCTGGGTCCGGCTGACGCGGAGGCACTCGCATGGCTGCACCGGCATGGCGCGGTTCAAAGCAGCGAGATAGATGATGATGGGATCTTCACACTGACGGTCCATCTTTCACCACCGGATGCGGGGAAATTTGGAAAACTCTATCCCCATCTGTTGTCGCCCGACACCCCACCCATACTGGCAGGCGCGGCGGAATGATGGCAGACATGGACCGACTGGCGACGCTGCTGAGAGCTGTCGCCACGGACATTATTATGCCCCGCTATCAAGCGCTCGGAAGTGGGGATATTGAGGAAAAATCCAAAGGGGATTTTGTGACCATCGCTGACCGGGAGGCTGAGTTCGCCTTGACACCGGAACTGAAGGGGATGGTGCCGGACTCGATTGTTGTGGGGGAAGAAGCCACAGCGGCTGATCCCAGCCTTTTGGATGCAGCGGATACGGACAAGCCCATCTGGTACGTGGACCCGATTGATGGCACCTCAAATTTCATCAACGGTCTGCCTGGCTTTGCGATCATGGTGGCCTTTGCTGATCGGAGTGAGGTAAGGCAGTCAGCAATCTTCTTTCCAGTTTCCGGAACGCTTTATATGGCTGAAAAGGGCGCAGGTGCCTTCGTGCAGGAGGCGGGGAAGGTGGCTCTCAAGCTTCCCCGGCGTAGTGGCCCGGATGCATTGAATGTCGCGCATGCTGCTTTCTACACCAAGCATTTCCCCCCGCAATGGGATGCGCCTCTGGAGCGCTTGCAGCAGAGCGTTGCGTTAAGCACCAACGATTTGGCCGCCGCGTGCGAATATACCGACATTGCCTGCGGCCGGAAGGACCTGGCAACCTATCATCGAATGTTGCCTTGGGACCATGCGCCGGGAAGCCTTATTTTGAGAGAAGTTGGCGGCGTCGCTCGCAATATTGCGACGGGAGACGATCATCGTCCGGCACATGTCCAGGGGCCGCATGTGCTCGCCGCCACAGAACCATTGTGGCACGCTGCACGCACGCTTATGGTTTAAACGGTCGTTTTTGTTGCTTTTTCAAGCGCCTTTTTTTCAAGCGTTTTGGCGCGCACCCACAGTGCCTCCAGCTCTTCCAGGCTCATATCGGCGAGGCTTTTCGGGGTAGCGACCATCATCTCCATGGCCCCGAAACGATTGCGGAACTTCTGGTTTGCGCGACGCAAGGCAGCATCAGGATCAATTTTTAAATGCCGCGCATAGTTTGCGAGTACAAAAAGCAGATCACCAAATTCCTCTTCCATGTGATCGGCATCCTGCGCCTCAGTGGCTTCTCGAAGCTCAGCCATTTCCTCTTCAAACTTATCAAGAACAGGCTTTGCGCTCGACCAGTCGAAGCCCACTTTGGCAGCCCGCTTTTGCAGTTTCACCGCTTGTGTGAGTGAAGGCAAAACAACGGGCACATCCTCCAGCAGGCCTTTCGGCTTTGCCTCTTTGGCAGCCTTTTCAGCCTGCTTGATTTCCTCCCACGACGCGGCGACCTTTGCGGGAGTATCAGTCCCTCCACCCCCGTGATCGCTAAAAACATGGGGGTGACGACGGATCATTTTGGCGGAAATACCCTCAACAACATCGCGGAACTGAAATGCGTTCTGCTCTTCTGCCATCCGGGCGTGAAAAACAACCTGAAGGAGGAGGTCGCCAAGCTCTTCTTTCAAGTCATCCAGATTGCCGCGTTCAATGGCATCAACAACCTCGTAGGCTTCTTCAAGTGTATAGGGTGCGATGCTGCGAAACGTCTGTTCAAGGTCCCACGGGCACCCCCCTTCGGGGTTGCGCAACGCAGCCATAATCTTCAGAAGCGTATCAAGCTGATCAAGGTCATCTTGTATCCGTGAAGGCATCTGTCAATCCGCAGGTCTGTCATAAATGGTTCCGGCACTGCCCAACTGGGTAACAGCCGCGGCCGCATCGCTCACGACGTGTTCATCATGCGCATGTAGATCTCGCGCGGCAATCTTTTCGCGCAGGAGCCGTTGCTGCTCACGATCCAGAGGGAAATTCCACATAACCGCTGCACCAGCAACCATAAAGAGCGCTGGAAAACCTGTGTAAATGTAGAGCAGATGTTGCAGCGTTTCAGGAGAGTTGGCCCCGGGCTCGGGGACAAACCCGATCCAGTCCAGCAATGGATAGGTGATACCGACTGCCATGGCGGAAGCGACTTTTGCCGTCATGGTGAGAAGAGAATAATAGAGCCCCGTCCGCTGCTCACCCGTCTCCAGATTGTCGTAGTCCGTCACGTCCGCCATAATAGAGCGCAGTAGAAACGAGCCGGCACCGTACGCAATGCCATAAAACGTGTTGCCGAAGAAAAGCCACCAGAAACTCTCGCGCGGCATAAACAAAACCAGCGGCAGGGTAATCGCACCGTAAATCATTGCATAGGCGAGTGTGCGGTGTTTGCCGGACAATTCTGACAGACGTATCCAGGCTGGAATGCCAGCAAACCCGGCGATGAAATAAATGAGCAGAAGCAGACTTGCGTATTTGGGCAGTCCCATAGCGTAAGAGGCAAAGAAGATGTAGAGCGAACCGGTGATGGCGGGGGCCACACCGACCAGAAGGTCTGCGACCAGAACCCGCTGGAGCAATCGGTTCGAGACCAGGATTTTCCACGCTTTACTCAGCTCAAAACTGCTTTTTTTCTCAACCGCCCGTTCCGGTACAAGCCATGTCGCGAGCCCGATCGTGATAGGCAGCAAGAGCACGATAAACCAGCCCATTGCAGCAACCCTGTCTCGCCCGGCCGTGTGTTCCTGCACACCCTCAATAATTGCGGGCAGGGCAAGAACGGTGAACATGCCAAAAATCAGGGCAAATTCCCGCCAGCCCTGAATAGCCGAGCGCTCGTCATAATCGGTAGAAAGTTCAGCGCCCCAGCTCATGTGAGAAATCGTAATAAGTGTCCAGCCGATGTAGAGGATCACCATCCAGCCCATCAGATAGAGAGCGACATCCGACGGTCGTTGCCCCAGAATCTGTGCGCTCAGATCGCCCAGCCAGCTGAACATCCACATGCCCGTGAGCGGCTCGCTGGGCATGAAAAGCATGAGGGAGGAAAGAATAAGGAAGGGAGCAGAAAGGACAATCCAGTGTCGGCGGCGGCCCCAGCGGCTTGGAAAGCGGTCAGAGAGAACGCCGAGGATCGGATCTGTGAAAATGTCCCAGAACCGGGCAATCATGAAAATAGTGCCGACCAGGGTGAGGGAGAGTCCCATCTCTTCCGCATAGAAAGGGGGAAGGTAGACAACAATTGGCAGGCCCAAGGCAGAAATCGGAATCGACGGCAGCGCAAACATCGCCACGCGCCAGCGTGACAGGGGGGTGTCGGTCATCTGGGTTCCTCCCGGGGAACGAATAGTGATTATTTTACTATGCTTGTCGGATAGTGACTTTTTGTCACTCTTAGCAGACAGCGCAAGTCGAGGCAAACAGACACGTTCCGTTAAGGGTCGCCCCTTAAAGTTAATCCGTCGTACGAGTCTCGTGAGGGGCAAAGACCGGTGAATGATCGTTTTCGGGAGCAGGTTCTGTGAAGCCGGACCAAAAGGCACGCACGGAAAGCGCGTTAGCGGGCTGGGATGATTTGCTCATTGACCCGGCTGTGTCGCCGTCACGTCTGGCGGCGCGGGCGCTCATGCTGGGCTATCCCGTTCGCGGGTTGAATGGCTCTCATTATCTGGATTTTGACGCGGGCGCGGGGGCAGGGCTCGTCGCGCAGGCTGCCGCATTTCCCGAAGTCGTCTTTACCTGCGCCTCACCCGACCAAAGCACCAGTGTTAAGTCTTTCGCGCTTCAGGCAAGGGCGCAGAATGTGGAAGTTCGCGATATCAATCTGGCGCGCTTTCAGGCCGATATAGACACGCATGATTTCATTGTCGCAAACGATGTTTTTGCGACCGCGAGTACGGCGGAGCGAATGGCCCTGCTTGTGCTGACAAAACAGCACCTGGCCGAAGACGGCATAGCCTGTATAGGCATTGATGTTTTTCCAGGTGGACGTCAGCGTGATGAATTACGCGAGTTGGTATTGCAAGAGGTGAAAGCTGGAGATACGGCAGAAGATCAGGTAGCGAGGGCGCGGGAGAACTTGCGCCGGCTGGCAACAGATATTGCTGCCGACAAGACCTCGAAATACGCGTACCTGCTGGAGGAACTCAAGCAGCTTCTGCGGGAAAATGATGCTGACCTCTATCGTGATGTGTTGGACCCACGCCGCCGAACATGTGCGATTGAGGATTTCTTTGCGATGGCCCAGGCCGCCAAGTTGCAGGTGGTTGGTGACGTGGATCCCCTGAAAACAAATGTCGAAATTCTACCCATCGACCAGCAGGAGGAGGTTCGCAAGCAAACGCCACCGGAAGGGGCCCCGGAAAGAGCAAGGCAAGGGCGGTTGCTCAAAACCTGTCAGCTCATTGATCTGCAGACCAATGTGCGGCACCGAAAAATTCTGCTGGTTCACGCGGAGCGCTCGCCGGTTAAAACAGGTACGGCAGATCTGCTGGATGGCTTGTTGTTTACAAGCATGCTTTCCAGGCAGGATCCCCGCATGACGGATGCGGACCTTTTGCAGGCTCAACAAGTTGTTTTTGAGGGGCCGGTCCGTTATCAGACCGCGAGCATTATCGAAATTGTGACCCTCGCATTGCTGGAGCAGAACAAGCAGTTTCCCGTTGGCATGTCGCGTCTGGCGATGCATGTAATCACGGCCCTTAAAAAGGCCGGGGTTGAAAATGTGCCGACAGACCGTGTGACGCAGACAATTGCAAAACTATGTTTGAAGCTGCTGCCGATGGGCGCCTTGGTTGGGCATAAAGCAGAAACACGCGCAGCGCGTAATTTGCAGAAAAAGCCACTCCTGTCGCCATTGGCCCTGCATCAGGTCCGATTGGGGCAGGACTATATCGCCAGCCTCTCTCCCCATCGCGTCAATGTGGATGCGTCCGCTAGGTTCATCCTGTCGCGCCTTGATGGCACCCAGAACGCAGAACAGGTGATAACTGAACTTGTCAGAGCGGTTGCCAATGGTGAGTTTGAGTTGGCTTCCAACGAACCGACACCGGAAGCGCGCGCACATGCAACATTTGCGCGCATCGTTGCCCACGCGGCGCGCTCAGGCCTGTTGATAGGATAGGCGCGACGACAGGGAAATGTCTCCCTGGTTCAACGCAGTCAGTCTGCGCCGACGGCCATGTCAGAACAGAACGGATTGGTCTTTTTCTCTGCTTCAAATGTGGACATAGGCCCATGCCCGGGGATAAAGGCGATGTCGAGCCCGAGCGGGAACAGACGGTTGCGAATAGACGAGATCAGATCCTCGTGATTACCGCGCGCAAAGTCAGTACGCCCCACCGATCCCTGAAACAAAACGTCACCAACGGCTGCGAGTTTGGATGGCTCGTGGATAAAAACAACATGGCCGGGCGTGTGGCCGGGACAATGCCGCACGCGGAGTGTCATCCCGGACACCTCAACCGTGTCCTCGTCGGCAAGCCAGCGGTCGGGACGAAAGTCTCCATAGACGGGCATCCCGTATTTGGCACTCTGGTTGGGCAGGTCTTCAATCAGAAACAGATCGTCCTCATGCGGTCCCTCAATGGGAATGCCGTACTTTCTAGAAAGCTCTCCGGCCGCTGACGCGTGATCCAGATGCCCGTGGGTCAGGAGGACTTTTTCCAGAGTGACGCCAACCTGTGACAGTGCATCTTCGATTTTCTCAATGTCGCCACCGGGATCAATGACAGCACCAACCATGGTCTCATCATTCCAGATAAGCGAACAATTCTGCTGTAGCGGCGTCACCGGTACAATGGCGGCTTTCAGGGGCATGAGCTTCCTCTCAAATTTCAATGCATTGTTGTCGCAGACCGGAGGGGTCAAGTTCAAGAAAAACCAGGCAATCACGCGCTATTGCTGACTTGCGGCAATCGCGAGCCCATCCACAACAGATGTAAAAATAGCTCCATCTTCGATCTCCAGATTGGCTAAATCAGGAAGAGAGTGGCCAATAGCGTCCGTAACGATATGCATGGAACTGGAGCCACCCACGGTGACAACGCGCCCAATATTGCTTGCAGGGATTTTTGCGTTATCCAGTATCTCCTGAATAGCGGCGGCCAGCGGGGGAGTAAATCTCGCGAGGCTTTGCTCAAATCCGTCTTGAGAAAGTGGTGCATACAAGTCGGGTTCAATGATGCCCAGATCCACATCTTGGGAAGTGGCATGCCGCTTATATGAAATTTTGGTTTTCTCAGCGAGAAAAGCGATATCATGGCCAAGCCGCATTTCGAGGACTTTTACCAACCGAGAGAAAGTCTGTGGTTCGACAGCGTCGCGCAACAGGCCTTGCGCAAACAGAAGGTTTTTGGGGTCATACTGGAAGGGAATTTTTTCCCAGGTCGAAAGTTCGGCGAATATATGGGTAGGGGCTTCGATAATCCCGTCCGGAAGGCGTCGTTTAAGCTTCTGGCCACGTCCCAGCAATGGCATGAAATGATCAAAGCTGATTTGGCGGTCAAAATTGGTACCGCCCAAGCGAAGCCCGTTCGACGCAAGAACATCAATGCAGTTTGCTGCCGCTGTCCGGAAAAGCGTAAAGTCGGAGGTGCCGCCACCAATATCGACGACGAGGCCAATTGTCCCGGCATGAGCGTGGCCTGCATTTGCGAAGGCAGCCGCAACGGGCTCGAACAAAAATTTCACGCTGGAAAATCCGGCGCGCAGGTAACACGTCTCCAGATCATTCTGCGCGGCCTGATCTCGTTGAGGGTCGCCATCGTGAAAGAAAACCGGCCGCCCTGAAACAACGTGATCAAATGTTTGTCCGGTGCTCTTTTCAGCCCGGCTTTTCAGCTGTCGCAAGAACACGGTGATGATGTCGTAAAAGTCGGTCCGCCGGCCGAGAAGGGGGCGCTTCTCACTCATCAGGCTGGTACCGAGTACGCTCTTAAGAGAACGCATATAGCGGCCATCCAGGCCATCAATCAGCGCCTTGTTGGCAGCAGTCCCGAGTAGAATTTCCCGCTCGTGAAAGTCAAAAAAGACCGCGGTCGGGATCATGTTCCGGCCTGGCTCCAGTTCGATATTGACGACTTTACCGTCTGAGAAATAGGCAGCAGCTGAATTTGAGGTGCCAAAATCGACCCCCAGCCAGTTTGTCACGGCAGTCTCCATCGTGGGATGCTTTTTCAGGATGCGCGTAATGCTGCCCGGTACTCGGACAAATAATCGCGCTGAAGTTCGAAGCGCAGTGGGTAAACTGATTGGCAGATGCAGTCAAAGCGAATACCCGGATCATCTGTGAGTCCAAATTAGTCGCAGGGCGCTTCTTGCCGTCGCCTCCAATAAGGGGTCAGGTAAGGAGTTACCAGTATAACAAAAAGGCGCATAATGTATAAAAGGACACACATGCGGGTTCGCCGGCCGCTCTCACAACCTATTGAAAAATAACGGGAAAATGGGCGCGCTATTGTTTTGATGTAACGGCGCGAAAGTCCCCGCCTTGGTTACGCTGCCCGATTTGTTTTACTTGCGCGCTTTTCCAAATCACGCGCCAACTTCTCATAGATCGGCTTCGCTTTTTCGTCCGAGCGCCACACGTTGAGCCACATCAAACCGACGTCCTCAGGAACACCCGCAAGCTCGCAAAGCTCAATTAAAGTCTCGTCTTTAGGGTAATAGAACCGTTTGCGCCATGCGCTGATCTGACTGGATGAACCGCCAATGCGTCGGGCAAGTTTGTTGTCAGACGGCAGGGCTGCGGCGCTCATGGCGGCGGTCAGTAATTCGTCGATTTCCATTAGATGAACTCCGGGCAATGAGTCTGGTTTCAAGATCATATCCCCTTTTTATAAGTAATGGCTAGGGGGTTGACAGTCCGGCTGAGAGCTGGCCAGTTTGATCCACACCTCCAAGTTCAACTTGGAAGTGGACACTCATCCCCTGAGGCCCGAGACTGTCGGGCAAAGTTGGTCTCGGTGCCTCGGGGGGATTGAAGCTCAAAGGGGATGAATGAGCCATGAGACAGCAATCAACAAACCATTCAGAAATGTTAATGCGGGCCGATGTCTACACGGCCACCGGGCGGCTGGTGAAGTCTTTCGATGTGACGGCAGTGCCGGTCCACGCGCTTGATGAGACGTTGCGGCAGGCCATGGGCAACAAAGCCAAACAAGCCCGCGTTGTGCGCCATCCTGAAGGCGAGGAATGCGGCGAGTGTGTCGGCGTGGTCGATAAGAACGGTCCCAGCGCGTTCAAGCTGGATGAGTTCAATTCTCGGCGCGCGTTCACGGGGCGCACATGGTGAGCCCGGCCCAATCATCACAGATCTTGCGTAACGGGTTTTGCTGCCTGACATGCAAGTTCTTCAATCGCACGGATGAAGGCGCACAAACCGGTGAATGTCGGCGCAACGCCCCAATTGGTGCCGACACGTACGGCAACGGCCTCTGGCCGTGGACCAGCACGCTTGATTGGTGCGGGCAGGGGACGAAGGCATGAGCGGGATATCTCTCAATTATCTGATAAGTTCTTTGTTTCACCAAAGAGGATTGAGCATCAAATGCCATCAGAAACTCACTACAAAATTTTCTATCGGTCTGACAAAGATTTCGAAATCTACTCAATTACGTACTGTGCAGATCCATTCGAAATTGATGATCTTCGACTTGTCTTCCCTGAACTCTTTAAGAGCAACCGCGAAGAGCTCGAAGCAGCTGCGCTGGCCGACGCACGAGAGCACTTTCAGGGAAGACCGGTCGCGGGCATTAAGGTCGTTGAGGTGTCTTAATAGTTCTCAGTTTTCGTCGGCGGGGTGCTCTTGATAGATACGCAAACAGAGTTACCCCCCCAAGACCTTCGGGACACGGCACGGCAAGAAAGGCACTCACTTAGGCGGCTCGCTGGAGAGATAACCGACAATGCTAGATTGCAAGCCTGCGGAGCTACGCCAACAGGCCCAACGGTTGAGATTTGGCGAGAAGGGGGCGGCGCACACTTTCGCGGCCTTGAGACCTGCGGAAGCATTTGGCAATGCCCTGTTTGCTCCAACAAAATTTCAAATCGTCGCGCCGACGAAGAGCAGGAGCTTGCCGACGCACACGAAAAGGCAGGCGGCGTGGTCTATATGGCGACGTTCACACTTCGCCACCATGCTTTCAATAAATGCCGATCCCTTCGGGATACCGTTGCACAAGCGTGGCAAAAAATGCAGGCCGGGGCCCCATGGGCGCGGCTTAAAAATCGGTACGGCATCGCGCACACAGTGCGTGCGCTCGAAGTCACACACGGGCGCAACGGCTGGCATCCACATATTCATGTTCTTTTGCTCACAGAACGCGCCCTGGACGATACCGAGGCGGAAATGCTGCGGCTTGATCTGTTCGAGCGCTGGGAAACCCGCATTCGCAAGCTGGGCGGTTCTTCCGAGATTGGCGCTTTCGACCTTCGGCGGGCATCTACCGGCGCGGAAGCTGCGGCCTATGTTGCAAAATGGGGCGCGGGCCATGAAATCGCAAAGGGCGCTCAAAAGGAAGCTGCCGGCCGATCTGTCTGGAACCTTTTGAAAGCATCAGAACATGACGACGGCGCGGCACGGCTCTTTCGAGAATACGCGAAAGCCTTCTTTCGGGCGCGGCACCTGACCTATTCCAAGGGATCACGTGAAGCCTATGACCTGCGCTATCCGGCGACGGACGCAGAACTGGCAATCGACGGCAAGAGCGAAGGCGAGACCATCGACAAAGAGACGGGCGAAGTGCTTTGTGCAGAAAGCGGACGCGTTGCGCTTCTCGATTTCGGCACATGGCGGAGGATCTGCACCAAGGGCCTGACAGGGGCCTTGCTGGACGCGGCAGCGGAAGGCGGTAGCGAGGGCGTGACGCGCTTCCTCAACCTGCATGACTGTCACAGCTATTACGACGCGCGCGAGCATCCAGCGCCCAACTATGCCCCGCCACCAGCACCACGGCGGCGGGCTTTCGATCCGTATGGATCATTTAGCCACTGGCAAGATGTTGCCGATTTTGAGGAAGCCTGAAATGTCAAAACTGAAAGAACTTGAAGAGTACGCAGGTACAGCCACGGGGCAGGCCGGGAAGGTTGCAACCCTTGCGGCGGCTGCAATCCGCGAGGCGCTTGACGGGCGCGCGTCTGATGAGCCTGAAATCGTCGGTTACAAGAATGGCCTGCCGGTCTATCGCGAGGTGGATTGATGGCGTCACCAGCAACTGCAAAGGCTTTGGGCTTCGGCGCTTGCTTCACTGTCATTGATCCCAAGTCAGGCGAGCGCTGCGGCGCTCGTGTGCTTTGGAAGGTCGATAAGAATGGTCGCGTTTTTGCCGACTGTCAGGGCCGCTATGACACTCAAACGTGCGGCGGCAACAATCGCAACTACAATCAAGCTGTGTCTGAAAAGTACATAAACTTTTTTGCTGAGATGAGAGAGAAAGAAAATGGATCACTTGCCAGTGCTGCCGGGAACGCCGCCGCTGAAGAGGTCGGAGACAAACCAGAAGGTGGAGACGGTGAGCAAGACCGAGCCGGATCAGGAGGGGGTGAGCCAATCGCCGCCAAGCCAAAAAGCGGATACGTTTTCGATCAGTGACGTTGAGCAGATCGAAAACGATGATGCGGTTGAGGACGTTGCTGGCGAGGTTTTGGGCGACGAAAAAAAGCCGCTTGAGCGCATAAGTGCAGACGTGTTTTTTGCGACCTTCAGGAGCATGTTTGCCGCGCCCAATATGCTGCCGGTCAAGCCTTTCCCTATCCGGTCTCTGCCGATCCAAGATTATGAGGAGGGGGCCGCGCGTGAGGCATCTGATGCCATTTATGAGATTGCCTGCAAGACGCCATATCTGTCTTGGCTGGTTGAACCCGGTAATGAATGGGTGCAACGCGCAATGGTGATTGGTGCTTTTTTCATGGGAAAACTGATGGTGATCCGCATGGAATTGGATGCGCGCTCGCGGCCTCCCGTAAGACAAGACCTTGGGGGTGAGGCGAGTGCGAAGGAAAGTCCCCCTGAGGGATTTTCTAAGGCATCCTCTAAGGGGGATGCGGCTACGGTGGTCAATATCAAGTGATTAAGGACGCTGCACTTGTGGCCGTTTACGGTCCGCGCGGATCAGGGAAATCAACCTTGGTCCGCGCGTTGATTGATCCCCGTCAAAACGTGATCGCCTTCGATCCGATTGCCGACTATGCACAGATGAGAGGTTGGGAAGCGGTCCAGATGACGGGCCATGCCGGGGAAGATCGCAAACGCTTGAGCGCGGCTGCAAAGCGTGCGTTGAAGAGAAAAAAGTTCCGCATGGCGGCGGTGCCTTTCGATGGGCAGGAAGATGTGTGCTTGCATAATTTGGCATTGTGGATGTTTGACTTGCAGCGTGGCTATCGTGAGGGACGCTTGCGGGAAAAGCTCACGCTTGTGATTGAGGAAATGGACCTGTCTTTCCCTGTTTCGAAGCTGCCTAAGGAAATGTTTGCCATGGCCAAGCTTTGCAATCAGGGGCGGCATTGGGGGCTTGAGGCGATTGCAGTGACGCAGTTCCCGCAACAGATCAGCAAAACCTTTAGGAACAATGCCACTGTGACTTATGCGTTCAAGCTGCCAGACACTCCCCGGCGCGCGGTTGAAGAGAACATGGCCGACGCTGACAAACCCGCGTTGCGAGGGCTCAAAAAATATGAGTTTGTGCAACTTTCAATAGATGGGATGAAGCGCGGCAAGACGCTGGCATCTGGCAAGGTTCAATTAAGTTAGGCGGAAGCTTAGGGGCTTCCCCTAGGGGACGTTTTCGCTTGCAAAACAAGGCTGCAAGACGTTCCCTTGCGGTGATGAAAACGGACTTCAAATCAATAGCTGTAACAGCAGTGGCGGGCGCTCTTTCGATTGCGCTCTACAAGGTTTTGTTGGAGCCGACTTTGAAGAAACAATTTCCAAACCTTGGAGTGTGAGATGTCGAATGCAGACATGAAGCATGTGGGCCTGACAATCGGTGCGATTTTCGTCGCCGGTCTGATCATGAACGCCATGCGCAACAATGAATTTGTAGCTCAGGCAATCGCCGGTTACGACGCTTAAGGGAGCCTTTGATGTTCAAGCGAACAATTCCGATTACAACGATCAAAGGCGTCGGCGCGGGGCAGGTGGCAACCGTCGAAATTCCGACCGAGTATCGCTATCACCAGCTCTATTTCCGCTATACCGAAAACGGCGTTGATGTGACTGAGGCCAATATGAAGGCGGCAATCACGTCGGTTGACCTACGGTTGAATGGCAAGTCGCAGCGCCAATATACGGCGGCTGAATTGATTACGCTGAACAAGCGCAAGGGCTTCGCGTATCAGGACGGCGTACTGCCGGTCTTCTTTGCAGAGCCAGACGCGCGCACACCGGGCGGCGAAGATACGCTTGCATGGGCGATTGAGGGCAATGCATCGACGTTTACCGCTCAGATCACGATTGCAGCGGGGCGTGTGTCTCCGAAACTCGAAGTCTCGGCCATTGTCGATAATGCACGTGGGCCAAATGGCAAGCTGTTGCCTTTGGGACCGATCATCAAGACGCGCAAATTCAACAAGGGCGTGTCGGCTGTTGGTCTGGTGACGATGACCAATGACATTCCGCGCGAGCTTGGCGACATTCGGGCACTGCACTTTTTCGAGACAGCGGCGGCGGATATTAAATCCGTAACCGTCAAGGTCGATCAGGTGACGGCGTTTGAGCGGGATCGCGTGTTGAACAACGCAATCCAAAAACAGCTTGGCTTTATTCCTGATGCTGCCGTCTTCCATGCCGATTTTATGGAGAACGGTCGTCCGGAAGATCGTCTTCCGACAAGCCGTCCAGGCGGCAAGTTGGTGGGTGAGCTGCGCATGGATATCGACATGGCGACGGCAAACGATTTTGCAATTCTGGTTGAGTATCTCGGCCAGCCTGACTAAGAGGCGTTTATGTCTGATTTTTTCTATGGTGACGGCTCAGGCATTGACTTCGCGGAGGCGGTTGGTTGGTCAACCGCCGCCAACGCTTTCACGTCAACCAACGTGGAGACGGCGGGTTCTGTGTTGGTCGATGATGGCGGCTTTTTCGGATCGCTCGGCAATATTTTTTCTGATGTTGCGGGCGCGGTCACGCAGGGCTATCAGGCTCTCACACAATTTGAGCTTGCCAAGTATCAAAACCAGTTTGCGACAAATCAGGCCGCTCAGACGGCGGCGGGATCGGTTGCGCAGGCAACGGGAACCGCGCCGGGCTTTATGGGTGTTGATCCCAAACTGTTGATGATCGGCGGTGCTGCCGTGGTCGCTATTCTGCTTCTGCGGAGGTAGCAATGCCAAAGCTCCCAATTGGCGGCGGCGGGTATACGAACAATCCCATTACGTCCGCGTCCACAAATCCGCTTTCGACGTTCGCCCAAGATGGCGGGTTGTTTTCAACCGGTCCTTTTGCGGTCGGTACGGGGGCAAGCGCGACCGGGGCACCTTCCGGTATCAACCTGAACAATACGGCGTTGCTGATTGCGGGCGGTGTTGCGATTGGCTTCTTTCTGTTGTGGGGCAAGCGATGAATGTGAACTTGTCAGAGGTTTTCTCAGAAACACTTGATGCCGCTATTCAGGCAACGGCACCGGTTGATTTTCCGGCTGGTGACTTGCTTCCGGCTTGGGAGGCGGGGGAGCTTCATTTTCTCACGGCTCGCGATGATGCAGGGGCGTTGATGGGGGTCATGGCCTATCGCCTTGAAAATGCCGTTAGCGGCCTTGCCATTGATATTATCGGCATGAACGCAAAAGGCGCACCGCTCGCCTTGCGGATGATGTTTCAGGCGATTGTGGCGAGTGCTGACGCGAGGTCGGCCTCTCTACAATGCATGATTGAAAAGCCCGCCATGGAGCGAATTGCAGAGCGTTTCGGGATGCGCAAGCGGGCTACATTTTTCACGCGCGAGGCGGTCTGATGTGTTTCAATAAAAGCAAATCAGCATCATCGCAGGCGACAAATTCCACGACTGTAAATCGCGATGAGCGGCTTGCGGCGACGGAAGGATCAACGATCACGTCTGCAAAAGACGGATCGTCGGCCTATTCCTATGTCTACAATTATGACCTGTCCGGCGATGTTGTGCGGGATGCGCTGGGCTTCAACTTTGAGACCACGGAAGAGGCTTTTGGCTTCGCGCGCGGCATCTTCGATGCGGCTATTGATGCCGTTGATGATGTGAATGACCGGTCTAACAAATTTGTGTCGGCAACGCAGGCTCAATTTGCTGCTTCGCGCGAAACAGACACAAAGCAGCTTATGGACCAGTTGGTCAAAGTGGTGGCAATCACTGCCGCTGGTTTCGTGGCTTACAAGGTGATGCGCTGATGAAATTTTCGACCTTTCAAGAGATGACGATAGAACTGGACCCGAACGAACAGACGCGGCGCTCGTTGTATGGGTCATTTTTTCGCATTCTTTCCGCCACTCATGATTTTGAAATTGGGGCGTCGAGCGAGGATCTGATTACCGGCTTTGCAGGGCTTGGTTTGGCGTCCGAGCGTGACCCGCTAACAGGCTCTCTCCCGACTTTCTCGGAACTTCACTTTTTGGAGACCCAGGGCATTGCAAACACAATCAAAATTATTGTCGGGGAGGGCCAAGTCTTCGATGATCGGGTTGTCTTCGGCGGAACAAATGTGCCGGTTGAGGTCAAGAATTTCGGGGACCGGCTTGCTAATGTTTTTTCTCCCGGTGCGCCGAAAGTTGTACCGGCTGGTGGAAGCGTGGCGCTGAGTGTTTCAAATGCCGATAGGCGGCGGGCAATTTACAAAAATATTGGTGCTTCGGAGGTCGCTCTATCGACGTCCGGCTCTTATGTGGGGCATTTTTTGGCACCCGGCGAGACCTTCGAGACCACCTGCACGGGTGCGCTGAATGCCGTTTCGTCTGGCACTGCCGGGCTCGTATCTGTGCTTGAGGAAAAGGTAGTGTAATGGCTGGTTGGAAAACATCAGATGGCGGATCAATTGCGCCAATTGGCGCTAATCAGTTTACCGGCACAATCAGCTTGGGTGTTGAGCTTGTGAGTGCGCTGGCCAATGTCGATGGCGTTATTTTGCGCACGGCTGTGCTGCGGAATGTGACTGCGGTTAATGGTTCGCTGGTGTTCAACAGGTATGGAAACGATGTGCTGATCATGTATCAGCAAGGCATCGGTGTAAGTGTTTTTCCGCGCGAACTGTTCATTCCTCCCGGCGTTTCTCTGGCCGCTTTTTCAAATTCGACGGATGCGTTCGGGGACTTCACATGGGACGTTCTGTAGGCGATGAGGTTCTTTTGGCGATGGGTTTGACAGCACTTTTTTACGGATTGATGCGCATGTTTGGCGGCGGATCGGCAACGCCGCCTGCGTCCGGTTCCGGGTCGGTGACAATTGGGACACCGCGCGTTGTTCCGTCTGGCAATTCTCCCGT
>PAZY01000052.1 GCA_002715765.1 Rhodobiaceae bacterium | reverse complement strand
GGACGTTCACGCCAACAACTGACATGAGTGCGGAGAACGTACCTTTCTCTTTCACAGTCTCGGACGGCACGGGGACCGAGAGTGCAACCGCGGTTCTGGATGTAACGGCGGTAGCGGACGCACCATCGCTGTCCATTACAACGGGCTTCACAGCCTCCTATTTTGACACCAATTCGGGTCTGAGTTCACTTGGCGATATTGACTGGGATGGAACGCCCACACATCAGGAGTTCGTGAGTGAGATCAATTACGAGAACGGCACGGGATCTTTCTGGGAAGGAGGGTCGGACGACACGTTCGGTGCGAAAATAGAAGGCAACATCAACATCGAAGAAGGAGGGGAATACACCTTCTATCTCGGCGCTGATGACGGCGCGGCCTTGTTTATCGACGGCGTACAGGTCATCGATCATGATGGGTTGCATAGCTATTCAACCGCAACGATGAGTGTTGATCTCCCGGCGGGAGCACACACGATCGAGGTTCGCTATTTCGAAAACTACGGCCACGCCGGTCTCAAGCTGGAATTGCAGGGGCCGGATACTGGTGGCAACCGACAGCTTTTAAGCACGACAGACGAACCCGGCGAAGTCACGATCGCGGCAGATGGTGAAGCCTCTTTCTCTCTCGCTGCAGCCGCAACCGATGCAGATGGGTCTGAAACGATTGCCCTTGCCGTTTCGGGCATTCCGGTCGGGGTAACGATCAGTGATGGTGTAAACAGCTTCACAGCGACGGAAGGTAACACGAGTGTTGACGTAACGAACTGGAGCACCGACACATTGTCCGTAAACGGTGGCGGTGTCGTGGAAAGTAGTTTTGATCTGACGATTTCTGCCACAGCGACGGAAGCATCCAATGGCGCTTCCACCGTCACAACGAGCGCCTTGCATGTCAACGTCGCCGAATTCAACTCAGGGCCGGTGGCGGATGATGTTGATCTGGGGAATACGGTCGAGGACATGTCGATCACCATTACATCGGAACAATTGCTGGCAAACTCCAGCGATGCGAACGGTGATAGCTTGAGTGTGACATCTCTTTCCGTGGATCCGGCGTTTGGTTCATTGACTGACAATGGAGATGGAACCTGGACGTTCACGCCAACAACTGACATGAGTGCGGAGAACGTACCTTTCTCTTTCACAGTCTCGGACGGCACGGAAACGGACAGTGCAACTGCAACACTGGATGTATCAGCCGTCGCTGATGCACCGTCGTTGAACATTGGTGCAACAACAAGAGAGCTTTTCAACACAAACTGGGAAGGTGCTTCCGCCAGCGGGTCGGACGGGTTTATCAAATCAGGTTCGTATGGTGGATGGGAGTCTGATGGCGCAATTGAAGTGCGTGAAGGACTGGAGACGTCAACGGCAGGCAGTACAACGCACATAGAGCTGAACTTTGACCCTGCAAACAATTATCACGATGCGCCCAATATTTATCGGACGGTAGAAACAGCCGAAGGTGCGGACTATACGCTGACATTCGATTACGCTGGGCGTCCGGGATATGACGCAAGTGTCAACCGTATCGAAATCCTTTGGGACGGTGTAGTTGTTGACACTGTTTCTGTTGATGCTTCGTCGTCTGGTAATGCGATCTGGCAGTCGTTCACCGTCAATTTTTCAGGTGATGGTGATCCCTCTCGCCTTGAAATCCGGGAAGCGGGTGTCGATGAAGATGCCGGTCGTGGGATGTTGATTGACAACATTCGTATGACGGAAACGATTGACGAAGGCGCTCATGGTGCCGCAGGGCAACCAATTGATCTACCGGATCTCTCAGCAGCTCTCTCAGACACGGACGGCTCCGAGAGCCTGTCCCTCTTGATCGGGAACATTCCTGCTGGGGCTGTCCTGACAGATGGAACTCATACCTTTACATCAGGGGGGGGATCCACGACAGCGGACGTCTCTGACTGGAATCTATCGTCGCTCAGAATAACAACGCCTGAACATTTTAATGGTGCGGTTGATCTGTCTGTAACAGCCAAGGCGACAGAAACGTCCAACGGAGCGACGGAAACGACAGTCTCGTCAATCGCTCTGACGGTAGACGAGACCGTGGATGCGAGCGCACTGCTCTGGAGCGAGAATTTCTCCGGCCTGTCAAACGGAGCGAAAGTAGATTCCGGTGATACAGCCTGGAGCGCGTCCGATGCGGGCGCTGACATTACGGGTGGACATGGTGTTCAATCAGGGGCTTATACCTTTGGTCAGAACACCGATAACGCCTGGGATGGCACATCCAGAACTATCTGGAAGAGTGAAGCCATCGATATATCTGGTCGCTCTGACGTCGACCTCAGCTTCAAACTTTCTCAAGCTGGCGGAATGGAAAGCAGCGGTGAGTGGCACGATATGCTCAAGGTATTTGCAAATATCGATGGCGTTAGAACGGAGCTCATGGTCCAGAATGGGAAGGAGGGTATGGGCGATGTCTATAATCTCCAGAACATTGGTGAGGGCGATTCACTGGTCATTGAATTCGAGTCACACGTAACCGGAAGTGATGAGAAGTATACGATTGATGACATCAGGCTGGTCGGCAACACATCAGATGGTACGCCAACCGAATTGACGGTAATACAGGAACCTGCGGACAGCTTGGGTGGTTCTGCATCCAGCAGCACACTCTACGGTAGCTCGAACAATGATGTCATGTACGCAGGCGCCGGAAATGACACGCTGAATGGGGGCAATGGTAGTGACACATTGTTTGGCGGAACCGGCAATGATGTTTTGAACGGTGGGTCAGGTGGCGATGTCCTGGTTGGGGGCGCGGGAAATGACATACTGAACGGTGGAAACGGCGATGACATACTCTTTGGCGGTGCCGGTGATGACACGTTAAAGGGTGATGATGGATCGGACCTGTTCATCTTCCAGACAGGAAATGACGACCACGATACGATCATCGGTGGTTCCGGTGGCGGTTGGACCGATACGATCCAGCTTCAGGCCAACGGTGGCGGATACCTCGACATGGACTGGACATTGTCACTGGATAGCGGCTCAATCGATACAAGTGGGCTTGGCTCATATGATCTGACGGATGATGCAAGCGGGACCATCACTTTCGCAGACGGGTCCGAGATTACCTTCGAGGGGATTGAACGGATCGAGTGGTAGACACGCGATAGAATGCCTCAATACTCAACAACTTAAGGCCGCCTTCGGGCGGCCTTTTTCTGATCGCTTTCTAGAAACGATGTTCCCTGTTACCTTCGGAAACAAAAATCAGGCCTGCGAGGGCAGATAAATATTCGGGGGGACAAATGGCCGAAACACAAGAGGGACCGGCGACAGAAGCAGGTGGCGGCGGTGTTGTCATCACGCCAGCTTACCGCACATATGCACTTGTGCTGCTGACAATCGTGTACACAGCCAATTATGTCGACCGGCAGATCCTCTCGATCCTGCTGGAACCGATCAAGGTGGACCTCAATCTGAGCGATACCCAGCTGGGTCTGCTTTTCACGACGTTTGGTATTTTTTATGCAACGCTCGGCCTGCCGATTGCAATGCTGGCGGACAGGAGCAACCGTCGCAATGTTATCACAGCCGCGATGACCATTTTCTCTGGCATGACGGCTGCGTGCTATTTCGTGACAAGTTTCTGGCAACTGATGGTCGCGCGTATTCTTGTGGGCGTGGGTGAGGCCGGGTCAAGTCCGCCCTCGCACTCCATGATCGCGGATATGTACGAGCCCAAGACGCGCGCAACAGCACTCGCTGTCTTTTCGCTGGGCGTAAACATCGGCATTTTCATCGGCTTTCTGGTGGGTGGGTATGTGGCAGCCTGGTACGGCTGGCGCGTGGCATTTCTTGTTGTGGGCTTGCCTGGATTACTGCTTGCGATTCTTGTGCGCCTGACATTGAGAGAGCCGCCGCGTGGCCATTCGGAGGGGCGCGTTGCTGGCAGTGAGCACGAGATTGCACCCACAATTATGGAAGTTCTGCGTTTTCTCCTGAGCCAGCCCTCTTTCCGTCATATCGCGGCAGGGGCAACCCTGGTCTCTTTCGTCGGGTACGGGGCGGTCGCCTGGCTTCCACCTTTTCTGATCCGGTCGCACAACATGAACGTTGGCGATGTCGGTTTGGCTCTCTCATTGATTATTGGCATTTCAGGTGGTCTGGGCACATTTGGTGCGGGCGTCATTGCCGATCGTCTCGGCCAGAAGGATGTGCGTTGGTATATGTGGGTCATCGCCATCGCCGGTGCGGCGACTTTCCCGTTCGGGTTTGCAGTTTATCTGGTTGAAGACTTGAGCCTCGCCCTCGGTCTCTTCATCGTGCCTGCAGCGGCAGGCTCACTCTATCTGGGGCCAAGTCTTGCCATGACCCAGGGTCTTGCGAGGCTCAAGATGCGGGCGGCGGCATCGGCCCTTCTCTTGTTTATTCTGAACATTATCGGTCTGGGTCTGGGGCCACAGGCAGTGGGCGTTTTGAGTGATTTGCTTGAGCCGACTTACGGCATTGAATCACTGCGTTATGCGCTTTTGGCAATGACGCCGCTGGGTCTTTGGGGCGCGCTGCACTTCCTGTTGGCAGCGAAAACCTTGTCATCAGACCTCAACAGGGCTTTGGTGCCCGCATAAAAAAGGATGGGGCTGAGACCCCATCCTCTTTCAATATCAGCCAGACAAGATAAGGCAGTGGGAGATCCTAGTGCGTGTGGGCGACAGACTGTTCTTCACGCACAAAGAACATCAGTAGCAAACCCACCACCATGAAGATTAGAACACTGGCAAGCCCTGTCCGCTGGCTCTCGCTTACCTGTGTCACAATCGCGACAGTGAGGGGCGCAAGAAAGCTCGTGGCTTTACCGCAAAGTGCATAGAGACCATAAAACTCGGCCATCATGCTGGGCGGCGCGATGCGCGCGAGCATGGTGCGGCTGGACGAAAGGGAGGGGCCGGCAAAAGTGCCGGTCAGTGTTGCAAGCGCGAGGAACCATCGTTCCGCACTCGTATCAAAACCCATTGCGTTGAGAGCTTCGCCGACGAAATTGGTGGCAACAATGGGATCGAGGCTGACCGGTATGAAAAACGCCGCCGTTTCAGTTGTTGTACCAACCATGAAGAGAAGGCCGATCGCAAAACATGAGACCGCCCCGACGATTGTTTTTTTGGAGCCGAGCAGGTCATCAACCAAGCCCCCCAAGATTGTGACGGGGATCTGTGAGACAATGATAATCAGGCCGTAAAAGCCGATCTGCGTCGTCGGCCAGTCGAAAATACCTTTCGCGTAAACACCGGTAAAAATAAACACGGCGGCCTGACCATCATAATAGATCATGCGGGCGGCAAGGTAGATCGCGATGTTCTTGTAATGCGGCAGTTTCTTGACCGTGCCGACCACCATCGCTACGCCTTTTTTGGCGGCATCCATGCGTCGGAGCCCGGTGCGCGGTTGGTCTGGCGTGAAAAGAAAAAACGGAATGGCGAACACTAACAGCCACAACCCCGAAAGGGGGCCAACAATGCGGTTATGCTCTTCAGCCGTCTTGTCGAGCCCAAGCCATGTAACCTCAGGCAGCCCAAAGAGAGACAACCACACGGCAAAAGAGAGAATGGCGCCCGCTGAGCCGATCGCATAGCCGACGCTGGAAAGCGTACCGATCCGGCGTTTGGAAACCAGCGCTGGCAGCATGGCATTGTGGTAAACGATGGCAAACTCAAGACTGGTCGCCGCAATGACCACGCCAACAATCACGATGACCACGGAAGAAGGGTCCCCCGGCGCGGCAAACCAGAGCAGCGACATGCCCGCGAAGGCAAGCAGCGTGAAAACGAAAATACCTGGTTTTCGCGGCCCCGCCGCATCGGCAAGTGAACCAAAGAACGGGCTCAGGAGCGCAATGGAGATACCGGCAGTTGCCTGAACATAACC
The DNA here is from genome assembly GCA_002715765.1 of Rhodobiaceae bacterium. GTDB lineage: Bacteria > Pseudomonadota > Alphaproteobacteria > Parvibaculales > Parvibaculaceae > Mf105b01. Next base: position 16,819 of record PAZY01000052.1, on the reverse strand, counting down.
CCAGATCGCCTGGCCGCGAATATCGTCCCCGACAACCGAAGAAGAGAAATAGGGCGCAAACACGAAAATATTGATCAGGATAAAATACGGATTGAGCGCCCAGTCATAAATAAACCAGCCAAACATGCCGCGGAACCCGGTCGGGGTGCTGCCGGTAACGGTCAGATGCCCGCCTGGTTGCTCGTGGGTGGCTTGTTCTTCGTATGCGCTTGTCATGGTTTTTGTGGCCTCTTGTGGCTGGGCTTTGTTCGGGGGCGATCCTAAAGACAATTTGCCGTCGTGAAAGGAAGAAGCATCAGCTCCCTCCGGTTCATTTGTAACAGCTTGTAACAAGGCAACGCCCGAGACCAGCCGAAAACCGGTCATACAGGGTGAAAAACTGGCAGAATCCCGCGGCACTGGAATTAGTATGCGTTTTCTAGATCTCCTGTCCTATCAAGGGGCCAATCAAGACCCGGCCACCTGCATCCCTCAAATGCAAGCAGGGTCTCTAACCCTGGATCAAGGAGATCATCATGGCGACGAAGACCCGTAAGACAACAAAGACAAGCAAGGCAGCAAAAGCAAAATCCGAAGCGAAACTGCCGCTCGCACGCGACATCTGGCTCGCAGGCCTCGGCTTTTATGGCCGCTTGTTTGACGAGACAGCTTCCCGTGTAGACACGGCCCGCGCTGAAGCCAACAAGCTTTTTGATGAGTTGGTTGATCGCGGTGCGATTGTGGAAAAAGACACACGCAAGGCGCTCAAGGATGTGCGCATCGACACGAACGGTTCAGTCGAAGAGCGTATCAAGAAACTGCGCGACTCCTTGCCGGAATTGCCGAAGTTGCCTGAAATGCCAGAGCTGGGCCAGTTCCCGCAGATCACACCTTTCAAGTCAGCGCGTGTTCGCGAACTGGAAGCTGAAGTTGAAGCTCTGACGAAAAAAGTTAACGCGCTGAGCCGTGCCGCAAAGGCGAAGCCAGCTGCTCGCAAGACCCCGGCCCGCAAAGCTGCTTAATAGCTTTGCGTGCGTGAGCTGAGTGGCGTGTCCGCTCCGGTTGACGCGTAACTCGTGCTCCTGAAAAGCCCCGCATACCCTGCGGGGCTTTTTTTGTTGCCGTCAGGTTTTTGCCGGCAGCCCACTGGTATCGCGGAATGAACGCGTTAAGGTAGTCTGTGGAATATGCCATCGGCGAACGAGTGCATGCGGTAGGGGGAACGGAGGGACAAATGGCCCATAAACCATCGGATAAAAAGTCAGCGGATAAGAATGAACCGCCCCGCGCAAAGTCACCGGTAGATCGTGCGAGCGATCTCGCGCGCCAGATATGGCTGGCAGGTGTGGGGGCCTATGGTCAGGCGGTTGATGAGACACAGGAAAAGGTAAACCGCCGGGTTGCGCAGGTGAGTGAAGAGACCACAAAATTTTTTGAAGAGCTGGTGACCCGCGGCTCGGACCTGGAACAAAAGCTGGGCGCACTCGGCAAACTCAGTGCGGATGTGCGGGCTGAGGGTATAAAGCGAAGCGCTGAAGTCTCCCTGTCGATGGAGGATCGTCTGTCGCGCATGAGGGATATGCTGGGTCTGAACCAGCCCGGAAATGGTCTGGAGGAAAAGGTGGATCGTCTGGCGGCAGAAGTGGCGGTTCTCTCAGCCAAATTGGACCGTCTGGTGGAGGCTTTGGCCGCAGATACCGCAGATACAAAGCCGAAAAAGACAAAGCCACCTAAAGCGCCGGTCAAAAAGACGACACGCAAAAAGGCCGCACCCGGAAAGAAAGCGGCGGCCCGCAAAAAGCCGGTGCCCAAAAAAGCCGCGCGTCCCTCCCGCCCTGCCAAACCTTCTCAAGCCTGATTGGCGGTGTCTCCCATGAAGACACGAGACCGCATATTGCAAGCCAGCCTGAGCCTCTTCAACGAAGAGGGGGAAACCAACGTGTCGACCGTGGATATCGCCAATCAGGTCGATATCTCGCCGGGTAATCTCTATTATCACTTCAAGGGAAAAGACGCGCTGATCTCGGCTCTGTATGAGAGTTTTGAAGAAGAAATGCGGATCGTGCTCACCGCGCCGGTGGAGCGCCCTCTGAAGCCGGAGGACAATTGGCTCTATTTCTATATCGTATTTGAAGAGATTTTCGATTTCCGCTTCTTCTATCGAAATCTGACAGACCTGTTGACCCGCTACCCGGCGCTCAATGTACGGTTCCAGGATCTGTTGGCCCGGAAACAGGCCACATCGGCGTCCATGATCAAAAGCCTGTCGGACAAAGGGGTCCTGGACATTCGTAAGGACGAAGTGCCTCAATTGGCGGAGCGTCTGACCATGTTGCTTACGTACTGGTTGAACTTTGAGGCGGTGCGCCATCCCGAAGCGTCGGGCCCGGACATTATTCATGGAGGCGTCTACCAGATACTCAGTCTGGTTGCGCCCTATTTTGCCGGGGGGCGGGAGCCGTTTATGGACGTAATTGCGTCACTCTATGATGATCAGAAAGCAGATGCTGCAAAGCGGCGTCGTCGATAAAACAAGATAAATGTTTGGCAAAATAAGCAGCATGAATATGTAAAATAGCCTTGTCCCAAACAGGGTTTTGTCATTTCCAGCATCAGAATTTCGACTCTTGACTTGCCAAGAACGTAAGAAGGCACCATTTTATTAAGCATCGAATTTGCTTTGGGGCATGATGCCGGCTCCCGGTTCATATTGGTGACAAGCCAATTGGCCACGCTGCTTCTCCAATGACTATTTGATACGCGACGCATAGACAGTCTGTGCGAATTTAGACGATCGGCATGCAGGTGCCGAAATGGAGAAAGACATGGCGACTGGTACAGTCAAATGGTTCAACCCGACCAAAGGCTACGGGTTTATTCAGCCGGAAGATGGCGGCAAAGACGTTTTCGTACATATTTCTGCCGTTGAAAAAGCAGGCCTTGCCGCGCTCGATGAAAATCAGAAGATTTCATATGAGCTGGAGACAGGCCGCAACGGCAAGACGTCAGCTGTTGGCTTGGCGCTTCTTTAAAGCGGGTTGAACGGACCACTGGCCCGTTGAATGTTGAGGGAAGAAGGGATGCACCTTCTTCCCTTTTCTTTTGTCCGCATTTCCGGGTGCGTGCCGTTTACACGCATGGGCGGCAAGTTCACATCCGCGCAGGTGACTAACATTTTGGTTGTGTAACCAGTAAATTACAGTAGAGTTTTGATCGGTCAGCCTCGGGGGTCAAAATGCTACAACCAGTCAGCGAAACAGCGTTAAACGATATTGTTGACGCAAAACCACAATATGCGCGCGTGTACGAAACGCCGACAGGTTTCGATCTGGCGAGCAATACGGCTTTTACGAGTGGTCAACCATTTGATTACTACCGCACATTGCGGGAAACAGCTCCGGTCGCCTGGACCCCTGTACCGCATGCGGCGGGGTTTTGGGCAATCACCCGTTATGAAGATGTAAAACGCATTGAATTGGACCCGGACAGGTTTTCCCCTCAGCTTGGCGGCATCAATATGGCCTACGGCCCGCCGGGAAAACGTCATGTCCGTCTGCATGGCGCGGCGCTCAATACATTGATCTGCCTCGACCGCCCTTATCATGTGCCCTTACGCATGCAGCATCGGGCTTTCTTCACGCCGGATTATATCGCTGAACTGCGGAAAAAAGTCGAAGTGAAAGTCGATCAGCTTTTGGATGTGATGGAAAAAAAGGGCCCGGTCGTCGACATGGTCCCGCTCTTCTCAGAGCAACTCCCACTCTTTACGCTGTGCGAGATGATGGGTGTGGATGAAAAAGATCGTCCTAAAGTCATCCGATGGATGCATTACCTTGAGCTTGCCGGGCACATGTTTGCCGAGAGTGCGCAAGGCCGTCGCATCAGCCCTCTTTTCCTCGCCAAATTTCTTTGGAATGTCCGTCAGATGTTTCGCTTTGGTGAAAAGATTTTACAGGAACGGCGTCGCAATCCGCGCGAAGATCTGCTGACAGCCATCGCACAGGCAAAGCTGGATGATGAGCCATTGCCGCAGGAATTTCTGGATGGTGCCTGGCTCCTTATTATTTTTGCCGGCAATGACACGACCCGAAATTCACTGTCGGGTACGATGAAGCTGCTCACCGAGTTCCCGGAACAGAAGCAGCGTCTGCTGAACGATCCGAGCCTCATTCGCCAGATGGTGCCCGAGGCACTTCGACTTGTTTCGCCCGTCATCCATATGCGCCGAACCTTGAAACAGGAGGCGGAGATCGCGGGACAGAAGATAGCTGCCGGCGAGAAAGTCATTATGTATTACGGAGCCGCAAACCGTGACCCATCGGTTTTCAAGGACCCGGATCAGTTCATGATCGGTCGGGAAAATGCGAACGATCATCTGGCATTTGGCATGGGCCCTCATGTGTGCCTGGGGCAGCGCGTTGCGGCCATGCAACTTGAAGTGGCATATGAGCGGATACTCGATCGTTTCCCCAATGTGCGCTGGACCGGCAAGACGACGCAGGCGCCAAACAATTTCGTCAACGCCATCTCATCGCTTGAAATCGATCTGGGCAAGTAGCGTCAAGTCAGACTGACATCATAGGTAAGCGATGCACTCAGCGTTTCCCCGGGCATCAGGCGGGTCATCGGGGGCGCATCCATCAGGTTGAGGGCGTTGGGTACATGTGACACGGGCTCAAGGCAGACAAAGGCTTCACCGGCGGGCGCGTAGATGTGCAGGAAGGGAAGGTTGCCGCTTGTTGTCACCTGAATGGTGATGTCACGACGCGTGATCTGCAACTGTCCGTCCCACCCGGTGAAGCAATGGTCGAGCGTTGCCGCCTCATCAATTCGCCCCCGTGGCCAATATTTTTCATCGTCAATCAGAACATGCCGATTGGGCAGACGTGCTTCGTCACTCTCCCAGACACCTTTGATTGACGCTTTAAGCAGGTCGCCCCGGCGGTAGGAAAAGTAAGGGTGAAAGCCAAGCCCGGCGGGCGTTGGCTCTTGCGCTTGATTGGTTACCGAAAGCGTATGATGGAACTTTTGTCCCTCAAGTCGGAATTCCTGCGTTGCAGAAAATGCCCAGGGCCATCGGCCAGGCGAGGGGACATAGTCAAGCGACAACAATGCGGCGTTTGCGCTTTCCTCTGCAATCTTCCAGCGTGCGTGCCATCCCTCACCATGAATGGCATGAGGTTCTTTCGGCAGATTGGGCTTGAGGGGCGTATGTCCGGGTAAGCGGCCATCGGCGATACGGTTGCAAAAGGGGACGAGGACAAAACCCGCAAGCTCGGTGGGGTGAGGAGCAAGCCCTTTGCCCGGACGCAGGACCTGCCGGCCAAAGGCTTCAAATTTCATAAGCCCGCCGCCCCGGTCGGGCAGCACATGAAGGACAATATCGTCGCTCGCCAGCTTAAGCATCCGGCTATGTTAGAGGAAGAAGGGGGCAGCGCTCAACGGGCCTGATATGAGGCCGTTGAGCGCCAAAGAGAGGCGCACCCACCGAAGATGGTGGGGCTTATGTGCCTTTCCTCTAGGCCTGATGAAGCTGCAGGCCTTCAAGTTCACCGGCTTCCCGCCAGTTTTTCAGGATCTCGAAATATTCGGGCGATCCGCCACCATAAGGCCCGTTCTGGCCGCTGCGCTCGGCGGGCTTACCTTCATTATTATAATAGCCTGGTGTGCACTCTTCGAGGAATTTGGTGCGCAAGGCCGCCTTCTTGTTGATGGTCGCCACCCACGCCGCTTCGCCGTCGGCAGAAGGTTCAAGCGCGCGGGCCTGCCGGGCATTGACCTCGTTCAGGAGCCAGGCAATGTGCTGGCTTTGCTCATTGAGGAGATGAGGATAGTTGGCGGTGAAACCTGCCTGCGGTCCCCCCAGAATAAACACATTGGGAAAGTCGCGAACGAACAGGCCGTGCAGACTGCGCACCCCGTCGCCCCAGGCATCGCTCAGGCTCAGCCCGCCTTTACCGTAAAGCTCATAGCCGGAGCGGCGTGTATAGGCCGTGCCAACTTCAAAGCCGGTTGCGTAAATCAGGCAATCAATTTCGTAATGCTCGCCGTTGGCGATCACGCCAGTCTCGTCGATGGCGCTGACGCCCTGTCCGTTTGTATCGACAAGTTGCACATTAGGCCGGTTGAAAGCAGGCAGATAGTCATCATGGAAGCAGGGCCGCTTGCAGAACTGGCGGTACCAGGGTTTCAGGGCCTCTGCGACGGCCGGGTCTTTGATAATCTCATCAACCCTGGAGCGGACCTGTTCCATTTTCTGGAAGTCGGCAAGCTCTGCAATCTCCGCTAGTTTGGCTGGAGAGAGGTCTTTGTTGTCACCCTGGCTGGCAATGAAAAGCAGGTTCCGGATGATCTCGGTCCAACCGTCATTCACCAGGTCTTCAGCAGCAAACCCACCGGACACTAGAACGTTGAAATTATCCATACGTTCTTGTTGCCACCCGGCGTTGAGCGTCTTGGCCCAGTCCCAGTCGGTTTCCCGGTCATTACGGACATCAATGGACGAAGGCGTGCGCTGGAACACATAAAGCTGATCGGCGGTGGCGGCCAGGTGTGGCACGCATTGAACAGCAGTTGCCCCGGTACCGATGACACCGACCCGTTTGCCCTTCAGCCCTGTCAGCCCACCTTCCGATGTACCGCCCGTATAAGCATAGTCCCAGCGGCTCGTGTGAAAGGAATGACCTTTGAAGCTTTCAATGCCGGGAATGCCCGGAAGCTTGGGACGATGCAAAGGCCCGTTCGACATAATGACAAACCGGGCCTTCATGGCGTCGCCCCGGTTGGTTTTGATGAGCCATCGGGCTGCATCCTCATCCCAGCGGATCTCTGTTACTTCAGTTTGCAGGCAGGCATTGTCGTAAAGGCCAAACTGTTTGGCGATACGCTGACTATGCGCAAGGATCTCGGGGCCGGGCGAGTATTTTTTGCTGGGCATGAAACCGGTTTCTTCCAGCAAAGGCAGATAGACGTAAGATTCAATGTCGCATGCCGCGCCTGGATAGCGGTTCCAGTACCAGGTGCCGCCAAAGTCGCCGCCCTTCTCGATCATGCGAATGCCTTCAATGCCGGCTTCCCGCAAACGCGCACCCGCCAGAAGGCCACCAAAGCCACCCCCGATAATGGCGACATTGACTTCGTCGGTCAGCGGGGCGCGCTCAAAACCGGGCGCGACATAAGGGTCTTCATTGTATTGGGCAAACTGCCCTTTCATTTCCAGATATTGTTCATTGCCGTCTGTGCGGATGCGCTTGTCGCGTTCTGCTTTGTACTTTTCGCGCAATGCTTTGGCGTCGAAATCCACCGCCGGGTTGGTCTGGTCCGTCATTTCAAACTCCCAAAAGTTTTGACGCGTCAGCGTCGTTTTTTCATATGTTTATGAGAACCAGTAAAAAGTGACAGATTGTCAATTGCAAGAAAATAGTAAATACGGGATACCAAGTGAGAGGAAGTGTTTATGTATCGGCAAGACGGGGCATCAAGGTGAACTTTGGATCAAAGGGCGTATCCCCCTGCGTCAAGTAGCCAGATTTCTCAAGATATGTATGTATTTCGTCACAAAAAATGCGTAAAGCAGGCGGTGTTGAGAAATAGGGGAGACCTCTGAATGCGCCTTGCGATGATCGGAACCGGATATGTCGGCCTTGTCACGGGCGCGTGTTTTGCAGATCTCGGGCATGAGATCATCTGCATCGACAATGATGATGCCAAGCTCGCGCGACTGGCGGCGGGTGAAATACCGATCTACGAACCGGGCCTTGAAGAACTGGTAAAAAAGAATGTCGCTGCCGGTCGGCTGACATTTGCCAATTGGGCGGGCGCTGATATCGGTGATTGTGATGCAGTCTTTATTGCGGTGGGGACACCGCCCAGCGTGACAGATGGAAGTGCGGACTTGAGTGCCGTTTATGCCGTTGCAGCGGAACTGGCCCCCCGTCTGAAGGGCTATACCGTCATTGTCAACAAATCGACCGTCCCTGTTGGCACGGGTGAGGAAGTGGAGGCTATTATCGTGCGGGGAAACAAGGAGGCCGATTTTGACGTTGCCTCCAACCCCGAATTTCTGCGCGAAGGTTCCGCCATTGATGATTTCATGAAACCTGATCGTGTGGTGGTGGGGACAGAGGCTGCACGCGCCGAAACCGTGATGCGCGCGATCTATCGCCCCCTGGGTTTGAGCGAAACGCCGATCGTGATGACAGGACGCACCACGTCGGAGCTGATCAAGTATGCCGCGAATGCATTCCTGGCGACCAGAGTGACTTTCATTAACGAGATTGCAGACATTTGCGAGGCAACGGGCGCAAACGTGCAGGATGTCTCTCGGGGGATTGGCCTTGATACCCGTATCGGGCAGAAATTTCTGCAGGCCGGGGCGGGGTTTGGTGGCTCCTGTTTCCCGAAGGACTCATTGGCTCTCGTCGATACAGCGCGCAAGGTCGGACGACCGACGCAGATTGTGGAGGCCGTGATTGCAGCCAACACCGAGCGCAAGCGTCGTATGGCCCAGAAGATTATTCAAGCCTGTGGCGGCAGTGTGGAAGGGCAAACGCTCGCCGTGCTGGGGCTGACATTCAAGCCCAATACAGACGACATGCGCGATGCGCCGAGCCTTGATATCATTCCCCTGTTGCAACAGGCTGGTGCCTCCATTCGGGCCTACGATCCGGAAGGGATGGAACAGGCAGCACGCTTGCTCGCAGATATCACCTGGGGCGATGATCCTTACTCGGTCATGGAGGGCGCGTCAGCACTGCTCATCTTTACCGAGTGGAATGCGTTCCGGCTGCTCGACATGCAGCGCGTGAAGTCACTTCTGACGCGGCCTTTGATTGTCGATCTGCGCAATATCTACACCTTGCCGGAAATGGTGGAGGCTGGAATGGTCTATTATTCAGTCGGCCGCCCGGCGGTGGCGTAGATATTACGGCAATACATTAATCGCTTTGTTGAACGGGGCCTGCCGGTCTACGTCATAGAGAGAGGTCGCTGCCACATCCGCCTCCCACAGAAGCGCGTATTCAGCTTGCGGTAAATGTGATCGGACGTCTGCTTGCTGGTCCGGGCTCAGCGCGTGGAACTCTTCACGCAAACGTTCCAGGCAATAAACCCGGTAGCGGGACACTGGCAGGTTTTGGTAGTGGCAATCTTGAGCCTGCATCTCAAACGTTCGTTGTCCGCGTCCATAAGCGAGAGCGTTTTCGCGCAATTGCACAATATGGGTCTCGGCGATTTCTTTCAGCAGAAGGGCGGCATCGGCTGGCACCGTCTCAAGCAGGCTCGTGTCTCCCGACATCGTGCCCGCATTCCAGACACGGGCGACCCATTCAGCAATCGCTGGCCATTCATTGCGCATGATGGCGGCAGGGGTGGGGTCCTGGCCGAAATGACGCAGCATCGGCCCCATGAGACCAATGTCTGCAATGGATGGCGTCTGGCCGAGCAGGTAAGGTCTGTTTTTCAACATGGCGAGCATACCATCCATGGCATTAAAAAAGCCGGCCTCAACGTGTGGTCGCGTTTGGTCCGTGACGCCGTCCTGAAGCACAAAGCGGGTCCGCTGCCGCCTTTTGACCAGATACCGCCGAACAAAACGGGGGAGGGGGAGGTGGGTCGTCACCTCATCTGCCAGAATGCGGGACAGAAGCTCGCGATCATGTTCATAGCTCCAGCGATAATACATGGCAGAGCGCCAAAGCCATTCGTCGGCATAGTCTTCAATCAGAAGCGCGATAAATCGGACGACGGGGTTTGAAGGGAAGACCGGTCGCGCGGGAAACTCTCTTTCAAGTTGCTGGATGGTCGGCGTGCTGTCTGACATGAAGCGCCCGTCCTCCCGCTCAACGATCGGGACTTGTACCGCTCCCGCGAGCTTTCGTATGCGCGCCTGGTCCGCAAATGGATGCTGCATCTCATAAGCGATCCCTTTGTAGCGAAGATAGGCTTCAAGTTTGCCTGTGTAATAGGAAACGGAAACACCCCAGACTTTCATGGCTGGCTACTCCTCGCGGGCTGAGTTTGAAAGAGGCTTTGACTTTAGCTGCCGCAACACGCTTAAAATGCAAACAAGTTACATTTCAGGACCGGCTTATGAAAGTACTGCGGCCCCCAACCAGAACATTGCGGGACCTGTTGCCCACAGCCACGATGGACCGTTTGCTGGCGGCAGGCTCTGCCCGGAAATATGCCGACGGACAGATCGTTCAGGAGCGCGGGGATACGAATGCGGGCCTCGCGATCGTGGTGGCCGGCCAAGTGATTGCAGGCAATGTCGGTCTTGATGGGTCCTTTGTTATCTCTGCGCTTCTGCGCCCTGGTGAAACATTTGGAGAATATACCCTGTTTGCGGGGCTGCCGCGGTCTCACACGCTCTGGTCGCAAGGCCCGTCCGAAATCACTTTCATAAAGGCGAAGCCGTTTGCCCGATTATTTGATGCTGACCCGGCTATTGCGCGAGGGCTGCTGACGCTGACTCTGCTCCGCAATCACGAGATGATGGAATTCATGGATGCGCAGCGGCGGTTGTCCCTTCAGGTCCGCCTGGCGCGCTTGCTGTTGGCATCGGTAGAACCGGGGACAGCAAGCGCGAGTGTTGAATGCAGACAGGAAGATCTTGCCTTTATGCTGGGCGTATCCCGTGTGGCGGCAGGCAAGGCTCTTAAAAAAATCCAGGCTGCAGGCCTTGTCAGGCTTGGTTATGGACGCATCGAAATTCCCAGCGTTCAGCGCCTGAAAACAATGGTACGCGACGCCGATCTGCTTACCCTGCCCACGGCGAGTGCCGAATGATGCTGCAAAAATTCACGCGTTGAAAACGTGGATCTTTGTCCGCGAGCACATCTGCTTTCACGTTTCCAAATGTGGTTTCCGGCTTGTGTCTGATGCCATCGTAAAAAGCCTGAATGATTTCTTCTTTGAAATTGGGCCCCCGCGGAAAAGCATCTACAACCGCTTCGCGTTCATGGTCCGTATATTGATCGAATGTTAAGCCCAGAACATCCATTTCAACACCTGCGGTAACTAGGGCGATGACGGGGTGCATGTGCTCGGGAATACCCGGTGTTGTGTGCAGCGCAATCGCTGTCCACACAATATCAATCTCGCTTCGTGGTATGCCGTGCCGTTTCAGGAAATCGCGTGCAGCATTGGCCCCGTCGACCTCGAAGCGCGCGGTGCAACTGCGATGGCATTCTGTGAGCCCCATGTCGTGAAACATTGCGGCCGTATACAGCAACTCCCTGTCGAAGGAGAGACTGCGCTGCACACCGGCCGAAGCACCGAAAAGATAAACCCGGCTTGAGTGGTTGAAGAGCAGCTCGCCTGCTGTATCGCGAACGATTTCTGTGACCTCGCGGGCGATGCGGCTGTCGGGTACTTTTACAAGGTTGTTTGTTGCCATTTTTGAAACTCCGTTTGTGGTGGAGCCAACATAGGCAGTGAGGCAAATGTCCTCTATTGTCGTGAAGCTACAAATATGGACATATCGCTTTATCATGAGACACCGGAAAAGACCTTTGAAGATTGGTATCCTCGCCATGCCGGGCGTTCAGATGCTTGATGTCGCTGGACCATTAGATGTGTTCGCGGAGGCCAATATCCAATTTGGAAAGGAGGTTTACCGGACAGAGGTAATAGCTGTTAAGCCCGGCCCTGTTGTGAGTTCATCGGGCTTGCGGATCCTCGCAGATACGGTTCTCCACAAGCGGGGTCGCCACCGGTTGGATACGATGCTTGTCGCCGGCGCGCCGCACCTGACGCACGATGAGCCTGACCCGTATCTGGTCGAATGCATTGCATATCATGCGCCCGCGTGTCGCCGTTTCGGTTCAGTATGCACTGGTGCAATATTGCTGGGTGCGACCGGGCTTTTGGATGGTAAGCGGGCAACCACACATTGGTCCGTTGCAGCTCGTATGAAACATCTTTTCCCGCACATCCAACTCGAAATTGATGCGCTTCATGTCCGCGATGGAAAAGTGCGAACCGCTGCCGGTGTGACAGCGGGCCTCGACCTGGCTTTGGCATTGGTTGAAGAGGATTTGGGCCGCGAAGTAGCGAAACGGGTCGCCTCTCAACTGGTGATGTTTTTCAAACGCCCCGGCGGGCAACTTCAATTCAGCCGCAGCGGAGAGGTCGGTGTTTCCGGTCGATCCGCTCTTCAGGAAATTCAGCGATGGGTGCTGGCCAATCCGGCGCAGGACGCCACGACAGCGGTACTGGCACGACGGGCCGGTTTGAGTCCGAGACATTTCGTCCGTCTCTTTCAGCGGGAAATCGGGCAAACACCGGCAGCCTGGGTGGAGGCCGTGCGTATCGATATTTCACGTAAAATGCTTGAAGCAGGAAGTCACCCCAAGCAGACAGCGGCAGCATCCGGGCTCGGGCATGTCGATACGTTCCGGCGGGCTTTCAAGCGGCACACGGGCATCACCCCGGCGCAGTACAGACGGCGATATGCGGGAACGGACGACGACAACGCGAGTTAGGACCGCGGGCAGTGTGGAGCGACGATCAGCCTATTGCACCGTCAATGGTGCCCACTTTTGAACAGAAATGGTGCACCCGACACGATTCGAACGTGTGACCTCTGCCTTCGGAGGGCAGCGCTCTATCCAGCTGAGCTACGGGTGCTGAGGCGGGCGAACAGGCGCTCCACGACACGCGGCGGAAAATAGCCCAGCCACCAGGGCATAGCAACCGGTCAATCGGCGGGACCGCGAAAATAGACGCGCAAGGCCTAAATCTGCTGGCTGCTAAGCCAGCTTTCCAAAATCGCCTCTGCGCGCGGCTGGCCGGTTTTTTCGTCCCGTCCTTCAACAAGGTTTCCATTCAGTCGCATGGAGAGATAGCCATGCAGGAGGGACCAGAGCGCAATGGCCTGGCTTTCCGCGCTCACGCCCCCCGTGCCGCCGGGGCCGTGGGTGGCTCTGAAAAGGGCAACCAATGGATCATAGATCAGGTCCATCTGCGCATTAAGGGCGAGGTCATCTCCATCAAGGCAGTCTCGCCGCCAGATCAGCCGATATCGGTGCGGAAAAGCCAGCCCGAAATCGAGCCAGTCGCGGGCAAAACCGTGAAGACGTTCGCGCGCTGTCTGTGTTGTATCCATCAGCAATGGCGCGGCCAGAGCCGCCCGTGCGGCGAAAATTTCAATCGCAAGCCCGGTTAACAGCGCACGGCGGTCTTTAAAGTGATTGGCCGGCGCTGAGTGAGCAACCCCGGCCCCGCGCGCAACCGCGCGGATCGTCACGCCGTCGACGCCTTCCGTATCCAGAAGCGCCAGCCCGGCAGCCAGAAGTCCGGCGCGCAACTGGCCATGATGATAATGGTCACGTTTTTTATTTTTGCCGACAGCATGCGCATAATATTGACAGTGTCCATTTTTATCATATATGGACACTGTCAATATTCGGGTTGGCAAGTACGCCTCGACAAAACGCTGAAACCCGCCAAATCCTTATGGGAGCCACCTCATGCCTGCCAAATTGCTGATCACTTTTGCCGCTCTTGTCTGGGGGCTGGGTGTGCCTGTCCTGGAAATCAATGACACTCATGTCTTCAACCCGGACTGGACACCGCATGTCCGCATTCACGAAGTCTGGCAATTGTTCACGAACACCAGTTTGGGCGTTTTGTGTATCTGGTTGGCCTGGGCACGCGACGATGCCCGTCTGGCTGCTGTGCTGGGGCTCACAATTACAGGTGGTTTCATGGCAGCTTTCCTTTTGCGGGGGGCCTATGGTGGCTCCATGAAATATCTGGACGGCTCTGAAAAAACGGTCGCCGGCATGAATATCGGTGTTTTGGGATTTACGGTGGTAATTGCCTGTCTTTGTTGCGCTTTCTTTCTGGATTGGAAGGGGCGTCAGGCCCGTTCGGTCTCCACCCGGCCAGACATCTGATCGGCGAGGCCACTTTCCGGTGTTCACTCCGGCTCAAAAGCGCTTTAATAAGAATGATGGGTGCACGTTGAGTAAGCACCCGACAGTCATAAAAGGGGTGCGCAAAATGGGTAACAACGGGGCATTGCAGTTAAGACCGTTGAACCTGTTTATCGACCCGACCCTCCAGATTATCGATCCGCGTCTTGGTGACATGCTGGCCTACTGGAAAGCCAAGCGGCAGGGAGGGCAGCTCCCCGGCAGGGCAGATGTGTCCCCGGCCGAGCTTGTCAGTCATCTTCCTCGTCTGGCCCTGTTGAATGTGACGGGCGAGGGGCGGGATGCAGCCAGCTTCAATGTGCGATTGTCAGGCACTGGCATTGACGACCTCTTGGGGCATGATCATCGCGGCCAGCGGTTGGATGAGCTTCTGCCGGGCACGCCGGCAAAACTTGTTGCAGCTGCACTCACCGCACTGGTGACACATAAACGGCCTATGCGCTTTTTCGCACAGGCCCGGCTGCCCGGTAACCCCCAGGCTGCGGTAGAAGGGATTGCCCTTCCACTGGTGGATGAGCAAGGGAACGTCAATATGGTGTTGCTCGAAACTGTCTCCATCCGCCGCGCTGATATGCCGAAATTCACCGAATTACGACAGGAAAACCTGGCGGCCGTCGCATCCTGACCAGCAAGGAAGTTGTTATGCGGTGCGTGACGACGTGAGTTGAAGAAACACATCTTCAAGCGCGGCTTCTTTGGTCGAAAGATCAGCAATCTCAAGCCCGGCTTTTGCAATGTCACCAAGCAGCCGTGCCATGGGGGCCTCACTCATATTGTACTGGAGCGACAGGCAGCCATCTGCCAGCAATTCCGGCCGATAGATCTCAAGGCCTGCCGGTACGGCAGCAAGAGCCTGTGCAGGTCGCACAATCAGCCGCTTCTCATCAATCCGGCCCAGTAGCTGCGATGTCGGTTCGCAGGCAACAACGGCACCATGGTTGATAATGGCAATCTGGTCACACAAGGCCTGAGCTTCTTCCAGGTAATGCGTCGTTAGCACTACCGTTGTGCCCTTGGCGTGGAGCTCTTTGACATAGTCCCAAAGCTGCATGCGAAGCTCAATGTCAACGCCCGCTGTGGGCTCATCCAGAACAAGAACCGGCGGGTTATGAACCATCGCCTTGGCAACAAGAAGTCGTCTGCGCATGCCGCCTGAAAGTGTCCGTGCATAGGCATCTTCCTTGGCGGCCAGGACCATTGCGGCCAGGATCTCCATGGTCCTGCGTTCAGACTTGGGCACGCCGTAAAGGCCTGCCTGAAGCTCCAGTGCTTCAGCGGGTGTAAAGAACGGGTCCACGTTCAATTCCTGCGGCACCACGCCGATCGATGCCCGCGCCTGTCGCGGGTTCACATCCGTATCAAACCCCCATACAGAAGCCGCCCCTGATGTCTTCATCACCAGGCCTGCCAGAATATTGATGAAGGTCGATTTGCCGGCACCGTTCGGACCCAGCAGGCCAAAGAACGACCCGCGCGGAATATCAAGATTAATGGATTTCAGTGCCTCCTTGGCGGGTTGGCCACCGGCGGCTTTGTAGACTTTGCGCAATCCTTCGGCCTTGATCGCACAGGCACGTGCGTCCGCCCGACCGGTCGTGCGCTCAGCAGCCGCGGGCACCTGCCCGATTTCCATATCATCTGCCAGACTGCTGCCCATCGTAGAAACTCCCTCTTGCATGCCTGTCCATAGCGCTCGACCGTGCGCCGGGTATCCTTCTTATACTCACATTCCGGTCACATCAGCCAATTTAGGGCGTCCGCCCGGTCTCCAGCCTTTAACGGGGCCGTTCATAATGCCATATTGGCCGCCTCTCGCGCGGATCGCGGGCAGACGAGCAGGGCAGGCGGAATGACAGCTGAAAAGAAGAAGACAAATGCACCGACCGATCAGGCAAAGATGGGGGTCGCGCGGCCAATAGGCAAGGGTGACCATCTCTTTCTTGTGGACGGATCGGGCTATATTTTCCGTGCCTATCACGCATTGCCGCCCCTGACGCGGAAATCGGATGGTTTGCCGGTCGGTGCTGTGCACGGCTTCTGCAACATGCTCTACAAGTTGATCGAGGATACAAAGGACGAGTTTGAGCCAACGCACCTTGCCGTCATTTTCGACGCGTCCGGCAAAAGTTTCCGAAACGAGATTTACAGTGATTACAAGGCGCACCGCCCGCCGGCACCGGAAGATCTGGTGCCTCAATTCGGCCTGATCCGCGATGCTACGCGGGCATTTGCCGTGCCCGCGATCGAGATGATGGGGTTTGAGGCTGACGATATTATCGCAACCTACGCTCGCATGGCGCGTGAGGTGGGCGCGCGGGTCACGATCGTATCGTCAGACAAGGATCTGATGCAGATGGTGGGCGACGGTGTCGATATGCTTGACACGATGAAATACAAAACCATCGGTCCTGATGAAGTAGTGGAAAAATTCGGGGTCGGTCCCGATAAAGTAATCGACGTGCAGTCACTCGCAGGCGACAGTGCTGACAATGTTCCCGGCGTCCCGGGTATCGGCATCAAAACAGCCGCGCTCCTTATTAATGAATATGGCGATCTGGAAACCCTGCTTTCCCGCGCGAGCGAGATCAAACAGAACAAGCGACGGGAAAACCTGATCGAGTTTGCCGAGCAGGCACGCATTTCGCATCGGCTTGTGACCCTGGCGCAGGATGTACCGGTGGAAGAGGAGATCGAAAGTTTCGGGCTGCACGACCCGGATCCTGAAGTGCTGATCGGCTTCTTCAAGGACATGGAATTCAACACATTGACACGCCGGGTGGCGGAACGTTTCGGCGTGGACGGGGACGCCATTGGTGCAACCGGCGCTTATGACAATGGTGCGCGCCCTGAACCCAAAATCACCAAAGGGGCCCCCACAAAAGGCACAGCCAAAGCAGGCG
>PAZY01000051.1 GCA_002715765.1 Rhodobiaceae bacterium | reverse complement strand
CACCGAGGTCTGCACGCCGACGACGACCGCTTCCTGCCCGATATAGAGGTGACAGAAGCCACCAATCAGGCCCATGCCGTACATCTGGCCGGCCTTCTCCTCAAACCGACGAATGGTGAGCATCATCCGATAGGCATCGAGGTCCTGTTCAGGTGTGAAGTCCGGAATTTTCCCCGCAGGCTTTGGCGTCGGCACAGAGGATGGCTTGGTCGCGTTTCTAGCGCCCCCTTTCCGCTTAGCCGGCTTTTTTGTGGCCGACTTTTTTGCTGCCGTTTTGGGTGCCGATCTGGCGCCGGACTTTGGTTGGGTAGAGGGGGATTTGCCCGCCATGAAACTGGCCTCATTCGTTGATCGCCGCACAGAAGGATACGGTTAACAAGGGCCAGACTAGACTTCAATGTTTGGGATTGTGTGAAAATTTTTCTGTTTAACTGAATTTCAGTTAATTCAGATATTCCCTTAAAAACCAAATGCTTATTTGGTCGGGACTACCGCAAATCTCGATAAATTGTCAGTTCGTCAGGGCGTGCGATCCCTAACGTTGCACGCGCGCGTTCGTCCAGAAGATCGGGATCCAGGCTCTCGGGCCTGAGTAACGCGACGTGATGTTCCATCCGTTCACGCTCTTCGCGAACCGTCGCTAGGTCTGAGTTCAGCGTTTCAAGTTCAACCGACAGTGCGCGCCAGTTCTCCAAACTCTGTTCTCCACCCACGGCGGAAAAAGCAAAATAGGTGAGAATAAGTGCGCAGACGATCGGCAGCACCAGCAGGCGCAGCTTCAAAGGTTCGCGGGTTGTGACAAGACCAAATCGTTCCATGACTTGAGAGAATCACAAGTCGATTCGTCCCGTCAAGGGAAAATGATTCGGGATTCTCTCAATGAGTCCAAATAGTTGTGGATTGTTTAGCGGTGTCGTTAGGGGGCGGTTCTGACAGGAAAATCGATCTCCGGATCGCCCGTCTTCCACTGCGCGTACTTGCCCATCACGTTTTTGAACCGTGAAGAACTGAGAAAGCGTTCCAGCCAGACTTTAAGGTACGGCCAGTCTTGCCTGTCGAACCAGTCCCGGTCGGTATTCGCAAACTGCCTGACGAACGGCAGAATGGCGTAGTCCGCAAGACGCGCGTCGCCACCCAACAACCAGGGGCCCTCTGCCAACCGTTCGTTCAGCGCAACAAGATAGGGCATTGCCGCACTACGATGCTGCTCCGCCACAGCCCCGTCATACTGGTTTGAATATTTGTAGCGATCCAGATGGTGTTTGAACGGGCCATCAATATCAGCAATCAGTTCCGCACTCTTGGGTTCTTCAACCAGCCAGTTCTCCGGGTCATGCTGCTTCAAGGCCCAGTACATAATATCGAGGCTCTCTTCAAGGATGGTGCCGTCGACGGTTCTCAACACCGGAACTGTACCCTTGGGTGAGACAGCCAGCATCTCTTCTGGCTTATCGCGCAGCACCACTTCTCGCAGACGCACGGCCTGTCCACTCACATCCAGAGCCAGCCTTGCACGCATGGCATAGGGACAGCGACGAAAGGAATAGAGAACGGGGCGTGTCACGGTCATTTTTGATTGCTCACCACTCGCGATATCTAGGCCTCAGGCTCTTCGGCTGTGACAGACTCTGCGGGACCGTCAAAACTGGCGCCCAGGTGCTTTTCCTGCCGCGCTCGGGCCAACTCCATCTGCTGCTGCCGCGCAGCGAAACGTGCTTTCTGTTCAGGCGTCGACAGATCAATACAATGTGGGCAGCTGACCCCCAACTCATAAGTTGGTGATGCCTTATCTTCTTCCGAAATTGGCATGCGGCAAGCGTGGCACATGTCATACGCGCCCAATTCCAAACCGTGGCGGACAGATACGCGTTGATCAAAAACGAAGCATTCCCCACGCCACAGGCTTTCCTTTTCCGGCACGGTTTCCAGATATTTGAGGATCCCCCCTTCCAGATGGAATACTTCGGGAAATCCTTCCGATTTCATATAGGCACTGGCCTTTTCGCAGCGGATACCGCCTGTGCAGAACATGGCAACCTTCGGGGTTCTGCCACTTTCCTCTGCGCGTTGTTTGAGTGCTTCAACCCAGTCCGGAAACTCCCGAAAGCTTTTTGTTTTCGGGTCGATAGCCCGGTCAAACGTACCAATGGCGACTTCGTAGTCATTGCGCGTATCCACGACGATCACATCGGGGTTTGAGATAAGTTCGTTCCAGTTCTCCGGCTTCACATAAGTCCCTACGATCTGCTTGGGATCGACCGCGGGCTTGCCCATCGTCACAATTTCTTTTTTCAGCCGGACTTTCAGACGATGAAACGGCATTTCTTCGGCGTGGGAATATTTAAGGCTCATGCCTTCAAATCTGGGTTCCGCCTGAAGATAGGCAATAACGGCCGCAATGCCTTGTGCGGAGCCTGCAATGGTACCGTTGATCCCCTCTTCCGCCAGCAACAAAGTCCCCGTAACCCCTTGAGAAAGGCACAGCTCTTTCAGTGGTTCCTGCATGGATGCATAGTCTGGTAGCGCCGCAAATTTATAGAGAGCGGCGACAGTGATCGGAGGTTCGTTGGTCATTTCAGTCATTCCGGTTACGCATGTCCGCCCGCTCGTACAATTTTGAAGGCCAAAGGGCAAGCTGGAAAGCCACAAAAAAATTCTGGTTTATTCACAATATCGGAAAATGGGTGCATCTCCGTCTGGTTTTGCTGAAATTTAGATTTCCTCAAATTTCGGCCCCTAGATTAATGGCTTCAGCAAGCTTTTTGGTTCCACCATGACCTTTGACGAAATCAGTGCCTCATCTTCTGCGCCGCTACAATTTAATGCCTTCATTGATTGTTATCGATCTGCGCAACAAGAAGACGGCATTGGTGTCAAATCCGCCTTACCATTCAGAGCCTTTGCACCGCTGATGGCAGACATTACCTTGCTTGAATTTGTCGACAATCAGGCACTCCCCTACAGGCTCGCCGGCGAGAACGTGCTGGAGCGTATGGGGCGCGATGTTATCGGCAAGGATTTCCTTGATTACATCCCACCGGCATTGCGGTTGGAATCCCTGACCGCCCATCGGGCCATGTGCTCGCTGCCTTGCGGTTATTACATGATCTACGAGAACGAATATGTCAGCGGACAGCGTGTCAAAGCAGAGACAATGACCCTGCCGTTGAAGAAATCCACTTCCGGGGCCGCCAACTTCTTCCTCAGCTATCACATTCATCACAAGGTCACGGGAGTCAACCTGCACGAGAAGAACGCGGCGCTCATTGTCGGATACGAGTTGAGTACTTTTGTTGATATCGGGTATGGCCTCCCGGAATCTGCAACACACGAGGCTGCTCCCGCCCGAGCCTGATGATGCGAGTTTATGACGCTTGTCCATGCATCTCTTCGTCGCCGGACAAGGTTAACAAAAACTTACAAAGGCATTTCCTAAACGGCCCTATCCCAAAACGGCGTTACACTTTGTAAATCTAGTGTCCGGATACTGATTAACGGGCAAGTATTCGGATGGTGGTAAAGCAGATGAACCTGGAACAGGTCCTGGCAAGAACGCACGCGCAGCAAAAGCTCCGTCTTTTGTTTGACTGCTATGCGCAGGCTGCCGATGAAACAGGTGTGCTTGTCAAAGACCAGCTTCCGATGAGGCAACTTGCCTCGCTGATGGGGGACATCACACTCTTCGAGCTGACAGACGACGATCAGATTATCTACAGACTTGCCGGGCAGAATATTCTTGATCGTATGGGTATTCCGCTTCAGGGGCGCAACATGCTTGATTTCGTTCACCCGGACAATCACGCCTACATGCTCTACGCCCACAAGATGGTGCTGAGACGGTGCTGTGGCTATTTGATGATTTTTGAAGCCACTTACTCGTCCGGCAATATTCGTCGTATCGAGGCCCTTCGGTTGCCCATGCGGGCGCACGAGGGAGCGAAGCTCAATGGCTTTCTTGGCTTTAATATTCACCGGGAGATTGTCGGTATTGGCGATCTGGACAACACGCCCGAAATTCTTCTGACAGGCGAGAACGAATTTTCAAGCTTCTTTGATTTGGGCAGAGGCGTCCCCAGTGCGCATGAGGAAAGCTCCGAGGATATGAAGGCGCTTTACCACCGGGCTGTTTTTGGTACGCCTCCTCAGTCCGGCACGGCCCCGGGGCAGATCTGCACCTGATCATCGCGGTCCGATTTATTCCGACGGCGGGCTTCGGCGCATCGCTTTAATGCTGCCCCTCTTTCCCTTGTCATCCAAACGTTTCTTCTTCTGGGTTTTGCTCGGACGGGTTTTCACGCGAAAGCGTGGCGGAACGGCGGCCTCCTTGATGAAATTAAACAGGCGTTCGCGTGCGGCCTCCCGATTGAGGCTCTGGGTGCGAAACTCTCTTGCTGTAATGGTCAGTACGCCGGTTGAAGAAAGCCGACGTCCCACCAGGCCCTTCAGGCGGGTTTTTACCGCATGCGTCAGAGCCTCTGTTTTCTCGAGATCAAACTTCAACTGAACGGCGGTTGCCAGTTTATTGACGTTCTGACCTCCCGGCCCGCCTGCCTGGATGAAACTTTCTTCGAGTTCAGCTTCGTCAATCTCGATTTGAGGTGTGATGCGTATCCTGGCCATGGCGCACTCTCACGCCGCCTTCAGATAAGCTGCAACGGCGACACCGCAGGTCCGGCCCGTCGCCATGCACGCATTAAGGAGATAACCGCCGGTCGGTGCTTCCCAGTCCAGCATTTCCCCAGTGCAGAACGTGCCGGGCTTCGCTGTCAGCATAAACCCGTCATCCAGTGCTTCAAAGCTCACACCACCTGCTGACGAGATTGCTTCTTCTATGGGGCGGGCACCCGTGAGTTTGATCGGCAGGCTCTTGATCGCGCCGGCCAGCGCGTCAACATCGTCGAGCTTATCGGCTGCACATTCGCGCAAAAGGTTTGCTTTGGCTCCTGACAGGAAAACTGTCTTCTTCAAATGGGTTGCGAGGCTTTTTGTGCCCCGCGGTTTGGAAAGTCGTGCGATAACTTTTTCCAGCGGCACATCCGGCATAAGATCGAGACGCAGCGTCGCCTCTCCCTTGTCCTTCATCATCTCCCTCAGCGTGCGCGCATGGGCATAGATGCCGCTACCCTCCACCCCGTACTCCGTGACAACAAACTCGCCATTGGTGCGAATGTCGTCGGCTGTCAGGGCTACAGCCTTAACAGGCTCGCCTGCAAACCGCTCCTTGAAAAAATCAGACCACTCGACATTGAAACCACAATTGGCGGGCTCGAATGGTTTCACGTTCGCTTGCTTGAGTGCGGGCACCCAGCTTGCATCTGATCCAAGTTTCGGCCAACTCGCGCCGCCGAGCGCCAGAATAGTGGCTTCTGCCATTGTGGTTTTCAGGCCGTCCGGCGTCTCAAACTGGAGTGCGCCTGCCTCATCCCATCCGGTCCATTTGTGGCGCACATGGACGCACATGCCGCGGGATTTCAAACGGCGGATCCAGGCCCTGAGCAAGGGGGCAGCCTTCATGCTTTTTGGAAAAACGTGACCTGATGTGCCGACAAATGTTTTGGTGCCAAGTTCCAGCGCCCATTCCCGCACTGCCTCTGGCGGGAAATGATTGACCGCATTTTCCACATGGCCGCGAGCCTCACCAAAGTGAGACAGAAACGTGTCCAGTGGTTCAGCGTGGGTGAGGTTGAGACCACTTTTCCCCGCCATCAGGAACTTGCGTCCCAAGGACGGCATGGCGTCGAACAGATCAACGCCGATGCCCCTTGCGGTCAGGGCTTCAGCCGCCATGAGCCCCGCGGGCCCACCGCCGATAATTGCTACCCTGACCTTCATGTTGTTTGTGCCTTTCAGGCTTAGCCTTTCAGAATGGAGCGGCCTGCATATTCTGCGGCAGGGCCCAACAATTCCTTGATACGGATAAGCTGATTATATTTTGCCAACCGGTCCGAGCGCGCAAGCGAGCCTGTTTTGATCTGGCCACAATTGGTGGCGACAGCAAGATCTGCAATCGTTGCATCTTCTGTCTCACCTGAACGGTGCGACATGACGGCCGTGTAGCGCGCCTTGTGGGCCATCTCAACAGATTCCAGCGTCTCGGTCAGCGAACCGATCTGGTTCACTTTCACGAGGATGGAGTTTGCGACACCCATTTTGATGCCATCATGGAGGCGTGCTTTGTTGGTCACGAAAAGATCGTCACCTACGAGCTGGACCTTGTTGCCGATCCGGTCCGTCAATGCTTTCCAGCCATCCCAATCGTCCTCAGCCATACCGTCTTCGATGGAAATAATCGGATAGCGGCCTACCAGGTCCGCCCAATAATCCACCATGCCGCCGGCATCGAGTTTTTTGCCCTCGCCTTTGAGATTGTAGATACCCTTGTCGTAGAACTCTGTCGAGGCGGCATCGAGGGCGAGGAACATGTCTTCACCCGCCTTATAACCCGCCTTCTCCATCGCTTTCATGATGTAGTCGAGGGCCGCGTCCGTTGAAGCAAGGTTTGGCGCGAAACCGCCTTCGTCACCCACTGCCGTGTTGTGACCATCGGCTTTCAACTCAGCTTTCAGCTGGTGGAAGACTTCAGCACCCATGCGTACAGCATCGGCAATGCTTTCTGCCGCCACCGGCATGATCATGAATTCCTGAATGTCGATCGGATTGTCAGCATGCTCACCGCCATTCACGATATTCATCATCGGTACGGGCAGCACACGGGCGGCTGGACCACCGATATAGCGGAAAAGCGGCAGACCGCTTGATTCCGCCTGAGCCTTGGCAATAGCCATGGAGACGCCAAGAATGGCGTTCGCGCCAATGCGCGCCTTGTTTGGTGTGCCATCCAGTTCACACATCAAACGGTCCAGGTGAACCTGTTCTTCTGCGTCCATGCCGCCGATGGCGTCGAAAATCTCACCATTGACGAAATCGACTGCGTTCAGAACACCTTTGCCTTTGTACCGCTTCGGGTCGCCATCACGCAGCTCGACGGCCTCATGCGCGCCGGTTGATGCGCCCGAAGGGACAGCCGCGCGGCCAAACGAGCCATCTTCAAGGATGACATCCACCTCTACGGTCGGGTTGCCTCGGCTGTCGAGAATTTCACGGCCGACAATGTCGATAATGGCGCTCATGGCGATCTCCCAATTCAGGTGTGGGTTGAGTTGAGGGATACATAGCGAAGCGCGGCCCTTCACGAAAGTGGAAACCGCCATTTTCTCGTGTTTTCAGCGCTTTTTTGGCTCAGTGAGCGCAAAAGATGCCAAGGGGACAGTGATCGTGCATCGCCCCCTTGGAGCAGACGTTACCGTCCCAGACGTTTATCCAGGCTGATCGTATCTTCCTCCCTGAATGCCAGGAGAACCAGTGTGGCCGCAAATACGGTCAATGACGGGAAAAACAGGACTTCCCGTGTTTCTTCTGTCAGCAGGTACATTCCGAGAGGGTCGGCGATGTATTTCCAGATGGCAAGCAGGCCGAGACCCAGCACGATTGACTGGACGGGATAGGCGATTTTCCGAAACAGGCCGAAGACAACAGCCAAACCCAACAGAATTTGCAGAGCACCGAGCGGAACCTGAAGCATCTCGACGCTCAGAACACCGCCATAGTATTTTTCAGAGACGCCAATGGAGGCTTCGGGGGCTGCGACCTTGATCAGGCCCCATATAGACAGAAGAAATCCGGTTCCCATTCGAAGCAACAGCAGTGAGACGGGCTTTAGCATGATCATTTCTTTCGATTGTTCTTGTGATGTAGCCATTATTGGAAGCGAGCGTCTGTGCCCACCTTATTGGATCAGAATTAGCAATTCTCGCGCTGAACCGACAATTAAGCTCTCAACACATCTGCGTGATAACAGAGCGATCAAGCAGTGGGGCTTGGTTCGTGTCCTGATTTAGGAGAAACACGCCGCGCTCTCCCGCGTATGCGATCCTTCACGAACACCCTTCCACCCACTCCAGCTCTGGATAGCGCCCCACACGGAACGCATGGACCTTGCCTTCGGACACGTTGAAAATGAGCCCCGCACTTTCTGACAGGGTTATCTGATAGTCCGTTCCCTGTTCATCGTACTTGTTGGGCTCGACAACAGCCTTATCCCCAAAGGCCGCGATGATTTCATCTTCCAGACTCCCGATGCCCAGACCGTTCTCCAGTGTGGCGCCCTTCTCTACCAGTTCAATACGGGCAACTTTCCCGTCTATTGTCATAATGAAAACGGGACCATTGTCTGTCTCGGCGCGGGCATAGGTGCATCCATATGTCTCTTCCTGAATGCGCGGGATGTCCGCTGCCAGTGTTTCATTGATCCGGATCGTCCCGAAGCCTGCCTCTGTAAGAAACGGCCCCTGAGCTGCAACCTGCCCTGGCTCGCTCCCGGCTGGCCTTTCCTTCGTGCAGGCCGCGGGAACCCCCGCCAAGACTGCCACAATTACCAGTGCTCTTGTTTTCATGTTTCCCCCTCTAATTTGGGAGTGTGCCCCCGATCCAGGTAAGATGAAAGTGTGACGCAGGCTGGAATGCTTGACCTTTGCGCTCAAAGGCGGTTCAACACCCCCCATGACAGTACACACGACAGTTCCGGCAAAAGCCTTGGTTCTCTTCTCCGGTGGGCAGGATTCCACCGTTTGCCTCGCCTGGGCGCTTTCGCGCTTTGATGCGGTGGAAACCATCGGCTTTGACTATGGTCAGGGGCACAATGTGGAGCTTGAATGCCGTTTGACGGTGCTCGACCAGCTTAAAGCGGCCTTCCCTGACTGGGCGTCAAAGCTGGGGCCGGACCATGTTCTGGCGTTGAACGCCCTCGGTGCCATCAGTGAGACGGCGCTCACCCGCGATCAGGAGATCGAAATGGGGGAAAACGGGCTCCCCAACACCTTCGTCCCCGGACGCAACCTCCTGTTCCTGACCTATGCGGCGGCACTCGGCTATCGCCGTGGGGCGAGCCATCTTGTCGGCGGCATGTGCGAAACGGATTTTTCCGGTTATCCCGATTGCCGGAACGACACACTCCAGACGCTCGCCAAGGCGCTTTCGCTCGGTATGGACCGCGAGATCATGATCGAGACACCGCTTATGTGGATCGACAAGGCCGCGACATGGGCCATGGCGGAAACGCTGGGTGGTGCGGCACTCACGCAGCTCATCATTGAGGACACCCATACCTGCTACCGGGGAGAGCGTACCAAACGTCATGAATGGGGTTATGGGTGTGGCACCTGCCCCGCCTGCGAGCTGCGCGCCAATGGCTATGCCAACTGGCAGAAGGGCTGATCCATGTATTCGGTCAAAGAGCTTTTCTTCACGCTTNAGGGGGAAGGCAAGCATGCCGGGCGTCCTGCCGTCTTCTGCCGGTTTGCAGGGTGCAACCTGTGGACGGGCCGCGAACAGGACCGGGCCTCTGCCGTCTGCACTTTCTGCGATACGGACTTTGTGGGTACGGNCGGCCAAAATGGCGGGAAGNTCAAAACAGCCGCAGAGCTTGCGGCCCGCGTCGCGTCCTTTTGGCCGGAACGAAGGACCGAACATCGCTATGTGGTCTTTACCGGGGGGGAGCCCCTCCTCCAGCTCGATACCGACCTGATCGAAGCGGTCCATGCGGAAGGCTTTGAAATCGCCGTGGAAACCAATGGCACAATTGAAGCGCCAGACGGTATTGAGTGGGTCTGTGTCAGCCCGAAAGCGGATGCGGAGCTTGCGCAACTCAAGGGTTCCGAGCTCAAGCTTGTTTACCCTCAGGCCAAAAACAGCCCCGAAATGTTCGAAAAGCTCGATTTTCAGCATTTCCTGCTACAACCGCTCGACGATGCATTGTATGACGCCCATCTGAAGGCGGCGATTGCCTATTGCAAGACGCATCCGCGCTGGCAATTGTCGTTACAAACGCACAAGTATCTCGGGATTGACTAATGCGCATTTACAAGGAATTCGGGTTCGAGGCGGCTCACCATCTGCCGTCAGCACCAGAGGGCCATCCAAATAGTCGCATTCACGGTCATTCCTTCCGCGCGGTCGTCTGGCTGGAGGGCGAGCCTGATCCTGAAACGGGGCTCATTCGCCACTTCGGGAGCCTGCTTGATATCCTGAACGAGGTACGCGAAGAACTCGACCATCATTACCTCAATGAAGTTCCGGGCCTCGAAGTGCCGACGCTTGAAAATATCTGCGTCTGGATCTGGAACCGGCTTTCACCGAAACTGAAACGACTGGCGCGGGTTGAGGTTCATCGGGATACGTGCCGCGAAGGTTGCGTCTATGACGGCCCCAAGTAAGGACTGAGCGAAGGTTTAGGATCATGAGCCATTATACAGACAATCTGACCCAGCTTGGTGGCGCAAGTGATGCGCCAGACAGTCCTGACAAGGCTGTACTGGAGCGTGTGCCCAATCCACAAAGTGGGACCCAGTATGTGGCGCGTTTTACCTGCCCTGAGTTTACGTCGCTTTGTCCTGTGACGGGCCAGCCTGATTTTGCACATCTGGTGATCGATTATGTGCCGGGCGACTTTCTGGTGGAGAGCAAATCGCTCAAGCTCTATCTCCAGTCCTTTCGCAACCATGGTGCGTTTCACGAAGACTGCACNGTCGGCATCGGCCGCCGGTTGGCGGATGAGCTGAAGCCGGTTTGGCTTCGCATTGGCGGCTATTGGTTCCCGCGCGGTGGCATCCCGATTGATGTGTTCTGGCAGACCGGTGCCGCACCGGCTGATATCTGGATCCCGGATCAGGGCGTCGCGCCCTATCGCGGGCGGGGGTAACCTCACTGGATTGCCGGAACAAGTCCGGCAATGACGGGCAGCCGATGGTTCATCAGACTCACAACACCCCCAAACCGTCACCCTCGTGCTTNACACGAGGGTCCATTCTGAGCCGGCGAAACACTATGCGCATATGGATCCCGGCTCGGCCCTTCGGCCCGTCCGGGNTGACATTGGCAAAAACGTAAGGTCGCACTGGATTGCCGGAACAAGTCCAGCAATGACGTATGCGTTCTAAGAGACTGTGGCGCGTTAGACCAAGCGGCTTTGCGCGATGGCGGCTTCAATGAATGATTTGAAAAGCGGATGCGGATCGAGCGGCTTTGACTTCAGCTCCGGGTGGAACTGCACGCCAATATACCAGGGGTGATCCGGGATCTCGACCGTCTCCGGCAGCAGCCCGTCCGGCGACACACCCGACACGACCATGCCGGATGCTTCGAGCTCCGCGCGGTAGGCCATGTTCACTTCATAGCGATGGCGATGCCGCTCGGAAATATCGCAGGATCCATAGATTTCCGCGATCTTCGTGCCTTCTTTCAGGCGCGCATTGTAAGCACCGAGACGCATCGTGCCACCGAGGTCGCCACCTTCCTTGCGTTGAACAAGCTCATTGGCCTGCATCCACTCCGTCATCAGACCGACAGCCGGTTTATCCGCATGGCGGAACTCGGTTGAAGTCGCGTCCGTGATACCTGCGAGATTGCGCAGCGCTTCGATCACCGCCATCTGCATGCCGAAGCAGATACCGAAATACGGCACGCCATGAACGCGGGCAAAGTTTGCCGCCGAAATCTTGCCTTCGGCCCCGCGCTCCCCAAAGCCGCCGGGCACCAGAATGCCCTGCACATCTTCCAGGTAGGACACGGCGTCTTCTTCTTCGAAGATTTGCGCTTCCAGCCATTTCAGGTTTACGCGTACCTTGTTGGCGATACCGCCATGAATGAGTGCTTCGGTCAGTGATTTATAAGCGTCCTGAAGCTCGGTGTACTTGCCGACGATTGCGATGGTGACTTCGCCTTCCGGCTCACGCACCGTGTGTACGATCTCTTCCCACGCAGTCAGTACAGGAGCCGTGCTCGCATCCAGTCCGAACACGTCCAGCACTTCACGATCCAGCCCTTCCTTGTGATAGGCATTTGGAACATCGTAAATNGTATCGACATCCATGGCCTGGATCACGGCACTTTCGCGTACATTGCAGAAGAGACCAATCTTGCGCTTTTCGTCCGGCGGGATCGGGCGGTCACAGCGGCACATCAGAATGTCGGGCTGGATACCAATGGAGCGCAGCTCCTTCACCGAATGCTGCGTCGGCTTCGTCTTCATCTCGCCCGCGCTTGGAATGTAAGGCAGCAAGGTCAGGTGGATGTAGCAAGCGGTGCCGCGCGGCAGCTCATTGCCGAGCTGGCGGATCGCCTCGAAGAATGGCAGGCCTTCAATGTCACCGACGGCGCCACCGATTTCGCAAAGAACAAAATCCACGCCGTCATTGCCCGCCAGCACGAAGTCTTTGATTGCATCGGTCACGTGCGGGATGACCTGTACCGTCCCACCGAGGTAGTCGCCACGGCGCTCCTTGGCAATAATGTTCTGGTAAATCCGCCCGGTCGTGATGTTGTCGAGCTTTGTCGCCGGGACACCGGTGAAACGCTCGTAATGGCCCAGATCAAGATCAGTCTCTGCCCCGTCATCGGTCACAAAGACTTCACCATGCTGGATCGGGCTCATGGTGCCCGGATCAACATTCAAATAGGGATCAAGCTTGCGCAGGCGAACGGTATAACCGCGTGCCTGGAGCAAAGCACCGAGTGCTGCGGAAGCCAGTCCTTTACCCAGGGAAGAGACCACGCCGCCGGTGATGAATATGTACCGCGTCATGGACCCTCAACTTAAATGGAACGCGCGACGATTCGAAGCAAAGAAACGTCGTACACGTAAAAAAACTGGAAAAATGGTTCGTTCGTCTTGAAAAGTCAGCTTACCCGGCGTGCCTTTATTCCGCACGGGGAACCAGCGGCCCTTGTGCAGCCGGTTCCTCGGCACCCAGCGGTGCCGGGGGTGGTGTTGCATCGCCCGCGTCATTTTCAATCGCCGGAATGAGCGGTGCGGTTTCCTCCTCTGAAACAGTATCGAGGATCGAGCCGCCCTGATTGTCGAACTTGGCAATCAGCGTAAGGCCAATGCTGGTCAGGAAAAAGAGCGCTGCCAAAATGGCTGCCGCCCGGGTCAAGGCGTTGCCCGCCGCCCGGTTGGACATAAAACCGCCGCCGCCACCGCCAATCCCCAATGCGCCACCTTCCGAGCGCTGCAACAGAATTGTTGCAACAAGTGCGATAGCGATCATCAAATGGATCACGAGCAGAATGGTAGCCATTTGCGGTTCCTTTGGGCGGTTCAGCGTTTCCTGCCGGACGTAAAATTCAGCAAGGCAAACTGGAAGGCAGACGGGCGCGGTTCTAACCTATTGGTGCTGGCATTGCCAGCCCCCCGCACCCGCCAAAGCCGTAATATCAGAGATAAGCAGAGATTATGCCGAAAAAATCCTCTGCCTTTAGGCTGGCGCCCCCGACAAGGGCCCCGTTAACGTTTTCAACACCCATCAGCTCCACCGCATTCGAGGGCTTTACGGACCCTCCATAAAGGATGCGGAAAGAGGCTCCTTCGTCACCAAAGCGGGTGATGAGGCGTTTGCGGATCGCGGCATGTACTTTGGCAACATCCTGAGGGGTCGGGGTGCGGCCTGTGCCAATAGCCCATACGGGCTCATAAGCAATAACCGTGTTCTTTGCGGTAAACGTATCGCCCAGTGAGCCTTTCAACTGTGCCGAGATGACTTTAAGGGTCGATCCCTGATCACGCTCGGCCTCGGTTTCGCCCACACAGACAATGGCGGTAAGTCCGGCGCGGTGGGCTGCCTCTGCCTTGGTGCGGACCAGCTTGCTGTCCTCATCATGGTCCGCCCGACGCTCCGAATGACCGACAATCACATATTTCGCGCCGACATCTTTCAGCATTTCCGCGGCAATATCGCCCGTATGTGCGCCATTTTCCCGAGAATGACAGTCCTGCGCGCCAATGGCGATCTTTGTCCCACGGGTCTTGGCCACAAACCCCTCGATCAATGTTGCGGGTGGGCAAATCAGCACCTCGCAAGGAAGACGGCCTGCCTTTTTAAGCTTTGTATCAAGAGATTTAAGCTCTCGTGCGGAGGCTTTTCCCCCGTTCATCTTCCAATTGCCAGCAACCAGTGGCTTCGGTTTTTTTGCGGCCATGACTTATCCCCTCTGTCTTCGCATGTGCGATCCTTCCTGTTGCGTTTACCAGAAGGACGGGAGGAGGCCAAGCAAGTGACCCGGTTCAAGCCAAATTTCTTTGATGCCACTTGCCCTTACCTGACCCTCCCCCCTATCATGCGGCGCGCTTCGGGGCGGCATATTCGGCCCGGAAACTCATTCAAGCGGTGAAAGACAATAAACGATGCTCAATTTCCTCAGAAGTCACGCCAGCGGCTGGGTCGCCAAGC
>PAZY01000050.1 GCA_002715765.1 Rhodobiaceae bacterium | reverse complement strand
TCCATTTCTGCGTGCACGAAAGCCACGTCCCCAGCACTGGACCACTTATTCCATAGGGCGTTCGGGTATGCATTTGGGTGCTGTTCTGAATACGCGCGAAAAGCGCATCGGCGTTGAACTCTATCTGGGGGACGAGAACGCCACGGCTTTTTTCAATTTGCTAAGCCTTGAGAAAGCAGCGATTGAGCAGGAGATCGGCGCTCAATTGAACTGGAAGGAACTGCCGACCAAGCGCGCCTGTCGGATTATCACTTATCTTGAGAATGTCGATCCTTTGGATCGGATACAATGGCCCCGCCTTTGCACATGGATGCAGGATCAGCTTGAAGCCTATTACAAGGCGTTCAAGCCACGCGTTGCCGCACTCGATGCCGACAACTATTCTCCTGAAGAGGAGGATGAAGTTTGACGCAAGGGTTTTCCGAAGACACCGTCGAATATGCTGGCATAGAGACGCTGAAGTCTCTTGGCTGGCTTTATCTGCATGGTAGCGTCATCGCCCCGGAGGGAGCTTCGCCCCAGCGCCCGTCCTATTCCGAGGCCGTACTGCTCAAGCGCCTTGAGGCTTGGGTTGAGCAGATCAACCCCGATGTACCCGAAGAGGTGCGCGCCGAAGCGATCCGGCAAGTGCTGACCAGCCAGACCCACGACGCTGTCGAAGAAAATCGGCGCATTCACTCACTGATCACGGAGGGTGTGACCGTTGAATATCGCTCAGGGGAACGCATCGTCGGGGAGAAGGTCTGGCTGATTAATTTCGAGAATCCAGATGCCAATGACTGGCTGGTGGTCAATCAGTTTACGCTGATCGAAGGACACAAGAACCGCAGGCCCGATCTCGTTCTTTTCGTCAATGGTCTGCCGTTGGCCATTCTTGAGCTGAAGAACCCCGGCGACGAGAACGCGACGCTCACGGCGGCATTCAATCAGATCGAGACCTACAAGCGCGATATCCCTTCGCTGTTTCGCACGAATGCAGTTCTCGTCACCTCCGACGGCATCAAGGCCCGTGTCGGTTCGCTCACCGCTCAAGAAGAGCGTTTCATGCCGTGGCGCACTGTGGAGGGCACAGACTATGCGCCACCGGGTACACCGGAACTCGACACTTTGTTGCAGGGCGTTTTCGAGCGTCAGCGGTTCCTGAAACTCATTCGGGATTTCACCGTGTTCGGTGATCGTGGCGAAGGCCCCTTCAAGATCATTGCCGGATACCATCAGTTCCACGGCGCGCAGAAGGCGATCCGCGAGGCCATTGACGCATCAAGTCCAGAGGGCGACCGCAAGATCGGCGTGATCTGGCATACTCAAGGTTCGGGCAAGAGCTTCCTTATGGCGTTCTTTGCTGGTTTGGCGGTCCGTTCGGTCGATCTGCAAAATCCAACTCTGGTCATTCTGACGGATCGGAATGATCTCGACGATCAGCTCTTTGGCACCTTCAGCCTGTGCCGCGACCTCATTCGCCAGCGCCCCGAGCAGGCTGAAAACCGGGAAGACTTGAAGCGTCTTTTGGAACGATCAGCCGGTGGCGTGATCTTCACGACTGTCCAGAAGTTCCTGCCGGTCGGTACCGAGGAAAGCTTTCCGCTTCTCACCGACCGTCGCAATGTCATTGTCATTGCCGACGAAGCACACCGTACNCAGTANGGCCTCGACGCGCGCCTTGATGCCAAGACCGGCATCCGCCGCTACGGCTATGCGCATTACATCCGCCAAGCGCTGCCAAATGCTTCCTTCATTGGCTTCACCGGAACACCAGTTGAAGGTGAGGATCGGAACACGCCTGCGATCTTCGGTGATTATATCGACGTATACGACATTTCCCGAGCGGTCGAAGACGGCGCGACCGTTCCGATCTATTATGAAAGCCGTTTGGCCCGCATTGAGCTTGACGAGGACGAAAAGCCGAAAATCGACGCTGAAGTTGAATCGCTGGTTGAAGACGACACGTTAACCGAGGCGGAAAAATTCAAAGCCAAATGGGCGACTGTCGAAGCACTGGTTGGTGCAGAGAAGCGCCTTAGTCTGGTTGCGTCTGACCTTGTCGCACACCTTGAAGCACGTCTTGCCTCCTTGGACGGAAAGGCGATGGCCGTTTGCATGAGCAGGCGTATCTGCGTCGAACTCTACGAAGAGATCGTCAAACTAAGGCCAGACTGGCACTCCGAAGATGATGCTCAAGGCGCAATCAAAATCGTTATGACCGGCGCTGCATCCGATCCATTGAGCTGGCAGCAGCACATTGGCAACAAGCGACGGCGCGACTTGATTGCGAAACGTGCCAGAGACCCGAATGATCCGCTCAAACTCGTCATCGTACGCGACATGTGGCTCACCGGTTTTGATGCACCCTGTATGAACACGATGTATGTCGATAAGCCGATGCGGGGGCACGGCCTGATGCAGGCCATTGCTCGCGTTAATCGGGTGTTTCGTGACAAGCCGGGCGGTCTCATCGTCGATTACATAGGCATCCTCCAGAACCTGAAAAACGCACTCAAGGACTATAGCCCGACTGACCAAAGCAAGACTGGTATTCCGGAAGGCGAGGCCGAAGCTGTCATGCAAGAGGCCTTCCAGCGGGTAAAGGCTGTTTTTCATGGTCACGACTACCAAGCCGGTTTGACGGGAGCCCCTCAAGAGCGCTTGAAAGCTCTCGCAGGCGCTATCGATTGGGTGCTCAAGTGGCAGGAGGAGCAGGCTGGAAAGGCCACGAACGATGAAAGCCGAAAGCAGGCGCATCGTGCCTACCAAGATTTGGTCTTGTCCCTGACCAAGGCCTACGCTCTGGCGTCCGCCAGTGACGCGGCAGCCGCTATTCGCGATGAGGTTGGCTTCTTCCAAACAGTCCGGGCAGCAATTGCGAAATCCACTGCGACGGGAGCCATCTCACGGACTGACCGCACATTCGCGGTTCAACAGCTTATTGACCGTGCGGTTGCATCGACCGAGATCATAGATGTGCTTCACGCGGCTGGGATTAAAAGCCCCGATATCTCGATCTTGTCGGATGATTTCCTCGCTGAGCTTCAGGGTATGGAACGAAAGAACCTTGCCTTAGAGGCGCTGCGAAAATTGCTGAACGGCGAAATCAAGAGTCGACTCCAAACCAACGTGGTCGAAAGCCGCACCTTCTCAAAGAGATTGGAAGAAGCGGTTGCTCGGTACCATTCCAATGCTATTTCGGCGGTGGAAATGATCAACGAGCTGATTGCCCTTGCAAAGGATCTGCAAGCCGCGAGAAAGCGAGGCGAAGAGCAAGGGTTATCGGGCGAGGAGATCGCCTTCTACGACGCGCTGGCACAAAATGAGAGTGCCATCGAGGCGCTCGGAAACGANACGCTTCGCTTAATAGCTCATGAACTCCTTGAGCAGCTGCGACAGAACGCGACGGTTGATTGGCATAAGAGGGAAAGCGCTCGTGCAAGGATGCGGGTACTCGTAAAACGCATCCTGAAGAAATATGGCTATCCCCCCGATCTTGCCGAAGACGCGGTAAAGCTCGTGCTGGAACAGGCAGAGGCGCTTCTGCGGCAGGTGGGATAAGCAGCTTGCTCTTGCTCACCAAGGAAAGCGCCGTTTGCCTCCCTCGGAGCCGCCTTCCTTCGCTTTATGCGAAGGCGGCTCCGAGGAAAGCAAACTCTCCTATATCCCTATCTCTAACTCTATCTTGTGGTCGGAGAGATGTGCCCCGATCAGGCCGGGCTTCGATGGAATGGAATTTGGCAGTAAAATTGGCTGAAGGCGGCGGATTTTGTCACAGCCAGAATGGCGTGAAAGCTCAACCCAACGTGCTACCCCGGTGCTACCCGGAGCATTTCGGCGGAAAGCTATAATCATCTAAGTCATTGAAATAATTGGCGCACCCGACACGATTCGAACGTGTGACCTCTGCCTTCGGAGGGCAGCGCTCTATCCAGCTGAGCTACGGGTGCTGAGGCGGGCGAACAGGCGCTCCACGACACGCGGCGGAAAATAGCCCAGCCACCAGGGCATAGCAACCGGTCAATCGGCGGGACCGCTAAAATAGACGCGCAAGGCCTAAATCTGCTGGCTGCTAAGCCAGCTTTCCAAAATCGCCTCTGCGCGCGGCTGGCCGGTTTTTTCGTCCCGTCCTTCAACAAGGTTTCCATTCAGTCGCATGGAGAGATAGCCATGCAGGAGGGACCAGAGCGCAATGGCCTGGCTTTCCGCGCTCACGCCCCCCGTGCCGCCGGGGCCGTGGGTGGCTCTGAAAAGGGCAACCAATGGATCATAGATCAGGTCCATCTGCGCATTAAGGACGAGGTCATCTCCATCAAGGCAGTCTCGCCGCCAGATCAGGCGGTATCGGTGCGGAAAAGTCAGCCCGAAATCGAGCCAGTCGCGGGCAAAACCGTGAAGACGTTCGCGCGCTGTTCGTGTTGTATCCATCAGTAGTGGCGCAGCCAGGGCCGCCCGTGCGGCGAAAACTTCAATCGCAAGCCCGGTTAACAGCGCACGGCGGTCTTTAAAGTGATTGGCCGGCGCCGAGTGAGCAACCCCGGCCCCGCGCGCAACCGCGCGGATCGTCACGCCGTCGACGCCTTCCGCATCCAGAAGCGCCAGCCCGGCAGCCAGAAGTCCGGCGCGCAACTGGCCATGATGATAATGGTCCCGTTTTTTATTCATGCCGACAGCATGCGCATAATATTGACATTGTCCATTTTTATCATATATTGACACTGTCAATATTCGGGTTGGCAAGTACGCCGCGACAAAACGCTGAAACCCGCCAAATCCTTATGGGAGCCACCTCATGCCTGCCAAATTGCTGATCACTTTTGCCGCTCTTGTCTGGGGGCTGGGTGTGCCTGTCCTGGAAATCAACGACACTCATGTTTTCAACCCGGACTGGACACCGCATGTCCGCATTCACGAAGTCTGGCAATTGTTCACGAACACCAGTTTAGGCGTTTTGTGTATCTGGTTGGCCTGGGCACGCGACGATGCCCGTCTGGCTGCTGTGCTGGGGCTCACAATTACAGGTGGTTTCATGGCGGCTTTCCTTTTGCGGGGTGCCTATGGTGGTTCCATGAAATATCTGGACGGCTCTGAAAAAACGGTCGCCGGCATGAATATCGGTGTTTTGGGATTTACGGTGGTAATTGCCTGTCTTTGTTGCGCTTTCTTTCTGGATTGGAAGGGGCGTCAGGCTCGTACGGTCTCCACCCGGCCAGACATCTGATCGGCGAGGCCACTTTCCGGTGTTCACTCCGGCTCAAAAGCGCTTTAATAAGAATGATGGGTGCACGTTGAGTAAGCACCCGACAGTCATAGAAGGGGTGCGCAAAATGGGTAACAACGGGGCATTGCAGTTAAGACCGTTGAACCTGTTTATCGACCCGACCCTCCAGATTATCGATCCGCGTCTTGGTGACATGCTGGCCTACTGGAAGGCCAAGCGGCAGGGAGGGCAGCTCCCCGGCAGGGCAGATGTGTCCCCGGCCGAGCTTGTCAGTCATCTCCCCCGTCTGGCCCTGTTGAATGTGACGGGCGAGGGGCGGGATGCAGCCAGCTTCAATGTGCGGTTGTCAGGCACCGGCATTGACGACCTCTTGGGGCATGATCATCGCGGCCAGCGGTTGGATGAGCTTCTGCCGGGCACGCCGGCAAAACTGGTTGCAGCTGCGCTCACCGCACTGGTGACACATAAACGGCCTATGCGCTTTTTCGCACAGGCCCGGCTGCCCGGTAACCCCCAGGCTGCGGTAGAAGGGATTGCCCTTCCACTGGTGGATGAGCAAGGGAACGTCAATATGGTGTTGCTCGAAACCGTCTCCATCCGCCGCGCCGATATGCCGAAATTCACCGAATTACGACAGGAAAACCTGGCGGCCGTCGCGTCTTGACCAGCAAGGAAGTTGTTATGCGGTGCGTGACGACGTGAGTTGAAGAAACACATCTTCAAGCGCGGCTTCTTTGGTCGAAAGATCAGCAATCTCAAGCCCGGCTTTTGCAATGTCACCAAGCAGCCGTGCCATGGGGGCCTCACTCATATTGTACTGGAGCGACAGGCAGCCATCTGCCAGCAATTCCGGCCGATAGATCTCAAGGCCTGCCGGCACAGTAGCAAGAGCCTGTGCAGGTCGCACAATCAGCCGCTTCTCATCAATCCGGCCCAGTAGCTGCGATGTCGGTTCGCAGGCAACAACGGCACCATGGTTGATAATGGCAATCTGGTCACACAAGGCCTGAGCTTCTTCCAGGTAATGCGTCGTTAGCACTACCGTTGTGCCCTTGGCGTGGAGCTCTTTGACATAGTCCCAAAGCTGCATGCGAAGCTCAATGTCAACGCCCGCTGTGGGCTCATCCAGAACAAGAACCGGCGGGTTATGAACCATCGCCTTGGCAACAAGAAGTCGTCTGCGCATGCCGCCTGAAAGTGTCCGTGCATAGGCATCTGCCTTGTCGGCCAGGCCCATTGCGGCCAGGATCTCCATGGTCCTGCGTTCAGACTTGGGCACGCCGTAAAGGCCTGCCTGAAGCTCCAGTGCTTCAGCGGGTGTAAAGAACGGGTCCACGTTCAATTCCTGCGGCACCACGCCGATCGATGCCCGCGCCTGTCGCGGGTTCACATCCGTATCAAACCCCCATACAGAAGCCGCCCCTGATGTCTTCATCACCAGGCCTGCCAGAATATTGATGAAGGTCGATTTGCCGGCACCGTTCGGACCCAGCAGGCCAAAGAACGACCCGCGCGGAATATCAAGATTAATGGATTTCAGTGCCTCCTTGGCGGGTTGGCCACCGGCGGCTTTGTAGACTTTGCGCAATCCTTCGGCCTTGATCGCACAGGCACGTGCGTCCGCCCGACCGGTCGTGCGCTCAGCAGCCGCGGGCACCTGCCCGATTTCCATATCATCTGCCAGACTGCTGCCCATCGTAGAAACTCCCTCTTGCATGCCTGTCCATAGCGCTCGACCGTGCGCCGGGTATCCTTCTTATACTCACATTCCGGTCACATCAGCCAATTTAGGGCATCTGCCCGGTCTCCAGCCTTTAACGGGGCCGTTCATAATGCCATATTGGCCGCCTCTCGCGCGGATCGCGGGCAGACGAGCAGGGCAGGCGGAATGACAGCTGAAAAGAAGAAGACAAATGCACCGACCGATCAGGCAAAGATGGGGGTCGCGCGGCCAATAGGCAAGGGTGACCATCTCTTTCTTGTGGACGGATCGGGCTATATTTTCCGTGCCTATCACGCATTGCCGCCCCTGACGCGGAAATCGGATGGTTTGCCGGTCGGTGCTGTGCACGGCTTCTGCAACATGCTCTACAAGTTGATCGAGGATACAAAGGACGAGTTTGAGCCAACGCACCTTGCCGTCATTTTCGACGCGTCCGGTAAAAGTTTCCGAAACGAGATTTACAGTGATTACAAGGCGCACCGCCCGCCGGCACCGGAAGATCTGGTGCCTCAATTCGGCCTGATCCGCGATGCTACGCGGGCATTTGCCGTGCCCGCGATCGAGATGATGGGGTTTGAGGCTGACGATATTATCGCAACCTACGCTCGCATGGCGCGTGAGGTGGGCGCGCGGGTCACGATCGTATCGTCAGACAAGGATCTGATGCAGATGGTGGGCGACGGTGTCGATATGCTTGACACGATGAAATACAAAACCATCGGTCCTGATGAAGTAGTGGAAAAGTTCGGGGTCGGCCCCGATAAAGTGATCGACGTGCAGTCACTCGCAGGCGACAGTGCTGACAATGTTCCCGGCGTCCCGGGTATCGGCATCAAAACAGCCGCGCTCCTTATCAATGAATATGGCGATCTGGAAACCCTGCTTTCCCGCGCGAGCGAGATCAAACAGAACAAGCGACGGGAAAACCTGATCGAGTTTGCCGAGCAGGCACGCATTTCGCATCGGCTTGTGACCCTGGCGCAGGATGTACCGGTGGAAGAGGAGATCGAAAGTTTCGGGCTGCACGACCCGGATCCTGAAGTGCTGATCGGCTTCTTCAAGGACATGGAATTCAACACATTGACACGCCGGGTGGCGGAACGTTTCGGCGTGGACGGGGACGCCATTGGTGCAACCGGCGCTTATGACAATGGTGCGCGCCCTGAACCCAAATCACCAAAGGGGCCCCCACAAAAGGCACGGCCAAAGCAGGCGGTGTGCCAGGAGCGGCCGTGCGTGGGCTGGGCGAAGGCCTTGCGAACATTGCCTATGAAACGGTGACAAGTCTTGAAGCGCTACAGCCCTGGATTGAGCAGGCTTTTGATCAGGGAGAGATTGCCCTTGATACAGAGACGGACAGTCTGGATGCAATGCAAGCACGGTTGGTGGGTGTCTCTCTCGCACTTGCACCCGGTAAGGCCTGTTACATCCCACTCCAGCACGGTGCGGGTGAGGGGCTTGATTTTAGCGAAGGCACGCCGGCCCAGATCCCGTTGCAGGAGGCACTGGCGGCGCTCAAACCCTTGCTGGAAGCTCCCTCAGTTCGCAAGATTGGCCAGAACATAAAATATGATCTTCTTGTGCTGAAAAACCACGGGCTCAGTGTGGCGCCGATTGATGACACGATGCTGATGTCTTATGCGCTCGATGCGGGCCGGAACGGCCATGGCATGGATGAGCTGTCACAAATCCATCTGGACCACACACCCATTCCCTTCAAGGAAGTCGCGGGCACTGGCAAAAAGCAGATCACGTTCGATCAGGTTCCTATCGATAAGGCAACAGCCTATGCGGCTGAAGATGCGGACGTCACGCTCCGGCTGGCCCGGCACCTGAAACCGCGTCTGATTGCAGATCGCAAGGTAACGCTCTACGAAACGCTGGAGCGACCACTGGTTCCTGTATTGGTGGAGATGGAGCGCGCGGGCATCAAGGTTGATCGCGCGGTTCTTTCGCGTCTGTCGGGTGAGTTCGCACAGAAGATGGCAGGCTATGAAGCCGAAGTTTATGAACTTGCTGGCGAAACTTTCAACATCGCTTCCCCCAAACAATTGGGAGAAATCCTGTTTGATAAAATGGGCCTGCCCGGTGGCAAGAAAACCAAAACAGGTGCCTGGTCAACAGATGCAAGCACGTTGGAGGACCTTGCGACCGCTGGTCACGATCTGCCTGCAAAGGTGCTGGAATGGCGCGGTCTGGCAAAATTGAAAAGCACCTATACCGATGCATTGCCGGAATTTATCCAGCCCTCCACCGGTCGTGTGCACACATCATATTCCATGGCAGGAACCAGCACCGGGCGGCTCGCGTCAACCGAACCCAATTTGCAGAACATCCCCATCCGCACGGAAGACGGGCGGCGCATCCGCACTGCCTTCATTGCGGAAAAAGGCAACAAGCTCATCAGTGCTGACTACAGTCAGATCGAATTGCGTCTGGTGGCGCACATCGCCGACGTGCCCCAACTGAAAAAGGCTTTTGCGGACGGGATCGATATTCATGCGATGACGGCTTCGGAAATTTTCAACGTGCCAGTGAAGGATATGGACCCGTCTATACGTCGCCGCGCCAAGGCGATCAATTTCGGCATTATCTACGGCATTTCTGCCTTCGGGCTCGCCAATCAGCTGGGGATCAGCCGGGGAGAAGCCGCGGAGTACATTGATCTTTATTTCGATCGTTTTCCGGGCATCCGTACATATATGGAAGAAACCAAGGCGCGGGCGCATGAACAGGGTTATGTGGAAACGATCTTTGGCCGACGTATCCATCTCTCTGAGATCAATTCCAAAAATCAGGCCCACCGGGCCTTTCTGGAGCGCGCAGCAATCAATGCACCGATCCAGGGTTCGGCAGCCGATATTATCCGACGGGCAATGATCAAGATGTCGGACGCTCTCAAAGGAGCAAAGCTGAACGCACAGATGCTCCTCCAGGTGCATGATGAACTC
Organism: Rhodobiaceae bacterium; assembly: GCA_002715765.1. Lineage (GTDB taxonomy): Bacteria > Pseudomonadota > Alphaproteobacteria > Parvibaculales > Parvibaculaceae > Mf105b01. The sequence continues at coordinate 6,624 of PAZY01000050.1, read as the reverse complement.
ATCTTTGAAGCCCCGGCGGATGAGGCGGACAAAACCTGTGCCTTTGTTTCAGAGGTGATGAGCAAAGCGGCAGAACCTGCCTTGCATCTTTCTGTCCCGTTGGATGTAGAGGCACAAGCCGCGGACAACTGGGACGAGGCACACTAGGAAAAACCATGACAGTGGAAAGTGAAGCAGAACTGGAAGCCCTAAAAAAGTGCGGGCGCCTTGTGTCGGACACATTGGCCACCATGGGACGTTTGCTCGAGCCGGGTATCAAAACGGCGGAACTTGATCAGCTGGGGAGGCAATGGCTGGAAAATGCAGGCGCGCGCCCGGCGCCGGAAATGACGTATGATTTTCCCGGTGCAACATGCATCAGCGTGAATGAGATTTGTGCGCACGGTATACCGGGGGATGTGGTCATCCAGGCCGGTGATCTGGTGAACATTGATGTATCTGCAGAACTGGATGGTTATGTCACGGATACGGGCGGGAGTTTTATTGTCCCGCCGGTACGGCCTGCCCATGCCGCGTTGTGCCGGGCAACGCGCATTGCGCGTGACCGCGCCATTCGTGCCGTAAAGGCGGGTTCTCGCCTGAATATTATCGGCAAAACCGTGGAACAGGTTGCCAAACAATCCGGTTATACAATAATTGAAAATCTGGCGAGCCATGGCGTGNGGCGGTCGCTGCATGAAGAGCCTGGTTCCATCCCCGGTTACTATGATCCGCAGGATCGTCGGAAACTNTGGGAGGGTGCGGTCATTACGATTGAGCCCTTTCTGTCAACGGGCGCGACCGAGGCAATGGAGCTCGATGATGGCTGGTCGCTTGCGACACCACCTGGCATCTTTGCAGCTCAATATGAGCACACGCTGGTTGTCACGAAACGCGGCGCCATCATCGTGACTTGATCTGACCCGGCCTGCGCCGCGTCAGGCGAGGGCTTTCATATAGGTGCCAAGGTCGAAATAGTCGCGCCAGACCTTGATCTGGCCAGCTTCCATCTCAAAGATGCCTGTGCATGGCAGGTCGACCTTTCTGTCTCCAATTACCGTCCGGTCAAGGCGCTCGACGATAACAAGGTTCCCTGCCGCCAGCAGGTTTACAATATCCCACTCGGTGGACGTCCAGTCTCTGATGAACCCGGCGATGAAGGCCTCAATGTTTTTGCGCCCCGACACGGGTCCTGTCGGTATATTATGATAAACGCCATCATCGCAAAAGTAAGAAGCAAGTTCGGCCGCGTCGAGGCGCGACCATGCCTCCACAAAATCACGGATTGTTTTTTCAGGATCATTCATCTCTATTGTGCCTCCGGCTGTATGGCAGTGTCGGAGAAACAAGGCGTGATGGCCAGTGGATTCTGCATGTCAGGCCGCCTGTTGACGGGTCTCCCGCGATTGTTGTGCATATAACAAATGCATTCTTTCCAGATAGGTGATGAGTGATGGCGTGTCATGCACCAGGTCACGAAGTGGGCTTGGCACATCAGGACCGGCTATATTGATTAGCATGCCAAAAGCGGTGGCATCTGCAACGCTTGGCCGGTCGCCAAACAAAAACGGTTTGTCGTCCAGTACAGCGCGGACGGCGTTGATGTCAGACAGCCCCATTTGATAAATCTCGTCACCGGTATGTCGCCCGAGCCCTTGATGGTGAAGCGCTTGCCGAACCGTCTTGGTGGCCATCCGGGTGATCAGCCCGCGTATCGGCCAGGGAACGTCTTTGAAAAGGACCGTGCGTGCGAACCCTTGGTTGGCGACGTCCATCCAGCGGGAATAAACGATGACCCAGTAAAGACGCTCTTCAAGGAGTCGCTGTAGCGCATGGGATTGCGCCTTTTCAAGCGCGCTAAGATGGAGGTCAAGGTCGAGCCCATAAGCCCGGTGCAGATATTCAAGAATATGGGTTGTATCCCCCAGAACCACTCCATTGTCTTCAATAAAGGGGATTTTCCCTTTCGGCCCCTGGCTTGGGTTCTGGATGGGAATGCGCGTGTATGGGATGCCGGGAAGGCAGTCGGGAAACGTATAAAGGCGGATCATGAGAGGCTCCATCAGTGTGATCTGCAAGGACCGCAAAACTTGCGGTGGGGGGAAGCTACGTCCACACTACTGACAACCTGCTGTCAGTAAGCCTGTGAGAGGGTCGGACCATGAGAAGAGCTGACCGACTGTTTGACATTATCGAATATCTGCGTCGCCACCGTCGGGTGGTGACGGCAGCTGAACTTGCGGAAAAAACAGAAGTTTCTGTACGGACCATTTATCGCGACATTGCCGACCTTCAGGCAAGCCGGGTACCGATCGACGGCGAGGCTGGGCTGGGTTATCTGCTGCGGGAAGGGTATGACCTGCCGCCGCTCATGTTCACGGAGGAGGNGGCGGAGGCGATGGCACTCGGTGCGCGAATTGTCTCAACCTGGGGAGATAGAGAGCTGGGGGATGCCGCGAAAGCGGTTCTGGCGAAGCTTCGCGCTGTCTTGCCCCGGAACCTGAAAGCCCAGTTTGATGCGTTGGGCGTCATGGCCCCGCCCGCCCATTATCAGGCGACAGTTGTGATTGATCTGGCGCGGGTGCGCCGTGCGGTGCGCGCAAAGAAGAAAATCCGTTTCTCCTATGCGGATGCAAATGGAACAACATCCAAGCGTACGATCTGGCCTTTGACCCTGTCATTCTACGGCGCTGTCTGGACAGTGCCGGGCTGGTGCGAACTCCGGCAGGATTTTCGCGCTTTTCGGGCGGACCGGATGCAGGATCTCGAAGTGCTGGAGGAGCGTATTCCCCCTGATGCCGACAAGACATTAGCCGCCTATCTTAAGCGTGAAGGTGTGAAAGACCTGAACGAACTGACGTGATCAGGAAATGTCGATCTTGATCATGGCGTCTTTCAGCAAGGCCTGTGCGCACTTGCATATCGCATTGACAGCCTCTTCCTTGGAAAGATCCTGCTCATAGCGTAATTGTTGCCACGCATGGAATGAAAACAATTGTTCGATAGCTTCGCGAATGGGCCGTTGGACCGCAGCACATTCCGGCAGGGCACTCCACAGGCGGAGGCGAAGCTTCTGGCTGGCCATTTTTTCGATCTTGTTTACGTCATCAACTGTCTTCGCGCGTGATGCGTAAAAGAGCAGGTAATTGCGGCTGTCGTCGTAGAGTGTGCCTTGCGCTACAGCGTAAGCGTGGCAGCGCTCGACAAAGGGTCCGCTGACGGTGGGCAGTACCAGATTACTGTCCATGCGTTCAGCCATGATGGCCTGCGCAACGGCAAACAGGCTCTCCATATCGTCGAAATGTCGGAAAAGTGTGCGAACAGAAACGTCTGCTTTTGCGGCAATCTCTTCGACGCGCGGATGCAGGTTTCCTTCCTTCACCAGTTCAAATAGTGCAACGACAATACTCTCCCGTGTACGCGCGCTTTTTCCCCCCGGCGCGTCCGAACGTTCGGCTTCCATTGACCCTCCCAAGTCTCTGTTCGCTCTGCAGCCTGTTGGCGCGAAGCGTCTCCCCTGCCGAAACAGTACAGAAGATTACGCAGGCTGGCGACTTTTTTGGGGCAGGGTCAGATGTAAAACATGCGTGAGAAAGAATTGAATATGGCATGTAAAAAGACATGACAGAGAGCATGACGAAAATATGAAAAAACACAATTTCGAGATCTACTAATGAGAATTACAAAAAACTTTTCATTTCTCAAAAAGTCGCAAAAATTAAGAAGAGATTTACAAGAATGTAGCAAAAATGGCACAAGTGTCACGTTTAGTTGATGTTTACCATATAGAATGACATCAAAAGTGACGAAACGAGGTTGACACGTTTGACGACAATTTGATTTGCTGAGGACGCCAAAAGGAGTGCGTCCGGCCGCCTTTCCAAGGCGCGGGGGTGACGTGCAACGAGTGCATGATTAAAGGGGGGACCCATGCGTAGATTCTCACGGGCGTCGAAAACGTCCGTTATGGCAGCATGTGCTGTCGCAGCTCTCGGCATACAGCCGGCGGCCGCTATCGAATATAATTTCGGTGATGTGCAGGTATTTTTGGACACGACAGTCTCGGCTGGCGTGTCAATGCGTGTCGCTGACCGGAATATGAATTTCGTTGCCGGTGGCAACGGCGGCCCAAGCAAGTCTCTGGGAGCTGTTCAAACGCCAGATGGTGTGCGTTCTCATGCAACAACAGTTGGCAGTACGCTCAATTTGGCATTCACGCCGGGCGCGGCCACAGGGGCAACTGGCCTTTCGCCTGTCGCAGGCAGCCAGGCTGTCACCTATGACTATGCCAATATCAACGCCCTGGGTGGTTTTGATAGCGACGCTTATGCCGGTTCAATCAATTCCGACGACAGCCGTCTGAACTTTGACCGCGGCGATCTGACGTCGGGTGTGGTCAAAATGACCAACGACATCCAGGCAAACTGGCAGAATTACACATTGTTTGCCCGCGTTAGCTCTTTCTATGACGCCGTGCTGGACAATTCGAGCTCCTATGAGCGCTCAGGCATCACCGATGGTGCCCGTGTAGATGCTGCACGCGACATCGACCTTCTCGACTTCTATGTCTCTGGTAATTTTGACATTGGCGATCTGCCGCTCAATGTTCGCCTCGGTAAGCAGGTTGTCAGCTGGGGTGAAGCAACCTTCATGCTGAACGGTATCAATTCATGGAGCCCGGTCGACGTGAACGCATTCCGTCGTCCAGGTGCAGAAGTGGAGGAAGGTCTGTTGCCGATCTGGGGTGCTTATGCATCGCTGGGCCTGCCTTACGACCTTTCGCTGGAAGCTTTCTATCAGCTTGAGTTTGAAGAAGTACAACTGGACCGTCCAGGCACACCGTTCGCCACGTCAGACGTGGCGCGTGTTGGTTCCGCCCGTGGCGGCAGCTTTGGTGGCAAGTCTTTCGTAACATCCGGTACGGATGGCGGCGGGTTCCTGAACCGTAACTGTTCAACACCTGACGCGCTCACCAATGCCTTCGACAATGCTTATCGTACCGCTGGCCTCTCCCAGTTTGTATGTGGCGCCGGTGGGACAAACGCCTTTCTTGACTACACGCGCGACCTGCCAATCGGGCAGAGCGAGCGCTTCCGTCTTGATCTGAACGGTGGCACAGCAGACATCGCGCGCGACCAGGACCGTCGTGCAAAAGACAGCGGTCAGTATGGTGTTGCGTTGCGCTGGTATGCGGAAGAGCTGAACTCCACGGAATTCGGCTTCTACTTCATGAACTACCACTCACGTTTGCCACTTGTGTCAGAGCGGTTTGCCAACACAGGCAACGCAACCTTCCGCACCTATGCAGCGGTGGGCGATAATGCAGGGACGTCCAGCCGGACTACCCCGCTTGGTTGTGACACGCAGGTTGCCAAAAATGGTATGTTGAGCGCGGCTCTTGCTGTCATCGACCCTGCCAAACTGGCTTACATGAACAACACCATTATCAATGACACATATGGTGTGTTTGCGGCGGCCGAAGGTCTTGTCGGTGGTGATGCCAAAGCCCTTGCCAGCCCGGCGCTTGCCGGCTCGGTGGGTGCAGTGAATGACAATAGCTTGCTCGAGCTTGCTATCCTGAACTGTCGCCTGGCATTTGCTCAGGTCGACACAGGCGCGTCGCTCCTGACGGACGGCACGGAAATCATCGCACCGGGTAACCCGATCGGTGGTGCGGAATCACTGGGTCTCTTCCTCGAATATCCTGAAGACATCAAGCTGTTCGGCGTATCTTTCAACACCACAATCGGTGACTGGGGCGTACAGGGCGAAGTCTCGTACCGTGACGATCAGCCTTTCCAGCTTGACACAGACCAGCTGACGATTGCAGCTCTCGGTGCATCTTGTATCTTCGATGCGCTTTTGAGCCCGATCGTGATGTCCGGCGCTGTTGACCAGTTGCAGACAGTTGCTGGCGGAACATGCGGCAGCACGCCGGTTGGGTCCGTCCGTGAGTTCACAGGCTATGTCCGTGAAGAAGTCCTGACGTTCGACGTTGGTACGACAGCGACCTACGCTCAGTCCAATCCGTTCGTTAGCCTTGTGGGTGCGGACCTTGGCGTTCTGCTGACGGAAGTTGGTGGTATGTGGGTGCCGGATGTGCCGGCCGAGGGTAACTTCGGTACAGCGCAGTACGCAAACGTGTGTACGTCAGGTACAGACCTGCCGATGAAGGGCTTCCTGGCCTTGAGTTCTCGTGCAGGTTGTCGCCCGACTGAATTCTCCTACGGCTACGTGCTTGTAGGTCAGTTGCAGTACAACAACGCATTCGGTACGCCGATCACACTGACACCGCAGGTTGCATTCCGTCACGACGTGAAAGGTAACTCACCGGCACCATTGTCCAACTACCGTGAAGGAACCAAGCAGGTAAGCCTTGCTGTAAACGGTTCGTTCCAGAGTTCTTGGCGCGGTGGTGTGTCTTACACGAACATTTTCGGTAACGAGAAGTACAACAATAATGGCGACAAGGATTTTGTTGCCATCAATCTGAGCTACTCGTTCTGATCACAAGAAAAGCTGCATCCGCATCAAGCGGGTGCAGCGACATCCGGTCTCTTGCGTTCAAGCTGCAAGGCGCGAAGTAAGGATCGATAAGTCATTTTGGCTCCTCCCTGGCCGTCAGCATCCCTCAAGATATGACAG
>PAZY01000049.1 GCA_002715765.1 Rhodobiaceae bacterium | reverse complement strand
TGGCTGGCGCTGGCGTTCTGCGTGCCAGCCGGCGTCTTTCTGATGCGCTTGTTCATGATCCAGCATGATTGTGGTCACGGGGCGTTTTTCCGTACCAAGTCGCTGAATGACTGGGTTGGGCGCACCCTCGGCGTTCTGACCCTTACACCTTATGACGTATGGCGGAAAAGCCACGCTATTCATCATGGAACCTCCGGCAATCTGGACAAGCGCGGTACCGGGGACATAGACACGCTTACAGTACAGGAACATGCCGAGCTTCGTGGCTGGCGGCGTCTTGCCTACCGGCTCTATCGCTCATCCCTTGTCATGTTCGGGATCGGTCCCGCCTACATATTCTTTATCCGAAACCGGCTGCCGCTCGGGTTTATGCGCTCCGGATCCCGCTTCTGGATCAGCGCCATGGGAACCAACATCACGACAGTGCTTGGCATTGGCGTGATGATTTACCTGCTGGGTCTCTCCCCCTTTTTGCAGATATATGTGCCCACGACACTGCTGGCCGCGACGATCGGGATCTGGCTGTTTTTTATCCAACACCAGTTTGAAGATACATATTGGGCCCGTAATGAAGACTGGTCGCTAAAAGATGCAGCCTTCGGCGGCAGTTCCCATTTTGATCTGCCACAACCCTTTCGCTGGATGACGGCCAATATTGGTATTCATCACGTCCATCACCTCTCCGCCCGGATCCCCTACTACCGTCTGGGCCAGGTGTTGCGGGACTATCCTGAGTTGGCGTCGGTCAAACGTCTGACTTTCCGGCAGAGTTTTGCGACATTAAAACTTGGATTGTGGGACGAACGTGCAAAGAAGCTTGTCAGCTTTTCGACCAGGCACCATTAAGCCTTCAGGCCAGCCTTGCGTAAGGCTCAGGACGCTATCGCCGTCTCGTCTGCTTCCGCGTGAGGTGCCCGGTTCGACGCGGTAAGCACCCGGTCATCAACCAGCGCCTTGGCCCCATACATGGCTTCGTCAGCGCGGTGCACCAATCCCTGAAGGCTTTTTCCGTGTAGCGGGTAACATGCAATGCCAATACTTGCAGAGACACTGATCATCGTTCCATCNCCCAGATCAATCGGATCCTCCAAGACCCGCACAAGCCGCCTTGCAAACAGCTCTGCATCGTTCACATCGTCCAGTCGATTAAGAACGAGCTGGAATTCGTCTCCCCCGACCCGAGCCGCATAGTCACCTTCGCGCAGCTCTGCCTTGATGCGCTTTGCCGTTTCCCGCAACACCAGATCACCAGCCGCATGNCCGTACTGGTCATTGATCGGCTTGAAGCCATCCATGTCCATCGACAAGACTGCCATTGCCTGCCGGTTTTCGGCAGCGTCGCTCAACATCTTCGGTCCCGCCTCTTCCGCTGCTTTGCGATTGGGCAAGCCTGTCAACCAATCTGTCCGCGCTTCGATTTCCTTAGCGCGCGATGACTTCTCCTCCCTCGTCACATCGTCTGCGGAAAGAAGTATCAAATTTGAAACTTCCCGTTCCACGCGCACGCGGATATGACGATCGTCTGAGGTATCGAGTGTAAAAGACGTGGTTTCACCTACCGACAGGTCGTCGGTCATTTCAATATAGAAATTCGCAAGATCCGCGGGCACACCGGAACCGAAATCACCACGGGTTGCCAGATACAGCAGAAGCTCATCTTTGCTTTTGGCCCCCTTGAACCAGGATCTCGGCATATCAATAATTTCCGGCATACGAGCGTTGGAGAACGCCATCGCCCCACCGGCAGAGAACGCTATAATCCCGTTTGGAAGACGGTCCAATATTCGTCTCTGTTGCGCAGACATCATGCGTTCTTCACGCAGCACGTTGCCCACATCTTCCAGATAATTCGCACAGGTTTCAAACTCGTCCAACAATGGATGCGACTTCCGCAAGCTCACCGCATGCTGAATATCGTCATCATCCGCGAGAATAGCATCCCGCCGCTGCGATACTTCTTCCAGCGACCGCTTCAACATCTTGCGCAGGAAGATACTCGTCGAGAGAAAGATAAAAACAAAAATGGCCAGCAGAGGAACACTTCCCCAGATGATAATGCTTTCCATTTCCTGCATGGAAACCAGGTTCTGCTTCCCCTGATTTTCGATACGGGCAAGCTCTGAACTGATCAGGGTCGAGAACGCACCGAGTGCCGGTCTGTCATCGATCGTCACACGACGGTCGATCTCACGAACAGATAAACCCTCAACCTGCAATTCCGCGATTTTATCCATCGCACGCAGATATTCATCAAGCATCAGCCCGATCAGCGTCAGCGCCTCTTTTTGCGCCCCGCCCGAGGAGATTGTGTCCAACTGCGCCAACAGGGTTTTTGCACGCACGACCATCTCGGTTGCGTGTTCACGTTCCTCTGCGACACCTGTTACCAGAAACTTTTTGTAGTGATGGATAAACCCGTCCATCCCCACCATTCTCCAAAGATCCCGCAACTGAGCCCAGTAAGCACTCCCGATGCCGGAAGGCAGCTCGAATGTTGCCGATCTTTCAAGGCTGGCGAGCGACCTGGCAATTCGCTCCAGGTCAAAGGGCGCATTTGCCAGAATTTCCTCTGCATCATCACCCGCTTTCACCCGTGCCTGTAAGTCCCGCAGGCTCAGCCGTGCGCGGGTCAGCTCGTCCTTCAGAAACGTAATGGTGATACGCTCCAGTTCCGAGGGATGCAGTGCCTGGTACTGGTCGATCGACGAGAGTGCGGCCACAATGTCGCGATCGGTGGCCAACACGTATTTTTCTCCACCACGCAGAGCCAGATTATAGAGATTGTGGACAAGCCCTCCATATCCCAGCGCGCGACTGACAGAGTTCAAGGATGCGTGTCGCCCTTCGCGCGCGGCGATATATTCCTGCCAGGTTTCGCGATGACCACCGGACATGGATACCGCGATAGNCATGATAATGGTCANCGACNCTGCAAGCGTCGTCATGATCCCGATATGGCGGAGGAGGAGGAATTTGATGGACTTACCGAACATTCTTATCCCCCCTTTCCCGCGAGAAAACTAGGCCAGATTTCCACATGCCAGCATGATGCAATGGAAGACTTAATCTTTCCTCTAGATCAGATGGTTGGTGTAGGGCCTGTTGAATGGTTGGGCTGTCTAAACGTCTGTCCCCAGGCTGAACATCTGATATGACATTTCAAAACTCCTGAGTTCCGCAGCTTTTCCGACTCAGCAACCGTCTGGGTACGTCTGTTTTGGCGGTAAGACCTAGTTAACCACCGATCTGAAAAGAGCGTTTGGTGGTCTTTGGTCTTTCCACACATGCCGTCTCCCTGAGGCGGATGATCTAGAAAACCTGTATACGACCAGCCTGTACTCAGAAGAGAGAGACACAAATCATTTGGCGAGCGGAAAAAAACGCGCCTAGTGTCAGGCATGTTTTCCAATGCCCCGTGTGGCTATTGCGCTTGAAAAAACCCCATCCCGTCGAGGGCTGCCCCGGGTGGCTCGATTTCCCAATGGAAATGTGGCTTGCCTGCCGTGAAGGCTGAAAAACAGCCTGCATGCCCGTCTGCTGGTGGACCATCTGGCGGCCAATCTGGCCCATTACGTCACGGAAAACAAGCCGTAGCCCCCGCACGCCCCAAATGCTATAGAGCCCGGAAACCACTCATCGGGAGAAAAGCTCATGTCACAGGCCGCTTCATCTGACACTCAGCCCGCCGCCAACCCCAAACTGCCTCCTTTCAACTGGGAAGATGCGCTTGGGCTTGACGACCAACTGACCGAAGAAGAACGCCTGGTGCGCGACGCCTCCCGCGCCTATGCACAAGACAAGCTGATGCCCCGCATCATTGAAGCCAACCGGCAGGAAATCTTTCACCGCGAGATCATGAACGAGATGGGCGAGCAAGGTTTGCTCGGCAGCACAATCCCGGAGAAGTACGGCTGTGCCGGTCTCAACTATGTTTCCTACGGTCTGGTTGCGCGGGAAGTAGAGCGGGTAGACAGCGGCTATCGTTCGGCGATGAGCGTGCAGTCCAGCCTCGTCATGCACCCGATCTATGCTTATGGCTCTGAAGAGCAGCGGATGAAATATCTGCCAAAGCTCGCCACGGGCGAATGGGTCGGCTGTTTCGGTCTGACCGAACCGGACCACGGGTCGGACCCGGGCTCAATGAAAACCCGGGCGAAAAAAGTGGACGGCGGATACTCGCTTTCCGGCTCCAAGCTCTGGATCACCAATGCCCCCATTGCGGACCTTGCCGTCGTCTGGGCCAAGACAGAAGACGATGTGATCCGCGGCTTCATCGTTGAGCGTGGCTTCAAAGGTTTTGAGACACCGAAGATTGAGGGCAAAATGTCCCTGCGTGCCTCCATCACCGGCGGTATCTCTCTTGACGAGGTTTTTGTGCCCGAAGCCAACCTCCTGCCAAATGTACGGGGTCTGGCCGGTCCGTTTGGTTGCCTCAACCGCGCCCGTTACGGCATTGCCTGGGGCGCGCTCGGTGCGGCCGAATTCTGCTGGCATGCCGCGCGCACCTATACGCTGGACCGCAAACAGTTCGGGCGCCCGCTTGCGGCGAACCAGCTGATCCAGAAGAAGCTTGCCGACATGCAGACGGAAATCACGCTCGGACTACACGCCTNTCTGCGCCTGGGGCGGATGTTTGACGCAAATGAAGCCGCACCCGAAGCTATTTCCATGATGAAGCGCAACAATTGCGGGAAGGCGCTCGACATTGCCCGCATGGCGCGGGACATGCACGGCGGGAACGGGATCTCGGACGAATATCACGTGATCCGCCACGCGATGAACCTTGAGACGGTCAACACATATGAAGGCACGCATGACATTCATGCGTTGATCCTTGGTCGCGCCCAAACCGGCATTCAGGCATTCTTTTGAGTACTTTGTCGGTCCCCGTTACCGTGGCGCGNCACAAGGGCCACGGTCAGATTTCCGGTCAATATGATGTCGCAGTGGTGATTGACGTCATCCGCGCTTTCACCTTTGCCAAGACGGCCTTTGATAACGGGGCTGAGCGCATCCTCCTTGCTGAAACCATATCGGATGCACGGGCACTGGCCGCCCGGCATCCGGATGCCCTTCTGGCGGGGGAAGTGGATGCGCTCCCGATTGACGGGTTTGATTTTGGCAATTCTCCCGCCCAGATTGCCGGGCTTGCCCTCGACGGGCGAACAATCATNCACCGCACCTCCAACGGGACGCGCATGGCCATTGCCGCACTGGATCATGCATCACATGTTCTGGTGACGGGCCTGAGCAATGTGCGGGCCAGTGCTACGCGCTTTTCCCAACTTGCCGCAGCGGGCGCACGATCGCTGCTCCTGGTGGCANCCCNCCCGACCGGCGACGAGGATGTCGCCTGTGGAGATCATCTTCTGGCATTGCTCCATCTGCCGGACGGCGTTTCCGAAGAGGAAGCCCTTGCCCGGACACGCCACGCCGAAGCGGCCCAGAAGTTTCTGGACCCCACACAGCCTGCCTTCCCGTCTGCGGATATGGAGCATGTGCTTTCCTTCCATGAGCCCGCCTTTTTCATGGCCGTTTCGCTCCTTGACGGCACTGCCACGGTCAGAAAAGTACCGCTCTAACTTCCCCCGCTCCCAAACGCCCTCTACACTAGAACAGCGACTCAGGCGTCTGTCGGCTTTTCCACATGCAATTGGCATGGAAAATGTCCAACCGGCGCCCTTTCTGCCTCTGAAGAGGTAGAGAACCGTTCGGCCCACAAGCAGGCCGGACTATAATAACAAGGGCCTATTTATGCAGACGCGCAAACCGCCCACGCACCCTCTTTGGCGGCTTCTTCCTCTTATTCAGGTGCATGCTTCCAAGTTTTGGGGCGGCATGTCGCTGATTATTCTCGGGCGGCTTCTGGAGGCGGGGATGCCCCTGCTTTTGGGGACCGCCATCGACTCGCTCAATCGTGGTGTCCCCAATCTGCTCTGGCCCGCCGTCGCTATCCTGATCCTGATGTGTGCCCGCTACACCTCATTCAGTTTCGGACGACGCTTTGTGCGCCAGGTTGGTGTGGAAGTTGCCTTCGATCTTCGCCAGAAACTCTATTGGCATCTGCAACTTCAAGGCCCCCGGTTTTTCGCACGTTTTACAACCGGCGACCTGATGGCACGCGCCATCAACGACCTTCAACTGATCCGTATGATGATCGGCCTGGGCTCGCGGCTGCTGTTTGTGCTTGGCGCCTCGGGCATTATTGCTTTCGGGGTTATGCTGACCCTGTCATACAAGCTTTCACTGATGTTGTTGCCGCTTATGCCGGTTATCGGCTTTTTCGGCTGGTTGATTGCCCGGCAGATATTCGTGCAGTCAACGCTGGTACAGGAAGGGTTTTCAGAACTCTCCGCCCAGGTGCAGGAAAACCTGAACGGCATTCGCACGATCCAGACCCATTCGCAGGAAGAACGTGAAATTGCCCGCCTTGAAGCCAAAAGCGGGGATTATGCAGATACGTTTCTTCGTCTGATGTTTCACAATTCCGCGCTCACCTCCACCATGCTGGTGATGACGGGGGCCGCTACGCTGATCATCGTGGGCTATGGCGGGTCTTTGGTGATGAGCGGCGAAGTGACAATCGGCACGTTCACCGCCTTCCTGTTTTATCTCGGCATGATGTTATCCCCGGTCAAGGAAGGCGGGGTTATTGTGACCCTCTTTCAACGGGCGGCATCAGCAACGGAACGTATTTATGAAATTCTCGATCACGAACCGGAAATACGAGATGCGGATGACGCCGCCCCTCTTGATGCGGTGGGTGGGGAAATCATGATTAAAGACCTCTCCTATCAACATGCCGGCCAGAAGAAGACCACACAGAACTGGCCTGCCCTGAACAATATTTCCATGACCATCAAGCGAGGACAGACAGTGGCCGTTCTGGGGCGCATCGGCTCCGGGAAATCGACCCTGCTCCGCCTGTTGGTGCGACTGCTCGACCCGGCTCCGGGCACCGTCTATCTCGACGGGCGTGATATCCGGATGCTTCCGCTTTCGCAGATCCGGCAGGAAATCGCCTTTGTCCCTCAGGACCCGTTCCTGTTTGCAGACGAGCTGGGGCAGAACATCACTTACGACAATCCAGACCGAAACAATGAAGAGGTTTGGAACGCTGCAAAAATCGCGGATCTGGGAGAAACGATCAACACATTCCCCTCCAAGCTTGAAACCGAGGTCGGGGAACGGGGTGTGACATTGTCGGGCGGGCAAAAACAACGCACCAGTCTTGCGCGTGGGCTTATTCGCGGTGCCCCCGTGCTTTTGCTTGATGATTGTTTTTCTGCGGTCGATACCGAGACGGAGGAAAAGATCCTCTCGCGTCTGCGGTCGTTGCGGGACGGTCTGACAACGGTGCTTGTATCTCACCGGGTTTCAACGGCGCAACACGCCGACCGCATTGTCATGCTGGACCGGGGGGAGATTGTGGAGAGCGGCACCCATGCCGAGCTTATGGCTGCCGGCGGTGCCTATGCCGAGCTTGCCCGCCTGCAAAGCCGGCGTGACGCGCTGAAGTCCGATCTGGAGGCACAGAACGCTGTGCCCGGCGAGAACCTGCCGGAGGACGCATCATGAGCGACGTGAGAGCCCCGGAAAAAGATTATTCGGTCTTCGACAATGACATTGAAGGCAAGCGGTTTGATACCGCCTTGTTACGCCGCCTGCTGAGCTGGCTTCGCCCCTACAGAGGCCGGGCATTTTTCGCGCTCTGCGCTGTCCTGATCGGTGCGACAGCAACGGTCCTCGCTCCGGTTATTATTACACGTGTCGTTGTGGATGGCTTACTGCTTGTCGCGGATGCCACACCCGGAGATATCGAAGCACCGGACATGGGACAAAAGGCGCTCGTTGCATGGGTTTCCAGCTTTGGTGCGCTCGACATGCTGATTGCCGCCTGCGTCGTCTATGCCGGATGGACATTGATGGCGGGGCTTTTCAGCCATCTGTTTCGTATTCTGCTCGCCCGGGCCGTGCTGAGCGGACTGAAGGATTTGCGGCGCGATGTCTTTGCCCATCTGGAGCGTTTACCCGCAACCTTCTATGACCGTGTGGCGGTTGGTCGCGTGATGACCCGCGTGACCAACGATATCGAGACCCTGTTTGAACTTCTGTCGGGATTTGGTGTTTTGCTGGGGGAGTTTGTCCCCTTCCTTGTTGCGATGTCGATCATGCTATCGATCAATCCGGAACTGACGGGCATTCTCCTGATCCTGATGCCGATCGCGGCGGCGGCGACATTCGTGTTTCGATTGGCCAGCCGGAAAGTCTATCGGGACATCCGCTCCAGCCTCTCCCGTCTCAACGAGAACCTGCAGGAAAACCTTTCGGGCATGGAGGTTGTCCAACTTTATCAGCGCGAAGAGATCAACTTCCAACGCTACTCGGACATCAACTCCACCAACAGGCACCAGGAAAACCTCGCTGTCAAAATCGAGAGCTATTATGGCCCGGCAATGGACAGTCTGATTTTCATGGCGATGGCGTCCATCATCTGGTTTGGCGGGGCACAGGTGATCGGGGCGGACGTTACGCTTGGCAGTATTATTCTGTTTGCCAGTTTTACTGAAATGCTGTTTCGCCCGATTGTTGCCATGGGCGAGCAATGGAATGTTGTCTTTCGCGCCATGGCAAGCTGTGAACGTATCTTTCAGGCGCTGGACTGGAAGGAAGCGCTGATCGAACCGGCGGCATCCAAACCACTTCCGGTCCCGCTGAGGGGTGAAGTCCGGTTTGAGCATCTCGACTTTCAGTACCGTCCATCCCATCCGATTTTGCGCGATGTCAGCTTCACCATACAACCCGGGAAACGTGTTGCGATTGTCGGCCCGACAGGGTCTGGCAAAACGACGCTTATCCGGCTGCTTTGTCGCTTTTACGACGTAGCGCCTGGTAGCATCTTCATCGACGGCACGGACATTATGGATGTGATGCCGGGTGACGTACGGCGACGGGTCGGTGTTGTCCTGCAGGACTTCCACATATTTTCAGGTACGGTGCTCGACAACATTATTCTGGGTGACCCGAATGTATCCCGCGAGGATGCGATTCAGGCCGCCCGGACGGTGAATGCGCATCCGTTTATCGAGCGGTTGCCCCAGGGGTACGACACACCACTGGTGGAACGCGGGCGTAACCTAAGCCACGGGCAAAGACAGCTTCTCGCCTTTGCACGGGTTTTGGCCATGAACCCGGACATTCTTATTCTGGATGAAGCAACGGCAAGTGTGGATACAGAAACCGAACTTGTTATTCAGGATGCGCTACGCAAACTGACCGCCGGTCGGACATCCATCATCATCGCCCATCGCTTGCAGACCATTCGCGAGGCTGACACGATTATCGTACTCGCGCAGGGTGAGCTTCGTGAAATGGGGTCTCATGACGCGTTGATGAAAGCCCGTGGCCTCTATGCCACGCTTTACGAGTTGCAGGTGCAAGACGCCCATTAGGTCGCGCACCTGCAGATCAAGCGGTTAGTGTGCTGATGATCTGCCTGATTACGCGCTCCTGATCCACCGCACGCATGGACGAACCGGACGGCAAGCAGAGCCCCGTTGCAAACAGGCGGTCAGAAACACTGGTCGCGCCATGGGCCGCGGTGTTGAAAACCGGCTGCTCATGCATCGGCTTCCATACGGGCCGACATTCGATATTGTTTTTTTCGGCTGCGGCAATCACTTCCATGGGTGATTTTGCAACCGTTTCCGGGTCCAGCGTCAGAACACTCAACCAGCGATTGGCCGTGCCGTAATCTGCCTCAGGCATCATGTCCACGCCTTCAAGATCTGCGAAGGCCTGGGCGTAGGTATCAAAAATTTCACGCCGCCGCGCCACACGTTCGGCCAAAACCTCAAGCTGACCTACACCAACTGCCGCGCACAGGCTTGGCATACGGTAATTGTAACCGGTTTCTGTATGCTCGTAGTGAGGCACGGGCTGTCTGGCTTGCTGGGAGAGATATCGTGCCCGCGCAATCAGCTCCTCATCGTCGCTCGCCAGCATGCCGCCTCCTGCTGTCGTGATGATCTTGTTGCCATTGAAGGAATAGACTGCCATGCGGGCCCCTTTCCCCGCATGTCTGTCCTTGTACCGTGCGCCAACCGACTCTGCGGCATCAACCACGACCGGAATGTCGTAAGCATCGCAGGTGGTAACGATCCGATCCAGGTCGCAGGACTGCCCGTACAGATCCACAGGGATGACGACTTTCGGCAAACGCCCTTCCTTATCGGCTTTACCAAGCTCATCTTTCAGAAGATCGGGGTCGAGCGTCCATGTGTTGGCGGCCACATCCAGAAAACGGGGGACGGCACCGCGATACAGGATAGGTGAGACACCGCCGATGAAAGTGAGATTTGCGACCCAGACCTCATCTCCCGTGGTGACCCCCAACATACGCAGAGCGATATCCATGGCGCCCGTTCCGCTGGACAGGGCCGCGGCTGATTTGTGGCCCGTCAACGCACAAAACTCGTTCTCGAAG
Organism: Rhodobiaceae bacterium; assembly: GCA_002715765.1. Classification (GTDB taxonomy): domain Bacteria; phylum Pseudomonadota; class Alphaproteobacteria; order Parvibaculales; family Parvibaculaceae; genus Mf105b01. Next base: position 22,485 of record PAZY01000049.1, on the reverse strand, counting down.
CGGGTAATCATGGGCCCCGCCGGCGCAATGAAATTGCTGTCGAAAACCTCTCCCACGAGGTCGCGTTCGCGGCCTGACATATGAGGCGGTGAGAGGAAAATACGCTCTGGATCACTCATCTTTTTCTTGCCTTTTTCCTTACCCAGGGTGGCTCCAAGGCGGCACTGAAACCGGTTTGCCCCGCTTCGTCAATCCTTACCCGGCATTGCCGGTAGAACGGGCGGGGACACCGACCCAGGTCTCCCCGTGCGGGATATCGCGCAGAACAGCCGCCCCCGCACCGACTGTCACATCGTCCCCGATCCTCACACCCGGACCGATACTCGCACCGATCCCGATAAAGGAGCGTGCCCCAACCGTCACGCCACCCGCCAGATGAGCCCCCGGCGCGATGTGGGCAAAGTCACCGATCCGACAATCGTGGTCGATCGAACAGGCCGTATTGGCGATGGCATGTGCCCCCAAGCACGTGTCCGGCTGGATCACAACCCCGGCACAAACCAATGTGCCGGCTGCAAGGGCGACGGTGGCGTGGACGTGTGCTGCGGGATGCCGCGCAACAGCCCAGTTTGCCCGCCGTGCCGCCACGCGTTCGCGTATTTTGTTGCTGCCAATAGCGATAAAGGCGCTACGTGTTTCACTATTCCACCAGTCTTCGGGCGGGGTGACACCAATGATTTCGTGGCCAAGCAGCCTGAGCCCCTGCTTTGCGGGATCATCATCATAGAGGCCTGCGATCGCCTTGCCGTCTGCCGCCANTGTTGCAAGCGCGACCTTGGCGTGCCCNCCGCCGCCCAATATCCAGATACCGGTCATATTGCCTCCTCGCCTGCGCTCTCCTGCCCGTCTGGCAACCGCCCCCGCGTTGTCCCCGCCTTTACCATCTCGTCGAAGCGCGGCATCGTTTCATGCCCCTCGGCGTTCACCCCATCGCGACGCAGTACAGTCCAGGCTGTTCTGGCAAGAATTTTCATATCTCCCCAGAACGATAATGTATCAACATATTCCACATCATGGCGGAAACGCGCCTCCCAGGTCTGGGCATTGCGCCCGCTGACCTGAGCGAGCCCCGTCAGCCCCGGTAGCACCTCGTGCCGACGCGCCTGCTCCGGCAGATAGTACGGCAAGTAAGCCGGCAGGAGTGGCCGTGGTCCCACGAAGCTCATCTCACCTTTTAAAATATTCCAGAGTTCAGGCAGTTCGTCGAGACTGGTCGCACGCAAGAAGCGTCCGGCCCGCGTCAGACGCGCCGCGTCGGGCAGAAGCTCTCCATCCTCTCCCCGTTCATTGGTCATGGTACGGAATTTCACCAGCCCGAACAGCGCACCTTTCAAGCCCGGGCGCACCTGACGGAAAAACACGGGCCGCCCCATCGACAAATAGACCCATATGGCCAGGATGCAGATTGGCAGGGCCGCAACCAACAAGAGAACGGTGGCAAGCGCGACATCAAACGTCTTTTTCCAAAGCGGTATTGTCCGGCCTTGCCCGCTCATGGTTGTGTCACCCTTCACTGTGCCCAAACTGCGCGCCCCCAATCCCCTTGTCGGCGCCACACGCTCTGTGAAAATCACATGCCTGCGGCTAGAACCGGAGGGTCCGGTTTTTTACCCGGTCATAGTCGGCCTTGACCATCATGTTCGTCAATTCATCCAGATCCACTCTGGGTTTCCAGCCCAGCACAGACTTTGCCTTGGAGGCATCCCCCAACAACAGGTCCACCTCTGCAGGGCGGAAGAACTGAGGATCCACATCCACTATGATCTTGCCTGATTTTCGATCTATGGCTTTGGCCTGGCTCCCCTCGCCCGTCCATTCCAGATCCATATCGAGCGCCTTTGCGGATGCCGAGATAAAGTCGCGTACCTTTGTCGTGCGGCCTGTAGCCAGAACATAATCATCCGCCGCTGTTTGCTGGAGCATCCGCCACATGCCATCCACATAATCCCCGGCAAACCCCCAGTCCCGCTCCGCATCCACGTTACCGACACTCAGAAGCTCCTGCTCGCCGAGTGCAATACGGGCAAGTGCGAGCGTGACCTTGCGGGTGACGAATTCGGTACCGCGAAGGGGTGACTCATGATTGAACAGCAAACCTGATGCCGCATACATGCCGTAGCTTTCACGATAATTCACGACCATCCAGTGGGCGTAGAGTTTGGCCACGGCATAGGGACTGCGGGGATAAAAAGGCGTCGTTTCCCGCTGAGGCACCTCATGAACCTTGCCGAACATTTCAGACGTCGATGCCTGGTAGAAACGGGTTGTGCCCCCAGCGGTGCGGAGCACTTCAAGCATGCGGGTGACCCCCAGACCATCCACTTCGCTGGTGTAGATCGGTTGATCAAACGAGGTACCGACAAAGCTCTGCGCTGCCAGATTGTAAATTTCGTCGGGTTTTGCCTGGTCGAGAGCGCGGGCAATGTTGGCATATTCCAAAAGCTCGAACGACAACAGTTCGATCTCATCCAGAACGCCCAGCTCTTCCAACCGCCCGGTGTTCAGCCCCGCGCCGCGCCGCAGGGCTCCATAAACTTTGTAGCCTTTGTCCACCAGAAGGCGGGCAAGATAAGCCCCGTCCTGCCCTGAAATACCGGTAATAAGTGCTGTTTTAGTCATACAGTCCCGCGCGCCAAGTCAAATTTCCGCCCGTCCATGCGCGCGGTGTCCACGTCTTAGCATGAGAAATCGGCGCGCAATAGCCGGAATTAGGCCTGTCGCAACAGGTTAGTCGGCGCCCCAAAAGAGCTAGACCTGATTTGCGGATGCGCCCTCAGCCCCTGAACCTGCCCTGCGGGCGACAAGGATTGTCAGCGCCGCCGCACCGAACACGGCGTTGACCCACCAGCTCTGCCAGAGCCCGTGAGAAACGGACAGGATAAACAGGAAGGCGATCAGACCCGCATAGAGCGCCGGCCGTGTCTGCGGGCTGAAATGCCTAACGCCACGCACCAGAGCCACCCATGCGGCAGCCGCGAGACCTGCACCGATCACCCCAAATTCCAGCCAGACTTGTAAAATACCATTGTGAGGGTGTGGGATATTGATCCCGCTGACATATTTGAACTCGAATGCCCAGTCCGCTACCACCCTGCTGGCCTCCAGACCAAAGCCCCATAGGGGTGATTGCAGAATTTTGTGTGTCACGGCGTACCAGATATCAAGGCGTGCACCGACGGACCCCGCGCCATAGTCAAATGTGCGCTCCACGTCGAACATTTCCACCACGAGGACAAGGGCTGGCATTGTGAAAATCAGAACACAGCCCCCCACAAGTACCGCCCAGCCGGCAAACCTCGCGCTCATCTGCGCCAGTGCCCAAGTGAGTGCCCAGAGCAGAATTCCGATGGAGGCTGTTTGGCTTGTGGTGAAAGGCAGGCTCACCATCAACACCACCACAAAAAGCAGGGCGGCACTTCTATTGAAGACGCTGTTCAAACTCAAAAAAACAGCGGTCAGACTGAGCAGAAGAATGGCGCTTGGGCGATTTACGGATACGGCCTTCTCGACGCTGGTATAGTCGGGATTTAAAAGTGCAAAGACGCCGCCATCCGTTACCATGTGAAACCAGAGCGCGGCCAGCGCGATACCAGCTCCAGCTACAAGCGCCCATTCGACATTCTTTACTGACGATTGCAGCCCCATCCCGTTCAGCCGTATGGCCAGCGAAAGGCCTATGGGCAGAAACATAACCAATTTCTCAATACGTTCCCCTGCTCCCTCGCTATTGAGCGACCACAGAAGACTGAGAAGGGCCAGCCCCAGAAAGATTAAAAATCCGATCCAGACAGGTGAACGATAGTCCTGAAGCGACCTCTTCTCCCAACCGGTTCCCAGCAAAAGCAGAACAGCAAACAGAGGTACAATAAGAGCTGCGCTCCGGGGGACAAGAAACCCTATCCATGGAAAAAGAAAAGCGAGACCAAGCAAACATACCTGCAAAGTATTAGTGTTCATTTACAGAGCTCGAGTACCGATAGATTGCAACATAAAATTTTTCTTTATTCCATGACTTAGTCGCATTGATCGTCTGAAGCAGCACCGATCTCAAGGTGTGCCACTTGTGTCTTTTGAAGATGCACTACGTCACTTCGGCAGGTTTCAATCCGATCTGAGCGTTCACAAACTCAAATATTTTTCCGATAGCACAAATTGAGTGATAGCGGTCCACGAACCAAGGTCCTCGTGTCGACAACTCTTTCCTTATTTCTGCATCATCAATCAGCATTTTAAGAACATCGTATATTGAATCAGGTGTCGCGGACACTATAGGTAGCTGTTCGCGGTCAATTAGCTGCTCCGCTTCATACATCTCGAGCAGATCTTCACGCAGATAACATACAACGGGTCGTCCCATCGCCATTGCTTCGATACTGAACATCGCGTACCAACCAATAACTAGTTGATCCACTACTATATCCGCACTCTCAATTGCATTCCTAACCTCAAAGTTAGAAGCTTTCTCCAAGAGAACAACTTGAATACGGTACCCCTCTGATTTCAGTTTTTCCGTTGCAGCCAGAAAAGCAGATGTTCCTTTTAGCGCTCGATGATTTGGAGCATGTAAAATTCTAATCTCACCATCATCTCCGCTCTTCTTATCGCCACTTGTCCGGCTGGGGCTCCAGTCAACAGTATCAATTGCAAAATGGGAGAGCATAAGCAAATCCCAACTTTGCATGTAGTCGACCCAATCACAGCCCGACACAACATAGTCTGCGTGTCTTGACCAACTCTCCACCTTTCTTCTTACTCGCCCGAGATAAACACGATTGTTCGGGTAATCCATGTCCATCGCCTCCGCCATTTTTGAGTCGGGACACAAATCCGCTCTATAAACATCGGAACCATATGGAAGGATTACAACTTTTATGTCAGCGAGTGTTGTGAGGTATGGCTCAATATAAGCAAGTAAAGGCGTAGAATGTAATGCTCCTCCCGAGAAGCTGATATACAAAACCTTGTACCGAAATACGGACCAAACAAATGCGAAATAGGCTCTTACTAGAGCAAGTGGTCCCGGCAACATTTTATCAAATCGAATATCGAAATCGGAAATGATATGCCAAACTGAATCGCAATAAGTCTCGGCGGAAAACCCAGCTCTTATTAGAGCTTGTTTATGGGAAATACTATTAATTAGTGGAAGCGGCCCAAGACCAACATCAATTTTTTTAATTGCGAAACGCGACGTGCCCGCGGCAAGAATGAGAACCGGCAAGAAAAAAACGTCGAGGATTATTCGCGCCACTCTAACGCATGCTACCTTCAACTGCCTGAGCACTTTCAGCCCTCACCCACCGTTCTCCGTATTCCCTCTTCAAAAGACTTAAAACTATCTACATTAATTAATCCACGCAGTTTTGCCAGATCAGGACACAATCTCACGACGGAAGCATTCTCTTGGCGTACAAAATTCGGCCTTTGCTTTATCATCCCACCTATCGCTTCCGCTATCTGGCAAATTGACAACTGAAGCGTTCCAAAGATTGTAGATGCCTTACGGCTTCGTGTTCGTTGCCCTTTCAGACTGTGTGAGGACAACATCCCACGCTTAGCATAGCTTCGCCTTGGACTGTAGAGTTATCAGATACAATTAAACACATTCTAGCTGACATCCACCCTTGCTTTGTGGACTTGGAATGAAACAAAGAGACTCCCGACGAAAACATCATCTTAGCAGCTTCCACACCTACTCACGCTTGCGTTTGAATTGTGATTTTTTAGGAAACCTCATCATTTGTAGCTGCTAATCAGCAACCCTTGATCTGGATGGATCATACCTTACCTTCGGGTTGCTACCTCCAGACGGCCGTTAGTAAGACTTCACGAACGAATAGCTCTCGTATCCGCGACTTCATCGACTGTGCACCACCTTTACAAGCATAGAGATCAATCGCGACTATTAAGTGGCGCCAGTCCTCGTGCCCACATACACGTAATACCGATGCCCCTCAATCATTCTTACCGCAATGGTAGCCTCAAACAACCAGCGCACACAATTCCTTAGCCTGCATCAGGTTTAGGCCACTATCTTCTAGGCTCAGGTTCAACAAAGCTGAACAGACTACAATTGATTTCGCGATAACCATACCCGCAACCGCTCTTCAGCCAAGGTTGCTCAATCGATCCTGTCAGATGACGGCAGTTCTCATTTGTGATTGTATGCCTGCCTTAAACCACGCATGGAACTCGCTGAAATGCCCCCTAAGAAGGTACCCGACGTAGTGCTCGCTAGTGTATGGTGATCTTGATGAAACCACACGCCAGTGGCGACTCTTCGCGGAATACGTCGTTGCCTTTTCAGGGCATATTGCTCCTCCGCTACCCGGAATAATTCAGCCGTTAGTCTCCTGATCCTGGCAACGTTCTCACCGCTCTTGTCGAACTTATCGCCAAACTACCTCACCCAATCATATAACGACTTGCGCACGCCTCGGTCCGTTACCAACGATGTCGCGCTGTGGCAGCAATCTATACTCTGCGCGGCAGACTCGCGTGTGAATATTTCTAATCCACCCATCCCCGCACGAGTTCGTACTCGTTGTTGCTAAATTTACTCCGCAAGACGCCAACCTCTCTAGAAACCACTAAGGCATGCACTACCGAGATGTCCAGCGCGGACCTCCGTTCCGGATGAGACAACAAGACTAGAAACCCAATACGGTTCTGACAGTTTCTATAATCATGTCCTGATCATCTTCCGTCAGGTACGGGTGCATCGGCAGGCTCAGAACACGACCGGAGAGGCTGTCCGAAACGGGGGTACCGCCACTGACGCCGGGATAGTGTTTGTAACCTGTCTGTTGTGAAAGCGCCACTGGGTAGTAAACCATCGTCGGGACTCCTGCTTCCTTGCACTTTGCCTGAACAGCATCCCGATCATCCACGATAAGCGTGTACTGAGCCCACACCGATGTCGCGCCATCGATCAGCTTCGGTGTCCGTGCGACGTCCTTCAACGCTGCCGTATAGCGGGCAGCCACCCGGTCACGGGCAATCACCTCTTCCGGAAAAATTGCGAGCTTTTCCTTCAAAATAGCGGCTTGCAGCGTATCCAGGCGCGAATTCATCCCGATACGGACATTATCGTATTTCTCACGCCCTTTACCGTGGAGACGAATGGAATCAATGACTTTGCCCAGTTCGGCATCGTTGGTGAAGATAGCCCCACCGTCCCCATAACAGCCCAGCGGCTTTGCCGGGAAGAAGCTGGTCGTCGTGGCGTGCCCCCATGTGCCAACACGCTTGTTATGCAGTGTCGCACCGAAACTCTGTGCTGCGTCCACAAGAACCTTCACACCGTTCGCATCGGCAATCCTCTGGATCGCGGGCACATCAGCAGGTTGCCCGAACAAATCTACGGGGACGACAGCCGTCGCTTCCAGCCCCAGAGCCTTTGCTTCACCAATCGCTTTTTCAAAGCTCTCAGGATCAATATTGAACGTATCTTCGTGCACATCGACAAAAAACGGCGTTGCGCCCAGCATGCCCGCCACTTCGGCGCTCGCCACGTAGGTGAAAGATGGCACAAAGACGGCGTGCCCCGGTCCAACACCCCAGGCCATCAGAACAACAGCCAGCGCATCTGTACCATTGGCGCACCCAAACGCGTGCTCCGCGCCCGTAAACCCTGCCAACTGTGCCTCAAACTCACGCACTTCCGGGCCCATAATATATTGCCCATGATCCAGAACGCGCGCGATCCCCGCATCAATCTTGTCGCGGATTTTCGCCTGCTGAGCGGCAAGATCGATAAATTGAATATTTGCACCGGCCATTTTTATCTCACTCCGTCACAGCGACAAGTTCGTCTGAACTTTTCTCGCGATATTGCGTTCCATCAATCGGGCAGATGAGATCTGCTCCTAAACGTCCACCAGCTTTACTCATCCAGCCGATGCGTTTTGCTGGCACCCCTGCCATCAAAGCGTATGCCGGCACGTCCTTTGTCACAGTCGCGCCTGCTGCGACGAAGCTATACTCACCCAGTGAGTTTCCACAAACGATCGTCGCGTTTGCACCGATGCTGGCCCCTCTCTTCACGAGGGTTTTGCGAAATTCATCCTTCCGTTCAACTTCAGAACGAGGGTTGTTCACGTTTGTGAATACACAGGAAGGGCCACAAAAAACACCATCTTCAATTTCGACACCATCATAAAGGCTGACATTGTTCTGGATCTTGCAATTGTTGCCTACCTTCACGTTCGGCCCGATAACAACATTCTGTCCAATTGAACAGGAACGCCCCACCTGCACATTCCCCAGCAGATGGGAAAAATGCCAGATCCGCGTTCCTTCACCGATGGAAACGGGCTCATCCACGTAAGCACTCTCGTGAATTTTGACACCCGGAAAACGGTCCCCACTCTTTTCTTTTGCGGCATCAGGATCAGCCGCGAGCAGAACGTTCAGAACCCGCAACGCTTCCGCCCCATCTGTCCGGGGACGTGAGTTGGTTGCCACACAATCAATGAAATGCTGACATTCCAGCTTCAACGGCTCAGCTTCGGGCAAGGGCACAGGTTCAGCATCCGCGGCCTTCGGCGTCGGCACGGCTCCGCCCCAGTTGATCGTATGACGATAGCGCGTCAATTTTTCATTCCAGCCCGCTCTGTCGTCAAAAACAGCCATGCCCTCGCTACCGATCACAACGAGCTTCTGCTCTTTGAACGGGTGTAACCAGGAGGCAAAGATATGACCACGAACGCCACTTGGGAATTTCAGCTGGACCTGAACGCTGTCTGAAATTTTTTCATGCAGCATGGGTGCAAATGTACTCGTCACTACATCAGGTTCCTCTCCCACCAAGGCAAGGATCATGGAAATGTCATGTGGCGCAAAACTCCACAAAACATTCTCCTCCCGTCTGATTTTCCCCAAACTCAAACGGTTCGAGTAGACATATTGAACCTTACCCAAATCACCAGATCGCACCATTTCCAACAGTGCAATAAAGGCGGGGTGATATTGAAGCAAATGCCCAACCATCAGTTGGCGACCAGTCTGTTTGGCGGTCGCAATCAGCAATTCACCATCTTGCCTGCTAAGTGCCAGGGGTTTTTCAACATATACATGCTTGCCTGCCTTCATGGCAGCAACGCCCAGCGTCGCATGCAACTCCGCCGGTGCGGCGATGGCCACAGCGTCAGCTGATGACGAGAGAACCTCGTCCCATGTCAGTGCCGGAACAGAAAACTCCTTGGCAAATTTCTCCGCCAATTCCGAATTTGGATCACTGACTCCAGCGAGAGCGCCGAGTTCTGCAAAATTGCGGACAAGGTTCTTGCCCCAGTGGCCGCATCCACAAACCACTACCCCTGTTTTTGACTTTGTCATTCATCCAACTCTTAAGCTTTGACAATAATCGCGTTCGCGTCCGCACCGCGATAGGCTCTGTTGCGTGTGTCGATTACGAGCCGCGCTTTCTGTGAGACAAGCTGATAATCAACATCCGTATGATCTGTTGAAATCAGAACGGCATCAAACCCCTCAACAACCTTCGCGGATAGCTCAACGGACTTGCGCCCCGACAGATTGTCGTGCTCGCGCGTGTGAGGGATAACCGGGATGAACGGATCATAGAACTCGACCTTCGCCCCTGCAGCCTCCAGCCGTTCGATGAGTACAAGCGACGGGCTTTCGCGCATGTCGTCCACATCTTTCTTGTAGGCGATACCGAGAATGAGAATTTTTGATCCTTTTATGGATTTTTCAAAATGCTCATTCAACGCCTCGCTCAAACGGGACACGACATAGCTTGGCATATGCGTGTTTATTTCCCCTGCCAGTTCGATGAACCGTGTTGGCACATCATACTCCCGGGCTTTCCAGGTCAGATAAAACGGGTCAATAGGGATACAATGACCGCCGAGCCCAGGGCCGGGATAGAACGGCATAAAACCAAATGGCTTGCTTGCAGCCGCATCGATCACTTCCCAAACATCAATACCCATTTTGTCGTAGATGATTTTGAGTTCGTTGACCAAAGCAATATTGACAGAACGGAAAATATTCTCGGTGAGTTTCACCGCTTCCGCCGTCCGGCTGTTTGAAACGACAACCGTTGCATCAATGATGCTGGTGTAAAGCGCATCAGCAATTTCCAATGCATCTATGCCATCGGCACCAACTACTTTTGGTGTGCTTTTCGCTGTATGAACTTTGTTGCCGGGGTCTTCTCTCTCCGGCGAATACGCAAGGAAGAAATCCTCTCCGGCCACCAGTCCGCTCTTCTCCAGGATCGGCTTCACCACTTCGTCGGTGGTGCCGGGGAACGTACTCGACTCCAGGATCACAATCTGTCCATCGCGAAGCCGTGACGTGATCGCTTCAGAGGTTGCAATGATGGCCCCGAGATCAGGTTCTCTATGCTTTGTCAGTGGTGTAGGCACGCACACGACGATCGCATCAACTTCACCAATACGATCAAAGTCAGTTGTGGACTCAAACTGCTTCTTTTCCAAAAGATCGGAGATGTTTTTCGAAGGAATATGCCCGATATAGCTTTTCCCGGCATTCAGCAGATCCACTTTTGGTTGATCAATGTCGAAGCCAACAACTTTGTATCCCTGTTTGCAGAACAGCTGCACCAGCGGCAAGCCTACATATCCCAGCCCGACGACGCCGACTTTGGCCTCTCGCGACAAAATCTTGGCGACGACTGCCTGCCCCTTTGCACTCGTCTTTTGCTGTCGCATTTCACTCGTATTCATGGTGACCTGTCCCCATTCTAAAACTAATATCCCGCGGCGCTACTTTCACGTTATCCCGGCCACGCACCTGCCAACTTGGCTTTGGCTGCCCCCCAAGCCCTGCTGACTTCATTCACCTCGACCAAGTGAAGGGGACTTTCTACCATAGCTATCCATATCGGCAAGCACTTCTGCTGCCTCCACCGGGCCGCAGAAAATGAGGGCTCCTCACCCTCTTGTCACATCCTTACCAAACATGGCCGCTATCACCTTTTCTCCGGCACGGCCGTCACCATAAGGGGTCGCGCCAGATTGCCCCGACTGCCCGATCGCGGCACGGATGGCTTGAGCGACAGCCGCCCCCGATGTCGGAGATTGCAACCTGTTCCACCCCATGGAAACCAGCTCCACCCACTCTGTTTCATCGCGCAAGGTGACACAGGGTTTGCCATGAAAATAGGCTTCTTTCTGCACCCCCCCTGAGTCGGTAGCAATAAGCTCAGCCCCCGCTTCCAGACGTGCCATTTCAAAATAGCCAACGGGTTCGACAACCGTCAAATGGTCCGCGTATGCAGACAAATGAGAGTCCTTCGCGATCAGGCTTCTTGTACGCGGGTGCAGGGGCAGTACAACTTCCATGTCCTGCACAACCTCAGACAATCCACCAAAAATAGCAGCGAGGCGCGCAGGATCATCCGTGTTCTCCGCACGGTGTATCGTTGCAAGAATATAGGGTTTTCCGGATGTGACGCTCTTTCCTGTTTCTGTCTGAACGGCTTCCTTGGCGAAGAGAGTCGCGTCGTACATAACGTCGCCGACAAAGCGTACTTTCTCGCCCTTTATTCCTTCACGCGCGAGGTTTTCTGTCGCAGACGATGTCGGCGTCAATAGAAGATCAGACAAATGATCTGCCACAATCCTGTTCTGTTCTTCAGGCATTGCCTTATTAAACGACCGCAAGCCCGCCTCGACATGCGCGACAGGAATATGCAACTTCGATGCGGCAAGCGCGCCGGCAAGGGTTGAGTTTGTGTCTCCGTAAACAAGAACCCAATCAGGCCTCTCCTCCTGGATAACTTTTTCAATCCCCTCCAGCATACGTCCGGTCTGGGCCCCATGGCTCCCTGAGCCAACTGCCAGATTATGTGCTGGCGCAGGAATTTTGAGCTCCTGAAAGAAAATATCGGACATGCCTTGATCGTAGTGCTGTCCGGTATGAACCATGCTTTCTGTGACACCCGGTACGCGGGCTATTACCCTGCTCACAACCGCCGCCTTGATGAATTGAGGGCGAGCCCCAACAATTGTCAAAACCTTCTTTTCCATTCACTTTCTCACTTAGTTCGGCGGCTGGATATTGTTTAGGACGTTGGCGAACTTCCGGCCGAGGCCCTCCATGCTGTGATGCTTCAAGGCATACGCGCGTGCGCGCTTACCCATTGCCTGCCTCTCGTCTTCCGGAGTCCGTGTCATTTCAGCAATAGCATCGGCCAAAGCCTGATCATCATCCGCCAGAACAGATATCCCCGCCCGGGCATCCGCGACCGGATTGTACTCGCCATTCAGTGCCAGAATGATGGGCCTTCCAACCGACAAATAGTCATACAGCTTGTTCGCGCTTACGCCGAAATTGTAGACCTCGTGACCATGGAAAATGAGACAGAATGCGTCGGCTTCTGACAATCGTTGCAGGACCAGCGCTTTCGAGACTGCGGGTTCGAACGTGATAAAATCGAGCGCCCATTCCTCTGCCATCGTTTTCAGGTTTGCTTTGCTGGGACCATTGCCGATCAGACGGATGGCCAGATTTTCAGTAAGTCCGCGGCCTTTAAGGATACGTGCTGCACGCAAAAGCGATTCCAGATTATTCGCATTACCATGAGTTCCGGCGTACATCAGTGTAAATTTTTCGCTTTCGCTGCGCGCTTGACACTCAGCGATCGGCCTTGATGCAATTCCGGACCCGTTTGGTATCCAGGTAATTTTTTCAGCATTCCCACCATTTGGCACGATATGCCGGTGCGCATTCGGCAGGAGCGTAACGATCCAGTCTGCATTTCGATAAAGGAAGCGCTCCAGAAAACCCAAGAGCAAAATGTAAGGGTGATAGGTCGAGAATTGCCCAATTTGTACAGCCGAGAGCGGCCAGATATCCCGGACTTCCAGGACAAAGGGGACTTTCATCCTTTGTGCGACCACGTAAGCTGAAAGAGCTGAAATAAGATCGGGAGAGGTGCCGACCACATAATCGGGCTTGGGTTGTGCTTTAAGCCCCTGCCGACAGAGCGTACGTGCAGCGAAAACGACATTGTTCCAAATTCTTCTAATGATACGGGCGCTGGCGCTGGGGGTTTTCATCCAATGAAAGGAAACCCCTTCAATCTCTTCTTTTGCCCATTTTTGGCCCGTCGGCACATGGTTTCGGTCTGAAATATGCTGTTGCCCGGCCCCGATAATTGTGACCTGGAAACCATTCTCGTTGAGAGCCTTGGAGAGTTCGAAATGCCGTGTACCACCCGCCTGATCCGGCGTCAGGGCAAAATGATTAATGATCCACACATGACGTGGCTGTGCCGAAGCATCTTCTGATGCTCCCCGATCTGTCCCCATTGCCAGCATTCAGGCCTGCCCACTGTCCTGCCCGCCCCGAAGATGGAGCGGTGTAAACTTTTCTTGATTTCCAGTGCAAGGTAGCACAATTCGACTGCACCGTTCATACATGCAGCGCCCAGATGCAAGCTTTTTCTCAATTAACGGGCCTGACACCATCTCGCTGGACGGTGTTTAAGTACCACACTGACATTCCTGTGATTATCGTTGACAGTCTTTCTTCATCACAGATCGGCCAACAAGGTGGACAGGCGCTCGCCCAACACCTCGGCACCGTGCTCGGAAATGACATAGGCGCGCCCAGCCGCACCCATCCGGGCCCTTTCCTCGTCGCTGCATCCCGCCAGCTCCATAACCGCATCTGCCAGTGCTTCCGGGTTCTCCGGCGGAATAGTGAGCCCTGCATTGGCATTTTCTACAGGGTTAACACTCGTATTCACCGCAAAAATGACCGGACGTGCCGCCCCCATGTAATCAAAAAGCTTGTTCGGGCTGACCCCCCACCGAAATACCGGCAGATCGCGCAAATGCATAAAGCATGCGTCCGCCGCTGCCAGCACAGCGGGAATCGCGTTCTTAGGCACACTGTCCTTGAAAACAACATTTGCCAAGGCGCGCTTGGCAGCGTTCGCCTTCAGCCGCTCTTTCTGGGTTCCATTTCCAACCAGAACGAATGTAACGCCTCCGCACCCGCGATCCTGTAAAAGTGCTGCTGCGTCCAGTACCACATCCAACCCGTTTGCCACACCATGTGCGCCAGCATACATGACGATAAAGTCGCCATCCCGTTTCTTGGGCTCCGGCGAAGTGAACAAAGACAAATCGACACCGTTCGGGATCCAGGTAATTTTATCCCTGTGGCTGCCTTTACGAATGAGGTCGTCATGTGCCTTGGGCAGCAAACAGATGATGCGGTCAGCTTTCCGCGCCAACAGTTTTTCAAGCTGGTCGAGCAAAACAATAAAAGGGTGAAACCATGAATAACCACCCAGTTCGACAAGCGATTCCGGCCAGATATCCCTGACTTCCAGAACGAATTTCGCCTTAAACCGCCGTGCAAGGACGAGCGCCGCAAAAGCTGCAAACGGGTGCGGGGTTGATCCGATAATAACGTCAGGCCGCGGCAGATAACCGGATGCCCGTCCAAAAATCGTCCGCAGCGCGAAGACAATCATGCTCAAGACACGCAACAGAGAACCTTTGTATTCAGGCACGTTCAACCAGAGGAATTTGATTCCCCCATGTTCCTGCAACCGGGCGCGGTAATCCGTATCCGCGTCCGCTGATGCCCTCTCATGATAGTTCACATTCCCCGCGATGATGGCGACCGAATGCCCTGCTTTGCGTAAATGCTGACCAAGCACCCAATGGCGGGTTCCGCCGGACTGCCCCGGAGGTACGGCGTAATGGTTTACAACCCAGATATTCAAACTCTCTTTTCCCGCACCTGATATGGACTCATTTCTGATTATGCCAACTGCAAACCAGTCGCAAAAGCCATAGAAACACTGTTTTTGCTTTTCCGCGACCTAGGCACCCGAGAACGGGCAGAGTATGGTCCGGACAATCTCAATCTGGACATGCTTGCCCAAAAACATGAAAAATTCTGCACTTCTTGCTGCATTTGAGAATGCAATCTTGTTATTGGGCAAGGCAATTGCACTTCTGCTCTTTGCATGGTTGCTCGGCCCAGCGGCGCAGGGTTCATATACGCTATTTTTGGCGACCTTTGCGCTCGTCACGACAATGTGTGTTCTGGGTCTGGATACATCCAACAATTTCTGGCAAGCGCGTGCCCATGCACTAGGCAGAAGTCAGGCCCTTCTGGGAAACTCACTACTGCTCACCTTACCTTTCAGCGCGCTGGGTGTTGGCGGCTTGATAGGCTTGTGGCACCAAACAAGTATATTGAGTGAACTCTCCCCTCCTCTCTACGGCCTGCTGCTCCTCGCCATTCCACTGGGCACCCTTGCCCTGGTCTCAGGAGCATTGCTCTATGGGCACAATTGTTTCGGCCATCGACTGGCGGGCACCTTCGTGCACATGCTTGTGTTTGTCGCCGGTTTGGTGTGGGAAGGACTAAGGGGCGAGATCAGCGTCGAAAGCGGGATGGCCGCCTGGACAATCGGACTGGCCTTGTGTGCCGGATACTGGACACTGATATCCTGGCGGCGCGCCGACTATCGCGTCTTTGTCCACCGGATAACCCTGAACCGGCAAGTCGGATATGCATGGCGCTCCTACCCTTATTTCATGATGAGTGCCGCCAATTTTCGGCTCGATAACTTCATCCTTGCCAACTACTGGGGCCTGGCCACATTGGGTGTCTATTCCGTTGCCGTGGCGGCTGTGGAGATTTTCCTCTACCTGCCACGATCGCTGGTCAACGCCACCCTTACTCACCAGGCCAGCCATCGGACTCCTTCCGCCGCGCGGGTCTTGCGTCCACTAAGCTCGCTCCTTCTGGCTATGCTTCCGATTGCGCTCAGCGCGCCCCCCATCGCGATTCTGGTCATTTTCGATGCTGAGTTTCACCCGGCAATATTGGCCTCTCTTCTTCTCATCCCCGGCATTTATGCCATGGCGATTGGTGCTGTCGGCTCTTTCTACCTGTTCTCTCAAAACCGGTCGACGGACGCATCCATTGCTGCGGCGCTGGCAACAGGTACAACGCTCCTCACCTGCTTTATCCTGATCCCTCCCTTTGGACTTATAGGAGCGGCGCTCGCGACGAGTGTTTCCTACATGTCCTTCTGCCTCTATGTTCTCAAAGCCATTTCAAGGTATGAGAAAGTCCCACTCCTTTCATCAATCCGCCCTGACTGGTCTATTCTCAAGCGTCTGCGCGACCAGGTCCTGCGCAGGCATTCCATCTAGAGGTTCATCATGTGCGGCATAGCTGGCATTCTTGCGTCACAACCGGCATCGTTGAGCATGATCGGCCCGATGACCCGGGCACAAGCCCATCGAGGCCCGGATGGTGAGGGCTTTGCTTTCATTGGTCCTGATGGTCATGCGCATATATCCACGCAAGCAGACCATGCTCACCCATCGCAAATCGCTCTGGGGCACCGGCGGCTTGCCATTCTGGATACAAGCGATGCCGGCCTTCAGCCCATGGCCAGTGCAGATGGTGATCACGTCATCTGCTACAATGGCGAAGTTTACAATTACATTGAACTGCGCGATGAGCTGTCCGCCCTTGGCCATATCTTCCGCACCGGAACAGACACGGAAGTTGTCCTGGCGGCTTACCGCGAATGGAATGTAGATGCCTTTGCCCGCTTTAATGGTATGTGGGCGCTTGCAATATGGGACCGGTGCCGACAGGTGCTCGTTCTTTCCCGGGACCGGTTCGGTGTGAAGCCATTACATGTCGCACACGAAAATGGCACTCTGTTCTTCTCCTCCGAGATCAAAGGGTTGCTGGCGGCCGGTATTCGGCGGACACTCAACCGCGCCCGTGCGGCTGACTTTCTGCGATGGGGTATTGTCAATCATACGCACGAAACCTTTTACGACAGTATCAACGCTTTCCCGCCGGGGCATTATGCGGTTGTACGGCCCTCTGAACCTCATACGGTAACACCCGTTGCTTTCTGGCAGCCGCCCAGCGACGCAAAACTTGCCTCACGTCAAATTTCCTCACATGAAGCCGAGGCTGAATTTCGACGCTTGTTTGACTCTTCTGTTTCATTGCGGCTGAGATCGGATGTACCTGTGGGCGCCTGCCTGTCCGGTGGGCTCGACAGCTCATCGATCGTATGCCATGCATCCCGCCTTCTCCCCTCGGGGCATCGACTTGCCACATTTACATCTGCATCCGACAATCCGGCTTTCGATGAACGCGCGTGGTCGGATCTTGTTAATGAGCAATGTCAGGCGGAGCCGCATACGGTTATTCCAACGGCCGATGGCTTTTCCAACGATTTTGATGCGTTGCTCCAAACGCAGGATGAACCGTTCCCATCTGCCAGTATTTACGCACAATACCTGCTCATGCGCTCCGCTCACGAGGCTCATATTCCTGTCTTGCTGGATGGTCAGGGAGCGGACGAAGCCTTGTGCGGGTATCGCAAATACATCGTCTATAGCCTTATGGAAGCCTACCAGAATGCAAACTGGCTCAACCTGCTTGCCGGTTTGGGCTGGTGGGTTGCACAAGGCGACAAGGGACTCCTCAATCTCTCCGAGGGCGTTCGCTACCTTCCCGCTTTTCTTCGCGGAGGCCAGGCAGACCCCATGGCGGGGATGGTTGCCCCCCGCTTCAAGGAGGAGTGGGATGCCAGTCAGCCAGCCAGCAAGTTGACAACCTACCGGTCGAGTGAGCGCCAGATAGATGATATACTGCGTTTCAGCGTTCCACCGCTCTTGCGATACGAAGACCGCAATTCGATGGCATGGAGCATCGAAAGTCGTGTCCCATTTCTCGACTATCGGCTTGTTGAGTTCCTGCTGGAACTTCCCACATCACTGAAGATCAACAGATCACAGACAAAAGCTCTGATGCGGCGGGCCCTACGGGGTGATGTCCCGGACAAAATTCTGGACCGTCGCGACAAAATGGGGTTTGTCACCCCCCAACATTCATGGATGCAAGGCCCGTTGAAAGACAGGTTTCGCCACGCCTTTCTGTCTGACACATTTTCAATCGGCGAATTGATATCCGGCACAAAGGCATCGGACCTGTTGAGTGCTGAAGGATATTGGGCAGGTGTTTCCATGAACGCGGCATTTCGCATCTTCACACTTAATCGCTGGGTCCAGCTGAATTCTGTTACGCTGTAACCTGATCGTCGGGCGAGAGTGCCCCGACGAGTATGGAAGAGGATATCCAATGCATTTAGAGCTTCCCCTCACAAGCCTTGTGACCATCAGCACATTGCTGATCTATTTCTGGATGGCGCGGCAAGTTGGCGTCGCCCGTGGCAAATATGAGGTGCCCGCTCCCCGCACTGACGGGCCCGAGGCTTTTCTGCGTGTTCAACGTGTCCATGGCAATACGATGGAAGGGCTTTTGCTTTTTCTACCGGCGCTCTGGATTTTTGCCTTTGCTTATGGCGACGTTGCTGCGGCAGCCATTGGCCTCTTTTATCCCGTCGGGCGCATTATCTTCGCCCGAGGCTATTATCAAGCTGCCGACAAGCGGGGGCGCGGCTTCATGATCGGGCTGGTAGCCACCGGCATACTTCTTCTGGGGGACCTTGTCGCGGCATTGGCGTCGATCGCCGATATTTATCTGTCGTGACACTTGCAGATTGATAGCGCGCAAAAGTGGCTGGGGCGGCAGGATTCGAACCTGCGAATGCCGATACCAAAAACCGGTGCCTTACCACTTGGCGACGCCCCAACAGCAGCAGCTTTGTGCCGCGCGGACACAGCACATAACTCGAAGTCCCCGCATATGCAATATTTATAGAGCAAATCGGCCACATTTTAGTCGCCCGCCCATCTATTTTCCGGCTTGTGCCTTGCTCGGCGTACAGGAGAACGCCGAAAGCCCGGCCATTTCTACTGCCTGCCGGCGATTCGGCTCCACAGACCACTTCGCCTTATCCCGACGTTAACCCCTGTTTGTCATGCTCCCTTCAGGCAACAGCCTGAGAAGAGTCTGACAGTAGAGTCCGGGCCAGGTTCCGAGGAACCGGCCTTTCGTGCGTTCCATCCTCTCATGCACGGGGAGAATAGAGCGCGGGTCTGGAGAGTAGAATGGCCGCGTATTTATTGGTCCATGGTGCTTGGCACGATGAAAGATGCTGGGATCGTCTGACCCCTCATCTTGCTGCCACAGGTCACCATGTACATACGCTGACGCTCCCCGGACACTGGCACAAATCCCGTTTCTCCTACCAAATTTCGCTTCGAAGCTATGCGCAGGCCGTGTGTGACGCTGCAGCGCAGATTGCCGAACCCGTCATTCTTGTCGGTCATTCCATGGGTGGCATGGTGATTTCCGCTGCCGCGCAGGCGAAACCACACCTTTTCCAACATCTGGTTTATCTGACGGGCTATGTCCCACCGCTCTATCGCCCCACGCACTTGAGAAACCTGGTTCTGGAAGACAAGGGAACAGAATTGTGGCGCGGCGTCTGGACGGACTGGTTGCGTTTTCGTATTCACCTGCACCCGGAGCACACCATGGATCTGTTTTATCATGATTGCCCGGAAGAGGTTGCCACACTTGCCCAGTCACGACTGTGCTCGCAGGCGGGCCGCCCCCTGGTTGATCTGATCTGGGCAACATCCAAAGGACTGGGCGCCGTACCCAAGACCTATATTGAATGTCTGCGCGACAAGGTCATCTCCATCGGCCATCAGCGTAAAATGCAAACGCATGCCGAGTTCTCGCGCGTGATGACCCTCGACAGCTCTCACTCTCCCTTTCTCTCCCAACCGGAACAGACAGCCGCCTATCTCTATGAAATTGCACGGGCGGACCCTGTTCTCGCGCTGGAAACAGATACGGGCGCACAAGCACCCAGCCTTCGGAAAAAACGCGCCACACACCCTCTTGCAGTTGCAAAAACGGAGCGCTATAACCCCGCCCCAGCAGTCGGAGTGTAGCGCAGCCTGGTAGCGCACCTCGTTCGGGACGAGGGGGTCGGTGGTTCGAATCCACTCACTCCGACCAATTTACGGCTTTTTCCCAACATTCTGGAAAACAGACCTGTTTATTGCCGGTCTTGTGTCTTTCGTGAGCCTTGAGCCCGATCCAGCGCCCGCATTGGCGACAGATTGCAAAGCCGCGACAACGACACAGCGAAGAGAGGCCCTCATTTGAGCGGTCTGCTTTTTCTCACAATCGTCAGTTGATCCACGTCAAGGCACAAACATGACGGAGGCGTCATTAATAATACCCGGAAGGCCAGCTGCAGACACGGCCTTGCCGGAATGACTGCCAGGGTGGGACGAGTCCTCCAGCTCTCTCACCTGATCAGGGCGCTTCTTCCTCACGAAGGAGCGCCCCTTTTCCACCCACTCCCTGATGAGGGAGGCGGTCAGCGCCCTGTGAAACGGGCGGCACGTTTCTCGACGAAATGGGCCACGCCTTCTTTGAAGTCATCGCTTGCGAAACTCTTCTGCATTTCGGCATCAGCCATAGAGGTGGAGTTATTGAAGTCCTGAAACAGGGATTTATAGACTTGGCGCTTCATAATCGTCATCGAACGCGGGCTCACCATTTGAGCCATATGTCTGGCGTAGGCCGCCACCTCGCCCATCAGTTCATTGCCGGAATAAGCCCGGTTTACAAGTCCCATGCGGGCGGCTTCCTCTCCGGTGAACTTACGCGCAGACATCAGCAGATCAAGCGCATTGGCGGAACCGATCAGGCGGGGCAACAACCAGGCAATGCCATGCTCGGCAATCAGGCCACGGCTGGCGAAGGCGGTTGTGAATTTCGCGGTATCGCTGGCAAAGCGCATGTCGCAGAACATGGTCATGACAAGGCCGATCCCGGCAACAGGCCCGTTGATAGCGGCCAATATCGGCTTCGGGCACTCAAACATATACCCAAAACGTCCCTCGAAATGCTCCATCACCGAGGGGCCGTTTTCATTGTCGAAAGAGACCTCAGCTTCCTCGCCGGGCTCCACAATTCGTTTGCGACCATCCCCTTTGGCATCAATTTTCTGGAGCCCCCCCATATCCGCACCAGCGCAGAACCCCCGACCTGCACCAGTAATCACGATTACGCGAACCTCTTCATCCCCGGCGGCTTCGCTGATCGCGCGACGCATCTCATTTTCCATCGTTGCCGTCCAGGCGTTCAGCCGGTCCGGCCGGTTGAGTGTGATTGTGCCGACCCCGTCTGCCGCACTGTAGAGAATTTCGTCGTATGCCATCCTGTGCCCCTCCTTTTTGGCCCGCCGCTTTTCAGGCTTCTGTGGCCAATTTCGACTTTTCTTGAGATGCGGATAGCCTATCATCTCTTAAGGCTCACAGAAGGCCATTTTGGGGAGGCACATTTGACTGACTTCCACGATATTGTGGTGGATGATGTGCGACCGCATGTGCGGCGCATTACGCTCAATCGCCCGGAGGCGATGAATGCCTACACGACCCGCCTGTGTGAAGAGCTCAGTCGGGCGATTGATGCATATCTTCGGGATGATGAGGCCCGGGCGCTGATCCTCACCGGTGCAGGCCGTGGATTTTGTTCTGGTGGTGACGTAAGTGGAAACTCTGATCCGGTGCACAAAGCGCTCATGGCATCGCAATTGTCTCATGGTCGCGAGATGCGCGATGGCATGCACAAGGTCATTTTGGCTCTGTCCCGGTGTGACAAACCCGTTATCGCCATGATCAACGGCGCGGCAGTTGCAGGCGGTCTTGCCCTTGCTCTCTCCTGCGACATTCGTATTGCCTCCGACAAAGCAAAGCTTGGTGATACGAGTGGCCGGTTTGGCCTCCTGCCGGACGAAGGCGGGGCCTGGCTGTTTCCCCGCGCAATGGGAACGGACCGGGCGCTCAAAATGACGATGCTCGGCGAAACCTATGATGCGCCAACTGCGCAGGCTCTGGGGCTGGTGACGGAGATTGTTCCCCATGAGCAGCTTGAGGTCGAGACAATTGCACTTGCTGAACGCATTGCCGCCGGCGCACCGCTGGCCATACGGCTTGCCAAGCAGATGATGAAACGCGGACAGGACATGACGCTTGAGCAATCTCTGGGCGATGCTGCGCTCGCGGTGATGATTACCAACCCTTCAAGCGATGTTCGTGAAGGGGTGAAAGCTTTTTTTGAAAAACGTGCCCCCAAATTTGTGGGGAAATAGAACTTCACAAGGGTTCAAACTGGAATGCCCGTCAGGGCGCAAGTGGGAGGGAATGTATGAGCTTCACAATGCCGGAACAGGGCCGCACCTGGGATGTACTCTCGAAAGAGATGCTGGAGCGCGGCGGGTCAGACGTGAAATGGCGGGACGGCAAAACGGCCGTTTACGTTTTTAATGCGGGAGATGACGTCACGCGTGTGCAAAAAGGTGCATACACGATGTACATGTCGGAGAACGGTCTTGGCCCCCTCGCCTTTCCCAGCCTGAAGCAGATGGAAGATGAAGTGATTTCCATGGGGTTGAACCTGTTGCACGCGCCCGACGGTGCTGCGGGAAACATCACTTCCGGCGGCACGGATTCCATTACCATGGCCATCAAAGCCGCCCGTGATTATGCGCGCGCG
>PAZY01000048.1 GCA_002715765.1 Rhodobiaceae bacterium | reverse complement strand
TGCAGACGGATGGATGCTGAATGGAGTTCCGGGCCTGACACACCGCCTTCACCAGGGGCATTTTCGTGACAGGCAACACATCCGCGCAGTTTGTTGAATGCCATTTTCCCGAACCGCACATTTCCCTTGCCCGAATAGGCCCCTTCCGGGATCAGCGATGCGGCCCCTTCGCGCTTCTGCATCAGGGCGGCAGCAATTGCCCGCGCGTCCTCCTCACCGAAAGCTGGATGTTCTGGAAGCCCTTCTGTCGCGACAACATCCTGACCATTTTCCGATGCTTCAACATGCCGGCCGAAGAACACGCTTGCGGGGCGAATGCGCGTTGGCTTCTGCAACCAATGAACCAGCCATTCTTCATTGAACTTCGCGCCCGCATAGTGAAGGTCCGGTGCTTCTCTGGTCAGTCTATGGCTGATCAGATCGTCGGGCACATCGCTTTCTGACAGTGTGTGACACTGCGCACAGACTGCCAGAGGTTCGGATCTGGCCTGTGTTGGCAGGGCCAGAACAACCGCCAGTATCGCCATTAGAGACAGGTGCATTCTGATCATGTTTTACTCCACCGGTTCGCCGCGAAAGGTTTCGGCATGATGAAGGCCATGGGGTTTGGTCAACGCGTTTTCATAATAGAAGTCCTCCTGGAACTCCTTGTCCTTCCAGATATAGAAATCATCGTCGATGCCCACTTCCTCATATTCGACAACGGACATGATGCCGCCATGAGGCTTGTTGCCATTCACCGTATGCATATCGATGTGGTCATGAACCATCCAGCGACCGGGGTTGTTCGCTTCAAAGATGATGTCGTAGCGTTCTCCCGGCCCAAGCAGGAGCGTGTCTGCTTTGTAGGGTTGAGGAAGCAGATGACCATCTTTGCGCACCACATCAAACGTGTGCCCATGCAGATGGATTGAATGCAGACTATCACCCACACCCAGGAGCCGCATTCGCACCACATCTCCCTCCCGCACGCGCATGGGCTGCGTTTCAGGGAATGACTTTCCGTTGATCGTAAAATAGTCAAATGTATCGCCCGGCACACCGCCTTCCCCAGGCTTGTGCGCCCAAGCACTCGCCCAGCTTGAGAACATCAAAATGAAATCTTTTGTGACCGACTTCTCAAGGTCCGATTCAACTGCCGGATCGACGACAAACGGTCCCCACATCCCTCGCATGGAAACATGCTCGTTCACGTTGACGTGGCAGTGGTACCACATTGTCCCTGCAGGAGAGGCCTTGAACCGGTATGTGTATGTTTCACCGGGCGCGATCGCTTTTTGGGTTGTGTCGGGCACGCCATCACTCTGCCATGTGTCTTTCTGAAACATGCCGTGCCAGTGCACCGTGTGAGGCAATGTGGTGAAGTTCGTCACATGCACTTCAAGGTCATCCCCTTCTTTCACATGAAGGAGAGGGCCGGGAACCTGTCCGTCGAAAGCAAACGTATGAAAGGTCTGCGAGCCGACCAATGTAATTTCGGCATCCTCAATCGTCATTTCAAACGAGTGGGTTTCCGCATGCGCGGCCACACCCCAAACCGCAAATACGCAGCCAGCGACCAACCCACGAAACAGAGACATCCTTGCCATATCACAATCTCTTATAAATGGTATTTAAAATACCTTTTATTGGGCCGCGTTATATGAGTCAACAAAAAAAGTATATTAAATACCTTTTATGATTGTTCCCGCTCACCAAAGAAACCGACAAAACAGGTTTCATAATCCGCCGGCAGCGGATGCCGGGATCCGGGATGATAGCTTTCAACACACTATCGAAACCTGAGAGATCAGTGCTCCGCGATATGTTTCTCCCGTCACCCAGGTCTGTCTGAAACTCGGGCGGATTGTTGCGGTTGACCCCCGATTTCTAAGCTGCTGCGCGCGCGAGGGCAGCTTCTGAAAAAGCCGCAAGCTCGGCAAGACGCATCAGAACGTGCTCGTTTTCGTGAAAGGTGATCCGCGTGAAGCGAGAAAGGTATTGGGAAATGTTGAGCCGTTTGAAGTGCCCGGAGGTGGATGTTGTTGATGAGGTTAGCCCACCTTCTCAACCGGAGGATCTGTCGCCAATACCCACCGAGACAAAGTCCCGCTGATATGTGTTTCGGGTACCAAAAACGCTATGGGGAATATCATTTTTGCACTGTCGAACTTCGCAACTACGGTCTGAATGAAATTGTTGACCCAGTACCCCTCCACTAGCGACATTTCCCAATTGTTATTGTCGGCAAGGTATGTGCGCACCAACCATTTCGTCAGACCCTCTATATTCTGCTCGGCGCGCTGCCGAGTATCGGATCCAACCTCCAGCAAGGCAGTAGCTTTCCAGACACACGTAAGAAATCGTGCGATATGTGGGCCATCATAGACCATTACTGAATTTGGAACGTCTAGGGAACCGTGGCGGCTACCAGCGCGCAAAACACCGTAAGCTTGAACTATCCAACTTGCGAATTCATCACCGCCCATGGCAATCAAACCGGCTGAGCGGGGATAGACAGGGAGCCCATTTAGGATGGTGTCCAGATCGGCTGAACTGATCGAGCGTCTGGTAGATATTACTCCTGAGTTCTCGCTCTTGTTTGCGAACAGCATCTCAACGACCCAAAGGAGCTCGGTGACTAAGCTCGTCATTAGAGCTTGCCTTTCACGGTTGAATTTCCCCTCCTCAATCATTTGAATCTGACTTCCGGTGAGATGGCTTGCTGCGACGGCAGCGAGACCGGCAATCAAGGCCGCAAGAAGTGTTGCAACCACTTGGGCAAATATTTCGGTAGTGAGAAATAGATAAGCGCAGTAGGTTCCCACCAAAGCAGTTGGCACACCAACGCCACGCCCATGATCCATGGTGACCGTTTCCAAGCCATTGCATATTCCTTCCGTCTTTCGGTTAGCCAGCTTAGCATTCGCGCGGGTTTCTCCTTGAGTCTCCGGCACGATCATCGCACGATCCAGCTAGGATAGGTCAATCAGAGCGTTGGATCTCTCGGGCGGTTTTTGTGACGCCTCGCCGGAATTCCAGTCAGCTTGAATTCTGGTTTCTTTGGTGCAACGGCCAGGACACGTGCGGGACAGCCCCTCGATCTGCCTGCTAGGTCCGAAGTGATTGATGAGCCTGTCGAGGTCGAGCGTGTCAGACGGGCAGCGCGGACGTGGCCCAAAGCACTCGAACCACAGGCCCAAACCCTCAGCTTTCAAATCGCCAAGTGTGTCGATCTTCACTGTTGAAGGGTGCAGTTTTGGAAAGGATGACATGTGACCTCAACAGGGGGTTTGAAGACCTATTTAGGGAATCGTGTTTGCTGCAAGTTCAAGTGTCAAACGCTGCAAAATCAAGTGGCGCGCTACAGAGGCAGCCGACGAAAGGCGCGGTCGTCTGGCCTCTCTTTATCGATAGTTGCACTACAAGCAATCCAGAATTAGCCACTAAGTCTTTATGAAACAAAGACCAGGCTATCGGGCCGCCAATTCCATGAGTGCGTTCGGAGAGGATTGGTGGTGCGCGCAGTTTCAAGGGAGTTTTTCTCTACATATTCCCCGATTAACCGGGAAACAAGTGGGATAGGAGGTGATCGTCCTCCGCAAACTATCAATTTTCTAATAACACTTTGCGTTGCGGGTAAAACTTTTGGTAGAAACCGATAAAGTGCGCCGAGCGGTTAAGCTCTTTCTACTTCAGCTTATTAGCTCAGTGCAAAACCAGAATAGCCAGCGGCGGCTGACGCTTCGCAAAGCTCCATATACATTGGCACACTGGGGTAGTTCAGCAATTGCAGTGGCTTTCCGGGAACGTTGGCCCCCATATACCAGGACTTGGCTTTGGGAAAGAGTGTCATTTCAGCTATTTCGCTCATGTGCGCTGTCCAAGCATTCTCCGCTTCGACCGTTGCCTCTATCTGCTCAAAACCGTTGTCCCGCAAATATTTCATGCATGACACCACCCACTCCCCCTGCAATTCCGCGCAGGTCGGCCCGTTGCAAAAACCGGCTGGGCTTTGCGGGCCATATAGCATCAGCATGTTAGGAAAGCCTGATGTCGCTATTCCAAACTGAGTACTCGCCCCTTGCGCCCATTTCCCCTTCAGCGACTTGCCGCCAATTCCGCGTATGTCGATCTGGGTAAGACCACCCGTCGCGGCGTCAAACCCTGTCGCCAGTACCAGAATATCAAGCTCGCAGACCCCTTTTGAGGTTCTGATCCCCTCAGGCACCACCTCCTCGATCGGTGTCTCTCCCACATCAACGAGGCTCACGTTGCTTTGGTTGAAGATTTCATAATACCATTGTTCGAGCGATGGCCGCTTAACACCAAACGGATGCGGCGGCTCCATCGGCGCCAGTTTCTCCGCGATCACCGGGTCCTGAATACGCGCACGCGTTTTGTCCCGCCAGAAATTATAGGCGGTCCGGTTCGCGTCTTCATCAAGAAGAACGTCCTCAAAGGTGCCCGCCCAGAAGTGAAAGCCTCCGAGTTGCCAAAGCCTCTCGTAAGCTGCTTCCCGTTCCTCTTCAGTATAACTGAGAGCCGGTGCATCAATTCTGCTAATATCGAACCCCCCAGAAGTCTCCCGCCGCTTTCGGAATATCTCGGGGTAATCTTTCTTCATCTCCGATTGTGTCTCGGCATCCAACTTTCTCTGCTGCATCGGAATCGCGAGGATAGGGGTACGCTGAAATACCGTCAGATGCGCAGCCGCCCGGCCTGCTTCCTGGGCTACCTGAACGCCACTCGCTCCGGTTCCAATAATACCGACCCGTTTTCCCTTAAGAGAAAGGGCGTTTTGCGGCCAATGACCGGTGTGGTGGCATTCTCCTTTGAAACTCTCCAGACCTTTGATATCTGGAATAAACGCTTTTGACGCAAACCCCGTGCACTGCACGAGAAAGCGCGTCCTCATCGTCTCCCCTTTTTCTGTGCGTATCTCCCAACGATGATTCTCTTCATCAAACTCCGCAGCAGTCATGCGTGTATTGAACTTGATATCCTTGCTGAGCAGAAGTTTTTCATCTGCATACTGAAAGTATCGGCGCAATTCATCCCAGGCCGGGAACTTTTCCGTCCAGTTCCAATCACGCCATAGTTCGTCGATCGAGTATTCATAGACTGGCACATGTGAATCCACACGCGCGCCAGGATAGCAGTTCCAGAGCCAAATGCCGCCGAGATCAGAACCCGCCTCAAGTAGACAAACAGAGAAACCCTCTTGTCGCAGTCGATAGAGTTGGTAGACCCCGTTGAATCCAGCTCCAATTATTGCGACATCAAATTCTTCCATCGTCATGCTTCCCTCTAATAATCACTTTAATACAGAGACGGCAAACGCCGTGTCTGCATCAGCCTTTCCACGGTCACTGGCATCGTCTGAAAATCCAAGATAGGTCTTTCGATAAACGGCACACAGCGTCTCTATGGGAACATCTTCAAAAATTCCGTGGTCTGCCACATATTCCATGTGGCGCTGCCCGTGTGTATCAAACTCATGAAATAGTGCATCGGAGCGTCCATCGAAACAAAGCGACTTGACGCCAAAACGTTCGCAGAGTTCTGAATTGAAAGCAGGTGTCACTTTGTAGGACTTTTCGCCGAGCCAAAGCTGTACGTAACCATGATAGACAAACAGGTCTGTCTTCATCGCGGCTTTAAGTTTTTCGGAATTCAAGTGATTGCGAACGTCAGCAAAGCCGACGGCCGCCGGTATTCCGGCGGCCCGAAGAGACGCCGTCAACAATATCGCTTTGGGTACGCAAAATGCGGCCTCAGCCTCAGCAATGACGCTTGCACGATACTGTTCCGGTTGGACAGAAAAAGCGTACGGATCATAACGGATGCTATCGCGGACGGTATTGAAGAGATGTATAGCTCTTTGTTCATCAGAAGGTTCTTCCAATTTCTGAAGCGCCTCACCAGTAAATCGCTGAACGGCCTCCGAACCGCTGTCTATGAAAACGCCGGGCTTTAGAAGCGCTTCGATTTTCAGACAGGCACAATCCAGAGGTCTTTCCGCTATCAATGACATGTCTACTCCGTTTCATGGTGCGCACGATATGCAAACCCTATTGTTTTGCCCCGCCCACCGGTTGAAAGCACGGCAAAATGAAGTCATCCGCGATACGTTCAAAGCAAACTTCCACGGGCATATCGAGAGCTATGGCGTCAAGCGAACAGTTGACCAGCCGAGATGCCATCCGAACACCCTCCTCTAGCTCAACCACGATGGCGGCGTAGGGGACATCGGCCGCAAAAGCGGGATGGAATGCTTGATGGGTTACCGTCCAGGAAAAAATGCTGCCTCGTCCCGTTGATGGCGCCCACTCAAACTCGAACGAGCCGCATTTTGCGCATGTGTATCGCGGGAGAAACCGCCAGACACTACACGAGGAACATCTCTGAAAATAGAGAGTGCCGTCCTGACACTGGTCCCAAAATTCCTGCTCGATGGGATCTTGCACTTTTGGTTTGGGTCTTTGGATCACCGGCTGTTCCATTACGAAGCCTTTCTCAATATTGCAACGCTTCCGTCGCCAAGGTCTCCCCAGCCACTCACCAGCCCGACTTGGGCACCCTTAACCTGGCGTTCGCCAGCGTCACCTCTGAGCTGACGCACTGCCTCCAACGTATGATTCAACCCCCATACATGTGCCTCACTCAAAAGGCCACCATGGGTGTTGAGCGGAAATTTACCGCCAATCTCAATTTGTCCGTCTTTAACGAAATCCCACGCACCGCCGGGCTCGAAATAGCCAAGAGCCTCAAGCTGCAACAACACGACATAGGTGAAGCAGTCGTAGATTTGCAGAAAATCCATATCCTGTGGTTTGACGCCAGCCATCTCAAATGCCCGCGGTGCGGCATAGCTCAATCCAATTTTGAAGGGATCAGGCCTTGAAGGAATATCGTCCGCCGGATAAGGATGGCCTTCAGCGGCACCTGCGATCAATACTGGTCTGTGCGGCATATCTTTAGCGCGCTCAGCACTCGAGACGATCACCGCACACGCACCATCCGTCTCAAGGCAGCAATCATAAAGACGGAATGGCTCCGATATCATCCGGGCATTGAAGTATTTCTCTTCGTCTAGCGGATTTCCGTAGGTAAAAGCATTTGGGTTGAGCTGTGCGTGGCGACGACAAGCCAACGCGACCGCGCCCATCGGCTCTGGACCGACGCCGTAGAGTTTGGAGTGACGCATCGCCAGCCATGCGTACATTTGCACCGGCAACATTACACCATACGGTAGATAGTAACCGCGGATCGTATTTGTCAACGTGTTCATATTCATTGGGCGGCTGGCCGGGCGTCCAGGCTTGGGCCGGAGCGCCGAATAACCATTCCAGCCAAGGACCACCAAAACATGGTCAGCGACGCCCGCAGCCACGACCATCGCCGCAGATTGCAGCGCCGCCGTCGGGCTTGCACCCCCCATATGTACTGTTGATGCGTATCTGAGAACGTGAATACCGAGGTTTGCCGCCAGCTCCTCAGACGTGGTGTACACAGGCGGCGTTACCATTCCATCAATTTCCGACGCTTTCAGTCCGGCATCGGCAATCGCGGCAAGACTAGCCTCCAGCATCATGCCGACTGCCGTCTTTTCCGTCCCCTTGACATACTCTGTCTGACCGATCCCGACGATCGCTGACTTATCGCTGAAACTCATATTATCGCTTAGTCCTGTGTTTCAATTTTTGGGCCATTTATGCAGCTGAGAACCTATACTTCTGGGATCAGGCATGAATGAATTGACTCATCGCCCGGCACTTGGCGCGCGAGTGTTTTGATTGCAAGCTCCGCATCTTCCAAAGAAAAATTGTGCGTGTGCATCTTCTCCAGCTGCACCGTCTTGCTCTCAATGAGGTCAATTGCCTTACCGTAGCCACTGGCGGTAACGCCAATAGCGCCCTTGATTGTTATCTCCTTCATAACAATCATATCGGTGACGAAGTCAGGAATGGGCTTAAAGCCCTTCACCCCAGCAAGTACAATCGTGCCACCGGCACGGATGTAACTGAGCGCCTCTCGAACCGGGTCAGTCGCATAGGATGTCACGTCGATCACAACATCGGCGCCTCGCCCTTTGGTAATCTCCGCGATGCGCTCTACCGCATTTTCATTGTCGACATCAATCGTGTAATCGGCGCCATAGAATTTAGCCAGTTTCAGCTTGTCAGCATCCGCCGCGAGCCCAGTCACGATGATGGTCCCGGCACCGGCATGGCGGGCAGCAATGACGCTTGCCAACCCGCGTTGCCCTGGCCCTAGAACAACAACTGTGTCACCTACCTGGGTCTGAGGGATTTCGACTGCCCACCGGAAGCCAGCTCCCAGCGGATTGAACATAACCGCAATTTCCGCTGGCAGCGACTTGTCCATTTTGTGCACTACCGCATTGGGGGCGACATACATATATTGTGAGTAAGCACCCCACAGTGCCGGCTCCGACGTCAACGGGATATAAGAATATATCTCACGGCGGTCGCAAAGGTGGTAACTGCCAGACAGGCACGTGTCGCAGGAATGGCATGAGAGCATCGTCTCCACTGCGACACGGTCGCCAACATCGACACGCCATTTTGCCGCCGCCTTATCCCCAATAGCTTCAATAATGCCTAGCGGCTCGTGGCCAGGGATAACGGGCATGGGCGTGTTTAGAACGCCTTCATATTGCTCGTAGTCGCTGCCGCATATGCCGCAGGCTTCGATTCGAATAATCGCACTGTCATCGGATATCGCGGGGATCGGCAGATCGCGCCGTTCCAATTTGCGTGGACCCGTCTGAACCATAGCCATGGTCTTTTTCGGTAACATGCGCAACCTCCAAAAATTGAAACTCACCCATACCTATAAACATGTATGTGTTTTTTGTTTCTCTTATATGTTATACAGGTAACTCTTCGCTGACGGGAAGAGAAAAAACAACAACGCCCAACGCGTCGCCTGAAAAGCATTATCGAGGAAGGATGTCATGAGCGATTTAACCGGGCCCCGTGTCCCACTACTAAGTATTGCAGAGGCGAAAAAAATCGCCGCTTCAAATGGCATTTCCGAACAAATGGCACCGCTAAGTGTCTTTCGAGTTCTGCTCAGACACCCCGGGCTCGCCAAGGAACTTAGTTCTACACTTAATGCTCTATTATTTGATGGTAACAAGCTGGACGCACGTTTGCGCGAGCTTATTATCATGCGCATTGGCTGGAAAACAGCCTCACTCTATGAATGGACGCAGCATTGGCGCGTCGCGCGGATGCTCGAAATTTCCGAAGACGACATCCTGGCAGTCCGCGAGTGGCAGACTTCCACCCTCCTCTCTGACCTTGACAAAGCAGTGATGAAGGCAACGGACGAAACCCTGGACGGGGGCATGATTTCAGAATCCACGTGGGCCGAGCTGGTTAAAGGACTTAATTCGTCTGAAGAACGCATCGAACTGGTCGTCGCCATCGGAAATTGGACGCTGTTCTCACAACTTTTGAAGAGTTTGAAAATTCCCCTTGAAGAAGGTGTGGATTCTTGGCCGCCGGACGGGAAATCCCCACAGCCTGACAAACATCAGCATCACAAAAGCGAGATTAGAAAACATGGATAAAATGCCGATCTCAAACGATTTAGTCGGGCTTGCGTTCGAGCCGAGAGAAGTATCTTGGACCCAGAAAGACGTTATGCTGTATGCGTTGGGCGCTGGCGCTCGGCCGGAAAATGACCTCGACTTCATTTACGAAGGAAAGGGCCCCAAAGTACTGCCGACTTATGCAGTTATTCTTGGCGGCGTTGGGCTCGGCGGCATGATGGGCAAAGTTGATATGAGGCTCGAAATGCTTCTGCATGGAGAGCAATCGATTGAGCTCTACCGCCCATTGCCCCCCTCAGCAACCGTATCGGTGGTCGGCCGTATCACGGAAGTTTGGGATAAAGGCAAAGCAGCAGTGCTGGGTGTCGAAAGCGTCGCAAGTGATGCCGACGGTGCATTGTTCAAAACGCATGCGACGCTGTTCGTGCGCGGTGCTGGCGGCTTCGGTGGCGAGCGCGGCCCCTCGTCAGCCGGGATTAACGTAGCGCCCGACCGCGCTCCCGACATTATTGTGGAAGACGTAACGCGCCCCGAGCAGGGCGCTATTTACCGTCTGTCCGGCGACAGCAATCCAATCCACATTGATCCCGATTTTGCCAAACTAGGAGGCTTCGAGCGCCCTTTCGTACACGGTCTTTGTACCTATGGGTTTATAGGCCGCGCCGCTCTTAAGGCGCTTTGCGGCAACGACCCATCAAAGTTTCGCTCCTTTAGCGGTCGGTTTGCAGACCAAGTCTATTTTGGCGACACCATCGTCACAAAACTTTGGAAGACCGGTGCGGGCGAGGCGATCATTCAGGGCGAGACACAGAAAGGCAATATTGTTCTGTCTCAAGCCAAAGTAACATTCCAAGAATGAGGTAAATCACGCAGATGACGGTTTCGGCTTTCTCCCATCTTCTGTCACCCCTTGATCTTGGTCACACGCAGCTTAAGAACCGTGTGCTGATGGGGTCGATGCATACGGGTCTGGAAGAAATGCCCGACGGCTACGCACGGCAGGCCGCTTTTTTCGCTGCCCGGGCCAGGGGCGGTGTCGGGCTGATCATTACCGGCGGCATCTCTCCCAACATAGCCGGCCGGTTGGCGCCGCGCGCCTCAGTCATGACGGAAGAAGCCGTTGCCGGTCATCGGCTTATCGTCGACGCTGTTCACGCCGAAGGCGGCAAGATCGTTCTGCAACTCCTCCATGCCGGGCGCTATGCGCGGCACGAAGATTTGGTTGCCCCTTCGGCTATCGCGTCAAGTATCAACCCGCTTACACCACGCGCTCTGACAGCCAAAGAGATAGAGGAGACGATTGAGGATTTTGCTCGCGCCGCCCTGCTCGCCAGAAAGGCCGGTTACGACGGCGTCGAAATCATGGGTTCAGAAGGCTATCTGCTCAACCAGTTCACCGCGCCGCGCACTAACCAAAGGGATGACGGTTGGGGCGGCTCGGCGGAGAACCGCCGCCGTTTTCCACTTGCCATCGTTAGCTGCGTTCGTGAGGCGGCCGGGCTGGATTTCATCATTGTCTACCGATTGTCAGTGCTCGATCTAGTGGAAGGCGGCAACAGCTGGCAAGAAATCGCCGCCCAAGCAAAAGGTGTCGAGGCCGCTGGCGCCAGCCTCATCAATACCGGTGTCGGCTGGCACGAGGCACGCATCCCAACCATCGCCCACATGGTCCCACGGGGCGCTTTCATTTGGGCAGTCGAGAAACTCAAGGGCGAGGTCACAATCCCGGTTGTCGCCTCAAACCGCATCAACACGCCTGAGCAAGCCGAAGAAATATTGGCGGGCGAAAAAGCCGACATGGTGTCCATGGCGCGCCCGCTCCTGTCCGATCCAGATTTCGTCGCAAGTGCAGCAGCGCTGCGGCCTGTCAATATTTGCATCGGTTGCAATCAAGCATGTCTCGACAATGCTTTCACCGGCAAACTTACCACTTGCATGGTGAACCCTTTCGCCTGCCGGGAAACGGAGCTTCGGCTCGAAACCGCAACCAAGCCAAAACGGATTGCCATCGTGGGGGCCGGCCCGGCGGGGTTGGCAGCCGCGGAAATTTCCGCACGGCGAGGGCACCAGGTCACCCTGTTGGACGCAGGTAAACAGATCGGCGGCCAGTTCAACCTCGCCCGGCGTATCCCAGGCAAAGAGGATTACGCCGAAACCATTCATTACTACGAACGCCGCTTGTCGGATTTAGGCGTGACCATTCGTCTGGAGACGATGGCGGACGCTGCAATCCTTTCTGCTCTCGGTGCTGACGAAATCGTTCTGGCGACCGGCGTGCACCCTCGCGTACCGGACATTGAAGGGATCGGCCACCCTTGCGTTATGACCTATGATCAAGCCATTCTCAAACCGGAGAGGGTTGGCAAAAGAGTGGCACTTATCGGGGCCGGCGGCATTGGCTTTGATGTTGCAGCACTTTTGTTACACCCAGAAGGAACACAAGACCCCCGTAAACCAGATACTCTAACCTTCGCACGGGAATGGGGCATAGACCTTACATATCAGGCCCGGGGCGCGCTATTGCCGAACGAGCACTGCTGGCAGGCGCGCCGCACGGTCTATCTGCTGCAAAGGCGAGAAAGTTCCAAATTCGGAACAGGCCTCTCCAAGACGCGAGGGTGGGCTAATTTTTTGGAAGTTATGTTTCGTGGTGTCAATATGGTCGGTGATGCCATCTACAAAAAGATAGACGATGATGGCTTGCATACTGAAATCTGCGGAGACGCCCGCGCTTTCAATGTAGATACAATTGTCTTATGTTCTGGTCAAGAACGCTCCGACGCACTGCTTCCAGAGTTACAATCTCTGGGCATTCCGCTTCACTGTATTGGCGGCGTGAAGGATCCGCGCGAACTCGACGCGGTGCGAGCGTTCGAAGATGGCACGCGGCTGGCGCTCACCCTGTAGCAAGAACGGATGACACGACAAACCATGGGAGAATCGACACGATCAGATATGTCCAACGCGCGATCTGCAACCGTCAAATCGGCGGCACGCGTTCTGGAAATTTTTGAATATTTTGATGAGACGCGCCGGCCTGTCACTATTCACGAGGCAGCCGAAGCTCTCGGATATCCGCACTCAAGTAGCGCGGCACTCCTCAAAAGTCTTGTTGCGCTTGGCTACCTTGACCATGACGAGAGGGCGAAGACGTTTTTTCCCAGCATTCGCATTTCACTTCTGGGAAACTGGATCGAGGCCGAGACGCTTCCAGTCCGCCACATTCACCGTCTGATGCAACATCTTTCAGATGAAACCGGCTGTACAGTGATCCTGGCAATGCGGTCTGGTGTTCACATTCAGTATATCAAAGTACTGCAGGGAACGACGCCCATTCGATTTCACGTGAAGCCTGGCACGCGACGTCTCCTGCCCTTCTCGACAATCGGACGCGTACTGCTCGCTGCATTGCCAGCCGCAAAGAGGTCCCAACTCATCAAAGAGGCCCTCTCACGCAACCCAGAGGCAGCAGCACAATCGCAAGCGCAGATCGAGGACGAGCTCACCGGGATTAGACGGCGGGGATATGCATTCTATACCGGACTGGTGACGCCAAATGCCACGATGCTGGCCATGCCGGTGGCCAAAACCCGCGCCGGGGAGCCGGTCGCCATCGGCATCGCCGCACCAAAGGATCATTTTAAGAATCGAAAGCAGGCATATAGTGACCTGATGAAAGAAGCCATCAAAGAAAATATCATAGAAGCCGCTGGCAACCCGGTTTCCCTCGAAATCAAAACTACCAAAAAACCCTAACCGGTCTGCTCTAGGATAAAGCCGGCCATTTCCTCGGTAGCCTCGCGCCCTTCGCCTAATATTGGCCCAAACCAATGCCAGACATGGATCATATCGGGCCAAACCTTAAGCGTCACGGGAACACCTGTAGCCTTCAGCCGTCGGGCAAGAAACTCACTATCGGACAAGAGAACTTCCGCCTCGCCGACCTGAATCAAGACCGGCGGCAGACCGTTGAGATCGGCATGAACCGGCGAGGCGAGGGCCGTCTTGCGATTCACATCGCCCAGATACGCATCCGTCCAGCGCTCAAGGTCAGTGTGACGCACCATCGGGTCGATATCAGCTTTCTTGGCATAAGAGCTGCCGACATTCTCGAGGTTTGCCCATGGTGAGATGCAAACCGCGGCAGCCGGCATCGGCAATCCGTCATCGCGGGCAGCGATCAACGTTGCAACAGTCAAGCCGCCGCCGGCGGAATCGCCCGCGATGGCAAGACTTGTTGCATCATAACCACCGTCCAACAACGCCCGATAGACCGCGAGCGCATCGTCGACCGCTGCCGGAAAAGGATGTTCGGGCGCACGCCGATAGTCAATCAGCAACACAGGGCTCCCCAACGACACCGCAATGGCCGCGCACATATGACGGTGTGAGCGCACCGATCCAAGCGCATATCCGCCGCCATGAAGATAGAGCAGCACTCCTTTGCCGTCCGCCCCATCCGGCTTAAGCCACTCTCCCGGCACGCCCGCGATCACTGTTTTTTCGACCGTAACACCGCCTGGAACGCCGAAGGCCTCGCCAGCCTCGTCATAACCTGTGCGGGATTCCTCGAGGGTCCGCTCCTCATCCGAGGCCATGCCCTTCAACATTTCCCGTACCATAGAAAGTTCTTGCAGGCTCATTCGTCGCGTCTCCTTGATTTAAGCTGCCATACCGTTACGCAAGAGCCGACCGGGAAGCTTGTCGCCAGCGCTTAGCATATCAGTCCCATTTTCCCGGATCAGAGTGCCGTTCACGACAACCGCCGTAACGCCAATAGCGTCAGCAATCAGCCGGTCCTCTCCGGCAGGCAAATCATGAACCCTGCGCAGCGCGCTCGCACCGACAGTATCGGGGTCAAAAACCACCACATCCGCCGGGGCGCCCTTTTCGAGCTTCCCCCGATCCTTGATGCCAAAGATTTCTGCAGGCCGCGATGTCAGCATCCGCACCGCCTCCTCAAGCGAAATCACCTTTTTTTCGCGCACCCAGTGGCCCAGAAGATAGGTCGAGAAACAGGCATCGCAAAGCTGGCCCGCATGTGCGCCGGCATCTGACAGGCCGAGCACAGTCGCGGGGTCCTTGAGAAGGATGGCGATGTCATCTTCATTTGAATTCGCTACGGGGATGCGAAAGCGTGTGGTCAGATCAGACTCCAAGGAGAGGTCAAGGGCCAGATCCAGAGAATCAACGCCTTTCTCTTTTGCGATTTCGCTAACAAGCCTTTCTTCATAGTCAGGCATATTTGAACAAAACGAAACGACTGTCTTCTCCCACGCGGCCCGCATTCCCCCCTGAACCGCCGCCCGGAACCCCTCGCGGAAATCAGCTTCAGCGTAGAGCTTCAATTTACCGGCATGGTCTGCCTTGTTGACCGGCGCGAATGCCGGCATGCTCTGGAACAAAAAGGGTTGATCGAACCTGAACTCAAAGTTCAGCGGACGGCAGGTAACTTGCGGAAAAACCGCATACCCGTTCTTCACAAGCTCGGCGGACCGGGTAAGCTGTTCCTCCATTGAGCCGACATTGAGAACACCTCCGCCGCCCAAAAGCGCTGTCCAACTGACGTTGCGCCCCGATATTTTGTTCAACTCCGCAAACTCGTCAAACGATAGGTCGCGCCCGACTGTTGCTTGTATGATGCCCGCCTTCTGTTCTCCCAAGGCGCTGGCAATGTCACGGATCTCAGAGAATTCCGCCATGCGGCTCGGGACGGGACGGCCTTCATATCCGACATGGGTGGGCGATTTTGAGGTCGCGAACCCCAACGCCCCCGCTTCCAGGCCCTCACGCATAATGTTTTTCATACGGGCGACTTCTTCATCGGTTGCCGCCCGCTCGGTCGACTCTGGACCCATCACATAAAGCCTAAGAGGCGTATGCCCCAAAAGCGCTGCGACATTGATCGATGAGCCGCCCTTTTCCACGCTATCGAGATATTCGGGGAACGTTTCAAACGACCAGTCAGCGCCGAGGCCCGCCTCAAGCGACTTCACGCTCATACCTTCGACATTTTCAAGCGTCCGGACAATCAGATCCCGATGTTCCTTGCGCGTTGGCGCAATGCCAAACCCGCAATTCCCCATGACCACAGTGGTGACACCATGCCAGGGTGAAATGGAAAGCATCGGATCCCAATTTATCTGGGCGTCATAATGCGTGTGGATGTCGACGAAACCGGGAGCCACAATCCGCCCCCCTGCGTTGATCGTCGCGTCGGCGGCCGCAGGGGCCTTACCCAGTGCCACCACCTTGCCATCTTTAATACCAACATCACCTTCATACGCAGGCTTGCCAGTCCCGTCGATGATCCGCCCACCGACAATCTTAAGATCATATCCCATGACTTATGGTCCTTCGGCCCGCTTACTGGATGCTGAGATTGTAGAGTTCCGCAACATTATCGTGACAGATCCAATTGCGTTCCTGTTCGCTCAGATCTTTGGCATGTTCCTCCAGCATCGACTGCGACCAGGGCCAGGTAGAATCCGAATGAGGGAAATCGTTTGCCCACATCAAGCGGCGGACATTGCACATGTCTTTCATCTTGAAGGCGACCCAATCATCCTGGAACGTCACATAGATGTTGTCGTGGAAGTATTCGCTCGGCAAACGCTTGAGTGGAGGCGCCTTCATCCAATAGCGGTGACGCTTATAAGCGTGGTCCATGCGGTACATATAATGTGGTACCCATCCAGCATCCGCCTCGACGCAAACCACCTTGAGAGTGGGAAAGCGGTCAAACACGCCGCCGAATATGAACGTGCCCATGACATCCTGGCATCCGCGAATAATCGACAGGAATCCATTTATCTTCGGACCGCGAACTTTCCCCGCAAGAGAATCCGAACTGCCGGTTAGAATGTGAAAGGAGAGCGGCATATCAAGTTCGACCGCCGTTGCATAGACTGGATCGTAAACAGCGCTGTCATAGTCTTCAACGGCCGGGTTGCCCGGCATCATCACACCTTTGAATCCCATTTTATGGGCGTCTTTAAGCTCCTGCACGCCATCTTCCGGGGTCCGCATGGAAACTTGCGCCAGACCATAGAGACGGTCGGGAGCCTCACTGCAATATTCCTGAAGCCAGCGGTTATAAGCCTCAAAGCAGGCTTTTTTGTAGTCGAAGTCAGGGTGATTGCAGAGCATCATGCCAACCGTCGGGTATATAAACTCCGCTGCGATGCCATCTTTTTCCTGATCGGCAACCCGGTATTTTGCATCCCAGCCACTCTTCCACAGGTCTCCGAACTTCACACCGTCCGTGGTGATGTCAGCTGGGTCTTTGCCCGCTGCCGCTACGAGCCCCATCGGGATCGGCGTATCAAGCCCATCAATCACAAAGACGTCGCCAATCGTATCCATTGTCGTCATATGTGGTGCCGTGTTCTTATATTTGGGATCGATATAATCAATGTAGCAGTTGGGCGGTTCGGTAATGTGCGAATCCGCTGAAATCGGGCGCTTGAGCATGGTATTTCCTCCCAGTTAGTGGATCAGTGACTTTTTATCATTTTCGCTAGCTTGTTGCTCAGAGTCCAACTAAAATCACATTTGTATGAAAAAAAACATATATATGTTATTATGGGAGACAACCAGATGGCCCCAGTTCTTTTCGAAAAGCACGGCCATGTCGCGCTGATTACCCTAAACCGACCGGAGGCACGCAACGCCTTCAATCCCGAAATGCTGGTGCGGCTGGGCGGAATGTGGGAGGAAGTGCGCGATGATGATGACATTCGGGTCGCCATTATCACCGGTGCTGGCGACAAGGCATTCTGTTCCGGCGCCGACTTGGGAAAGCTCATTCCGCTCATCAGCGGTGCCCGACAGCCAGAAGACGAGTGGGACCGGAAAGCGCTAGAGGTGCCTGACCTTATTGGCAACGGTCTTTTGAGAACGTTCGACGCGGGCAAGCCCGTGGTCGCGGCGCTCAACGGCCATGCCATCGCAGGCGGGATGGAACTAACGCAAGGCACGGATCTACGGATTGGCGTGGAATCAGCCAAGCTTGGGGTGCAGGAAGTCAAATGGGCGATCTTCCCCGGCGGCGGTTCGACCGTGCGCCTGCCCAAGCAAATACCCTACGCTCGCGCCATGGAGCTGCTTCTGACAGGGGATCTAATCACGGCTCAGGAAGCGTATGACCTCGGGTTCCTCAACCGTGTCGTCCCAGATGGACAGGCCGTTGAGGCTGCGATGGAGCTGGCCGGGAAGATTGCCGCCAACGGTCCGATCGCCGTGCAGGCGATCCGTAGATCCGCTCGCGCGTGCCAAGGACGCCCAGAAGAAGAAGCGATGAAGATGGAATCGCGCTTTGCAGCGCCCGTATTTAGAACCGAAGATGCGCGCGAAGGACCGCGCGCTTTCATGGAAAAACGCAAACCAGTCTACGAAGGCCGCTAACGCTGCCGCACAATTCAAGCGATGGAGAAAAGCGATGCAATTCGGCGTACAGATGGTGTTCCAAAACTACAACGGCGAGGTTAGTGACGCACAGGTCTATGAAGAAGACATCAACCTTGGTCTGCTCGCAGAGGAATTGGGCTTCGACGCCCTTTGGCCCGTCGAGCATCACTTTGAGAACTATTCTTCTGCCCTGACAATACTCAGTTTCTGAGCTACATGGCGGCCCGGACGAGCCGCATCAAGCTAGGCACTGGCGCGGTCATTCTACCTTGGAACATGCCGATCCGCGTGGCGGAGAAGATCTTGCTTCTCGACCATCTCAGCAACGGCCGGACGTTGTTCGGCATGGGCCGCGGACTGGCCCGCAAGGAATATGCCGGCATGGGCGTCAACATGGACGAAGCGCGCGACCGCTTCGACGAAGCCGCCGACATGATCATTGAAGCGATTGATACCGGTTTCATCGAAGGCGGTGGCCCCCACTATCCTCAAGCACGCCCAGAGATCAGACCCGCGCCCCATAAAAGCTTCGAGGGCCGGATTTATCAGGTAGCAATGTCGCCGGAATCAGTCTTAGAAGCTGCCAAGATCGGCGCACGCATGGTGATCTTCGCCCAACGCGCCTGGAAAGAGCAGGCCAAGGCGGTGGCCATCTTTCGCCAAGCCTTTGAGGAGCATCACGGCACAAAATCGCCGCCGATCATGATTTGTGACTTTACCTACTGCGACACGGTGCCAGAGCGCGCGAAGAGCTCGGCCGCAGATATGTGACTAAGTATCTTTTGACTGTGCTCGACCATTACGAATTTGCCGGTGACCATTTGAAAGACGCCAAGGGTTACGAGGCTTATGGCGACGCCGTTGAGGCCATCCGCGCATTTGGTAAGGAGGGGATGGCAGCTGGCTATCTTGATGTCACAGCCTGGGGAACACCAGAACAGATCATCGAGAAGTATCAAAAGCGCTACGAACTTCTCGGCGACTTCGACATTAATCCCTGTTTCCGCTTCGGTGGCATAAGCTACGAAGAGGCAGAGCGCTCGATGCGCACCTTCGCCAAACATGTTGTGCCGGCGCTGAAAGATTGGGACGCACGGAAAGCGGCTTAGACCACCAGTGTCTGCTAAATCACAGTCTGCTAGACCATTATCTGAAAGCGGAACCAACTTCCGGAAAAAAGGCCAATGAACTTGCTTTAAGAGCCCTGGCCTGATGAACCGAGACCGGTTGTCCAGCATACACCTCAAGCCGATGTGTGTGTTACTCCACCAGCCCGCTGAGCCTGGAACTCCGCTTCGAGACGTTTGGATTCCGCCTCAGCCTCGCGATAGACGGACGGCTCATTGATACCTAGACGGGAACGCACGTCCTCAAGCGGCAATTGCAGCCAATCCTCCCAGGCAATAGCCGGGAACCATCCGGCCTTGCGGCCCCGACGCCATGCTTCGAAAGCCGCCCGGAAGACCGGGAGTTGCGGTTGTTCACGGCAAGTTTTTAGAATGCCAATCAACACAATATAAGCGATGCCGTGATTGTACATTTGGCCGTTGCCGAAGGAGAGCACACAAATCTCACCTAGGCCGTCGCGGCCATAACCGGTCACGATATGCCAAAGATCATGGCTATCGCGCATCCGGTTGCGGAACAGTTCGGCATCGTCATTTTGGAAACGGCGCCCCGACCCTTCTTCGCTCGCTTCCACCAAACCATCCGCGCTCAGGCCTTCGCCATAGACAAAGTCAAGATAGGCGCGGCCAAGGCTTCCCACTGGAAGCCGTGCCAGCGCCTCCCGGTCGCGCAGCCGCTCCAGAAGACTGAGGCGGCGCTGAAGAATATCCCGGCCTCCCGGCGAAGTGACAAACCGTTTGAACGACTTATAGTGAGAGCTCCCCGACAAAGCATCAACAATGCGGAAAACCTGCG
Source organism: Rhodobiaceae bacterium (assembly GCA_002715765.1). Classification (GTDB taxonomy): domain Bacteria; phylum Pseudomonadota; class Alphaproteobacteria; order Parvibaculales; family Parvibaculaceae; genus Mf105b01. The sequence continues at coordinate 14,738 of PAZY01000048.1, read as the reverse complement.
CAGTGTCTTCCTTATTCTTAAGAAGCACTCTTGTCGCCTTCAGTGCGACCATAGGCCTTATCCGCCTCTTCAACCTTTCACTAACCATGATGTTTCTACCTCTGTCCTTGGTACGTTGTACGCCTGCTATTTGGGTCGGGGATCGCGGATGAGCACTGTGCCTTGAGCGGCGCAGCAAGCCCGTCCCTCATTGGAAACATCAATCCGCACCACCGCCGTCGACTTGGTCATGGAAATGAGATTGGCTTCCGCCACCACCGTTCCCTTACTGACCGGGGCGAGCAGATTTAGCTTGAACTCCGTGGTTGCCGCCCACTGACCCTTTTTCATATGCGGATAGCAAACGCAGCCAAGGACGTGATCACACAATGCCGCCAACACGCCACCATGCATGTTCCCAATCGGAGTCAGCAATTTTTCAGTCACAGGCATTTCCGCGCGGATCAAACTCGGTTCCGCATGGACAATCCGAACCCCCAGAAAATCAGGCAGCCCAGCCATTGAATTGCTGGCATTCATAAACGCGTCCGCGATTTCCTGATTGAATTCAGGTAATTTTGCTGTAATGGCCATTATCTTCCCCTCAGGCGTATTGGCTGGCGCCCGAGAGCGCGTTTTCGGCATCCGCCACAAGGTCTTTCATAACCTCTGCTGCCGGACGCACCTTTTTGATCAGTCCCATCCCTTGTCCTGCGAACCCCGGCGCGATGTCTTTGCGTTTAGATGCCATAGCAGATGCAAGCACCGGTCCGGCAACCATCGACTGGAAGGGCATTGGAAGCGGCTCCTTCTTTTCGTCAATCCACGCCTGCGACCATTTGTTTTTGATAACCCGGGCGGGTTTACCAGTGACGGATCGTGACACCATTGTGTCGCCGTCTCCGCTTTCTGCGATCACGTCTTTCTGGTAATCCTCAATTCCCGCCTCCTCTGTTGCAAGAAACGTCGTTCCTATCCACGCCCCTTCGGCACCCAACATGAACGCAGCAGCGATCCCCCGACCATCTGATATACCACCAGCGCCAAGAACCGGGATGCGGCCCGCCACCGCGTCAACAACCTGGGGAATCAATGCCATTGTCCCGATCGGGGAGTTGTGACCTCCCCCATCGTGGCCTTGGGCCACGATCAGGTCGATGCCCGAACTAACCACTTGTACCGCGTGCTTCACTGCACCGACGACCGCCATCACCTTGGTGCCGTTAGCATGAAGCTGGTCCATCCACGGCCCTGGATTGCCAAGACCTGCCGCATAAACGGGTACCTTCTCCTCGATCACGACGTTCATCTGCGCCTCGAAAAACTCCTTGGAGAAAACCTGGGGAGAGTTGCGTCCGCCCTTGCTAGGTGCCATGTCAGCGATTATTGACGAGCGGCCAACTGATTCAAGGCCTTCCTTGTCCATAAAATCCCGAGCGAATGCTTTATACTCGCTAAGCACTTCCATCGGATCAATGTCGCCGCCTCCCGATTGGGGCTTACTGCCTCGTCGAACCGACGCGGGTAACAGCGTATCTACGCCGAACGGCTTGTCGGTGAGCGAACGAACTTCTTCAATCCATTCGCGCAACTGTTCTGGTGAACATGCAGCAGCTCCAAGAATGCCAAGCCCGCCGGCATTAGATACAGCGGCAGCCAATCGAGGCACACTCGCACCCCCCATTCCTGCGAGAAGGATGGGATACTTGATCCCCAGAATATCGCAAATACGGCTTTTCAGTGCCATGCATCTCCTCCTTATAAGAGAACCAAAAATTTAGTTCTTTCCTTCATCTCTTACATACCAGCGTTCAAAGCTGGGCATTGTTCCGACCGTCAATTCAATGCTCGGGGCGCGTATCACGGATGATCGCGGCTGCATCGTCCCATCGCACACATTTGGACATCAAATCGGGATAGCGCTTTTCAAGATAGCTGTCCGAACGGCGCATGAACCTCTGCATTTCCGTTGACGCCAGTTCCGGATTCCGGCCCTCGATCGCAGATAAGAAGCGATCATACGCTTTTAGCTGATAGTTGCGCTCGGCCTCGCTGTAGGTAATGCCGATCCCCGAAGCGTTCGTGATATGATGCAAAGCTACAACTAGAAAACCGATCAACGGGTTTTGGCTTGCCCACGCTAAAAGGTCGTGGAACCGCCGGTTCTCCTCAACATAGTCTGAGGAAGTTCCATCGAGATCGCGGAGCCGATCAAGCGAACCACGCAAAAGCTCAATGTCGTTCGCCGTCGCCCTCTCAGCGGCATAGGCCGCCATGCCAGGCCCAATGGCTTGACGTACCTCTATGAGCGCCCGGAAATCGGCACCAACGAACTGCAGTAACAACGCCATCGTGCTTGCAAAATTGTCCGCCTTGGGCTCCCGTACGACAGGCCCGCCACCCGGCCCTGGCTTCAGATGGATCACACCCTGTAATTCCAAAAACCGCAACGCTTCTCTCAATGTTGCCCGCGCCACCCCATAGCGTATGAGCATCTCCTGCTCGGGCAGAAGTTTGTCGCCCACTTCAAGGTCACTGCGGCCAATCTCGTCGACGATTTGATGCGCAACCAGCAGAGCCCTTTTTGTGCCGCGATGTCGCAGATCGTCATTCACTTTTCTCGCCGCACTCAAGTTCGAAACCATTGTCAATCCTTACGTCCCACCAGCGCCAAGTCGTGCCCATTATTTGGAAACAGGAAAGCACTTACTTCACTAGACGGCAGACCATCGTAACTGTTATAATAGTTTAATCTACCCTTGAACAGTAAGAAATTTCAGAAGGAACCGCCGACGATGGCTGCTCAAGCAAGCCGATTAACGTTTAATACGCCAGACGGTTTAACCCTGGCCGCCGACAGCTTCGGTCCAGACAACGGGTATCCTGTGCTTTTTGCCCATGGCGGTGGGCAAACCCGCCACGCATGGCAGAACACGTGCATCGCCCTCGCCGCACAAAACTACCATGCCGTCGCAATCGACCTGCGTGGCCATGGCGCGAGTGACTGGGCGCCGAACGGTGATTACCGGCTTGAGAGGTTCGCTGCAGATTTGACGCTTGTCGCAGACAGCTTCGACAAACCACCAGCGCTCGTTGGCGCTTCGCTCGGCGGCATGGCCGGCCTTATCGCTCAGGGAGAGAAAGCACCCATTGGCGCGCGCGGATTTTCCGCGATCATCTTGGTCGACATTGCGACCCGGATGCGTATGGACGGGGTGGAAAAGATTATCGGGTTCATGTCCGAAAACCTAAACTCAGGTTTCACATCGCTTGAAGAAGCGGCCGACGCGGTTGCACGGTACCTGCCCAACCGCCCCCGCCCGAAAGATCTGTCCGGCTTGCAGAAAAATCTGCGCCTCAAGGAGGATGGTCGCTACTATTGGCATTGGGATCCACGCTTCATCACCGGCGACAATCGACCCGAAGGCAGCCGAAGCCCAGATCGGCTTGAAATTGCGGGACGCAACCTGTCCATTCCCACTCTGCTCATTCGCGGCAAGCAAAGTGAACTTATCGATACCGATTCCGTGCGGGCTTTCCAAGAGCACGTTCCCCACGCTGAGTTTGTTGACGTCGCTCATGCCGGACATATGGTGGCGGGCGATCGCAATGATGTCTTCTCGGACGCGGTTATGACATTTCTCAGTAGCCAGCGCGAAGCAGTACCGATGCCGACTGACGGTTGATCCCTCATCTACTGGACACTGAGTACTGGGCGCCGCCAATTTTCTCGTGGCGTCACATAGTCGTGTAACCGCCATCGACGACGACCTCAGACCCCGTCATGTATGAAGCCTCGTCCGATGCAAGAAACAAAACTGCATAGGACACCTCCATCGGTTCAGCCGGCCGGCCGAGAAGCGTGGTGCCTATGATCTGCTGCGTGATGGCCTCATCAACCAGCATATCTTTTGTCATGTTGGTGCGTATGATACTTGGATGCACGGAATTCACTCGAATTTTGAACGGCGCATAGTCCACCGCGGTTGATTTCGTCAGCAACCGAACAGCCCCTTTCGACGCCTGATAGGCCGCCGAGGCCGGCGCGCCGATCAAAACGTAGATCGAAGAAATATTGACGATTGAGCCGCCACCAGCCGCCTGCATCGCTGGAAGCATGTATTTCATCCCGTAAAAAACGCCTTTGACGTTTATGTCAAGAACGCGATCAAAATCCTCATCCAACGTATCCTGAACGGTGGACAAGACGAGAATGCCAGCATTGTTTATGAGAATGTCAACACAGCCGAAAGTAGCGATGGTTTGCTCCACGGCACTCTTCCAATCGGACGGGCACGCAACATCGAGCTTTATGAACCGGGCCTGCCCCCCTTCAGCATTTATCTCATCGACCACGGCGTGGCCGCCCTTTTCGTCCATATCGGTCACGACCAGCGTTGCGCCCTCACGCGCGAGCAGCAAAGCATGACAGCGGCCCATGCCGTTGGCACCGCCTGTCACAAAGGCGATTTTTCCGTCAACTCTCCCCATTCGCCTCTCCTCCTACTTTCCCCGTTACGCTTGCAACGGACACTATCCGCTAACACCGCTTCGTTTATGCTCAGGCGATTCCCAATTCGCGCCTTGCAAAATTGCTGACGCCTTTATAATCAGCCTTACCATTAGGCGCGCGAAGAGCAATATTGCCAACGAGGATATGTTTCGGCGTTTTATACCCGGCAAGGCTTGCGCGGACATGGCTGCGCAACGCCGCCTCGTCAAACGTCGCGCCCTCTGACAATTTTACAATTCCGGTAACAGCCTGACCCCATTTTTCATCGGGCACACCGACCACGAGTGCGTCCTCGACGAAAGAATGCAGCTTCAGAACTTCCTCAACTTCTTCGGGATAAACCTTCTCGCCGGCGGTGTTTATACAGACACTGCCACGCCCGAGCAGCGTTAGGCTGCCGTCTTCTTCCACGATGCACCAATCGCCGGGGATCGAATAACGCTCGCCGCCGATGGTCTTGAACGTCGCGGCGGTCTTTACCGGATCCTTGTAATAGCCGACGGGAATTGGCCCGCCCAAAGCGATGATGCCAGACTTGCCACTGCCGGGCTCAACCGGCTGGTCGTCTTCGTCAAACACCCGGCACCGGCCGCCGATCTGAAACTTGGCGGTTTTCACCTCGCCGGCACTCGTCATAATGGAGCTGCCAAACCCAAGGCCCTCCGAGGCACCGAAGGAATCCATCAACACGACGTTGGGCATATGTTTAAGAAGACCCCGTTTCACCTCGGTGCTCCACATGACACCCGACGAGAGAATGGACACAACACTGGAAAGATCATATTTTCCCGGCGCCTCCTCAAGCCCTTGAAGCATTGGCTTGGCGAAGGCATCACCGACGATGGCCAACGAATTGACCCCACGGCGCGACACGGCGGACCACAGCTCATCGGCGTCGAGCGAAAGACTTTCCAGCGTGACGATGCATCCACCGCTCATCATATTGCCTATCGCGGTGATAAGCCCGGTACCATGCATCAAGGGGCAGGCCGGTAAGGATATCGGGCCGGGTCCGGCCTCTTTGATTGTCTCGACGAGCGCTGGCAAACTCTCGGGGACCGGCCCGAGTGCGCGAAGCGCGGTAAGCTGCGCTTCGCGCATGTCATCATGCCGCCACATCACGCCTTTGGGCATGCCCGTTGTTCCGCCAGTGTAGATAAACAACATATCGTCAGATGAACGCTGAATATCAAGCGGCGCACCATCACCTGTAGTAGCGATCTTCTCGTAATTTTCCGCAAAGGGCGCGGCAGATCCATCCGGAGCTACTTCTATGAAAGTTTTGACCTTTCCCAGCCGATCCTTCAGTTCCACGATGGTATCGCGAAACTCGGTGCCGTAGACAACTGTCTGCGCATCGGAATCGTCGAAAATGTAGAACACCTCATCGGGCTGGTAGCGATAGTTGATGTTCACATGCACCAGCTGATTTTTGAAGCAGGCGGCCATGGTTTCCACATATTCGGGCCGGTTGCGCATATAGAATGCCACTTTGTCGCCGGGCTTGGCGCCGCGTGCGAGCATTGCACGGCCAAGATTATTGGACCGCCGAGTCGTTTCGCCCCACGAAATCACCCGATCTCCGTGAATGAGAGCAGGTGCATCCGGTGGCAAAACCTCCGAAATGCTGTCTAGAATATCACCGAAATTCCACGTCATGTTGTTCCTCCCTGCTGAGCGTCCGATTTTTAAGGGCAGCCCATTTTAGAAACTCTGGCTTGCGCCCCAACCCGCTTTAGGCCGCCTTAGGCCGGTGTAAACACCGGCAACGCATATCCCTCCTCAGCCTCCACGAAACTGACCTTAACTCTCTGTCCGATATGAACTTTCTCCACATCACAATCAACGATGTTCGTGAGCATCGACACACCTTCATCAATCGTAACATAGGCAATGACATAAGGCGGCTTGGCCTGCCGTGTAACTGAATAACTGTAGATCACCCCATCGCCGGATGCTTCAACGAAAGCGGTATTGTCCGCAAAACAATGAGGACAGATCGAGCGTGGATAGTAATGCACCTTACCGCAGTCATTGCATTTCTTGATCAGGAGCTGCCCCCTCGCGGCCCCTTCCCAATAGGGCTTGTTTTCCGAGTTTACGATTAGCCGGGGTTTGCTTTTCTGTCCGGTACTCATGCGGCTTCGCTCCCGAGGATGAGGGTTGCACTGCCCATGCGAGCGCCCAGAAGTCCACCGGTGCCGTGGGCAAGGGCTATGTCGCAATTGGGAACCTGCACTTTCGGGTGGGCTTCACCACGGATCTGACGGGCGGCTTCAATCACTTTTGTCATGCCGCCACGATTGCCTGGATGGTTGTTGCACAACCCCCCGCCATCGGTGTTGAAGGGCAACTTACCAACCCCCGATATCAGATTTCCGTCTGAAACGAACGCGCCACCCTTGCCCTTTTCACAAAAGCCCAGGTCCTCTAGCGTTTCCAAAACAGTAATTGTAAAGGAATCATAGATCGACGCATATTTAATGTCCGTGGGCTTAACCCCGGCCTCTTCAAAGGCCTTTGGCCCTGACCAGCAAGCCCCAGAATAAGTCAAATCGACATTGCCTCCGGCGAGATGCTTGGGCGCTTCGCCCGCACCTAAGACCTTGACCAGGGGTCGTTTCAATGACTTTGCAACTTCGGGGCTCACCACCAATAACCCACCACCGCCATCCGTCACAACACAACAATCCATCCGATGCAGCTGGTCGGCAATCATCGGTGAGTTGACGACATCCTCCACCGTCACGACATCGCGCAGCTTGGCATGTTCATTGTGCTGAGCGTGGTGCGATGCGGCGACCTTGATCCATGCAAGCTGCTCGCTTGTCGTCCCATACTCGTGCATATGCCGCATCGCGCACATCGCATACATGTTGACAACGTTGAAGCGGTACGGCATCTCAAAGGGAAGATCTGGTGCGTCCGGACTATAGAAGCGAGCGGACTTACCTTCCTTGGCGTCTGCCACTGGTCTTCCGGCCAGCGTGATCAACGCCACGCTGCAATGTCCCGCGGCAATCGCCTGCGCTGCATGGTTCACATGGACAATGTAAGAGGACCCGCCCGTCTCCGTACTGTCCATATGGCGCACATTATTCTGACCTAAATATTCGATCATATTGATCGGACCAAGGCCCGGCGCATCGCCCGCGCAGAAATAGCCATCGACATCGTCTTTTGTTAGACCGGCATCCTCAAGGACACCCTTCGCAATCTCGGCGTGAAGCTGTGGCAAGGTCTTGTCAAGAGCCTTGCGGCTCGGGTGCCCGTAGATGCCTGCTATGTACGCTTTTCCTTTGATACTCATCCCTACTCCTTCAAACCCTTCATCATAAATTCAACACCCCATCCAGCACATTTGCGGGCTGGCCGTCCTCTGGTGGGAGAGCGCCCCAACCAAGACAATCGAGAATGTCGCAACGGGCAGCTCGGACACCGGATGCCGCGTCTGCCAGGCGCGATTGTCAAAGTCCGAGAACGGCTTTCGCAATCACGTTGCGCTGGATTTCGTTGGAGCCGCCATAGATCGAGGCGGCCCGGCCGAAATTATAGGCGCTGGCCGTGGCGACCCCATAGTCAGGTCCGACAGGCGGTTCATTGGAAGTTCCCAGCAACTGCTCTTTCTGAAACGGCTGTGCATAGAAGGCAATGGATTCTACCGCGAGTTCGGCGAGCGATTGCTGAACTTCTGTTCCGACAATTTTGAGCGTGGACGAAGACGGCCCCGCTGGCCGGCCCGCCGCTGCGTCAGCAAGGATACGCAGGTTTGTAAATTCAAGCCCCGTGAGTTTGATTTCGATTTCCGTAAGCTTGTGCCTGAATGCCGGATCATCCGCCAGCGCGCCGCCATCCCCGAGCCGCTCTTTGTGCGCAATCTCCTTGATCCGCGCAATGCTCCTCTTCGACTCAGGCACGCCGGCAATGCCAGTTCGCTCATTTACCAGCAGAAACTTGGCGTAGGTCCAGCCCTTGTTTTCTTCGCCGATCCTGTTTGCTACAGGCACCTTAACGTCCGTAAAAAAGACTTCGTTCAAGTGATGCAGGCCGTCTATGGAAACAATCGGCTTTACCTCAATACCCGGCGTTTTCATGTCGATGAGCAGGAATGTGATGCCCGCCTGCTGCTTGACTGAATCGTCCGTTCGCACCAGACAGAATATCCAATCGGCCTCGTGGGCATATGAGGTCCAGATTTTCTGACCGTTGACAATGTAGTCATCCCCGGCACGCACTGCCTTGGTCTTCAACGAAGCAAGATCGGATCCGGAACCAGGCTCCGAATACCCCTGGCACCACGCCGTGTCCCCCGACAGGATACCCGACAGGTGCTGCTTCTTCTGCTCTTCATTGCCGAACGTATAGATTACCGGACCGACCATCGACAGGCCGAAAGGAGAAAGCCGTGGGGCATTCGCCAATGCCATCTCTTCGTTAAAGATGAATTTTTGCATTGCCGTCCAACCGGTCCCGCCATATTCGGTTGGCCAGTTAACCGCAATCCAGCCTCGTTCGTAGAGAGATTTTTGCCATCCCCGGAGAACACTCCGCTCCGCAGAGGCGCCGACCGTAACTTTTCCCGCGAGTTCCTTTGTCAGATTTTCTGCGATAAATTGCCGAACTTCAGCACGGAACGCTTCGTCCTCTTTGGCAAGCTCGATATCCATTTCATCCTCCCACCTTCGCGCCAAGCTGACACCAAGCCGCCGAGAACACCGCGCTTGGCGAAGCGGAGTCCTGTTTATCCGGGTGGCGAAAAACATAATCACCCTGTTAGGCGGCCCATCCCTGCAATCGCGCGGCTTCGAGACGAATCTGCTCCGGGCCACCCAGCAATTGCCGGTCAAGACCGATACGTTTGAACCAATAGTGCAGCCCGAGAAGATCGGTAAAGCCCATACCGCCATGGACTTCGGTCGCGGTGCGCGCAACGAAGCGCCCCACTTCCGACAAGTGCCCTTTTGCATGGCACGCCATAAGACGGGCATCATCGGGAACCTGATCCATCGCATATGCCGCATACCACACCAGCGACCGGCATGGTTCGAGCGCCGCCGCCATTTCGGCACACATATGCTTCACCGCTTGAAAAGACCCAATCACCCGGCCGAACTGCTTACGCTCTCCTGCATAAACCACGGCTTTCTCAATCATCATCTGGCCCGCGCCCAGCGTGTCGGCGGCGAGCATTATTCTGCCCGCATCAAGCATCCGAGCGACCACATCTGCGTTCGCGCCCGGCAATGGTTCCGAAACAACGTTGTCAAACACCAGCTCGCCGACGGAGCGGGTTTTGTCGATGGTTTTGAGCGCGCGCCGGGAAAGCCCTGGCGCGTCTGGCGCGACCAGGTGCAAACCATTGTCCCGGTCGGCGACAATATACACATCCGCCTTTGACCAATCGATGACAAACAGCGCCTTACCGCTGAGCTTGCCCTGACTGGCATCAATACCGTCATTCTCGCGCGCGCCAACCCGCTCGGTGACACCCACGCCGACTATGACTTCACCCGCCGCAATTTTCGGTAGCCAATTTTGCTTTTGGGCCTCGCTACCTGCAATTGTGAGCGCAACCGGCGCCATGACACTCGTCCCAAAGTAAGGCACGGGCGCCACATGACGGCCGATCATTTCACTAATAATCGCTGCATCGAGAAAACCAAGCCCCATACCACCAAAATCTTCTGGAACGAGTACCCCCGGCACACCCAATTCGCGAATGCCATCCCACAAGCCGCGCGGAACGAAATTGTTACTTTCAGCAGCTTCCCTCACCTTTTCAAGAGGTGATTGCTCCTCAAGAAATCGACCCACACTGTCCTGCAGTAATCGCTGATCTTCCGACAAGCCAAATTCCATCGGACACCTCCCTATTTCGCTGGCTTCGGTTCACGAGGCATGCCAAGCCCACGTTCCGAAATGATATTTTTCTGAATCTGTGCGGTACCGCCGCCGATGATGAGCCCGAGCTGGAACATGTAACCCCATTGCCACGAACCATGGCTGCGGACGTAAGGACTATCATCGTAAAGCACGCCGAGCTCACCCATAACGTCGATCGCCAGCGCCGAAATTGCGTGGGTGACTTCGCAAGACTGAAGTTTCACGACCAAGCGCGCAAGGCCGGGATTCTCTGCCTTAGCGGCGCTGGTCAGCAACCGCAATCCGTTGAATTTCATCGCCGCTAGCTCAGCCTGGAGTTTAAGTAAGCGATCTAGAAAAATAGGATTGTCAATCGCGCGCTGCCCGTCCAATGTCTCTGTTTCCATGAGATCGACCAACGCTTGGAACCGCGTCTCCATGGCAGCCGGATCGCCCAACATCCCTCGTTCATGTTTTAGTGTCGCGTTGGCCACGAACCAACCTTGCCCGCGCTCGCCCACAATTTGCGAGGTGGGAACACGTACGTCGGTAAAAAATGTTTCGTTGAACTCCGCGTGGCCCGTCATCGTCTTCAATGGACGCACTTCGATCCCCGGCGTCGCCATCGAGAAAATGAGGTAGCTGATACCCTCATGCTTGGGCTTTTCTGGCTCAGTCCTAACCAGACAAAAAATCATGTCCGCTTCATGGGCGGTGCTGGTCCAAATCTTCTGTCCATTGATAACGAAGTCATCACCATCAACAACACCTTTCGTCTGAAGGCTCGCAAGGTCAGATCCTGAGCCCGGCTCGGAATAACCCTGGCACCAAACCACATCCCCTCGGAGAGTGGGCTCAACCCATTTTTTCNTTTGCTCCTCCGTCCCCAGCTCCAGAAGGGTCGGCACCAACATCGAGATGCCCTGGTTCTGAATTCCCGCAGGCACCCGTGCGGCCGAAAATTCCTCGGCGATAATGCGTGACTGAAGGATGTCCGGTTCGGCGCCGTAGCCGCCATACTCCTTGGGGATCGTGCGAGCTGCGTAGCCATGCTTGATTAGAAGTTGTTGCCACGCACATGCTTCTGGAGACGGTCGTCCTGCCGCTCCCAGACCCTTGGGGACCTTGTCCTTATTCGAGGCAAGAAAATCTTTTACTTCCTGCCGGAAGGTTTCGTATGCGGGGCCGTATGCCAGATCCATTTTCAAGCTCCGATGCCTTGTCAATTCTATGATCATAAATTATGTGCGATTCTGGAAAGAAGCAAGCCGGAAGACTGACTTGGCCTTTCGCATCACATCGGCGGCTCCGCCACGAACAACATGGTAGAAACCACCATATTAATTATAATGTTTTCAAAGATTGCACCTCAATCGAGCACACAAGGAATATGAAATCATGGACAAATTCTTTTTTCGCGAGGATAAGGGCCGCGTTTGCACGCTGACGCTCAATCGGCCCGAGACCCTGAACATGCCCCTCTTCGTGGAGTTGCGCAGACATGTTGAAGCGCTTAGCGCAGGTCCATCATGTTGCCTGCATCATCTTGAAAGGCGCCGGTAAATCCTTTTCAGCCGGCCACGACCTCAAAGACATTCAGAAAGGCGAGCGGCGGCCGGTGCCCATTTCCAGGCACGAGCCGTACAGGCGCTGGCCAATCTGCCCCAGCCCGTCATCGCCAGTGTCAGTGGGCATTGGTTATACCGGCAGGCTTGAGCTGGCCCTGGGAAGCGACATTATTATTGCCTCGCGGCCCGCCAAGTTCGCCGATACCCACAGTAAATGGGGTCTCAGCCCCCTTTAGGGTGTGAGCCAGCGGCTGCCCGCGGCGTGTTGTTCAGTCGAGCGCCAAACAGATGATGTTCACCTCAGACGTTTTCTCCGCAGCGGCGGCGGAACTTATGGGCTTAATCGACATCTGCGTGGATGATGAAGAATTGGAACAAGCGACACTCAATCTTGCCGAACGGATCGCTGCAAATTCGACATACAGCAATCAGGTCAACAAAGCTTTGTTGAGTGTGACTGACGGGCTGTCTATCTAAGCAGGGTTGGCCTACGAACTCGCCCACAGTCTGGGGGCTTGTACTGATGCACAAGAGCGGGTTGCTTCATTCGGCAAAAAATAGTCTGCAGCTGCAGCAAGGGGCACCCTCTATCAAGAGTGCCCCTTTATTCTCCGCCAGAGCTGGGGGGCCTGACCGACAGGAGAATTCCATTCGGCAGCGATGGCTTTTTGAAGGGTTTGTTGTCTCCATGGCGCGCGATCAACTGCGCCCGACATCGTGTTTTGACGCCAGAAACCCTATTTTTATTCACTTTGACGTTGCCATATTCTTTTTAGTATAATGAATTATTCTAAGGCAGCAACAAAAATGAAGATAGCATTAAGTTTAGAAATATTTTCTGACAACCAATATGCTTTCCATGCAAGGTTTTTTGCTTATAATGAATTATCATGGTGACCATTGGCCAACCTGCTGCTCATCATCAGGCAACCTGCTGCTCATCATCAGGCAAACTGCTGCTCATCATCAGGCAAACTGCTGCTCATCATCAGGCAAACTGCTGCTCATCATCAGGCAAATGATGTCGATGTCTGTTTTAGCATCCATACAACCCCCAAAGAGGCACCATTATGAGTGAAGCCATTCTCACCACAAACGGCGGACCGATTGTGGACGCTTATGCGATTCCGCTGGACGAAATAGACCTTAGCGATCCGGAGCTCTTCAGGACCAATACGATATGGCCATATTTTGAGCGGTTGCGTAACGAAGACCCGGTTCATTACTGCAAAGGAGGTGACTACGGCCCGTTTTGGTCAGTGACCAAATACAAGGACATTATGCATGTTGATACCAATCATGCCATCTACTCGTCCGAGGCCACTTTGGGTGGCGTAGCCCTGCGAGATCAAACGGAAGGGTTCTTCCTGCCTATGTTCATCATGATGGATCCTCCCAAGCATGATGCGCAGCGCAAAGTCGTGAGCCCAATCGTTGCGCCTGGGAATCTAGCGATACTTGAAGGAACAATTCGCGAGCGCGCCGGGAAAATACTGGATTCACTGCCTGTCAATGAAACTTTTGATTGGGTCGATCGCGTATCTATCGAATTGACCACGCAAATGCTTGCCACGCTATTTGACTTTCCTTGGGATGAGAGACGAAAACTGACCCGCTGGTCGGACGTTGCCTCAGCAGGGACATCTTACGGTGATGAAGAAGCTGAAAAGGGGCGCAGAGCAGAACTCTTGGAATGCGCGGCCTATTTTACGGAGTTGTGGAACCAGCGCGTGAACGCGACCGAACCGGGCGACGACCTCATCACCATGCTTGCCCAAGGAGAGGCGACCAAGAATATGGAACCAATGGAATATCTTGGGAATATCCTGCTGCTCATCGTTGGCGGCAATGACACAACCCGCAATCCGATCACTGGTGGGTTGCTTGCATTGAATGAAAACCCGGATCAATACAAAAAGCTAAGGGACAATCCGACACTAGTTGAAAGTATGGTCCCGGAAATCATCCGTTGGCAGACGCCATTGTCGCATATGCGCCGTACCGCTCTTGAAGATACAGAGCTCGGCGGCAAGCAGATCAAAAAAGGCGACAAGGTGGTGATGTGGTATGTCTCGGGCAACCGCGATGAAGAGGTGATTGAAAATGCCAACAGCTTTATCATTGATCGTGACCGCCCCCGGCAGCACCTATCTTTCGGATTCGGCATCCATCGTTGTGTCGGCAACAGACTGGCAGAAATGCAACTCCGCATTGTCTGGGAAGAAATCCTGAAACGTTGGCCTGCCACACCTATCGAAGTTGTCGGTGAACCTGAACGAATTTCTTCGAATCTGATAAAGGGCTATGCAAGCTTGCCGGTACGAATTCCTGGATAATCAGCCGGCTTTGTCACAAACTCGGTCACGTTGGAGGCCTGGATCGGTTAGCCTGATCAAATGACCCATATCAGCTATCGCGACCTCCACTTTCCTTCTTCAATCGTTCAACAGGCGGTCTGGTTGTATGTCCGTTTCAACCTCAGCTTACGCGATGTTGAAGAACTGCTCGCGGATCGCGGAGTTGAAATGTCGTACGAGACGATCCGTCAATGGGTTGATCGCTTCGGTCCTCAGATTGCGAGGCGATTGAGACGAGTTCGTGGCACACCTCACCCTCAATGGCATCTCGACGAAATGTATGTCTCCATCGGCGGGCGTTGGATGTATTTATGGCGAGCGATCGACCAGGAAGGGGAGGTCCTGGATTTCCTCGTGCAGTCCAGGCGAGATACGCGTGCTGCTTTGAAACTGATGCGTCGACTGCTCAAACATCAAGGTATCGCGCCAAAAACTATTGTTACTGATAAATGGAAAGCC
>PAZY01000047.1:13229-27829 GCA_002715765.1 Rhodobiaceae bacterium | reverse complement strand
TGAATTGCACAGTAACTGTGTGCATGTGTTGGAGGCTCGAAAAGCTTACGAGGCACGCCTGCGCGAGTTTCTGGAAGAGAAGCAGCAATCGGCGCGAGACTTTGCATCTTCCTTCACGCCTAAAACCGAATTTGGCATCTGGCTGCGAAATCTCGCCACGCACTTCATGATCGTGCCTCCCATTGCAGACCTCCTCATGGGTAATACGGTGAAAGATGATTTTGAGTTGCCAGACTATGGTTTTGAATGAAATTTCTGCGATAAATTGTGAGCCGAGCCTTTCCGCCGCTCATTCTATCTCGGAGTCTTTGGCCTTGGCTTGGGGCTCAGATTAAAACTTCGACGTGGAACTGCTGTAACGTTAGAGGCGTTACCCCAGCCTGAGTGAGCCTTTGAAGGTTAGTGAAACGCTCGGGGCTCTCTTGCTGTAATTCCGTATCGATACAGAAAACATGAAAGCCCGCCTCCAGAAGATGAAGTGAAAGGAGAACGTATCGCGGTTCCAGCATATCACCGATGACCACAGCTTGGTGGACAGACTGCTCCGCTACAAACTGTTTCAGTATGTCTTCTTCCCAAGGAAGCAGTTGGTCATCGGTAAAATCCAAAACTGGAGTTGGGGCAAGTTCATCGAGCGTTGCTGTCGCCTCCTTCAGTTCTACTGATTTGTTGTTTCCACTCAAGAAAATCAGTCCGCAATCAGAAATCCGGACAGACTGTCGAATTGTGGGAGTTACACCTCCCATCTTGTTGTCGTTTAACCCCATTTTTAAAAATATCTCTCTATACGGAAGAATAGTGTGTGGGGACGTTTATCGTATGTGGAACTGCTAGGCGAAACGGCACGACCGCCAAATTCCGTTCGACGATGCCCCAGTGGAAGCTGCGCGCCGGCTATCAAGCTGACATTGTCTGAAAGGTTGTAACTGGCGTCGATGATCGCAAGCGTGCTGGCGTCATTTAAATTGACAATCATCGTCGGAGTGAGAGTGAGAAGAGGTGTCCAGTCGATGCTTGCGCCGACTGCAAGATAGTCCCGTCCTGTATTGAATAGCTGGCCGCGAGCAACACGATTAGTCAGATCTTCCGGCAACTCTGTAGAAGCTCGCCGATCGGCGACGCCAAATCCGTTCCGGTAATACTCGACAAAGCCCGTCACCGGGCGCCCACCCCAATCCCAGCTGTTTTGAAGCGAAGTTACGGCTGAGACAGAAGCGTCGCTTCCATCCTTGAAGGTGGAGACGACGTCGAACTTCCAGACTGCATCGCCTAAGGGGCTCGCACCCCCGATGGCGAGGATGCCGTCGCCATAGTCGCTCGCTGCGACGACTTCCAGCTCCACGCTCCCTGTCATCCAGAAGCCCTTAACAGCGAAGGAACTTTCTTCAGAGGAAAGTCCGCCACCGGAGCGCTTTCGCGGTACAATGATCGCTTGAATGTCCGCACCGGTGTCGAAGAGATATTGTCCGTAGACCATATCGGCACCGGGTTTGTAGCTCGTATCCTGCGCATCGGGCGCGAAGGGATTGAACAGATCGAGCGGCTGAAAGACTTGGCCATGGCCCCAACTTAAGGCTTGGCGTCCAATGCGAACGACCGTCTTCGGGGTCGAATGCGCGATCCAGAAACGATCGAGCCGATGCGCGACCAGTCCGTCAGGGCCTTCGACGAAACTGTCTTCAAGATCGATGGGACTCTCTGCTCGTTGTGGCGGCGTCAATGAGTTAAGCTCTTCAAACCGGCTGCTGTATGCCGCCTCCATGAGGTAGTTGACGTCATAAGACCATGGGCCGGAGACATCTGACGCCTTTAAACGAACGTTGGCACCCGAAATTCCGAGCGTATCGTCGGCGATGTGTTCGAGCTGATCGCCATTGCGAGTAATCAACACTTGTTGTTGAAGCTTGATTTCGGCCCCCAGATCAGGCTCGGCAAAAGCCGGCATGCTGACGGCCGAAAGAAGGCTAAGCGTCAGAATGAATCTGGCCATCAACAAGCCTCACATGCCGGCGAGCGTATTCGAGCGCTTTGGGGTCATGGCTCGCGATCACGATCGTTACCCCTTCCTCTTCATTAAGCTGACGCAAGAGTTGAAGGAGAGCGTCCGAGGCTTTGCTGTCGAGATTTGCAGTTGGCTCATCCGCCAGCACAATTGCGGGGCTTGATGCAATAGCTCGCGCGACGGCTACGCGCTGCTGCTGGCCGCCTGACAGCTCGGCTGGTCGTCTATTCTCCATGCCAGAGAGACCGACAGAGTCCAGAACCTGTTTGGCGCGGCGCCGTCGTTCCCCAGTCGACTTGCCCTGTAATTGCATGATAAATCCAACATTCTCTGCGGCTGAAAGAACTGGTATGAGATTGTAAGCTTGAAAAACAAACCCAATGCGATTCATCCGAAGATCAGCAAGCTGAGAATTTGATAATTCGTTCAGCCATTGGTCCTCAACGCGAACGTCTCCTCCATTAGGTCGATCAAGCCCGCCGATAATGTTTAGAAGAGTAGTTTTTCCGCAACCTGAAGGCCCGGAGAGACTGACGAACTCTCCAGCGCTGACATTGAGACTGACGCCCTGCAGCGCTTGGACCTCGATCTTACCGCTGACATAGGTTCTTTTGACGTCCTTGCATTCGATGACGGCGGTCATGGTCGCTCCTCAGGTTTGCGCACGAGTCAGCACGTCGACTGGCACACGCCGGGACGCCTGCAATGCAGGATAAAGGCTGGCTAAAATGGAAAGCCCGATAACAATGGAGCAGGCAACGGTGATCTCGGCCGCGCTCACTTTCGGATAAAGAACTTGAGAGACACCGAACATTTCCGCCCCGATACCGAGATGTCCGAAATCTAGTCCGCCGGAAAAGGCGTTTACCGTTACGGCACCGGCGATCGCTCCAGCCAAAGCACCGAATACAACAAGGTAAACGGATTCCACGAGTATTTGGACAAGCAGCAGTACGGGCTTCATCCCAAGCGCTTGCAGCAATCCAAACTCTCGCATCCGCTCGTAAACTGCCATCATCAGTGTATTGACGAGACCGAAAGCTACAAGGACGAAGGAGACGAATATCCAGATGAGATTCGCGCCCTCGGCCAGATCGATCATCGCCTTGGCGAACGGTTGAAGCTCGTCCCAGCGGCGGATATCGAGATCAGGTGCAGCCTGTTTCAAATCCTCGATGGCGACATTGATGCCGTCTCTTTGCGGCGCCAGGAAGGCGATTTCGGAAACCTCACCTTCGAGGCCGAGGAGTGCCTGCGCTTCCTTAAGCGAGACAAAGACGGCGTATTTTTGAAGATCCGGCTGGCCCTTGTAAAACCCTGTGACACGGACGCCAATTTCGGCGATGTCGCCATTTTCGTCTTGGGCGGAAATCACGACACGGCGCCCTCGTTCGACCTGTAGCCGATCAGCGAGGGATCTGCCCATGATCAGACCTTTCGACGTGGCGCTGGTAAGAGGCGCACTGTCGATGGCGTTTGGCTTCAAAAATGAAACCGCCGACTCGCGTTTAGGGTCGATGCCGTAAATCATAATCGGCGCACTCTCCCGTTCGGTCCGGATCAAGGCAGGCGCGACGATTCTTGGCGTCCAAGCAGCAACGCTTTGTCCTGAGAGCACATCCAGAAGCACTCCCGCCGGCTGCGGCATCGCGTGTTCGACCGTGGGGTCATCTAAAAATCCTTCCGCATGAATCTGTCCGTGAGCGGTCAGCGCTTCGACGGTTCGATCAAAGGCGCTGCCGCCCCAGGCGCGCATGAAGGCGCCAAGTATGATCAGGGATGCCACCGCCATGGCGATTGCTGTGATGGTGAGCAAAGTACGCGATTTGCGGCGCCACAGATTGCGCCAGGCGATCGGCGCCATGATTTTCAATCCGCCCATCACGCCGCCCTCATGGCTTCAATAATCCGCAGGCCCTGGATTCTGAACGCCGGATAGGTTCCCGCGAGCAACAGCGCAAGAACGATAACGGCGGGCCCCGCGAACAGAGTGAGAGACGTCAATTCCGGATACAGCGTACCGGACATGCCATATTGCTCGAAGACGGCTTGCGCGGATTCGAATTCAATTCCCTGCCGCCCTAGCCAGAACGTTAGAATGACGCCGCCAAGCATGCCGGCCAGAACGCCGAGCAAAGACAGAAGACCGATTTCCACCCAAACAATACGCCCAAGCAGACCCGGCTTCACTCCGAGCGCCAACATCATGCCGAACTCCCGCGTGCGCTCCAGCACGGAGATAAGCAGCGTATTCAGCAAGGAGATGACCACTACGACGATCAGAACTGCATAGATCAGGACAGCGCTGGTCGCATCGAGACGGATCGCGGCGTCGAGGCTTGGTTGCAGCTCGGTCCAATCGCGAAGGGCAAGCCCTTCTTCCTCAACCAGGGGACGAAGACCGCGAACCTCATGTCGAAGCGCAGCCATATCGCCCCCGTTCAGCACAATGGAGTGGCGCTCGCCATCCATGGCGAAGGTCGCGTCGAATCGTTTGAGCGGAATCTCAGCAAGCGTTCGGTCGATGTCAGTGATTCCCGTACGGAACACGCCTGCGACTGTAAGCACATCGGCAGCGAGAGAGGCGTCATGACCGACGCCCAAGAGTGTTATACTGTCGCCAATGCCCACCTGAAGATTACGCGCCAACACTTCTCCGAGAACGACCTGATCGTTCTTGGAGAGATAATCGCCCTGCACGATGTTGGAAGGGATTGTCGAAATCGACGGTTCGGCTTCGGGCTCAACGCCGAGGATCTGCGCCCCAATGCTACGGGTATCGGATGAAAGGAGCACATACGCGACGCCGCGTTGCCCGACGCTGACATCCGGCGGCAGGTCCTTGAGCGCGGTGCGGAGGGCCTCGGTGACTTGAAAGGAATCCCGCATCGCCGGCGTTGAAAGATAGTCCTTATGCTGCACCTGCGCGTAGCCATCGGTAAATCCGATATAGGTTCGCACCATGCTGGAATAGCTGCCGGCCTGTAAGGATGGCAAAAAAACGACCACGGCAGCAGTGATTGCTATTGCTACGATACTGAACAGGGTCCGCCGCCGACGTCGCCATAAGTTTCGCCATGCTAAGGTGAGCATCATCGAGGCGACCAGTCTCTCGGATTGCGCAGGTTGGACTGTGTGAAGAGAAAGGACGGCGGCTCGACGTCAAATTTACCGGACTGCGTAACGACAAGCGTCCAGTGATCCTCCTCTTCCACATCCACCATACGCATTTCTTGAGGGTAAGGGCGACCATCCAGCGGGCCAATGCGATCCGCTATCATGCGCTTCACGAGCTGATCTGTTTGGTCGTAGTAGTCCCGCTCAAGAAACACGCTATCATCGCGAATTCGCAACACCTCTCTTCCCCACACCACTGGCGCATCGTCATGAGGCACAGCTTCAATAACGTAGATCTCGTGGCCATCCGCTTCTTCGGTGGTTTGAATAGAAAGTTCGTAGTCAGTTAAAAGCGCGTCGGTTTTCGATAGGTCATCATATGAAAAGTCACTACCCATCCACGATTGGGCCATCATGCTGGCGGGTAGCTTGATCACTCGAGTGAGGCGTGGTGTGAATACCCACATATCGCGATCGAGCTTCAGCGTTGCATTGCCTTCATCGCGTGCCGGCGCTGTGAAGCGAACGAGAGCGTCCTTGTTTCCACGCGTGATGCTGACCATGGCTGATGAGCGCTCCCACTCGGGACGATGAACAATCATGGTTTGTTCAATGTAGGAACTCGTCCCCCGCCAATTGTCGATGGCGTCGCGGACGATTTCAGCAGGATCAGGGTCCGCCAAGGCGGGCGACGCCGACAGAGCACCGAATAGAATTAAACAGGCAAGCTTTTTCATGCTCTCCTCCGTTTCGCAGAGGAAACCGATATGATTGATGTGGAACGTTTGTTGAGCCGACTGCTTTCGCGACTCTCAAGCAGGTCACGGAAGAGGCTGATATGCGTCGCGGGCAATGCGTTGCGTTCATCGTCTGACAAATCATCCCAATGGGTGACGACCCACCGGTCTAGAGACTCAAAAAGTCCCATGGTCGAATCTATCAACAAACTGTTGGGAATGTCCTGCCTGATCACGCCAAGCTTTTGTCCCCGCTCGATGATGACGCCAACCCAGTAACGAACAGCCTGAAACAGCCGCCCGGTTGGCGCACCGGTGTTCGGATTAGATCGAAGGCTATAGAAGATGGCCCCGAACTTAATTAGCCATCCATTGCCGTGTGCGAGAGTGACCGCCTTTTCGTAGCGGTCTTCAAAGTCGTCCCAAAATGTCTCCGCCGTGAGAGCCTCGGGATCAAAATCACCAACCCTCCTCATCAGGACAGAAATGGACCGTTCGATCAGTGTAGTGAACAAATCCGCCTTATCGTCAAAATAGTAGTAGAGCGAGCTTTTGCTCATCCCTGTTTTTTCGAGGATGCGATTAAGCGAAGCTCCGTCAAATCCGTTTGCAGCAAATTCTTCTGATGCAACTTCGAACAAAACGCGCTGTCGCTCTGGATCAAGATTCTCAAAACGTGGGCGACTCATTTGCACATCCATCCATTTATTTGTTGCTTGTACCGCAATATGGACCATCAGTCCAGCCCCCGGTACAAAGCAAGTTTAGCCTCTAGAAAATGACAGACAGAGAAACGGCTCCAAAAAGCGAACTGTCCTCTTGCCCATAGAACTCGTTTGTCCGGAAAACATCTGTCAACGTTAAGCTGACGCGCGGCCATACAAACGTAACGCCAAATTGGGCGTCGCTAACAAAGTGTCGCTTTTCGATGGATGGGCCGTCACGGAAACTATTGCCATCGAGGAAAATATTTCGCGCAACCGCTCGCCCTTCTATGCCGGCGAAAGCATAGACGCCAAATTGTGACGCCTTGAAGTACGAGGGGCCTGGCAAGCTCGGTTGAATTCGAGGTGCGCCAAAGCTTTCGGGTATCCTCAAGCCAAATCGTACAGCGCCGCCAACCGCGCCATAGGTGAAGACATTGCCTAGGTTAACGCCTGCTCTGGAAATAACTTCAAGTTCAAATGGGCCGACCGGTTTTTGGACAATCCGCCAACTCCGCCGATACGCGATCATCAGCGCCGGTTCGTTGCGCAATTGGTTTTCCCAGCCTAACGGTTTCTGCGCTCCTATCAATTTGTGTACAAACTTTTGCGTCGGAGCTGCGAGTGAAGCTGGACCGACTACCCCAAGGCTGACCGATAATGAATCCTGCCGATCTTCAGTTTCACCGATCAGCGATACCTCTCCATAAAGCCAGCCTGCATAGGGACGCTGATCCGAGGGGGCGGGATATATGTCGATATCCCGCGGGGTATACATGTTTTGCCCCAGCGAAAAAGTTTCGCGAAATTCTGCCTCATCAGAAAACAATACATAGAGTTTAGAGGCGGGAGGCATCCAGGCCGGCGCCTTGTCTGGCGGTCTAGCGTACTCAAGGCGAATGCCGTTCGTATAGTTTCTGTCTTGAGCGTAAAAAAGGTCGTTCTCTAAAATGAACGTCCAAACACCGCGATCCAGTTGCCCACGATTCTGTGCGTGGGCCGCAGTTGATGGAGTGATCAAAGCGGCAGCGAGCAGTGCGCCTAGCGCAATTCGATTTGTTAATTCCATACACCGTATACAGGAGCCGAGTTCAGTTCAGCTCGACTATCAAAAGCCCCCAATTCGTAAGCACTCTCTCGTGAACCGATATGTGAACCAGTAGTCCACAATCCGAAGAAGTCAAGGGGGCGTCCGAGCGGGTCAGCGCAGACGGCAGAGCCGATCATGGGGCATAGCGCAGGCGGAAAACTAAAAAGGCAGAGGATGGGACGGCAGAGACATGCTTTGAGCGAGGTTTACTGAATTGATGCGCCCAACTGCTCCCACCCCTTCAACGCTACGCATGCGGATGTATTGTTGAATGATGATGCGCGGCAATAGGAAGGCATTGCGGCGCGCGATATCGATGAATGGTGGAAGAGGTTGCGTGAGCGTTGCCTCTTGGGCAATCAATGAGGGCGAAATGTTGCAAATAGTGTCTTGAGTTGCCGTGCTAAAATGACAACGCGTAGCCATATGGAATATGGTCAGCGGACCAGTTCGACTTCACCGAGCGCGCAAAAACTCGATCAATTTATCCGACATGGGATGTGCAATTTTACGAATTTGATCCCTACGATACGCCATAGAGCCGCCGTCGCCATAGGCTGGGCGTGAATTGCGGTGGCCCATAATCATGCAGCGGAAACCGTAGTCGAGTTCCGCTTCCTGCATGCGTTTTTCAAACGAATGCCGGAACGAATAGACCTTATGATCGGGGGTCGGAAACAGGTTCCGCGACTTCATCGCTGTCATGAGATTTGCAGACAGCAAATCAGGTTTGTCTCGGTAGTGCGGGAAGCCGTTCGGAGCCCGCCGCATGGCTTCAAGTGACACGCCAACGAGCGGAATTTCCCGGATGGACGACGCTGTTTTAATCTCCCGGTCCTTCTTAGGGCGGATGGATATGTATGGCGCATCGCCATCGAGATTGATGTCTTCGGCGAAGAGGTTGGCGATTTCACCAGGCCGGCATCCGGTTTCGATCAGCGCATAAAGGATCAAATCAGCATCACCCCGAAGACCCTTGAAGATGCCGGGAACAAGGATTTTTTCGCGAACCCACTTGTCTTCAAAGGGCGGTACGTCGGCGGATTTTTTGTCCTTGAATGAGAGATTTCTGAATGGATTGGGGCGGTCTTCTTCCCCGACATATTTGAAATGTTCGCCGTAGAGTTTGCGCATATTGCCAAGATCGCGATTGGCGGTTTTGGTGCTGAGCGCCTTTTTTCCCGGCTTCGGGACGACGCGATCCTTCCACCAATTGTAGTATTGCTGCGCATCCTGCCGCGTGATTTCCCGCATGGATTTGTCACCGACCACGTCGATGAAATACTGGACGCCACGGTTCTTGGTCTTCTTCCACGCCGCCTTCTGAGCCTCGGACTTTCCAATCAATTCGTCAGCGGCGATCTCTTCGCAATAGAGTTCAAACGCGGAGCTGACCGTTACAGGCGGCGATGAAACTGTGCCCAGAAGCGCCTCAGCTTCCACCTCTTCAGACTGGCTTGGCGCACCCTTATCGGCGCTTTTGATGACTTTAATTCTGTCGAGAATATCACCGAGATCAGGCGTCTCGGCGAGCTGATCGATGGGTGTATAGACGAAGCCGCGCGCCAGCGCCCGGACGGTTGCGGCCTTGTAGCGTCTCTCGGCGACTTGCCGCTTTCTGGCCTGCGCTTCGCCTGTTTCCGTCTCGCCATCCATCCCGACGAGAGACGCCCAGAACAGGTTGTCGGACTCTTCCATCGCGTCGCGCCGCAACCGTGCGATCTCGATCGATTTCGTGCGAAGCGAACACTCCACGACGCCACGATCATCGATGCTCTCATAGCGCTTCGGCACGCGGCGCTGATAGTGCCAGTACGCCCGCTTGCGCTTGAGATGACGGTTATCCTGATCCACAACCCAATCGCTTTGTAGGAACAATAGTAGGGAAATTTGTAGGGAAAGATTGAGCAAACGTCAAGCGATGGGCTTGCGCTCATGCCTTACTGCGCTGATTTAATTGATATTTTTTAGAGAATGTTTGGAGCGGGCGATGAGATTCGAACTCACGACCCCAACCTTGGCAAGGTTGTGCTCTACCCCTGAGCTACGCCCGCGCTCCAGGCGAGGCGTTGCCCCACCGCGGAGGCGTATATCGCGCAAAGCGCCGTCCTTTGCAAGTCTTTAAATGCGGGCGAGCGCTCAATTTGTGCAGATTCCAAGGGGTCACTGGCAAAATCTCCTGCCAGATGGCATAGACGGGAAGAAATTAACGCTCACCACCGACAGACCACATGTCCCCACCCATCAGCCCATATACAAAAGACAGCCTGCTTGCCCTTCTGACAAAGTGGGGCATCCCGCACGAGACGATCACGCACCCTCCGCTCCACACGGTCGAGGAAGCACAGGCGTGGCGGGCCGGACGACAGGGCGGGTTTTGCAAAAACCTGTTTCTCAAGGACAAAAAGGGCGCTCTTTGGCTGATTGTGACCCTCGAAGACCGCCAAATCCGGCTGAACAGCCTGCCNAAAGCTTTGGGCTCTGCCCGCCTGTCTTTTGCAAATGCAGACCTGATGGACAGGTTTCTGGGGGTCAAACCGGGCTCTGTCACACCATTNGCTGTCATCAANGACCAGGCCTGCCAGGTTCAGATCGTTCTGGACNCACCAATGCTGGATCATGACCCGCTCCACTATCACCCGTTGACCAATGAAGCGACAACGACCATCTCACGGGAAGATTTATTGAAATTCCTGCGCCATTCGGGTCATGAACCCATTATCATTGATCTGGAAGCGGCCGCGCACCCCGAAAGCGCAAGCGAACAGACACAAGCACAATAGAACCTGCACAGAAGAAGGGCAGGTTCTCCATCGACAAGGCTGGGGATCAGCGCTACGCAGCGCACACGCCACCGCGCACAAGCAAGGTCCGACGAACAAGGAAAGAACCGGAAACATGTCTGAGATTTTTGGCGGTAACAACCTCGACCCGCAGGGAACAGCCTCACAAGCAGGAAACCAGTCCAATGCCGGGGACTGGATCCGGGATACGACCACACAGACATTTATGGCAGATGTCATCGAAGCCTCCAAAACCGTGCCGGTGATTGTCGATTTCTGGGCCCCCTGGTGCGGCCCCTGCAAACAGCTCACACCTGTGNTGGAGAAGTGCATCAACGCCGCGCAAGGTGCCGTGCACCTTGTAAAGATGAACATTGACGATCATCCCGAGGTCGCCTCCCAGCTGCGCGTACAATCCATCCCCGCCGTTTTCGCATTCAAAAACGGTCAGCCCGTGGACGCGTTCCAGGGNGCCCTGCCGGAAAGCCAGATCAAACAGTTCATCGAGCGGGTGGCCGGTGAAATCGGNCCCTCCCCNGCAGACCANATGACGGAAGCAGGGCGCGAAGCGCTGGCCGCCGGTGAGCTGCAACAGGCCGCCCAATTGTTCGCACAAGGNTTGCAACAGGAACCAGGGCACATCGGCGCGATTGCGGGCCTTGCCCAATGTTATCTTGAGAGCGGCGACCCCGAGCGCGCAGAACAGACACTGGCTCTCGCGCCGCCCGACAAAGTCAACGATCCGGCACTGGCTGCTGTACGCGCCAGCATTGCCCTGCAGGAAAAAGCAGCGTCCATCGGAGATCTGGCACCGCTGCACGCGCGGTTGGAAGCCAATCCCAAGGACCATGACGCCCGTTTCGAACTGGCCCTTGCGCTGAACGCAAGCGGAGATCGGGAAGGCGCCGTGGACGCACTCCTTGAAATTATCATGCGCGACCGTAAATGGAACGATGACGGGGCCCGCAAACAATTGCTGGAATTTTTCGACGCTTACGGTCCAACGGACGACGTGACAAAACAGGGNCGTAAACGCCTGGCGTCCCTCCTTTTCAGCTAAACAGACAACAAGGATTTCTTATTCCCGTGAGTGGAAAATATTCAAGCCTGAGTGACCTTCCCGACCGCCTCCCGCTCTTCCCGTTGAGCGGTGCCTTGCTGTTGCCACGCACACAAATGCCACTGAATATTTTTGAACCGCGCTATCTGCAAATGGTGGACGANGCGCTGGCAGGTCATCGTGTGATCGGCATGGTGCAACCGGAGCAGAATCTGGANTTTGATGAGCTTCAGGACCCTGATGCACATCCTGCTCTCTATCGGGTCGGGTGTGCCGGGCGCATTACATCGTTCATGGAAACCGAAGACAATCGCTACCTGATCACATTGACCGGCATATCCCGCTTCATGATCGAACGCGAACACGATGCCATGACAGCATATCGACAATGCAAGCCGGCATGGAGTGCNTACAAGGATGATCTGAGAGCAGGACATGGTGAGGAAGACGTGGCGCGCGAACGCCTGCTCGATGTTCTCAAAACCTATCTCAAGGTCAACGGCCTGAATGCGGACTGGAACGCCATCAAAAGCGCACCCAACGAAAGCCTGGTTAATTCTCTCTCTGTCATTTCTCCCTACGGGCCGAGCGAAAAGCAGGCATTGCTGGAAGCAAAAACCCTCGAAGACAGAAATCAAATGCTCATCGCGCTGACAGAAATGGCCCTCGCCAGAGACAGCAATGACGGCTCCGGCACCGTACAATAANCAGATCAATCTCAAGGAGATCCATGCATGACCNAAAACCCGTCCGGGACACCCGAAACCTCTGTGCCGCCAGCAAATGTATCCCCGGCTGTACATCCCCGGCTTCTGGAGATCCTTGTATGCCCCGTCACCAAGGAAACACTGAAATATGACGAAGCTGCGCAGGAGTTGATTTCCGAGGGGGCCAGGCTTGCCTATCCGATCCGCGACGGCATCCCGATCATGCTNCCCGATGAAGCCCGGTCACTTGCCTGAACAGACTGAAGCCAGCACAGGATCCCCGCGCAATGCCCCCACAGATCTGGCCGACGGAACTGCGTCTTNCCGCCGACAAGAAAGCACTNCACATCCGGTTTGACGACGGGACATCAANCACCCTGCGCGCCGAATACCTGCGTGTAGAAAGCCCCAGTGCGGAAGTACAGGGGCACGGAGCCGGACAGAAAAAGCACGTCACCGGCAAGGCGGGTATCAGCATTCAGAATCTGGAGCCGGTCGGGAACTATGCCGTTCGGATTATTTTCGACGACGGACATGACAGCGGTCTCTACACCTGGGAATACCTCCATCAACTCGGACGCGAAGAAGCAGAACGCTGGGCTGACTACCAGGCCAGAGAGACCGAGATNACAATGAAGAACAAATGATCGTCTCATCATTGCAATTATTCTGAAATAAAACCGCCTTCGAAATAATAGCGGTTTCATCGCATATAGGAGCCGGAACAAGGCCGATATGCGCGTTTTCAGTGCATTTTGCTCAATATTTTTGACACAAATGTAAGCATCGGCATTGAGTTCTTAACCATTTCGATCTAGAAGGCCCCAGTCCGAACGCCGCATGAACGTTCGGGCGAATTCGTAAAGCGTTGGGAGGCAATACGGGTGCGAGGGTCGCATACGGGCAGGTCAGTACGCTCGTATTATCGCAATCTATTCATGGACTGGGGAGGGGTATTGGGATGTTGCAATGCAAGAGAACGAGACCATCAACCTTGAACCAGAAACTTTCGTTTCACCAAAAACGAAGGCCTTTGCGGATTATTGGTTCTCGCTGAAGGAAAAAACACGCGCCGACAAGCCNGGCGCTGCCGCGCACATGCCGGTCCGGGCCGCCTTTGACCCGATCGCCATCCCGAGCCTGCTCTCCGACATCGTGCTGCTTGAACGAACCCGCCCTGACGCCTTTCTGCTGCGCCTCCAGGGCACNGCCTTTATCGAAAGAGGCGTCATGGACCGGACGGGCACCACGCTGTCGCCCGACGAGACGCAGCCGGGCCGCCAGCAGATTCTCAATGCGATGACCCGTATCCTCAACACGCCCTGCGGCCTNCGCCTTGTCGGTGTGGAGCAGAACATGGATGGCAAAAACTCCCTGGTGGAGGTTGCCGTGTTTCCGCTGGCCAACAATGAGGGAAAACCAACCTTCGTTGTCGCNCTCGTCTCGACGCTGGAGACATTGGGGTATCGCGAAGACGTGCACTTCAAGGATTCGCTGGTCGAAATCAGGGAAGCNGTNGAGATNGATCTGGGCCTNGCGTAAACCGCACGCCGTCACATGCCTCCNCGCTAGNTAACATGTTCACATAGCGTATTCAGGCAACATCACGTCGCATCAGNCGCGGCAGATCTCCGACATCACCCCCGGCCAGACGCATGAAGAAACGACGCGCCGGCCCCACCCGATTGACAAGNCCCAGCCCCAGGTCCCGCACCAGACGAACGGGTCCGGCATCATTGGAAAAAAGCCGATTGAGCGCGTCGCAGGCAAGCGCCAGCGAAACATTGTCAAACCGCCGCCATCTTTGATACCGCTCCAGCGTAACCAGCGCACCGATATCAAGGCCAACNCGTGCCGCATCCGCCGCCACATGCGCCAGCGCGGCCACATCCCGCAGACCAAGGTTAAGGCCCTGTCCGGCCAAAGGGTGAATGCCGTGTGCGGCATCCGCAATCAAGGCAACACGCGGCGTTACATAATCACGCGCAAGCTGCAACGTGAGCGGATAGGACCATCGCGGCCCCACCAGCTTCATCTCACCGAGGTAAGGCCCGAACCGCTTTCGGCACTCCGCCNCAAACCCGTCCTCATCCAGCGAGAGCAGGGCTTTCGCCAGATCGCGCCTCTCCGTCCACACAAGTGAAGAACGATTGCCCGTGATCGGCAGAACCGCAAAAGGACCACTGGGCAGGAAAAACTCCTGCGCCACCCCGTCATGGGGCAATGCATGCTCCACCGTGGTGACGATACCGTCCTGGCCATAATCCCAACCGACTGTCTGGATGCCCACCTGTTCNCGCACGAAGGACGCCCGACCATCCGCACCGACAAGCAANNNNGCNTCNACNCAGNCNGCCCGANTGNANNNCNGCAGNTCACATGACCGGGNTCNACCTCAAA
>PAZY01000047.1:0-13224 GCA_002715765.1 Rhodobiaceae bacterium | reverse complement strand
CGATCCNGTCCGGNGCCANAAGNNTNATNNGCGNNNCNGTCNCNACANCNGCNTTCANNGCCATNCGCANATGCCGGTTTTCNACCATNGCNCCNAGCGGCCGATCCCCAATTTCAGCATGATCNAAATGCAAAAAGAACGGCGCCGCTGTCTCCCCCGGTCGCCCGTCCGTCACAACAATATCGTTGATCGGCTGAAGATGGGGGGCCAGATGCGCATCAAGCCCCAGCTTGCTGAGCATGGTGAGTGACGCATCCGCCACCGAGGANGCCCGCCCGTCAAAAGCAGGCTCAAGATCAAGCGCCGGGTCAAGCGCATCAACCACCGTCACGCTGAACCCTTCCGCCGCAAAGGCAAGCGCCATCGGCAAGCCCGCAAGGCCCCCACCGGAAATCAATACATCAGATCGGATCAATTGGCTTTTCATAAGCGCCAAACTCCCCTGCTTTGAGCCAAAAGTCCAGATGCNCAAGTGCCGCACGAGCCCAGGTTCAAAGCAGACCTTGCACCATCCCACACCGCNCCATAGTCTTAATGACAAATTGTCATGATTTTGGGAGGAGAAACCATGCCAAGGTCTGAAAAAGAGCCATCTGGAAAGCTGGCCACAAGCACCTGTCCCGCCGCCACGGGAGGACANACATCCGACCCGCGATCCGCGCTCCCGCAAGGAGTAGCGCTGACCGCTCTCGATCAGGTCTATAGAGAAGANATTCACAAAGTTCTCGATCAGTTGCGCGAGGAGGNNCCCNTCCACCAGGACACCGAACTGGGGCGGCATTTCCTGACCCGCCACGATGACGTGCGNCGCGTGCTCAGAGATCGGGATTGGGGCGTTGATCCCCGAAAGTCGGCACCGGACGCCTACATCCGGCTCATCACCGGCACCGCAACCGAAGAAGGGCGCGCAAGCTACGANCCCTCGATGTTGTTTCTGGACGCACCCGACCACAAGCGGCTCAGATCGCTGGTCAGNCAGGCCTTCAATCCCAAAGCNATCGAGGCGATGAGAGCCCGCACTGAAAGCATCACCGGGAACCTGCTCGACGAACTGGCCGGGCAGGCGGAGATAGACCTGATTGCCGATTTCGCAGGCCCCCTTCCCACCCTCGTNATTGCCGATATGCTGGGCGTCGCCCTGNAGGACAGGGACGATTTCAAACGCTGGTCCGATGATCTGATTTTCGGATTTGACCCGATGCGTGACGAAAGCACCACCGCCCGGATCGAAAAGTCNGGNGAAGCCATGCGAGCCTATTTCAAGAACGCGATCGAAGTTCGTCGCAAAAACCCCGGCCATGATCTGATCTCCGATCTGATCCGTGCGCAGGAAGCAGATGACAGTCTCACAGCCGCCGAAATCGAGGCCATGTGCCGATTGCTGCTCATCGCGGGCAACGTCACCACCACCGACCTGATCGGCAACGGTTTCTACGCCCTGCTGACCCATCCGGACCAGATGGCAAAGCTCAGAGACAGGCCCGCGCTGATTGAAAACGCCGTCGAGGAAATGCTTCGCTACGACAGCCCCGTCACAGACAGCGGTCGCATTCCATTCGCAGCGACAGAACTGGACGGCCTTGCAATTGCACAAGGAACCTCCATCACAACATCGCTGGCCGCAGCCAACCACGACCCCGCGATCTATCCGGATCCGCACCGCTTCGACATCGAACGTGAAGACACACACCACCAATCCTTTGGCGGTGGCGTGCATATGTGTCTGGGGGCACCGCTGGCGCGCCTCGAAGCACAAATAGGCATCAGCGCATTCCTGGCGCGGTTCCCGAAAATTGAAATGATTGAAGAGAAGGCAAAACGCCGCCACTTGCCTTCTTTCCGTGGCTTTGAAACATTGCCCGTCAGGATCAATTAGACCGGACGGGCCAACCGTGACACAAACAGGGGACACACAGAAGTGGGAGAGCCAGACAGCACTGGCTTTGGGCAGCGCCATTGAAAAAGGCAAACTGGACCCCCGTGACCTGACGGCAACCTACCTGTCGCGCATTGCGGAACTGGACAAAGACAAACACGTCTATGTCCGCCTGACAAAGGACCGNGCCGAGCGTGAGGCCCAAGCCGCNGCCAGTCGCGCAAAGGCAGGCCTTCGCCTCTCTCCACTGGACGGGGTGCCCCTGAGCTGGAAAGAACTCGTCGATCTGGANGGCGAAGCTTCCACCGCNTGCTCCCGTCTGTTGTTGAACAATATTGCAAGCCAGGATGCAATCACCGTCAGCCGTCTCACACGGGCGGGTCTCGTCACACTTGGCAAGACCACCATGACCGAGCTGGCTTTTTCAGGACTGGGTCTCAACCCGATTTTCGGCACCCCGGAAAACCCGCACGACAAGACAAAGCCGCGCGCGCCCGGCGGCTCCTCTTCCGGCGCGGCCGTCAGCGTCGCAAATGGCCTTGCCGCCGCTGCTATCGGCACGGANACNGGCGGATCCGTTCGTATCCCGGCCAGTTGGAATGGCCTTGTCGGTCTGAAAACAAGCTGGGGACGCATTCCGCTTGACGGCACCGTGCCCCTGTCACCCAACCTCGACACCATTGGACCACTGACACGCACCGTCGCGGATGCTGCGGCCCTCTTTTCTCTTATGAGCCGGAGCCGCGCTGACATTCGCGACGTATCGCTGCGCGATCATGCCGTCATTGTGCCNGATAATCTTGTCTTCAGTGGGCTGGACCGGGGGATTGCCAAAACTGTTGAACACGCCATTGACCGGCTGGGCCGAGCGGGCCTGCGTATCGTCATGAAACCGCTCTGCACCCTCGAACAGATGGAGCAACTCACCNGGGAAGGCACCAGCATTCTCGCAGCCGAAGCCTATGGGCTCTGGGGAGAAAAAGTCGAGACAGGTATCGACACAATGTTTGCCTCCGTCGCCAACCGGTTTCGCACCGGGCGACACGGCTCGGCAGCCGGTCTTGCAAAAACACTTCTGGCGCGCGAAACCGTGCGCCGCGCCTATCTGGCAGAGACTGCGGGTTTCGATGCTGTGCTGATGCCGACCGTCATGTCGAGCCCGCCCGAGATCGCACCACTTCTGGCAGATGACGCTGCCTATGGCGAAGCCAACCGAAAGGCACTGCGCAACACAACACTCGGCAATCAGTTGAACTTGTGCGCGCTAACACTTCCCGTTGGTACGGACGCACTCAACCTGCCTGTCGGCTTGATGGCACAGGCTCCACACGGCCATGACGAAAAGCTGCTGCGCCTGGGTCGNGCGATAGAGATGAAACTGGCCCAATAAAAAAAGCCCCGGCACTCAGATAAGCGCCGGGGCCGGAATTTATCCGCAAACAGATTATTCTGTTGGAATTTGCAGCGCCCTGTCCTGTTTCGCGCGGGAAACAATATAGGCATAGATATCTTCGACATCCTGCTCCGACAAAAGATCGGCAAANCTTGCCATACCGTTATCTTTCAGCATGCCGTCAAGCACGATACCCTTGAAGTTCTCATGAACAGACGGGCTCATACGGCGCAGATCAGGCAGCACGCCACCGCTGATCACCAGCGCACCATGACAAAGCCCGCAGGTAGACATGTATTGCAGCTCGCCATTGCGCAATTGTTCCGGCGTGGCCTCGACTTCGGGCTGAGCCGGGATCGTCTGGTCTTTCAACGCAACCTGCTCGAGCTCTTCCTGCCCGCCCACTTTGAAAACCAGCAAGCGCCCATCGTTTTCATACTTTGCCGCCGCCGATACACGCGCATCACCCGAGGCAAGCGCAACGCCGCCCCAGCCAGCCATCACGGCGACATATTGCTCNCCGTCAATTTCGTAAGTGACAGGGGCCGCCACNATCCCGGTCNGGATATTGGCTTCCCACATCGCCGTACCCGTGTCGGCGCGGTATGCAACGAAGCGACCATCGGCCGTTCCCTGGAAGACAAGATTACCCGCCGTCGTCAGCACCCCGCCATTAAGNGCNGATGGCATTTCAACCGCCCAGCGAACTTCACCCTTCACCGGGTCCCAGGCTTTGAGATAGCCATGGTCAATGGGCAGGTTCGGCAACAAGGAGTTGATCGCGTCGATATAGTCTTCCCAGTCAAGCCCGACATTCCACCAGTTCTGGCGCACCGTATAATCCTTGTCGGTTTTCCATTCNCGGGTCAGCGAGTAGATACCGGCAATCTCCTGTGTGGGAATGTAAACAAGGCCCGTATCCGGATTGTATGCCATCGGATGCCAGTTATGNCCCCCATTGGCCGAAGGCANCACAAACTGCGTTCCATCCTTGTAGCCGATTGCCGGATTTTCAACCGGGCGGCCCGTTTCCATATCCACATGGCTTGCCCACGTAACGGTGACATATTTTTCCGCCGACAGAAGTTCGCCCGTTACCCGGTCGATCACATAGAAGAAGCCGTTCTTCGGTGCCTGCATCAGCACCTGACGNGTCTCACCTTCTATTTCCAGATCAGCCAGAATAATGTGTTGCGTTGCCGTGTAATCCCAATTGTCNCCGGGTGTCGTCTGATANTGCCATTTCAGACGACCNGTGTCGGGATCAAGGGCAAGGATGGACGACAGATAGAGATTATCGCCACCACCGGGGGACCGAATTTCGCGCGTCCAGGGCGACCCATTGCCGACGCCGACATAAAGCGTGTTGAGGTCGGGATCGAACGCCATGGAATCCCAGGCCGTTCCGCCGCCACCAACTTCCCACCAGCGACCACCCTTCCACGTATCGACAATCGCTTCCAGTTCAGGATGCTCAAAACCATCAGCCGGGTTACCGGGAACAGTATAGAAGCGCCAAGCCTCGTCGCCGGTCTCCGCATCATAGGCTGTGATGTAGCCACGCACACCGAACTCGCCACCGCCATTACCGATAATGACCTTGCCATTCACGATACGCGGCGCACCTGTAATCGTATAAGGTGCACCGGGAATGGTGTTCACCTCCCAATGAACCGAACCATCTTCGGCATTGAGTGCAAACAGCCGCCCGTCAAAGCTGGCGACATAAACACGTCCTTTCCACAGAGCGACACCACGATTGACGATATCGCAGCAACCATAACGCCCCCATTCGCCGGGCACCTCAGGATCAAAAGACCAGATCTCTTCGCCTGTCCTCGCATCCAGCGCATAAACAACACCCCAATTGCCCGTCGTATACATGCGCCCGTCAACCACGATCGGCGTGGCTTCAAGCCCGCGTACAGTGCCGGTTGAGAAAGACCAGGCCAGACCCAGCTGGCTGACATTCTCGGCATCAATCGCCGNAAGCGGCGAATAACGCTGTTCAGAATAAGTCCGCCCGTGAGAGAGCCAGTTGCCTGGCTCACTATCCGCGTTGGCGATCCGTGCCCCGTCCACATCCGCAAGCTGTGTCGCGGGCTCCGCCGCCATTTCGGCATCCGTGTCCGCCTGACCTGTATCGCTCACCATCGGTTCGGCCGCGGTCGGCATCGCGGCCATACCGTCAGCGCCATCACGCCCCTCGTCCCCGTGAGGCAGAAACTGAATAGCCACCATAACGGCAATAAATGTTCCGGCAGCCGCGTTCGCAAGAACCGGCCACTTGTCTTTGACAAAATCAGACATGTGGATTTCCACCCTGTTGTTTCAGTCGGTAGCGCTGGCACCGACCCCCTCCATTTTGGCCGAGAGTTTAGCTGATTTTTCAGCCACGTAAAATGCGGAGTTGGACTCTGCATTATTGATACGCAAAAGGCAGAACATCATTGCCTAAAAATTATTCATATGATTTTTAGTGCATAAAATTTCAGCATAAATGAGCCCGCCAAAATCAGCCCAAAGGCCGGTGGCGTAAAAAAAATGAATAAAAACAACATGTTATACAATTTTCAGCAAACCGGCACGCTTCTTGACTCCCTGATAGGCCAAGAGCTTGCCGCCTGGTCACAAACCCGATCCGACAGAAAGCTCAACCGGCCTCACCAGCGTGAGGCGCCAACACCAGCCTCGTAAAGGATGAGGCAGCAACAAAAGGGGAAGAACCTGATGAAACTCGTAATGGCAATCATCAAGCCGTTCCGCCTGGACGCCGTGCGCGAGGCGCTGACGGCTGAAGGTGTGGAAGGCCTGACGGTCAGCGAGGTGAAGGGTTTCGGTCGTCAAAAAGGTCAGACGGAAATCTATCGCGGTGCTGAATACGCTGTGAACTTCGTACCGAAGTTGAAGATTGAGATCGTGGTCAAGTCCGATCAAGCGGACAAAATCGTCGAAACCATCATCGCAAGCGCCAAGACCGGCCAGATCGGCGACGGCAAAATCTTTGTAACCAGCGTTGACCAGGTCACGCGTATCCGCACCGGTGAAACCGATGCAGATGCTCTATAGGAGAGAGCTGATGACAGCAAAAATGATGAAACTCGGAGGCTTCGCCCTTCTCGGCCTGGGCCTGACGGTCCTCCCCGCGCTCGCGGAAGAGGCCGCACCCGTCCTGTCCACAACCGATGAAAGCGCCTATATTTTCAATACGCTTCTCTTCCTCATGACCGGCTTCATGGTTATGTTCATGGCAGCAGGTTTTGCCATGCTGGAAGCTGGCATGGTGCGCTCCAAAAACGTTGCCATCCAGTGCACCAAAAACATCTCGCTCTTTGCGATTGCCGGGATCATGTATTATCTGGTCGGCTACAACCTCATGTATATGGGCGTTGATGGCGGCTTTATCGGCACGCTCTCCCTGTGGAGCCCTGATGATACAGCCGCACTCGCAGAAGCCGCAGACTTTGGAGCAGGCGAAGGATATGCCGCAGCCTCCGACTGGTACTTCCAGATGGTGTTTGTTGCCACGGCTGCGTCAATCGTGTCGGGCACCTTGGCCGAACGCATCAAACTTTGGCCTTTCCTGATTTTCACGGTCATCCTGACGGGCTTCATCTACCCGATCCAGGGCGCATGGCAGTGGGGCGGCGGCTGGTTGTCCGAAATGGGCTTCTCTGATTTTGCCGGCTCAACCATCGTGCACTCAACAGGCGGCTGGGCAGCTCTTGTCGGTGCCATCGTACTCGGCGCACGCTATGGCAAATACGGTCCCAAAGGTGAAATCAGTGTCATGCCCGGCTCTTCCATGCCACTGGCAACACTTGGTACTTTCATCCTGTGGCTTGGCTGGTTCGGCTTCAACGGTGGCTCACAGCTCGCCCTGGGCTCAGCTGAGAACGCGGTCGCCATTTCACAGATCTTCATCAACACCAATATGGCCGCCGCTGCGGGCGTGGTTGCCGCTATGGTCCTCACGCAGCTTCTCTACTCCAAGGTCGATCTGACCATGGCGTTGAACGGTGCACTGGCGGGCCTCGTTTCCATCACCGCTGAACCGCTCACACCCACACTGGGTTCAGCCGCACTGATCGGCGCCGTGGGCGGTGTGATCGTCGTGATCGCTGTGCCCATGCTCGACAAGCTGAAGATTGACGACGTGGTCGGTGCGATCCCCGTCCACCTCTTCTGCGGTATCTGGGGCACCATGGCCGTGCCGCTGACCAACGGCGACACAAGCTTCTATGTGCAGGCCGTGGGTGTCGTCTCCATCGGTGCTTTCGTGGTGATTGCAAGCCTGGCCTTCTGGCTGGCCCTTAAATTCACCATCGGCATTCGTGCCAGCCAGGACGATGAAGTGATCGGTCTCGACAAGGCGGAGATCGGCCTGGAAGCCTATCCTGAGTTTGCAAGAGGATAACGCCTTTCAACACCAGCCAGGATGGGCCAACGGCCCATCCTTTCGCAGTCGGACCCTCCCTCCCGATCTGACGAAAAGACGATCAACCGCCGCAAGCCACCTTTACGACCGTGGCAGTTGGTCGACCTTGAGGCCCAGCCATCCCCCGGTTGGGCCTCTTTTTTTGCCTTATCGCAAAGCGGGCATTGCACCTGCACAAAATTTCAGCCCCGCCTCATGCAGTGCGCATAAAATTTATGCAGAGCCCAATCTGCTCAACTTTCCAGCATCCCCGTTCAATGTAGGCAAGTTGCTGATTTTACGGGCAATTCTTCCGTTTCCGGCAGCTGGCACGGCGCTTGAGTAGAAAAAGGCAGCGCAATCTGCCGCGTAAATTGGCAGGCTGTATTTTCTGTCCGATATCAGCTGCAAAAACAGGCAGATCGGGCATCCGTTCGGGTGGCAAACGGAGGCAAGACCCATGGATACTAACCCCGCCGGTGGCGACGTCTTTTTTCTTTTGATGGGGGCAATCCTCGTCTTTGCAATGCATGCAGGCTTTGCCTTTCTTGAGGTCGGCACCGTCCGCCACAAGAACCAGGTAAACGCGATGGTCAAGATCATCGTCGATTTCGCAGTCTCGACCATTGCGTATTTCTTTGTCGGATACGCGGTCGCTTACGGCGTCGATTTCCTGACCAGCGCCGCTGTGTTGAACGGCAACGAAACCGCAGAAGGGTATGAGTTCGGACCACAAGGTCTGAGCCTCGTGAAATTCTTCTTCCTCTTGACCTTCGCCGCCGCCATCCCGGCCATCATTTCCGGCGGTATCGCGGAGCGTGCCAAGTTCTGGCCACAGGCCATGGCCACAGCGGCCATTGTCGGGCTCGTCTACCCGTTCTTTGAAGGCATCATCTGGAATGGCAATTACGGCATTCAGGACTGGATCGGCGAAACCTTCGGCGCACCGCTGCATGATTTTGCGGGCTCCATTGTTGTGCATGCCGTCGGTGGATGGATTGCCCTCGGCGCCGTCCTCATGCTCGGCCATCGCAAAGGCCGCTATACGAAGGATGGTCGCGTTGTCGGTTTCCCGCCATCGTCCATTCCCTGGCTGTCTCTTGGGTCATGGTTGCTCTGCATCGGCTGGTTCGGCTTCAATGTNATGTCNGCNCANTCNCTGGAAAGCATNTCNGGCCTCGTGGCCGTAAACTCGCTCCTCGCCATGGCAGGCGGCATCCTTGCNTCCCTCNTNGTNGGNCGNAACGANCCGGGCTTCATCCACAATGGNGCNCTGGCNGGNCTNGTTGCCGTNTGCGCCGGTTCCGACATCATGCACCCGCTGGGCTCTCTCGCTGTGGGCGCAGGTGCAGGCGTGATCTTCGTGCTTCTNTTTAATCTCTGCCAGAACAAGTGGAAGATTGACGACGTGTTAGGCGTCTGGCCNCTGCACGGTCTGTGCGGCCTNTGGGGTGGCNTNGCNGCNGGNGTCTTCGGTGCTGAAGCGCTGGGCGGNCTNGGNGGNGTGACTATCATGGGTCAGCTTGTGGGCTCACTTCTGGGCGTCGTCTANGCTTTCGCACTCGGCCTGATNGTTTACGGCCTGCTCAAAGCCACAATCGGCATCAAGCTCGANCTTGAAGAAGAGACCATGGGGGCTGACCTGGCCATCCACAAGATCGGCGCGAACCCCGAAAGCGATCTCAGTCCCCGCTGACGACGGGCCGCTGCCAACAGTTTAAGGCCGAGGGAGGAAAGGGGCGTTGGAGATTTGTCTCCGGCGCCCTTTTTTCCTGCCTGCGGATCGAAGGGTTCGCGATTCAGAAATTAGTTAACGGCCTGTTAACANAAGTCCTCGAAAAACGGCCTTNAACCCCTGCAATTCCACAACTTTTCGCATTCGGGACTCTGGACGAAACAAGTCTGCCATGGTTAAGATTGCTCATGTCTGATCGTTTCGACCAATTGCCCGAAGGGCCCTTTGCGCGCCTGAACGCCCTTCTTGCCGGGATAACACCCGGCAGGGATCCGCTTCTGTTGAGCCTGGGAGAACCGCAGCACCCCTTGCCGGCTTTCGTGAGTGACATCCTGCGATCCCACGAAAAGGATTATGGTCGATATCCCCCCATCGCAGGCACCAATGCCTTTCGCGACGCGGCAGCAGGCTGGCTCGCAAGACGCTACGATCTTGCGCCGGGAACCATCCTGCCTGACGAACGCATTCTACCCGTCAATGGGACGCGCGAGGCCCTCTTCAATCTGGCCCTGATCGCATGCCCCCGGGAGAAAGCAGGCGCGCAACCCGCCGTGCTGATGCCGAACCCGTTCTATCAATGCTACGCGGCTGCCGCGCTCGCAGCAGGTGCGGAAGCGATCTACGTGTCCGCCACCGCCGAGACCGGATTTCTGCCAGCCTTTGAGGCATTGCCCGAAGAACAATTGGCACGCACAGCGATGATCTATTTCTGCTCGCCAGCAAACCCTCAAGGCGCTGTTGCATCGCTCGATTACCTGAAAGCTCTCCTTACCCTCGCCCGGCGGCACGACATCACCCTTGTTGTCGATGAGTGCTATGCGGATATTTACGATGGGGAGGAACCCGCAGGCGCGCTGCAAGCAGCACTGGCACTTGAATGCCCCTCATCGGGCGACCCGCTGCAAAACCTGATGGTATTTCATTCCCTTTCCAAACGCTCCAGCCTGCCCGGCCTGCGGTCCGGCTTTTGCGCCGGTGACAGAGCGTTGATCAAACGCTTCATGGCCTTCCGCAATATCGCGGCCCCGCAAACACCCTTGCCTGCCCTGGCAGCAGCCACCGCCTGTTGGAACGACGACACCCATTCAGCGGAAAACCGGGCGCGCTATCAAAAGAAAATTGATATTGCCGAACGCATTATCGGCAATCGTCTGGGTTTCTATCGCCCGGCCGGTGGCTTCTTCCTCTGGCTGGATGTGGGCGACGGGGAAACCGCGACAAAAAAACTCTGGCAGGAAGAAGGCATAAAAGTTCTCCCCGGTGCCTATCTGTCGCGTGATGATGCCAGTCTGAGCGATGGCAATCCGGGCAAACGCTATATTCGCATCGCCCTGGTACATGATGAGAAGACAACCGAAGATGCAATGACGCGCCTGGCACGCGCACTGTGCAGCTGAGCGATCAATAACGCACAGACCAGACGGTCTCATGCTGCATGAAAGGAGGAGATATATGGCACTGGTAAGGTCGATCCCCAATCCGATCCAATATCTCCCGATGGGCGTGCGCCTGTTCGTCCGCCATCGGATGGCTGAACTGACAGGACTTGCCCTTATTGGTGGCGGCTTTCTTCTCACCCTTGCCTTTGCCAGCTGGTCCGCCACCGATCCGAGCCTCAATCTGGCAACCGGCAACCCGGTGACAAACTGGTTGGGGCCGAACGGCGCAATCACCGCCGATCTGTTTTATCAGATACTGGGGTTGGCAAGTTTTGCGCTGATCCCCTGGTCACTCATCTGGGGCTGGCGCTTCCTGACCCACACGCCAATCGACCATCCCCGTCGTCGGATCCTGTCAGGCTTTCTGGGACTGGCGGGATTGGCACTTCTGGCAAGCCTGTTTCCATCCGAGGGCGTCTGGTCGCTTGCTGTCGGGTTCGGCGGTCTGGTGGGCGACGCGCTGACGTCACTCACCGCAATCAACCTCGCACACCTGATCGGGTTGAGCCCTGCCTATCTTCTTGTCGGCGTGATCAGTTTCGCTGTCGCCCTTTTTGCACTCGGTTATGCATCCGACATCAGCATTGACCAGGTTTCCGAATTCCGCTGGCGGCTGATGGATCTCTATTACACCTGGGCGGAAGCACGCGCCGAAAAGCGCGAATCCGTCTATGCGGACACGGACGACGAACCCGGTCGCCTGGCGCGTATCTGGTATGCGACAAGCGACGGGCTTTCCTATGCGTTTGGTGGAGTGATGGCCCGCTTTGCCCGGCAGGACGAAGAAG
This sequence comes from Rhodobiaceae bacterium, assembly GCA_002715765.1. GTDB lineage: Bacteria > Pseudomonadota > Alphaproteobacteria > Parvibaculales > Parvibaculaceae > Mf105b01. The sequence goes on along the minus strand of PAZY01000047.1, from coordinate 1,576 downwards.
ACGAGTGGGAGGAAGAGCCCCCTGTCCGCCGCATTGAACCTTCTCTGTCAGCCCGCCGTCGCGCACCCGCCGCCCGCGAGCCTTATGAAGCCCTCGACGACGAAGAAGATGACACAGAGGCAGAACCCCGCAACCGCAGGGTTATGGTGAAGCGCTCCAACAAAAAAGCCAGACCCGGCAAGCGCGCCGAGGCCGAACGGCAACCCATGCTTGATATTCTGCCAACGGAAGATTTTGATCTTCCCGCACTGAATATTCTGGCCGCCATAAAGAAGCAGGCGGCCGATGAAACCCTCTCCGATGAAGCCTTGCAGCAGAACGCCCGCATGCTGGAAGGCGTGCTGGATGATTTCGGCATTCGCGGCGAGATCATCAATGTCCGCCCCGGACCTGTTGTGACACTTTACGAACTGGAGCCCGCACCGGGGATCAAATCATCCCGCGTGATTGCGCTGGCGGACGATATCGCCCGCTCCATGAGCGCAGTGTCTGCCCGCGTCGCCGTCGTGCCCGGCCGCAACGCGATCGGCATTGAACTGCCCAACGCAAAACGCGAGATGGTCGGTCTGCGCGAAATCCTCTCATCCAGCGAATATGAAGACAACAGTTCATCATTGCCGCTGGCACTGGGCAAAAACATCGGCGGCGAGCCCATCATCGCCGATCTCGCCCGGATGCCGCATTTGTTGATCGCCGGGACGACGGGCTCGGGCAAGTCGGTCGGGATCAATACCATGATCCTCTCGCTCCTCTACCGGATGCGGCCTGACCAGTGCAAGATGATCATGGTCGATCCGAAAATGCTGGAACTGTCCATCTATGATGGCATCCCGCATCTGCTCGCCCCTGTGGTGACGGACCCGAAAAAGGCCGTGGTGGCGTTGAAATGGGTCGTGAAGGAAATGGAAGACCGCTACCGCAAAATGTCCAAGGTCGGCGTCCGCAACATTGACGGCTTCAACCTGCGCATGGCAGAGGCGATCGAAAACGACGAAACCATTGTCCGCACCGTACAGACCGGGTTTGACCGCGAAACCGGCAAAGCCATCTATGAGGAAGAAGAACTCGCGCTTGAGCGCATGCCTTATATCGTGGTGATCGTCGACGAAATGGCCGACTTGATGATGGTGGCCGGTAAAGAAATTGAAGCTGCAATCCAGCGGCTCGCACAAATGGCGCGGGCGGCGGGCATTCACATGATCACCGCTACACAGCGCCCGTCGGTGGACGTGATTACCGGCACGATCAAGGCAAACTTTCCGACCCGTATTTCGTTCCAGGTCACCTCGAAAATCGACAGTCGCACCATTCTGGGCGAACAGGGTGCAGAGCAATTGCTGGGTCAGGGCGACATGCTCTATATGGCCGGTGGCGGCCGCATCAGTCGCGTACACGGGCCCTTTGTCTCGGATCAGGAAGTTGAAAAGGTAGTTCGTTTCCTCAAAAAACAGGGCGTGCCGGAATATCTGGACGCGGTAACAGAAGACACGGAAGAAGAAGCAGGCGACACCAACGGGTTTGGCGGCGGGTCCTCCATGGATGTTGCCAAACTTATCGCACTTCTCATGGGCGGCGG
>PAZY01000046.1 GCA_002715765.1 Rhodobiaceae bacterium | reverse complement strand
CAAGTTCGAGCCGATCTGCAGGACCAAAATTGCCAGCACACATGTAAAAAGTGCAGCAGAAACAAGCGTGAGCGCCAAAGCGAGTTGATCTGTTTTCATAGTGAAACTCTGACTCACAAGCCCCCTCTCCCGCAAGAGGTGCTGTCATGAAAGATCAGCATCTGAACGAGGTGATCGTTTCACGCCTCAAGTCTGACTATGGCTTCAGGGAAAATGGAGACTGGTTGCAACAGGGCAAATGCCCTGCTTGCGGCCGCCGGGAGCTTTTCACCCGTGCCGACGGTCCCTGGGTGCTGCGTTGCGGCCGGCAGAACAAGTGCGGGGCGGAGCTTGGCATCAAGGATCTCTATCCTGATCTCTTTGAGAAGTTCAACGAGCGCTACAAACCGACACGAGAAAAGCCCAATGCCACGGCTGATGCCTATATGGAGCTGTCTCGCGGCCTGAACCCCAAGGCCATGGGCGGCTGGTACCGGCAGGAAAACTTCTGGCATCCAGGCGGCGTCGGGCCCAAGGGCAGCGCCACGGTGCGCTTTGACATTGACCGGGCAAACGACATCTACATGGAGCGGCTCATTGAGCCCGTGACCATACGCGGCCAAGACGGAAGCGTTGAACCTCGCAAGGCCAATTTCAAAGGGCCTCATCGCGGGCTGTGGTGGCAACCACCCGGCATGGAGATTGACGACGGGGATACGATATGGCTGGTGGAGGGCTGCATAGATGCCGCATCCCTCATGGCCAACGGGGTGAAGGCTGTTGCCACACTCTCCTGCGTCAATTATCCGGAGAAGCGGCTTGCCGATTATCTGCACAAATCCGTCAAATGGGTTTGGGCGCTCGACAATGACAAGGCCGGACGGCGCTTCAATCGCAAGCACGCGGCCACGATGCGCGAAGCGGGCTTTGATGAGGTCTATTGTGCTCTCATTCCCCAGACCGGCCGCACCAAGATTGATTATAACGACGCACACAAGGCTGGCCGGCTGGATGAGAAAAGCCTTGCTGACTATCGCTATCACGGGGCGCTGTTGCTGGCGGAAAGCGCGCTCGACAAGGCACTTCTCATCTGGAATGCCAAGAACGTCAACGGCTTCGATTTTGAGTTTGATAACCGGCTCTACTGGTTTGAGCTTGATATCGAGAAATATGCCAAAGCCCTCAATGCCCTGAAAGAAAGCTATGAGGGTGAAGCAAGCGACGCAGACATGAAGGCTAAGGCTGCGCAACAGTCAGGCTCCCTGGTGGAGATGGCGAATTGTTACCCTGAGTTTCTCTATTTTCAGGTGAATGAGCTCACAGATGAGAGCTGGTACTATTCCCGCATTCGCTTTCCGCACGGGAGCCGACCTGTCAAAAACACGTTCACGGGCGCACAGCTCTCCGCGCCGACTGAGTTTAAGAAACGGCTTTTGTCCATCGCGGCCGGGTCCATCTTCACCGGCTCCAAGACACAGCTTGACCGCTTTCTGAAGAAGCAGCTCTACGCCATCAAAACGGTCGATACGGTCGATTTCATCGGCTACTCGAAAGAGCATCAGGCCTATGTGTTCAACGACCGGGCAATTGCGGCCGGGCAAGTCGCCCCCATCAATGATGAAGACTATTTCGAGGTCGGCAAGCTCTCGCTCAAAAGCCTCAACCAGTCAGTTCATCTCAACATTGGCGACGCGGGCGACTATTCCGACGAATGGGTGCAGCTTGTGTGGGAGTGCTTTGGGGCAAAAGGCATGATCGCCGTTGCCTTTTGGCTGGGTTCCCTCTTTGCAGAGCAGATCCGCACGGCCCACAAATCCTACCCGTTTCTGGAAATCGTGGGGGAGCCTGGCGCCGGCAAGTCCACACTCATCGAGTTTTTGTGGAAGCTTGTTGGACGGCTTGATTATGAAGGGTTTGACCCTTCCAAATCCACCATGGCGGCACGGTCCCGCAACTTTGCCCAGGTGAGCAACTTGCCTGTTGTGCTGATCGAGGCAGACCGGGACGAAGACACGGCCAAGGCCCGCAAGTTTGACTGGGATGAGTTGAAGACCGCCTACAATGGCAGGGCAAGCCGGGCCCGCGGTGTGAAGACCGGCGGGAACGAGACTTACGAGCCACCTTTCCGGGGCTCCATCGTCATCTCCCAGAATGCAGACGTGAATGCGAGCGAGGCCATTTTGCAGCGCATCATTCATCTGGGCTTCGACCGCTCCCGCCACACCGGTACGACCAAGGCGGCGGCGGAGAAGCTGGAAAGCATGCCGCTTCCAAAAGTGAGCCATTTTCTGGAGCTTGCCTGCAAGCAGGAAGCCCGTGTGATGGATACCGTGCGCCGGCAAACCGCCATCCATGAAAAGCGCCTGATGGCGCTGAACGGTCTCAAGTCTGTTCGCATCGCCAAGAACCATGCGCAGCTTTTGGCGCTCGCAGACGCACTGGCGGAGCTTGTGCCCCTCACCGACATGCAGATGGAAGAGATCTTCCACACGGTTTGCGATATCGCGATCGAGCGGCAGGAAGCCATCACCGCCGACCATCCAATCGTGCGGGAATTCTGGGAGACATTCGACTTCCTCAATACAGGCAACGATGGTGCCCAGATCCTCAACCACAGCAAGAACGACCAGGAGATTGCAATCAATCTCAACCATTTCGTGAAGGTTGCCACGCTGCAAAAACAGCAGATCCCCATCCTGCCCGATTTGAAACGACACCTGAAAACCTCCAAAACACGGAAATTCAAGGACGTGAAAACCGTGAAAACCGCCATTCAGGACCAGTTTGGCTTTGAACACGGGCGGACAGTCAAATGCTGGGTTTTTGAGGCAGGCGCATGAAACGACGCTCCGCGCATATGCCGCCCCTGTCAGGTGCTCCTTTGCGGGCCCTGGCAAGGGCCCTTGCGCGGGATATGGCGAGGGAGCATCATGAAGCTGAACGCAAAAGAAGTGAGGCAGCATGCGCGCAGCCATCTATGCAAGGTATTCGTCTGATCGCCAGCACGAACGCTCAATCGACGATCAAGTAGCTCTCTGCGAAAAACACCTGGCCTCGCTTGGCGGCGGCTCAGCGGAAGTCTATGCCGACTACGCAATCTCCGGCGCGCACCTTGCCTCTCGCCCATCTGCCTCACGCATGCTGGAAGACGCAGCCGAAGGCAAGTTTGACATTGTGATAGCCGAGGCATTGGACCGGCTATCCCGCGATCAGGAGCATATTGCCGCCATTTACAAGCAGCTCACCTTTGCCGGTGTGAAGCTGATCACCGTTTCTGAAGGCACAGTTGATGAACTGCATATTGGTCTCAAAGGGACCATGAATGCGGTGTTCCTCCGCGATCTTGCGGCGAAGATCAGGCGCGGGCAGACCGGCCGGGTGAAAGCCGGCAAGGTGCCTGGTGGCAAAGCCTTCGGCTATGACGTTGTTCGGCAACTCGATGCGCGCGGTGAACCGCTAAGAGGCGAGCGTGCAATCAACGACGAACAGGCAGAGATTGTAAGGCGTATCTTCAAAGAGTATGCGGCCGGCATGACCGCACGGGAGATTGCAAAAGGGTTGAACAATGATGGCATCCCCTCCCCTTTTGGTGGGGACTGGAACGCCTCAAGCATCAACGGCAATCGTGCCAGGCGGAGTGGTATTCTCTACAACGAAGGGTATCTGGGCTTCATCATCTACAACCGTGTTCGCATGGTGAAGGATCCCGCGACGGGCAAGAGAATTTCAAGGCCAAACCCACCTGAGGAATGGCTGGTCGAGGAAGCCCCTCATCTGCGCATCATCGAGAACGATGTTTGGGAGGCCGTTCAGGCGCGCAAGGCAACCGCCAACGCAAAACCCTTCCGGCAGCGCCGCAAACCACCCCACATCTTTTCCGGGCTCATCAAATGCGGCAAATGTGGTGGCGGATACACCGCAAAGGGTGGCGGCTATCTCGGTTGCACTCGTCACCGCGAAAGTGGCGTGTGCAACAACGGCCAGACCATCAAGCTGGAGACAGTGGAACAGCGTGTATTAGGCGGCATTCAGCAGCGCCTTCTGGCACCAGAGCTGGTTGAGGAAGCCCTCAAAGCCTATGAGGAAGAGCGCGCCCGGCTACGCAAGGAAGCTCTTGGCAACAAGAAAAAACTTGTCAGGCGCAGAGGTGCCGTACAGCGGGAGATTGATGCCTGCGTTCGGGCGGTCCTGGACGGCCTCCTGTCGGACGCGATCAAACAGCGGCTACCTGAATTAGAGCAGGAGCTGGCCCAACTGGACCGGGATCTGGCAGCCCTCGAGGATGACAATCCCTTGGTCGAATTCCATCCACAGGCGGCCGCAGCGTGGAAAAAACGGATGGAAGACCTCTCAGGCGCGCTGAAAGGTATCGGCCCAGACAAATCCCAGGCCCGCGAGATCATCCGGGACATGGTGGACCGTATCGAGCTACATCCCCGCCTGGCACGCGGCCAGTTTGATATCCAGCTGTTTGGCAGCCTGCCTGGCATTCTCAACATTATGGGCGGGGAGAACAAACTAGGACCAAAAAGTGCGGTCCAGTTGGTAGCGGAGGAGGGACTCGAACCCCCGACACGCGGATTATGATTCCGCTGCTCTAACCAGCTGAGCTACTCCGCCCCAGAAGGGCTGCCCGGGCAACCGCCCCCTAACGGGAAACAGGCAAGCCGTACGGCGACCTCACAAACCCGCGAAGCAGGTCAGGAAGTGAGGGGATATAAGGGGCCAGATGCCCCCCTGTCAAGCAAACTCAGGCCTTTCCCGGCCCGGTGTCTCAACTAATCCAAATCTGCGACAATCAGGGCTTCAAGCGTCTGGTTTCTGAAACCGAAGCATCGTGAAAAGCCCCATCGGATGCATGGAACGGGCCTCAATCAACTCAAGGTTAGTAATTCCGGTAATGGTCTCGATCTTAAAATCCGGGTGCCAGCCCAAAAGCCGCGCAAAAGGCGACATCCAGCGTTCTATCGTGCCGCGAAATCCGTGGTCTTGCGCAAAATGATTAACAACAATCACCTCCCCACCCGGCGCGCACACACGCTCAAGCTCACGCATCACCTTCTCCGGGTCCGGCACAACGGTCATTACATACATAGCAACAACCGTATCAAACTTGCCCGCATCAAATTCCATCTGGCTGGCATCCATCTCGTAAATGCCATCCACATTGCTCAACCGTTGTTTGCGAACCTTGTCTTTCGCCTTCTGCAACATTTCCGGTGACAGGTCGATGCCGGTAATACGCAATTGAGGTCCGTAGGTCGGAAGCGTAATCCCCGTCCCCACGCCCACTTCAAGCAACGCGCCCTTGCGTGCATTGATCGCGTTCACGGCTGCTCGCCGCCCAAAGGCAGCAATCAAACCGAATGTAACATCATAGACCGGGGCCCAACGGGCATAGGCCTTAAGAACAGATGATCTGTCGAGACGCGCAGAGGCCGTCAATGGTGGCTCCCAGTTCAGCGGAAGAATAGATTTATCGCAGCGGATCCGCCTTCCCACTGCGCTTGTACGCATGCGCCAGCCAACAAAGGCCATCGCCCATAAGCTTTTGACTGTTTTAAACGAGAACCTTGCCTCGTGAAACACTAGTGTCACGAAAACCCGAAAAAACGGCAGGAATACGGCGCAGCACCGAAGAAACAGCCCTAGAACTGCAAAGGACTCGCAAACGCGTCTGCCGCCGCTCGTGATTTCACGGCATTCCCAAGCTTGTTGTACGCCGCCCGGATCCAGCCCCCGCCCAACACACGCTCGTCCTCACCGTCAACCGGCGCATAAAAAACACAAGCCTGTCCCGGCGCCACTCCATCCTCACCTTCCAGCAGAACGATCTCCGCCCGCCCGAAAGCGGGATCAACCGCGCCGGGCTCGGCGGCCGGGTGGAGCGCACCTTGGCCAGAAGCTCAATTCCATCTGCGGGCAATTTATCGAACGCAACATCACCCAGCCAGTTCACCTCTTCAAGGTCAATCCGCTCTGTCAGAAGCGCCGGGCGCGGCCCCACAATCACCTTCCGCTTTTCAGCATCCAGCCGAACCACAAACAACGGATCCCCCGTCGCGATACCCAGACCGCGCCGCTGTCCGATTGTATATTTGATAATACCGTCATGAGTGCCCAGCACATTGCCATCAAGATCAACAATATCACCCGGCTTCGATGAGCCCGGACGCAAACGCTCAATCACATCTGTGTAGCGCCCATTGGGCACGAAACAGATATCCTGGCTGTCCGGCTTGGTCGCCACCGACAAACCAAACCGCTCTGCAATCGCACGCGTCTCTGCCTTGGACAGGCCACCAAGCGGAAACCGAAGAAAATCAAGTTGTTCGCGCTTGGTCGTGAACAGGAAGTAAGATTGGTCTTTGTCCGGGTCCGCACCACGATAAAGATCGCGCCCGCCAGCACCCGGCCTGGAATTCACGTAATGCCCGGTTGCCAGCGCAGCCGCTCCAAGATCACGCGCCGTCTGCAGCATATCGCGAAACTTCACCCGCTCATTGCATCGCACACAAGGGATAGGTGTTTCACCCGCCAGATAAGAATCCGCAAAATCATCCATCACGGACTCGCGAAAATTATGCTCATAGTCCAGAACATAATGCGGAATGCCAATACGCTCAGCAACAACGCGGGCATCGTGTATGTCTTGCCCTGCACAGCAGGCCCCGACCCGGCGCACCGCTTCACCATGATCATAAAGCTGAAGCGTAATCCCCACCACGTCATAGCCCTGCTCTTTCAGCAACGCCGCCGTAACAGACGAGTCCACCCCGCCCGACATGGCCACCACCACGCGGGTCTCAGCCGGTTTTCCCGGCAGATCCAAACTATTCAGGCCCGTCTTGGGGTCATACACGTCACGCATGAGCGGGAATATAGGCGCTTCGCCAGCGGTTGCAATCATAGGCTCCCAAAGCCCTCCCTTCCGCGCCCGGCAAATCCCGCCCGTCCGGCAATTTATGCCGGGCAAACCGGCCCGCCGGAAAAACAAAACCAACGACCCAAGCAGACAAGTCTTTGAATTTAATACGAATTTCACGCTCTCCATAGCTGGCGTGCACCTTGCTTATAACAGCGCACCATCTCTGTCTTCAAAGGGCGTCATCATGGAAGTAACGAGCAGCAATTCGAACCAATTCACTCCAAAACTGGGTCAGGTCTCCAAGGGAAGCCTCCCGGCGGAGAGTTTTTCATCCCATCTGCTCGAAAATGACCCCGCCCCGCGGCAGGAGCCGCAGGCCCGTCCGGACCGCGATCCCGGCCGCGAAAACGACGATCGCCAAACAGCAGCGGCTGAAGCCAGATCATCGGATCGAAAGCGGGCAGAAGAAGCGCGAGACCGGGAAGCGGCGGAAGAAGCACGGGCAACGGACAAAACCGACAACGCCGCTGAAGAGACAGACAAGGTAGACCTTGACGACAATCCCTCATTCGATGAAAGCGTCCAGGGAGAGTTCGCGGGGACAAGTGATGAAAACACACCGGACCTGACAGCCGACGAACAGAACACAGGCTCCGCCATTGAAACAGACGGCGCGGCTGTAGCCTCAAGCAATGCAGATAGCGAAGATCAAAATGCATCCGCCGTGTCAGCAACACAGGCAGGCACGGACGACGACGCGCTGGTGAAACTCGAAGACATTCCTGACGAGGTAAATCTCACCAGCTCAGCAACAAAAAATGATACCGCCATCAGCGCTGAACAAGCCGCTGCAAATGCCGCGAAGGCAACGAGCGCTCAAAACGCAACGACAGAGGCCGCACAGTCCACAACACCGCAGGTCGTACGCCCTGTCGACGTGCGCGCAGCAAACAACAACACCAACCCGCAGGAAACCGCGTCTATCGGTGAAACAATCGAAGACGGTGACGGCTTGCCGGGAGCACTCGCTTCCGATTTCGAGACCGGTGCCGATGCAGATGGTGAGGCAGGCCTCGGCGCAAAAACAGCAGAGGCCATGGCCAACAAGAACAAGGCCGGTGCCGCAGGAGACAATGCGAGCAATGTGGCTAAACCGACGACGACAAATACAGCCGCTGCGGGTGCAGCTCCCACCCTGCCTGCAATCCCTCTCCAGTCGCTCGCCTCTCTCGGCTTGAGCACAAGCGGCTTGAATGCGGGTGGGTTGCCAGCGGGTCTCGATTTCGAGCAACTCGGCCTGTCAACGGCTGGCCAGACATCAAGCACTCCTCAGAACAACAACCCGGTTCTGGTCCGTTTCGGCGTCCTTCCCGGCCAGGCACAGGCAACACAGGTGCCCAATACCGCGATCGCCCTGCAAATTGCCAAACATGTGGCAAAAGGAGTCTCCACGTTTGAAATTCGTCTCGATCCGGCAGAACTTGGCCGGGTGGACGTTAAGCTTGAACTTGCACAAGATGGGCGCGTTACGGCACATCTGGCCGTTGAAAGACCTGAAACACTTGATCTTCTTCAGCGTGACGCCAAGGCACTGGAACAGGCTCTGCGCGATGCCGGCCTGGATACAGATGACGCCAGCCTGGAATTCAGCCTCAATGATGGCAGTTCCAATCAGGCAAATGCCGATGGCAGCAGGCCGGGCGATGCATCCGAGGGGCGTAGCGACAACAAGGATGCATCAGCAGATCAGACTTCCGAAACCACGCGCGTGACTGCACTCGCAGCCCGCCAGCTTCAAGCTGCGGCCCGCGGCGGCATTGACGTCAGCATTTAACAGAGCGATCGGACAAAAATCATGGAAGGTGTTTCTTCAATTCTGCCATCCTCCGCCCAGAGCACATCTGGATCGGCCACAGCACAACAATCGCTGAACAAGAATTTCGACCTGTTCCTGTCTCTGCTGACAACCCAGCTGCAAAATCAGGATCCACTGGACCCGACAGACACGAGCGAGATGACGGCACAGCTCGTCCAGTTCTCATCTGTTGAACAAACCATTGCCACCAACTCAAAACTTGAGGAGCTGATTGCCCTTACCCAGTCGCAATCCTCCGGCAGGGCCGTTGAATATATTGGCAAGACGGTTGAAGCACTCGCATCAGCGCAAAAACTCGAAGATGGCGGTACGGCAAACTGGCGCTATTCATTGGCAGAAGACGCAAGTGAAGTCGTATTGACGATTGCGGACTCCAAAGGTGCAGCCGTCTACTCGGAAACACTGACGGCCAAGGCCGGTACACATGACTTTGCCTGGAACGGCAAAACAAGCGACGGCGATGACGCTGCAGGCGGAACATACTTCCTCACACTCCAGGCCAAAGATGCCGCAGGTGAACCTGTCCAGACCGATACGCGCATTTCCGGCATACCCACCGAGGTTGATTTTACAACAAATCCACCTGTTCTGATCATCAACTCTATCCCGGTCAGCCTTTCTGACGTGACATCAGTGAAAAGTAACGGTGCCTGACCTCACCCTGTGCCGGGGTGGCACACTTAAATCATTGATTTTAGTGGAAAATTTACCCTGACACTTAGCCATTTTTTAAAGCGCCCCGCGTATTCTGCGTCATGTGGAGAGTACAGAGATCGGGACGACAATGAGCGAGCACCAGTCATCTCGGGTCAACTACGTAATCGGGCCAGACGGAAGCCCTTTGACAATAGCTGACCTGCCGCCGCCAGACACCAAACGTTGGGTCATTCGGCGAAAAGCGGAAGTTGTCGCTGCAGTACGCGGCGGACTTCTCAGCCTTGAGGAAGCGTGTGGACGATACACGCTTACCGTAGAAGAATTTTTGAGTTGGCAACGCTCAATCGAGAAACATGGCCTCGCAGGCCTTCGCGCGACCCGGGTTCAACAATACCGGCAGTGAGATAGAAGAGTATCTGCGTACTTATTGCCAAACGGCACCGGTGTCCCACGACACCGGTGCCGTATTTGTTTAACAACCCCCCAAAAACACCCCAGCCATCAAACTTATCCACAAGTCACCCATCTTTTTTCCACTGAGCCGTGTCCCGTTAAACCTCTGTTTAGGGTAACGGGGTAAATTTTGCCTACTGAATACGGGCATGGCGGCCAACAAGACACCGCCAGCAGACGAGTAAGCAACAGGACGTAGCCACTCTCACCCGTCGACCAAAATGCAAAACTGAACCGAGAAACGGGGATGAATTGCCAGGGCGACAATGGATGGTGGTAGCGTGGATAGCTTCACTGAATTTTTAAAATCACTCGGGCCGGCGCGCATTTTGTCGTTGGGCCTGGTTGCTATTGGCCTGCTCGGCTTCTTTGCATATGTCGGTCTTCGGGTTTCCGAGGCGCCAATGTCGCTTCTATACGCGGATCTCACGTCAGACGATGCTGCGCAGATCATCACACAGCTCGAAACCCAGTCCATTCCTTACGAATTGCAAGGCGATGGGACAAAAATCTTCGTTCCCCGTGACCAGGCGCTCCGTCTGCGCATGAACATGGCCGAACAAGGCCTGCCATCCGGCGGCGCTGTTGGATATGAAATCTTCGACAATACGGACGCTCTCGGTACGACCAGCTTTGTCCAAAATCTCAACTATCTTCGCGCGCTCGAGGGTGAACTCTCCCGCACCATCAAAGCCATCGACCGCGTCAAGGCTGCACGTGTCCATCTCGTACTCCCCGAGCGTGAGGTTTTTTCACGCGAGCGGCGCGAACCCAGTGCCTCTATTGTTATCCGCGTCAGCGGGGAGCCATTGGGCCGGGCTCAGATTCGTTCGATCCAGCACCTGACAGCCTCCGCCATTGATGGTCTAACGCCGGGAAATGTCTCGATTGTCGATGAACAGGGAAATCTTCTTGCATCCGGTGCTCAGGATGAGAATGAAGGCCTTCTCTCTTCGTCGCTGGATGAACGCAATGTGGCCTTTGAACGCCGCCTGCAGGCTCAAATCCAGACGATTGTCGAAAGCATTGTCGGTCCCGACAATTCTCGTATTCAGGTCAACGCGGAACTCGATTTCAATCGGATCACCCGCACGTCTGATATGTTCGACCCTGAAGGACAGGTCGTTCGCTCCACACAGACGGTGGAAGAATCCAGTACCAGCACCGACGGTGTTCCCAATGACGCTGTTACGGTGGGCAATGCCGTCCCCAATGCAGGACTGGCAGAAGGTGAAGGCGCGGGATCACGCGATGCCCAGAACCGTCTCGAAGAAACCGTCAACTATGAAATTTCCAGAACCACGCAGACCGAAATTATCGAGGCTGGTTCTGTAAAACGCCTGTCTGTAGCCGTCGCCGTCGATGGTATTTACACAGGCAACGATGAGGCAGGCGCTACCTACTCACCGCGCACAGAAGAAGAACTGACAAAGATTGCAGCCCTGGTTCGCTCAGCCATCGGCTTCAACGAAACCCGTGGCGACGTGGTGGAAGTGGTGAACATTCGCTTCGCCTCACGCACCCTTCCCGAACCTTTGGGGGAAATGGAAGAGCCGTTCCTCGGCCTCACAAAGGCAGACTATATGCGCATGGGTGAAACAGGTCTGCTCGCACTTGTATCACTCCTGGTACTCCTCTTCGTCGTTCGTCCTTTGGTGCGCGGCATCATCAACCCGGCCCCGTCGTCAGAACAGCTCGCGCTGGCGGGCGCAGGTAATGTTGGCGCTGATGGCCTGGCTTTGCCGGCAGGTGCCGGCCAGGCACAACTGACAGGGCCAAACCAGACCGGGCAACCCGCCGTCGGGCCGGATGGAGAGCCACTCCCACAAAAATCGGCCGTGGAGCAAATGATCGACATCGCCCAGGTGGAAGGGAAAGTGAAAGAATCGTCTGTGAAAAAAGTTGGCGAACTTGTCGCCAATCATCCGGACGAAACGATATCCATTCTGCGCTCCTGGCTGCATGAATCTCAGTAGGACAAGGCATCATGGCACCCTCACCTTCTGTTAGAGATGATATTAAAACCCTGACTGGCCCTGAAAAGGCGGCTATCTTCATGCTGTCATTGACAGATGATGCCGCCGCAGCGGTATGGGACCAGTTTGACGAAGACGAAATCCGGGAAGTTTCCGTCACAATGTCAAACCTTGGCCAGGTGAGCTCAACTCTCGTTGAGACATTGCTGGTCGAATTTGCTGGAAAAATGTCAGGCACCGGCACGATCGTCGGTTCATTCGAGGCCACACAACGGCTACTCACACGCTTTCTTCCCGATGACCGTGTGAACTCCGTCATGGACGAAATTCGTGGCCCCGCCGGCCGCACCATGTGGGAAAAACTGGGCAACGTAAACGAACAGGTGCTCGCCAACTATCTGAAAAACGAATACCCGCAAACCGTTGCCGTGGTCCTCTCGAAAATCAAGTCAGATCATGCCGCCCGCGTTCTGGGGAGCCTGCCCGAAGACTTTGCACTCGAAGTCATCAATCGCATGCTGCGTATGGAAGCCGTTCAGAAGGAAATCCTGGAAAAGGTTGAACAAACCCTGCGTGCAGAATTCATGTCCAATCTCTCACGGACAAACCGTCGTGACAGCCATGAATTGATGGCTGAAATCTTCAATAATTTCGATCGCCAGACCGAAGGCCGGTTCATGGCCTCACTTGAGGAAAGAAACCGGGAAGCAGCTGAAAAAATCAAAGCGCTGATGTTCACCTTTGAAGATCTCTCGCAGCTCGATCCGGGCAGCATCCAGACCCTGCTCCGCGCTTTCGATAAGGACAAGCTGGGTCTGGCGCTCAAAGGTGCATCAGATTCTCTGCGTGACCTGTTTTTCTCCAATATGTCGGAGCGCGCCGGAAAAATTCTGAAAGAGGATATGGAAGTGATGGGCCCCGTCCGCCTGCGAGACGTAGATGAAGCCCAGATGATGATGGTGAACATTGCCAAGGATCTTGCCGCGCGTGGTGAAATCATGCTCGCCGACAGCAAGGGAGACGACGAACTCGTTTACTAAACGAGCGTGAACCCTCATGGCAGAAGCAATCAAATTCACCTTTGACGAAATGTTCGACGGCAATGCCGGCGACAGCAACACGCTTGCGATGCGCGCCTCCCCCAAGCGTAAACGCTGGACAGATGAAGATCTGGAAACCGCCAAAGCAGAAGCCAGGGCCGAAGGCATGGCAGAGGCTCTCGCTTCCCATGAAGCCCAGAGCGTCAACATGACAACGGACGCCGCAAACCGGATTGCACAGGAAGTCTCAAACGCCCTCGCCTCTTTCTCGGCTTTTCAAAGCGAATTGCGTGCAGATGGCGCCATGCTTGCCCTCTCTATCGCCCGAAAGCTGGCCGATGTTCTGATCTCTTTGCGCCCGGAAGCTGAAATTGAAGCAGTCATCCGGGAGTGCCTGACACACCTGAACCGCGAACCCCGTCTGGTGATCCGCGTCAACGATACACTGCGCGACGCGCTGGAAGCCTCTATCACCCAGGCAGCACACGAACGTGGTATGGGCGACAAGATCATGATTGTAGCGGATGCAGACATCGCGCTGGGTGACTGTGACATTGAATGGTCAGACGGTGGCGCAGCCCGCAACAGAGCAGAACTCGACGAACAAGCCGCAGACATTGTGTTGCGCTATGTCGAAACATTGACCGGTGAACCCAAACAATCCACCGAGCAGGAGATGAACAATGGCTGATCAAGATGAAGGGATCGACCTTCCCGACCTGACAAACCAGGACGCGGCTGACATGGGCGACGACGCCAGCCAGCTTCCCGTGCCGGAAGATGATGATGACGCGAGCCGTACAGCCGCAGACCTTGCCGCCGTATTCGACGTTCCCGTCAACGTCTCCGCCGTGCTCGGCAAAACTGAGATCGAAATCAGCCATCTCCTCAAGCTCGAATCCGGTGCCGTTGTCGAACTTGATCGAAAAGTAGGGGAAGCCATCGACATTTTCGTGAACGACCGGCTCGTCGCACGCGGCGAAGTGGTCATCGTGGACGAACAATTGGGCGTCACCATGACTGAAATCATCAAAAGCTCTGCCAACTAAGGACGCGCGGAAGTGGATAACGCAGCCATCATCGGACTGATTGCAGGATTAGGGCTTGTCGCTCTCGCCATTGGGCTGGGCGGTGATGCAGGCGCCTTCTTCAACTTTCGCGCCCTGCTCATCGTCTTTGGCGGCACGATCGCCGTCACGCTCATCTCTTTTCGTTCCAGCGAAACCTGGGAAGCCATGATGGCGGCCGGGCGCACACTGATCGGCGAACCGCTAAACGCCCGCGCGACGGTTGAAAAACTCCTGCAATATGCCGAGATCGCACGAAAAGACGGCGTCCATAGCCTGGAACGCAAGTTGAAAGAGGTTCGTTCATCACTTTTTCTGACCCGGGCGCTGAACCTGATTATCGAGGGTGCGGCACCGGAGGAAATTGAACGCCTGCTGGAAGCAGAACGCGCCGTAATGCGCGACCGCGCCACCAAATCATCTGCCATTCTCCGTCGCGCGTCAGAAATTGCACCCGCCATGGGGCTGATCGGCACACTGGTGGGCCTGGTTCAGATGCTCGCAGACCTGGATGATCCGGCAAAAATCGGGCCTGCCATGGCCATTGCACTCATCACCACTTTTTATGGCGCCATTCTGGGCAACATGATCCTAGCTCCCCTCGCCGCCAAACTCGACCATACCGCACAGGAGCGGAATATCCATCTGGCCGTATTCGCCGCAAGTGCCGCCGCGATCAGCCGCAAGGAAAACCCGCGCCGACTGCAAACTCTTGTAAACGCCATGCTCCCACCCGCGGAGCAGGTCAATGTCTACTCTTAAGAAAAGGAACCTGGTCCCATGAGGCTTCTCATTGTCGGAACCCTGAACGGACAGCTCACCACAGCCACAAAAATGGCCATGGAAAAAGGGGCAAAAGTGACCCACGCTGAGCGAGGCGATCAGGCTGTTGAAATTCTGCGGTCCGGACGGGGCGCAGATCTGTTAATGGTGGATGTAGGCATTGATATCGGCCGTCTGATCAGCCAGTTGGAAAGTGAGCGCATCTATCTGCCGGTTGTCGCATGCGGCACCGGGACGGACGCAAAAGCAGCCGTTACCGCCATCCAGGCTGGTGCAAAAGAATACATCCCCCTTCCACCGGATGCCGACCTGATTGCCGCCGTTCTCGCCGCCGTCGCCGACGATAGCCACCAGATGATCTTCCAGGATCCAAAAATGGCGGCAACCATCACGCTCGCTGAACAGGTTTCCAAATCCGAGGCCAGCATACTCATCACCGGTGAAAGCGGGACCGGTAAAGAAGTGATGGCGCGGCACGTTCACCGCAAGTCGAACCGGGCCGAAAAGCCGTTTATCTCGGTCAACTGCGCCGCAATCCCGGAGAACCTTCTGGAGTCAGAACTGTTCGGGCACGAGAAAGGTGCTTTCACCGGCGCCGTGGCACGCCGCATCGGTAAGTTTGAAGAAGCAGATGGCGGTACCCTCCTCCTCGATGAAATCAGCGAGATGGACGTTCGCCTCCAGGCGAAGCTGTTGCGCGCAATCCAGGAACGCGAGATCGACCGCGTTGGCGGCAAGTCACCCGTCAAAGTGAACATCCGCATTATCGCCACGTCAAACCGTGATCTCCAGGACGAAGTTCGCAAAGGCGGCTTCCGCGAAGACCTTTTCTATCGTCTGAACGTCGTTAATCTGGACCTGCCCCCGTTGCGAGAACGCCCGGCGGACATTCTCGCCCTCGCCGATCATTTCGTGCGGAAGTATGCGGCGGTTAATGCCCTTCCCGTCAAGCCCATCTCGCTTGAGACACGCCGACATCTTGCCAAACATCGCTGGTCAGGCAATGTGCGTGAACTGGAAAACACTATTCACCGGGCGGTCCTGCTTTCTGTTGGGCCGGAGATTGATGTGGAAGCCATCCGTCTGCCCGACGGGTCTCGCCTGGATGCAACAGCAAACCCGGCGCATGCAACGCAAGGCGTCGCGGCGCAGGCTGCGGCAACCGCAAATGCGGTTTCTCAGTCTTTCGTCGGCCAAACCGTCGCTCAGGTTGAGCAGGATCTTATCCTGAACACACTCGGTCACTGTCTCGGCAACAGGACACACGCAGCAAATATTCTGGGGATCTCCATCCGCACCCTGCGCAACAAACTGAAGCAGTATACCGACGAGGGTGTGGATGTACCGCAACCGGGCGGCGATGTTCGCATGGCCGGATAAGGCTGGTTTGCCGGGCAGGCGGAGCAAAAAGTTGGTTCAGCTCAAAGAACCACACAAGGGATAAGTCATGAGTGACGTGGGGACAAGCAAGACAGGAACGTTCGGTTCGCCAGGCGGGCTGACCCTTAAAGGCATATTTGCCGAAATCGGCAAGCGGGGCGACCTCGCCCTCGCCTTTGGCGTTCTCACAATCATTGTCGTTCTTATTCTGCCAATGCCGGCCTTCATGCTGGATTTCTCGCTTGCGATCTCGATCACTTTTTCCGTTCTCGTGCTCATGACCGCCCTCTTCATCCAGCGACCGCTGGAATTTTCATCTTTCCCCACCATTCTGCTCATCGCGACGATGATCCGGCTGGCACTTAACCTTGCCTCCACCCGACTCATTCTGTCCGAAGGGCATGAAGGCACCGCTGCCGCAGGGAAAGTGATTGAAGCTTTCGGCAACTTCGTGATGCAGGGCAACTTCATTATCGGGATTATCGTTTTCGCAATCCTGGTGATCGTGAACTTTGTCGTTATCACCAAGGGTTCGGGCCGTATCGCCGAAGTGGCAGCACGCTTTACCCTTGATGCCATGCCTGGCAAGCAAATGGCTATCGATGCAGATTTATCGTCCGGCCTGATCGACGAAGGCGAAGCCCGTACACGGCGCAAAAACCTGGAAAACGAAAGTGCCTTCTTCGGATCGATGGACGGTGCGTCCAAATTTGTGCGCGGTGACGCGATCGCGGGCCTGCTCATTACATTTATCAATATTATCGGTGGCATCGTCGTGGGCGTCGCCCAGATGGATATGTCTTTTGCAGACGCGAGTTCAAACTACACGCTTCTCACCATCGGCGATGGTCTAGTCAGCCAGATCCCGGCATTGATCGTTTCGACAGCCGCCGGCCTTCTCGTCTCCAAAGCGGGTGTGGAAGGGGCGGCAGACGAAGCCCTCTTCAACGAACTTTCCGGCTATCCTCAGGCACTCGGCATGTCATCCTTTGTGCTGGCGGTGATGGCCCTCCTCCCCGGCATCCCGATGTTGCCTTTTCTGATCCTGTCAGGGGGCACCGGCTATCTCGCCTATTCCATCACCAAAAAGCGCAAGACAGCCGCCGCAGAAAAAGTGGCTGCCTCTATCGCCAGCGAACAAAAAGAAGAACAGACACCAAAAGACGAGCCTATCTCCCAGACGCTCAAGATTGACGAGCTACGCCTTGAAATCGGCTATGGATTGCTGCCATTGATCAACGACACAGTCGGTCAGAAGCTCACCGATCAGATCAAGGCACTGCGTCGGCAGTTTGCATCTGAAATGGGCTTTGTCATGCCGCCCGTTCGTATTCTCGACAACATGCAGCTGGAAGCAAATGGCTATGTCATGCGTGTGAAAGAAGTCGAAGCCGGGCGTGGTGAAGCCTATGTCGGACAATTGCTGGTAATGGATCCATATGGCGGCAAGATCGACCTGCCAGGCCTCCACACCAAGGAGCCTACATTCGGCCTGCCTGCAACATGGATCGATGCCGGGATCCGCGAGGAAGCCTCGTTCCGCGGCTACACCGTTGTTGACCCGCCCACCGTCATTACGACACATCTGACCGAAGTGATCCGCGACAATATGCAGGAACTTCTCTCATATGCTGAAGTACAGAAACTTCTCGACGAATTGGGTAACGAACACAAGAAGCTCCTCGACGATATCGTGCCGTCGCAAATCACGGTTTCGGGCATTCAACGTGTACTCCAGACGCTACTTGCCGAGCGTATCTCCATTCGCGATCTGGGAACCATCATGGAAGGGATCGCCGAAGCTGTCGTCCATACCAAGCAGCTCACCTATATCGGCGAACATGTCCGCATGCGCCTGTCCCGGCAGCTCTGCGCCTCTTACGCCAGCGAAGACGGCTCTCTTGCCCTCATCACCCTCTCGCCACAATGGGAGCAAGCTTTCGCAGAATCACTGGTTGGTGCTGGGGACGAAAAACAACTTGCCATGGCGCCAAGCACATTGCAGAAATTCATTGCCGGTGTCCGTGAGAAATTCGAGCGGGCGGCGGAAGATGGAGAGGTTCCGGTTCTGCTGACAAGCCCTGCGGTTCGCCCCTACGTGCGTTCCATTATCGAGCGTTTCCGTCCGCAAACCATTGTCATGTCACAGAACGAAGTTCACCCCAAAGCCCGCCTGCGCACCGTTTCGACGGTCTGAAGTCAAATAAAAAGAAAAGAGATGCCCAATGCGGCTTCGCACCTTCATTGCCACTTCGATGCTCGACGCGATGGAACAGGTACGCGCCGCACTGGGCGACGACGCCATTATTGTTTCAAGCGTCGAAGGAGAGAATGGCGGATTTGAGGTCACCGCAACGGTGGATGGCCGCAGCAGCGCGGATGAGAGTAACGAGGCAAACCTGTCGCTGGAGGATATTCTGCGTGATCGGTTGACAAACACATCGCGCCGCACCCCGCAGAAGCCAGCGCATCCCGCCGAAAGAACGGATGACCAGGACCCCCGGATGCAGGCTGCCTCGCCCGATCCCGTGGAGGCCATGGCTTTCGACGAAGACCTGTTGATGGGAGCTTTAAAAAAACACAGCCTTCCTCCCCTGCTGATCGACGCCATTCTCGCAGACGCCAATGATGTGGACATGGAGCGGCTTGTTGATTGCCTTTCTTACGCATTGGAAAAACGCTTCAACTTTGATGCCCTGCCGATCGCCCCGCGCCACCCCATTCTTCTTGCAGGGCTTCCCGGAGCGGGAAAGACTGTCTCGGCTGCCAAACTTGCCGCGCGAGCTGTCGTTGAAGGCGTACGGGCGGAAATGATTTCAACCGATGCAGAGCGAACCGGCGCCGCCGCACAATCTGCCGCCTATGGCACCCTCCTCCGGATGAATGTCGAACATGTCGAAACGCTGGATGCAATGGGGCTGATACTGGACCGGCGCACAGACCGCCTGTCAGACGAAGCGGCCGACCGTCGCGAAGCCTGCTTCATCGACACCCCCGCAACCAACCCGTTCAACCCGCAAAGTTTTCAGACACTTAAACAACAGATTGACGCGGCACAGCATTTTGCCGCCGCCGAGCCCGTGCTGGTTCTGGCAGCCGGTGGGGATGCACGAAACATGGCCGAGACGGCGGAAGCTTTCGCCACCCTGGGTGTCCGTCGCATGATCGTCACACAGGTAGATGTCGCGCGTCGCCTGGGCGGTGTCCTGACGGCGGCTGAAGTCTCCAATCTTGCTTTCGCGCAGATCAGCCACACGCCTTACCTGGCGCGGGGGCTTGTTGCTGCAACACCACGACGGCTTGCCGGTTTTCTCCTCACCGATCAACAAGAACTACCCCGCCTCGATCTCGATTAGCCCCGAAAACCCCGCATTTCAAGCGATGCATCCACCTTCGTTAACCAAACGAAATTAGGGGCGTGATCAATGAGCCAGTCTGGGCTAGTCTCTATCCATCAGGTGTCGTTCGGGGATTTGGAGCGGCGCTACATTTGAGGATATTGTCCATAGGGGGAATTATGGCCAGCGATATTCTAAATCAGGCTCTTGCACTGTTTCAGCAAGGCTTCGACACAGTCAACTCTATCCAGGGTCTCGTCATCGCACTGATTGCCGCATTCATGATGCGCCAGTACAAGCAGATACTTGTCTGGTCCATCGTCGCAACAATCGTGCATGAAGTGGTCAGTGGTGTTCGCCGTCATCTGGCGGGCGACGCATCGCCACTTCCAAATCTGACAGACATTGACGGCGACCTGAAACTGATCGGCATCCGTTTTCTGGGCTACATCATCGCCATTACCGTACTTTACATCGTGCGGCGCATGCTGATGAACCGTTGACCGATCGCAGAAGCTGACCGGGCATCAAAGCGGATCAGTCTCTGAAATTGACAAACTGCAAGGGCTGTTCGCCGCCCTTCTCTTTCAGAAACGCGATGACTTCCTGCAAGTCATCGCGTTTTTTGCCGTTCACACGAAGCTCATCGCCCTGAATGGAGACCTGAACCTTCATTTTCGTATCTTTGATGGACTTCACAAGCTTCTTTGCCAGTTCCTTGTCGATCCCTTCCTTGACCAGGACCTTCTGCCTGACCGCCTGCCCGGCAGCTTGCTCAACTGTTTTATAGTCAAGAACACCGGGCTCAATACCCCGACGGGACAAATGGCCCTGAAGCAGCTCATGAACCTGCTTCAACTTCAGATCGTCGTCTGCCTCAATCGTCAGTTCCGCTTCATTGCGTTCGACTGAACTCTTCGAGCCTTTGAAGTCATAACGCTGAGAAATTTCACGCATTACGTTCTGAACCGCGTTTTCCACTTCGGCGAGATCGGTTTTAGAAACCACATCAAATGATGGCATGACAAATCGTCCCCTCGAACATATTACAACGAGAGGGCATTCTACTCATCCACACGCCGGTGAAAAGCCGGTCACGCGTCAGAAATACGGGAAGTCAGCGCTTTTCGACCGCGATATCGGTCTTGCGATGAATATTGAGCGAAACCTCGTCCAATTCCTTCTGCTCCAGACGAACAGCTTCCTTTTTCGCCCGACGCTTCCGGTTTTCCTCAATCAGCTCATATTTCTTCAGATCCCGATAGCTATCAGCGAGATATTCCTTCGCTTCAGCCAACTGCCGGGAAATATTGTCGATTGAATGGAGAAGATTTTCACGCCGCGCCAGCATGGACTTCGCAAACATCGGGTAGGCATAGTGCCCGATATCCGAAATACCCGCTTTGTCCTGCTCAATCTGCACCTGCCGGTTCAGATCTGTTTCTTTGCGACGAAACTCTTCCAACATAGCCTCCAGATCAGCAACCTGGCGGCGGCGTTCATCGACCTGAAATCGATGAAGGCGAATAAGCGTCTCTTTATTCTTCATCACTCACCCTCCTGGGCAACACCCTCCTCTGCCGGACGAGCACGCAAAATCTCTTCCAGCAAAGCAAATCCGGCAGACCTGTCGGTCTGTTCGGACTTGGCCTGCGTCAGGAATCCTTCCAGGGCAGGCTGTAGTTCTATGGCCTCATCTACTTGCTTGTCTGAACCCGGCCGATATGCGCCCAGACGAATTAGCTCTTCCATGTCGTTATAGGCGGACATGTATTGTCGAGCCTCCCGGATCAACACCTGCTGCTCCGGTTCGTTACAGCCTGGCATTGTACGCGAGACTGATTTCAAAATGTTTATCGCCGGATAGCGACCGCGTTCGGCAATCGCTCTTTCCATCACAATGTGACCATCCAGAATGCCGCGAACACTGTCAGCAATCGGTTCGTCATGATCGTCCCCATCAACCAGCACCGTAAAGAGCCCGGTAATCGAACCATGGCCGGTGCCCGGCCCCGCACGTTCCAGGAGCTTGGGAAGCTCGGCAAAAACCGTAGGCGTGTATCCTTTACTTGCCGGCGGCTCACCACTCGACAGACCGATCTCGCGCTGCGCCATGGCAAACCGCGTCACACTATCCATCAGACAAAGCACATCCTGATCACGATCACGGAAATATTCAGAAAGCGTGAGTGTCAGGAGAGCAGCCTGTCGGCGCATGAGCGCTGTTTCATCCGACGTGGCAACGACGACGACAGACCGGGCCAACCCTTCGGGGCCCAGATCATCCTCGATAAATTCCTGAACCTCGCGACCACGCTCACCAATCAGCCCGACCACAGCCACATCACACGCTGTGTTACGCGCCATCATCGAAAGGAGCACAGACTTACCCACGCCGGAACCCGCGAAGATCCCCATGCGCTGCCCCTTGCAACAAGTCGCAAATGTGTTGAGTGCCCGCACCCCGAGGTCAATCGGCCCCCCAACACGGTTACGCAGGTGAGCGGCAGGCGGGGAGCTGCGTAAATTGTAAGGTACGGCCCCCTGACCGATCGGGCCTTTGCCGTCGATCGGCTCTCCCATCGCATTCACAACCCGGCCAAGCCAGGCATGGGAGGGGTAAACAATCGGCGCCTGAGCCCGGACAATTGCATGAGCCCCGACCCCGATACCGTCCAACGGCCCAAAAGGTAGACACAAAGCTCTATCGGCACGAAAGCCAACAACCTCGGCAAGGATCGATGTTCCCGACCGCGCAGCAATTTCGACACGGCTTCCCACGCTCATCGCATGCAAGGGTCCCGCAATCTCGACCATCAGTCCCTGAACACTCACGACCCGGCCATAATAGCTAACGCCTTGAATATCTTCGATTTCAGCGAGCAATGCGCGCACGACAACAGATCCCCGTTTGGTCACGAACAGACCGAGCCTCAGACAGGTAGGCATAATGTGCCTAAAGGCTTTAAGAGCTGGTAAACCTTGGCTTCAAATTGCCTGGGGATAGAATTTTCTCGTTCCGGGACCCGGATTAGGGCAGTTTTTACAAGGATAACCTTGAGATGAACGAAATAGTCGAAAATTTTGTCTATTTTTTTCGATCTGATTAACCTTTGTTAACCAAATCAGCTTATCTTCCTTTCTATGGATTAACCAAGGGGAGCCGGGTTTGCGGCGACGTAAAACCGGTCAGGCTTGCAATGCGAGTTTTGCTGATAGAAGACGATAGCGCGACAGCGCAGAGCATCGATTTGATGCTCAAGTCCGAAGGTTTCAACGTATATACAACCGATTTGGGCGAAGAGGGTGTCGATCTCGGCAAACTCTACGATTACGACATCATCCTTCTCGACCTTAACCTGCCGGATATGAGCGGGTATGAAGTCCTGAAGACCTTGCGGACCGGTAAAGTCGGCACCCCCATCCTGATCTTGTCAGGCCTGGCCGGCATTGAAAACAAGGTTCGGGGTCTTGGCTTCGGGGCAGACGACTACATGACCAAGCCATTCCACAAGGACGAACTGGTCGCCCGTATTCACGCTGTGGTACGCCGTTCCAAAGGTCACTCTCAGTCGGTCATTACCACCGGCAAGCTGACTGTCAATCTGGATACCAAAACGGTAGAAGTGGACAGCCAGCGCGTTCACCTGACCGGTAAGGAATACCAGATGCTGGAGCTGCTTTCGCTCCGCAAGGGCACAACCCTCACCAAGGAAATGTTCCTGAACCACCTTTATGGCGGCATGGACGAGCCTGAACTGAAAATTATCGACGTTTTCATCTGCAAATTGCGTAAAAAGCTTGCAGCGGCGACCGACGGTGAACATTATATCGAAACCGTTTGGGGCCGCGGATACGTACTACGCGATCCGCACAGCGAAGCAGAGAAAGCTTCGGCCTAAACGAAAAAGTTTCTCTCTCTGCGCTATCTGGGGGAGACGAAGGGACGCTGCTTCGGGGGGAGCGCGTCCTTTCACTTTTTTAGGCATCTGACTTGAGGCCGACCAGTCGATAAAGCGTTCAGCCAAGCCAGACAAACCCCGCTTTCAAACAAAAAAGCCGCCTTTGAGAAAAGGCGGCTTTTTGCATTTGTGGACATACTGCCTGTGGTTCAGGCGACGGCGGCACCCTTCGCCGCCTGCCCCGCCGGCACATAGAGCCCGCGTTGACCAGCCATCGGCTTGAAACTGCCGGTGATCCCGATTACCGTTTCAGCCGCTCCCAGGAATAGATAGCCATCATCCGTCAGAAGACGCGCTGTACGCTCCAGAATTTCGCCCTTTGTCTGCTGGTCAAAATAGATCAGAACATTGCGACAAAACACGATGTCAAACTTGCCAAGGGCCGAAAAGTCTTCCAGCAGGTTCAATTTGCGATACTGAACCATATTCCGGATATCGGCAGACAATTCCCAGTCACTGCCATCCTGCTTGAAATATTTCACAAGCATCTGGATAGGAAGCCCGCGTTGAACTTCAAACTGCGTGTACTTCCCAAGCTTCGCCCGGCGCAGCACGTCAGCCGACAAATCTGTACCGATAATCTCAAAGCGCCAACCAGGAAGTTTCGCTGACCATTCCTTCAAAATCATCGCGATGGAATAAGGTTCCTGGCCGGTTGAGGCCGCAGCACACCAGATACGCAGTTTCTTCGCCGTGCTCCGGCTTTTCATCAACGTCGGGAGAACTGTTTCCTCCAGAATGTTGAACGGTGTTTTATCGCGGAAGAAGAATGACTCATTGGTTGTCATCGCCTCGGTTACGTCATCCAGAAGCGTTTTGGACGCCCCGCCGCGCATCTTCGCAACCAATGCGGAAATACTGTCCAGCCCATTGTCCCGTGCCAACGGTAACAATCTACTCTCGATCAAGTACCCCTTGTTCTCGCTCAGAACGAGACCTGACTCTTTTTTCAAAAAGGATGCGAGGTAGCCAAATTCTTCCGGGGTCATGCGCGACCTCCCTTGATCAGACGAGATGCCGTATCCGGCAGCTCGACGAGCGGCAATACTTTGTGACATATGCCAGCCTGTGCAACCGCACCCGGCATACCCCACACCACACTTGTAGCTTCGTCCTGCGCCAGGATTGTGCCACCCTGCTGCTGAACACGTTTTGACCCGTCCCGGCCATCATGGCCCATGCCTGTCAGAATGCAGACCAGAACCGCCGGTCCATAATGCCCGAGCAAGCTGTCGAGCATCGGATCTACAGCTGGCTTACAGAAATTAACCGGCGCACCATCATCCAGACGGATCACAATCTCGGTCCCGTTCTTGTCGAACAGCATGTGCTTTCCACCCGGCGAAACATAAATCTTGCCTGCTTCGAGCTTCATGCCATCAGCACCTTCCACACAGGTCCTGTTGGAACAGCTGCTGATATGCTCAGCAAGAATGGCCGTAAATGTCGGCGGCATATGCTGCGTGATAACCGTTGGAATCTTGTCCAGCGCTGGAGAGACCTTACCAAAAAAGTCAAACAGCGCTTTAGGGCCGCCGGTCGAACTCCCAACCGCAAGAACGCGCGGCACCACCGTTGACGCTTTCTGAAAAACGAGAGCGGGCGCAACAGGCGACGTGAGCGAGGCGAGAGGACGACGCCCTTCAGCTATGCTTGTACGCTCCGCTGCAAAAACGCGTCTCGGGGCGGCACTCGCCGGCTTTCTCTTGCTGGCCACGGCGCGGATCTTGTCAACCAGCTCCTGCTGAAACTCGGCTGACGCGTGCCCGTCCTTTGTAGCTTCCGGCTTGGGAACGTAATCCGTCGCGCCCAATGTCAGCGCTTTGATGGATATAGATGCATTTCGCCTGGTAAGCGTCGAAGCCATCAGAATTTTTGTTTTCGGCGCAGCAGCCAGAAGCTGCGGCAGTGCCGTCAAACCATCCATAACCGGCATCTCGATATCGAGAATGACCACATCTACTGCAACACGCGAAATCGTGTTGACGGCATCCTGGCCGTCCCGACAACGCGCCACCACCTGCATGTCCGGCAATGCATCCAGCCAACGAGAAATCATGCCACGAATGACGACGGAATCATCGACAACCATGATCTTGATTTTTCCGCTCGCATCAGACGCGGTAGGTGAATTGTTTATGGCAAGGGACACGATACTCAAACTTTCAGATTAAACGAGGCCAGCCTGCGCAAATTTGGATTCAATAATTTCCCGGTCAAACGGCTTCATAATGTATTCATTCGCGCCGGCAGAAATCGCTTCGGAAATATGCTGCATATCATTCTCTGTCGTGCAGAAAACAACAACCGGCGATGTACCGCCGTCCAGCTTGCGAAGCTCTTTTAGAAATTCCAGTCCATCCATTACGGGCATGTTCCAATCCAGCAGCACGGCATCTGGCATGGTCGACACACATTGGTCCAATGCCTGCTTCCCGTCCGCGGCTTCCGAGATCGAAAACTCAAGCTCTTCCAGTATTCGGCGCGCCACCTTCCGAATGACCGTACTATCATCAACTACCAAACAAGTTTTCATCGTGTATCCCTCTTCGGAAAAATCCGATCAGGCCGCCATCGTCCGGCCCTGGAAGTCCAATACTTTCTTCACGTCAATGATCACCATCAACGAGTTTTCCAATTGCTGCACACCCATAGAGATGGAGCGCCAGCGCGGATCAAGGTTGGACGGGTTGCGCTCAAGCTCATCATCCGCAACGCGCAAAACCTCTCCGACATTGTCGATCACGAGACCGTAAGATTCTCCGCGATACTCAACGCCCACAGCAAGGCCCGGACGATTGTCGGTGCGGGGCGGCAAGCCGAGCCGTTTGCGCATGTCGATGGCGGTTACAATTCGCCCGCGCATGTTCAAAACCCCGGCGACTTCCGGCATCGCCATCGGAACGGGCGTCACAGATTCAGGCATAAAGACGTCCTGCACCATGGGTACCGAAATACCAAAAGTTTGGTCGCCAATCATGACGGTGATGTACTCAGACATGGCACTCCCAACAATATGTCCTACGTCTACATTCGTTCTCAGATTTTCACCGGTACTCATGCCGCCTCTCCTTTGCAGCTCACGATTTCATTGACCACCTGCACCAGACCTTCGCGGTCAAACTTGGCGACATAATCGTCAAAGCCCGCCGCACGACCGCGCTCCAGATCCGCCGTCGTGCCGTGCGCCGACAGGGCGACAATCGGTACATCGCGCCAGGTGTCATGCCTTTTCGCTTCAGTAACGAACTCAAAACCATTCATACCCGGCATTTCGATATCCGAGATGATGACGTCGAAGGTCACACCCTCATCCCGAAGTGCCAGCGCGTCGGTTGCATTCTTGACTTCCTGCACCTCATAGCCAGCCATCGTCAGCATGGGACGAACGATCGCACGGAAGAAGGAACTGTCATCAACAAGAAGAACCTTCTTGCCGTAAGCAGCGGGCACACCGGCCGGCCCTTCCTTACGGAACCAGTCCTCAAAAACCTGCGTCAGATAGTGCCCCACATCCAGAACCTGTGTGGCTTTACCCTTCACAATAGCCGACCCCATGATGCCTGCCGTATCGGACTGCAGCTCAACATTGAGCTTGTCAGAAACAATATCGACAATCTCATCGACGGCGAGCCCGATAGAACGATCATCTTCGGTAAAGACCAGAACAGGCTGACGCCCTTCCGTCTTCAACGGTGCAGACTCAACCACATTGATGATCGGCATCAGGCGACCACGATACTGAATCAGCGACTGGCCATTTGAGTGCTCGATATTCTCGACATCAAACTCTTCAAGACGTGTAACCAGTGACAGGGGAACGGCCTTCGGTTCGTTTGTTCCGGCGCGGAAGACCAGCAGAGACATTTCGCCCTCACCAACAACCGACGCTTCTTCCTGGCTCTTGGCCGCATCACCGGCTTCATTCAGCTCCCCAGCAATCGACTGAGCAACACCGTTGGGGTCCATAATCATGATGACGCTGCCATCGCCAAGAATAGTATTGCCAGAGAACAAGGCAATTTCCCGCAGGATGGAGGCAGCAGGCTTAACAACAATCTCTTCAGTGTCAAAAACACTGTCCACCACAATACCAAACTGCTGATCGCCCACACGAGTGACCACAATGAAGGCTTCCTCATTTTCAGAGGTTCGACGATCCCGTTCAGCATTACTGTTTGCTGCTTCAGCCTCCAGAGCCTCATCAGCACACACTTCGCTGCCCTTGCCACGACGTCTGTTCTCGCGGGTCAATTGCAGAAGATCATCCATGAACACGAGTGGCAGCAAGTGGTTGCGCAACCGCAGCACCGGCGTCTTGTTGATATGCTCAATCCGATGCTCGCTGTCTGCCTTGGCACGAACCAGTTCAACCACAGCCAGCTGAGGAATAGCGAAGCGCTCGTGCGCTGATTCAACGATCAAAGCCGACACAATCGCGAGCGTCAGCGGAATTTTGATGGTGAAAGTTGTCCCCTTGCCCGTCACTGAACGCAGGTCAACCGACCCGCCAATCAGTTCGATATTGGTGCGGACAACATCCATACCGACACCACGGCCGGAAACACTCGTCACCTCTGCCGCTGTCGACAGGCCTGCGTGGAAGATAAACCGGCTTACCTGCTGGTCTGTCATCTTCTCAAGTTCACCTTCGGTAACCAGACCATTGGCAACGGCTTTTTGGCGGATCTTGTCAAGGTTGAGGCCACGGCCATCATCTTCGATCTCGATGATGATATGACCACCTTCATGATAGGCGCGCAGAACAATGCGGCCTTTCTCTGATTTACCGGCGGCCAGACGATCTGCCGTTGTCTCTAAACCATGGTCCGCAGAGTTTCTGACCATGTGGGTCAGCGGGTCCTTGATGAGATCAAGCACCTGTCGGTCAAGCTCGGTATCCGCCCCGACCATCTCCAGATCGATCTTCTTATCAAGTTCGTTCGACAGATCACGAATAATACGTGGCAGCTTCTGCCAGGCATTGCCAATCGGCTGCATCCGCGTCTTCATAACAGCTTCCTGCAACTCCGCCGTCACATTGGAAAGGCGCTGCAGTGGAACCTTGAACTCGCTCTCATCCAGACGGCGTACCATTTCAAGGAGCTGATTTCTGGTCAGCACCAGTTCCGAAACCATCGTCATCAGGTTTTCAAGCGTATCAACATTCACGCGAATAGATTGTGCAGCAACGGAACTTTCCTTTTTGCCGCCTTCGTCCTCTGAAGACGCAGCTGCCACAGGTTTTGCAGCAGGCGCTTTAGGCGCCTCAGCCACCGCCGGTGTGGCTTCAACAGGTGCCACATCAGCAGGAGCCGCTTCTTCGACAGACGCCTCAGCACCGTCATCATCCTCCGGCCCCGCAGCCTCCTGGAAAGCGCGCTCAAGCTCTTCAAGAGAAACCTCTCCCGGCCGCAGCTCACGTTCCGGCTCCGCAGGTGCAGCCTCCGCAACCGGAGCTTCCGGTGCAGCAGCGCCACCGCCTTCAGACAGCACAACAAGCTGATCGATCAGATCCGCGTCGGCACCTTCCGGCTCGGCTTCCGTTGCTTCCAGCTCCGCCAGAATTTCTTTAATACGGTCAATTGAGTGCAGAATGATGGTCACACCCTCGCCGGTCACTTCCTGACCGTCGCGGTATTTCCCCATCAGGGTTTCCGCTGCATGAGCGAGTGCTTCCAAACGAGGCAGTCCCAGAAAGCCGCACGTCCCCTTGACCGTGTGAACCAACCGGAAAATATTGCCCAAAATCTTCACATTGTTTGGTTCCTGCTCAAACTTCACAAGCTCAACGTCAACAACGTCGAGACTTTCGTTGGTTTCAGTCAGGAATTCGCTCAGAAGATCGTCCATATTTCGCCCCTTGTGCAGCATGCTCACTTGAGCACTCAGCCAACCAGCAACCCGCAACAGACGGGTTTCCGGCTTATCCAACAGCGATAATGGCGCTAACTTATTAAAATCCCCTGAAAAGTTTTACAGGCATATGAAACGGCACAACCATAAGGTGTAACCGCATATGCAGGATAAAATGAGCATAAATGCGAGGAAAACCGGGCAGAAAGGCTAGGCCGTCCGTGGTGAAGCGCGCAGCTGAAACTGCTCCCCCACCATTTCCGCGGTGATCTCCATCTCGCACTGGCGTGCAACGAGACCGGTAAAAAACGGCTGAATAGCCCGCGCATCCAACACGTCCTCTGGCGCCCGGCCATTGAGGAAACGAGCTGTCTCTGTGGGTACACGCGCATTGACACCGTCCGACGTCAGCAGAAATGTTGGCTTCTCCGGTTCGCCGGAAATGGCAACACGCACATCCCCACCCCGCGGGATCGCCGCCAGCGCTATAAGGATCATGTTCAAAAGAAGCTTCACCAGATCCTTCGCGATCACGGCCGCCGGTCCCTCCCAGAGCATCTGCGCTTTCTCGTGGGAGACATACCCTTCCGCCACCGAACGCGCATCATTCAGGTCGAGCGACGCCCCGGCAGATCCGGCCGCCCCGAAAGCCAGCCGCGCAAACTGTAACTTGGAAGATGCCTGAGCCGCGCTCTTCTGGATTAACTCCATCGCATGCCGCTGCATTTCTTCGTCCTCGTCATCTTCGAGAACTTCAAGACCGTTGGTAATCGCGCCCACAGGGCTGATCACATCGTGACAGACACGGCTGCATAACAGCGCCGCAAGGTCCAGCCCCTCAATGTCAAACACCTGTGTCATCTCTGCCCCCTCGTCAAAAATCAGCCGCCACCGCTGATACCATCCCCGGCAGCCAGCGCCAACCCTGTGCCGGACAATCCCTTTTCACGGCAAAGAACATTGACCTTGAGGCCCCTAAAGTGCTGTTCTCCCGCCACATTCAGGCCAGACGCCGGGTGAGGACTGTTATTGAGGAGAAAACCGCGTGGATAGTTTCCAGGGCGACCGTGACGAATTGATCAACGCAATGTGCCGAATCGCCATCAAGGCCGGCGCCGCCATCATGGACCACTATCACACAGACGTGGCTGTTTCGGAGAAGGACGACAAGTCTCCCGTTACAGCTGCAGACCAGGACGCGGAGGATATTATCCTCCCCGCACTTGCAGACGCCGCCCCAGGCATTCCCGCTGTTTCAGAAGAAGCCGCCGCAGCCGGCAACACGCCGGAATTCGGCAATACATTCTTTCTGGTTGATCCGCTGGACGGTACGCGCGAATTTCTCAACAAGAATGGAGAATTTACAGTCAACATCGCGCTGGTTGAAAATGGCACACCCACAATGGGTGTCGTCTACGCACCAGCCAAAGACCGTTTGTTTTATGCCTCGGGCATCGGCGAAGCATATGAGCAACAAGTAAAAGTAAACCACCAGGGGTCGCGGGAGGATGCGCCTGCGCCCGTCAGAATATCAGTGCGAACACCCTCACCGGAGGGATTGACCATTATCGCCAGCCGGTCGCATCGCGACCACAAGACAGATGAATATCTCTCTATGTATAACGTGAAGGATTTTCTGGCCGCTGGCTCATCCCTGAAATTCTGCCTGGTTGCAGCCGGAGAAGCAGACCTCTACCCCCGCCACGGCCGCACCATGGAATGGGATACGGCAGCAGGGCATGCCGTTCTCGCAGGTGCGGGCGGTTCTGTCACAGAGCTGGACGGGACACCCCTTAAATACGGCAAAACACAACGCGGGCTCGACAATCCGTTCTTCATTGCAAAAGGCGGCGTTCGTTGAAACTGACCGTCCGCTAAAAAAGAGCCAGGGCGGGCGTGGG
Organism: Rhodobiaceae bacterium; assembly: GCA_002715765.1. Lineage (GTDB taxonomy): Bacteria > Pseudomonadota > Alphaproteobacteria > Parvibaculales > Parvibaculaceae > Mf105b01. Next base: position 30,046 of record PAZY01000046.1, on the reverse strand, counting down.
CGGCAGCAATCTAGCCTTCGGCAATCTCTTCCAGCCGATCACGGTTTCTGATTTCAATATATCCGCGCTCTGCCAGCGAAATAACACCACTGGTCTTGAGCTTCGTAATGGTCCGGCTGACGGTCTCAACTGTCAGCCCCAGATAATCACCCATATCTGTCCGGCTCATCGGCACCCCGAGATGGTCACCGTCATCTCCCCGTTCCTCTGCCCGTGCACTCATCCACACCAGAAAGGAAGCCAGTCGCTCCTGCGCGGTTTTACGCCCCAGCAACAACATCTGCTCTTGCGCGCTGGCCAGCCCGTTCGTCGCCACTTGCAAGAGTTTGCGCCCCAATGGCTGTGAGTCATTCACAAACAACTCAAACTTCTCACGCGGCATCTGGCACAATTCCGTAGGGGTCAGCGCTTCTACTGTAAAGGCATGCTCTTCACTGAAGGTTGCCCCCAGAAAATCCCCCTTGAACAAAAATCCGATCACCTGCCGGCGTCCATCGGGCAACAACTTGTAGAGCTTCAACGCACCATCAGTCACCACGTAATAAGCCTCGGTCGGATCTCCCTCAAAAAAAAGGCAATCCCCCGCACCCAGTGATCGATGCCGGTTAACCTTGGAAAGCTCCGCCAGTTCAGAATTATCCAAAACCGCGCAGATAGCACGTGATCTCACGCTGCAATCCGAGCAAGCGTTCACAACACTCGCGGATCCACACCCGGAGCGAACTTCAGTCTGCATTTGAGAAACAGTTTTCATCAATCGACCACCCATTGCGACCATCATAGAATAGCAGAGGCTTTTCGCGCAGTCCAAGCCTGCATTACGCCAATGATAATTGGTTGCAACAAAGTGTGAATAACAAACGACAGGCCACAGCTATCCGCATACAGACAGGCCGCCAACAGATACAGGGACAGAGCCTATTTCCGCACCCAGTTACCCGACGGCGATTGGACATATTGCCCGGCCGGGGTTTTGCCGATCAGCTTCTGGCCAGCCAGCGCTTCGACTGCAGAAAGTGTTGCGCCCGGTGTTTTCTCCACAATCGCGCGATAACTGTCTTTACGCCGCAAGTTGATATCTTGCACCAAGCGCTGGACGTCAGCGCCCGCACTGCCGGACACAATCCCCAGATATCCGTCCAATTGCTCTCCAACCAGGCCTGCAGCCTTCGCGTCATCAAGACTGTCAGCATGGGCAACGGGTGCCAAGCCCGCCATCATCAGGGAAACCGTGACCACTGCCAGCATCATTTTCAATGCGCGTAACATTTTCTGCATGGACCACACTCCTCAGAACAAATCAGGGTTGGAAGCAAGAAGATCATCAAGGTCCCGATCAACCTTGATCCGGACTTCCTGCTCAATACGAACATTGAGATTAATCTCAATGGGCTTGTCGGGAGCTTCAATTTTGACCGTCGGCTGGCACCCCGCAAGGATCAGAAAAACGAGACCAAGGGTAAGCATTTGCAGAAACCCTGGCACAGCCCATGCATCCCGATGACCGCCCGCCCGTACAGCAGATGTCGTTGTTTGCCTCGTCATTCGACAATAGCTCCTCTTTCAGTTTCGGGGTCAAGGTCACGCTGCAAATCAAATTCACGTACCAGGTCCAAAGCTCTCGTCCCAAGCGTAGCAGATCGCATCAGTTCCGCAAACGACGCCTCGGTCGTTACGTTGATCGAAAACGGATACCCATCATACAAGGTCGGGTTCGCCCCCTGGAGTTTCAAACCCACATTCAGCCGATCCAGTGCATTCCCGTCGAACGAAATTTCAAGCACTGTGTATTGAAAATCCTCAAGCGCCTGAAACAAAAGCGCGCTTTGGCCTACGGCGACAGCATCACCTGTCTCGCTCTTGTACGACAGGTGTCCCGGATCCGCCGCGCGAAGCACCGCTCCGTCAATCCATACATCACCATCCCGGATAATGATCGGCACAAGACCGCTGACAATTCCCGTGCCGCTAATGCCTTCAAGACGAAAAAGATCAAGAAACTCACCAAGGTCCACACGCTCGACAGACAATTGCAATGACTGCTGACCAGCTGCACCAGGAACAATCGACCCGGACGTCAGCCGGATAACACCACCAGCGAACGGCCAGACAGCATCTTCCACTTCAACAGAACCGTCTTCATGCATCGAAAAAAGCACCGTACCGTCTTCCAGCAGGAAGCCGGCATCCACAAGAGCGACGTTCAAGGTCTGCCCTTTTGCCGTCCGCGGCGGGACAAGGCTGGTGAACGCAACACTCCCCTCAATACCCTCGCTGCGGGCGGCGGCAGTGCTGAAACCAAACTGCTCAAACGACAAATGCCCGCCACTGCTCAGCCGTCCCGGCGCCCAGTTAAACTGGAAATCACCAGACACACCACCGGTCGCATTCGTCATAACCCCGACAAGCGCGGGAAAAAGGGTTTGCGGTTGAAGCCCCGAAGGGTCAAAGCGCAAGTCGGCCGCAGAAACCCGCGCACGCCCCTCACCGGTAAGCAGGTCATGCGCACCGTTTGCACGCGCCAACGGCCGCGCCGCCCGATCGGACGCAAACAGGTCAAAGTCGACACGCAAAGGCGACATCTGCCCCTTGCCCGAAACGGCTACCGGCTGAAAACGTTGTGTGGGGGCTGTGTCAACAAGACGCCCACGCGCCACTGCCCACTGCCCCTGCAGCAGCGCAAGCTCGGGAAAGATGATCTGCGCCGACACGTCGCGCAAACCAACCTCCCCGCCGGGCAGGTTAATTGCAGCGAAAGAGAGGCCGAGCTCAACCTCCGACAAAGAGGGACCTTTCGCATCAACATCTATCTCAGTTACATCCAGGCTCATAACAAGTGCCTGCTTATCAGAACGAAGATGAACAGGAGATGATTTCACCTGCAATGACACACCGGCACTTGGCAACGCAAGCGGCCACCTGAGCGGGGGGCTGCCGTCCCGAAGGCAGATCTGCCCGCCAAGCGCATCCGCCAGCACCGCACCAAGGTTAAGCCTGCTTGTATCAAACTGAACGCAATCGTCCCCCAGGGACAGGGCAAGTCCGCTCTCCTCCGCCGACACAGTCAGCGATGTGGACAGGACGACCTGCCCTTGCGGGCTCGCAAGCTCAACCTCCAGCGCATCAACATGCAAGCGCTCGAACGGTATATTACCGCTCTCGCCCTCACCTCCCTGGTTTTGAAGAAGCGGCGACAGAGCGCCCAGATGCAAAGCACCCGCTTCATAACGCGCACGCATGACCAACCGGTCTGCCTCTATCTCGCGCACACCGCCCGCAAAAAGATCAAACAGACTGTATTTTACACGCGCGCCTTCCAGGGCGAGGTCCGGGCGGACCTCATCCCCGATACGCAAATGTGCAATCTCAAGCCCATCCATGCCAACTACACCCAGCTCAAGATCCGCAACGACGATTTCCTGCGCAGCCAAGAGGGCCAGCAATTGTTCTTCCAGTTGCCGCACCCGGTCCTGCCACAAAGTGTAGACAGCCACCCCAACGCCAATGAGCCCACACCCCGCAACAAGAGCGAAGAACGGTCGGACAAGTCTCCATCCCCTGACGCGCGGTCGAAGATCTGGTTTTTCGGTCACGATTGTGCCTCAACCTGTTTCATCACGGCCTGCCACCTGCCGTCGATTTTTTGCCACACTGTCATGATGCACTCCGCTTTGTGAGAGTGTCATAACTCTTGTATATGATTTGACCCCCAAACGCCCCCCCCGCCGGTGTGCCGAAGAGCCCATTTCAAGAGCCTCTCATGACACACAGCAAGGGGCATAAATCGGGCAATCGCACCCATCTGTCGGATGCGTAGAATAATGCTGGAGCGCTACATGAAGATGACCCCTCTAACGCGGCTCGCTCGTCCTCTGAGCGCCTTTTTCATCGCCACAATGACACTGGCGGCCAGCCTCCCTGGCGCTCATGCCGAAGACGGTGCCCGGCAGGAAGCCCCTGCTACAACGAGCGAATCCACCTATTCCGAAGCCGAAGTCATCGAAGCAACCTCCAAGTTTTTCGGCGTAACAGCTGAGACCATGGCAGAGGTTGTTCACCGCATCTTCTCAGACAATGGCGGCCCCAACGCCTACATTAAAGGTGAAGAAGGCGGCGGAGCCGTAGTGGTGGGCCTGCGCTATGGGGATGGGACAATCGTGATGAAAAGCGGGGAAACCAAGCCCGTTTTCTGGCAGGGCCCCTCTGCCGGATGGGATTTCGGCGGGGACGGCACCAAAGTTTTCACACTGGTCTACAATCTGCCGGACACGAACAAAATTTATCAGCGTTTTCCCGGTGTTTCCGGTAGCGCCTTCTTTATCGGTGGTATCAGCGTTAACTATCAACAAAGAGGAAACATCATTTTGGTCCCCATGAGGGCCGGTGTGGGGTTCCGTTTAGGCGCCAATATAGGCTATCTAAAATATACAAAAGAGCGGGAATGGATCCCCTTCTGACCTGACCGGGTCGTGTGACCAACTAAAAAGAATAGGCCCCCCATGTCGGAAAGCTTGCTGTTTGCAGTTTTGGGATTCTTGATCGCCTGCCTCTTTGGCACTGTATTCGCAAGCCTCCTGTGGCGGCGCGCTGTCACCGTGACCAAACGAAAGCTGGGTGTCGCCGACAGCGCCACGCCCGATGCCGTTGATCCCGAAACACTGGCCGAAATGCAGGAATTACGCCGCCGTCTGGGCGAGCGTGACCTGCAGGTACGAAACCTGAAATCCGACAACGAGAGACAGAACCAGGACCGCGCCGTCAGTGAAGCCGAGGCACGGGACGAAGTGAAACGCCAACTCACCTCCGCAGCGCGCGAGCTGGAAAAAGCCGCCGCTGACAAGGCAAAACTCGAAAAAGACCTGACAGACGTGGAAAACCGCCTGTCGACCGTCGAAAAAGACCTTCACACGACGCAAAACACACTTTCAGCCCGCAACGAACGGATCCAGGCTCTCCAAGACGCCATCCGTACGCTGGTTGTCAGCACCGGCCTGCCGTCCGTGGAGAGCGACCAGCCCGTGCAGGACCTGCCCAACGAACCGGAAACAGATCCCGCTCGTGAAGAACCGGAACACCCGGCAATTGAAGAAGCGGACATCCCCGGGCACCAACTCACGCCAAACAGCGCAAAAGATGGGGATGACAACGCGGACATCGACACAGCGCAGTCCGATGATGAGAGCGAGGCGAGCGACACACTCGTCGCGGCAGCCTCCCAGTCTCTGGACGAGCGGATCCAGGCGCTGATGCAGGGACAAAAACCCCACTAAACCATTACCAGCCCGTATCTTTGCGGCAATATTGCCGAACGACAATCGGTCGCGCGGCAATTTTCCACACCAAAAGTTCGGAAAAATGCACCCCCCACGCTTGTCGTGGCATGTGCTCTGCGGCATCCTTCACAAACACCTATGAGAAACAGGGTTATCAGCTTGATTCTTTTGGGAAATTGGCGGGCCAATTGATCTACGGCAAGGCCCGCAGGGGATGGTCGGTCTAAATCGACCGGCGAAGGCAACAATCTGAGGAGATTAAGACATGGCGGCTTCTCGTGAAGCGGCCCCAGGCACACTAAGCGCAGCGGCCTACGGCGTTGGCGGGCTTTTTGTGGTCGGAGCCCTGTTATCAACCTACATCGCAGCCAAAACACTGGACGGCGTCATGGCATTCCACGCCTCGCTGTTTGTCCTGTTTTTTGTCCTGGGTATTTTCGCCATCGGCAAGCGCCATTTTGATGCTCTTGAAGGTGGCCCTGCACCGGTAGCAAAAGACGGCATCGCTTATGATGACGGGGCAGTTAAATTTGCAACGCTCGCAGCTCTGTTCTGGGGCGTCGCAGGCTTCCTCGCCGGTCTCTACATCGCCCTGGAACTTGCGTTTCCATGGTTAAACTTTGATCTGCCTTTCCTCAATTTCGGACGCTTGCGTCCTTTGCACACATCAGCCGTGATTTTTGCCTTTGGCGGGAACGCGCTTATCGCCACCTCGTTCTATGTCGTGCAACGCACGTGCAAAACGCGTATCGCTGGCGATATCGCGCCCTGGTTTGTGGTTCTGGGTTACCAGCTTTTCATTGTACTGGCGGCAACGGGCTACCTGCTGGGTGTCACCCAAGGTAAGGAATATGCCGAGCCTGAATGGTATGTCGATCTCTGGCTGACCATTGTCTGGGTGACCTATCTCATCGTCTTCCTGGCAACGCTGGCCAAACGCCGTGAACCGCATATCTATGTAGCCAACTGGTTTTATCTCGCGTTTATCGTAACGATTGCCATGCTGCATCTGGGTAATAATGCAGCCATCCCGCTGTCTCTGACCTCATCCAAATCCTATATCATCTGGTCGGGCGTACAGGATGCGCTGATCCAGTGGTGGTATGGTCATAATGCCGTCGGCTTCTTCCTTACCGCCGGTTTCCTCGGCATGATGTATTATTTCGTTCCCAAACGGGCAGAACGGCCAGTCTTCTCATACCGTCTTTCCATCGTGCATTTCTGGGCCCTGATCTTTCTCTACATCTGGGCGGGACCACACCACCTGCACTACACAGCCCTGCCCGACTGGGCACAGACACTCGGCATGACCTTCTCCATCATGCTTTGGATGCCTTCGTGGGGCGGCATGATCAACGGGTTGATGACGCTGTCCGGTGCCTGGGACAAGCTGCGCACTGACCCGGTGATCCGCATGCTCGTTGTTTCTGTCGCCTTTTACGGCATGTCCACCTTTGAAGGCCCGGTCATGTCCATCAAGGCAGTAAACTCACTGAGCCACTACACAGACTGGACCATCGGTCACGTGCATTCCGGCGCGCTGGGCTGGGTCGGCTTCGTCACCTTTGGCGCCATCTACTGCATGGTGCCCTGGTTGTGGAACCGCAAGCAGCTCTATTCTCTCGCACTGGTCAACTGGCACTTCTGGGTCGCAACCCTGGGCATCGTGCTCTACATCACCGCGATGTGGGTTTCCGGCATCCTTCAGGGTCTGATGTGGCGTGCCTATGACAGCCTCGGCTTCCTTGAATATTCCTTCGTTGAATCTGTGGAAGCCATGCACCCGTTCTATGTCATCAGAGCCATGGGCGGCGGCCTCTTCCTGATCGGTGCTTTGATCATGGTCTACAACGTCTACATGACAATCAAAGGTCATGTGCGGGAGGGCGAAGCCCTGGCACCTGCACCAGCCGGTGACGGTCAAATCATCGCCGTCGGCGCGAAGTAAGGGGGAACGATCATGTCAAAATTCACCCATGCGGTTATTGAAAAGAACTCGATCCTGCTGCTTGTCCTCACCCTGCTGGTGGTGGCAATCGGCGGACTGGTCGAGATCGTTCCCACCTTTCTCATCAAAACCACGGTTGAAGATGTGGAAGGTGTACGCCCCTACTCTCCGCTGGAGTTGGCAGGGCGGGACATCTATGTGCGCGAAGGCTGCTATGCCTGCCACAGCCAGATGATCCGCTCTCTGCGCTCCGAAGTTGAGCGTTACGGCCACTACTCTCTCGCAGCCGAAAGCAAGTACGACCATCCCTTCCAGTGGGGGTCAAAACGAACCGGACCGGACCTTGCCCGCGTCGGGGGAAAATACTCCAATGACTGGCACCGGCTCCACATGGCGGACCCGCGCGCAGTCGTGCCGGAATCCGTCATGCCGGGCTATCCCTTCCTCGCACAAACCCCGTTGGCGACCCACGATCTCGTCAACGCGCTGAAGGTGCAGGCATTCATCGGCACCCCTTATACCGAAGAGATGATCGCAGAGACCCTTGCAGATGTTTTCGTCCAGCAGAACCCGGACGAGGATTACGACGACATGGTCGAACGCTATCCCGGTGCCATCGTGGGGGATTTTGACGGCGATCCTGCAACCATTTCGGAACTGGATGCACTTGTCGCCTACATGCAAATGCTCGGCACGCTGGTGGACTTCTCCACCATCGAACGCGCAAACATCACGCAATAGGAGAGTGAAAAATGACCTATGAAGCCTTTTCACACTTCGCGGGAACCTGGGGCCTTGTGCTCCTGGTCATCCTGTTCATTGCATCCATGGGCTATGCATTCTGGCCGGGTAACAAGCAGAAGTTCGAACACGCGGCGCACCTGCCGCTCGACGAAGGAGACAAGCACTCATGAGCGCAAGCCCGCACAAAGATGATGTGACCGGCATCGACACGACCGGTCATGAGTGGGATGAGATCCGGGAGTTGAACAACCCGCTGCCCAAATGGTGGGTCTACAGTTTCTACGCCTGTATTGTCTGGTCATTCGTCTATTGGATCGTCATGCCGGCCTGGCCCGTTTTCATGAACGGTGCCTGGACCTATACCGGCGGCGTTATCGGTTATGAACAGCGCCAGGTTGTCGAAAACGAGGTCGCGGAAGTGACAGCCGGTCGTCAGCACTATCTGGATCAGATTGCTGCCCAGGATTTTGATACAATCCGCTCAAACGGTGAATTGATGGAAATCGCCCTTGCTGGCGGGGGCGCGGCTTTTGGTGACAATTGTGCGCCTTGTCACGGTTCCGGCGCACAAGGTTCGACCGGCTATCCAAATCTGAATGATGATGACTGGCTTTGGGGAGGATCAATTGAAGATATCCACCTCACACTCCAGCACGGCATCCGGTGGGAGAGTGACGACGACACACGCCTGTCAGAAATGCCTCGCTTTCTGGCCGACGAAATTCTGACTAAAGACGAGGTCTACAATGTTGCAGACTTTGTCCTTGCAATCTCGGGACAGGCCGAAATGACGGAAAGCGCCACAAGCGGGGCAGCTCTCTTTGAGAGCCAGTGCGCCGCCTGCCATGGCAGCGATGGCACCGGTAACCGCGAACTGGGAGCCCCAAATCTCACCGACGCCATCTGGCTCTACGGTGGAGATCGCGCATCTGTCGTTGAAAGCATCGCCAACGCCAGAGCAGGCGCCATGCCAGCCTGGGGGGATCGCCTTGATCCCGTCACGGTGAAACAACTCGCGCTCTACGTTCACTCGCTCGGTGGCGGCGAGTAGCGGCCCGGCACACGACACCATCCCGGGCAGTTTTCCCCTGCCCGGGATAAAACAGAAGCGATCTGCAAACACGGTAGATCAGGTGGTCCAAAGAAAGCGCGCAACGCCCGCTCAAAGAGCCAGCAAGGCTTGGGCGAATTGACGCAGCGGCTCAACGCCACGGCGATTTTTGCCCGACCCACCCGTAGATAAAAGTGCGTCAGCGCCTGGTTCAGGCAGGCCCCGTCAGGCAACAGACGCCACTGTCAGAGCCCACAACATGACCGGCGCTCCAGTGACAAAATGACAATGAGTTTCGCCGTATCATCAACCACACTGATACGGCAGCCAGGCATGGCAACGAAGTGAGGACGTGATGACGAGCAACGTGGCGGATACGCCCAATGGGCTTTCTTCCCTCATCAGCGAAGCGGCAAAGCTTGCCGATCCGCATGGTAGCGCGGACGAGCCGCAAGCGGTTAATTCCGAGAAAAACCGGCCGCTTTATGCTGCCCGCGTCAAAATCCATCCCAAACTGGTGCATGGTCGTTACCGACTGATCAAATGGGTCGTCATGGCGATCACACTCGCCATCTATTACATCTCCCCCTGGTTGCGGTGGGATCGCGGACCATTGGCGCCCGATCAGGCCATCCTGATCGACTTCCCTCATCGCCGTTTCTATTTCTTCTGGATCGAAATCTGGCCGCAGGAGATTTACTATCTGACAGGCCTGCTGATCATGGCCTCTGTCGCCCTTTTCCTCGTTACATCGCTCGCCGGGCGCGTCTGGTGTGGCTACACCTGCCCCCAGACGGTGTGGACCGACCTCTTCATCTATATTGAACGTCTGGTGGAGGGAGATCGCTCCGCGCGCATCCGTCTGGACAAAACACCTTTCTCACTCGGCAAACTCGTCCGAAAGGTTGTTAAACACAGCGCCTGGATTGCCGTATCGCTCGCAACAGGTGGAGCCTGGGTTTTCTACTTTGACGACGCACCACGACTGGCATCTGAACTTCTGACCTTTTCCGCACCGGCAGCGGCTTACCTTTTCATCGCGCTGTTTGCGGCATCGACCTACCTGTTGGGCGGCATCGCCCGCGAGCAGGTGTGTACCTACATGTGCCCATGGCCTCGTATTCAAGGCGCCATGTTTGATGATGAAAGCCTGCTCGTCACCTACAAGTATGATCGCGGAGAACCGCGTGGCGCTCATAAGAAGGGAACGAGCTGGGACGGCCGCGGCGACTGCATCAATTGCGGCCAATGTGTTGCAGCCTGTCCCATGGGGATCGACATTCGCGACGGTATGCAGCTTGAGTGCATACAATGTGCCCTGTGTATTGACGCATGCGACGATATCATGGCCAAGGTCGGTCGTCCTCGCGCCCTGATCGGCTACGACACGCCCGCCAATATGGAACGCCGTGCAAAGGGGCTGCCGGAGCGTCTGCACCTGTTCCGGCCACGCACGGTCATCTACATGGCGATCTTGGTTATCATCAGCGCCATCATGCTGACCTCTCTCGCCACACGCGGGACCATTGATCTCAATATTCTGCGGGACCGGAACCCCATTTTCGTCCAGCTTTCCGACGGAAGCATCCGCAATGGTTACGCCATCAAGATCATCAACAAACTTCATGCCGAGCAATTGTTCCGCGTCAGCATCGAAGGCCTGGACAACGCGCTCCTGGTTCGTCAGGGCATGGAGCCAGACATCAGCTTCACCGTCCCAGTCGACCCGGACAGTCTCAAAGACATCAAAGCTTATGTCATACTGCCTCGGGCCAACCTCAACCTGTTGAGTGGCGGCGAAGCAGACATTACCTTCAATGTCGAAAACATCGAGACCGGGGAAACGGTTTCCAACACGACAAGTTTCAGAGGGCCAGACAGGTGAACGAGCAAGGCAACAGAAGCAAGCAGAAGTCCGGGTGGACGGGCCGCCATGCGGTGATCGGTTTCGGTCTCTTCTTCTTTGCCATTTTCGCGGCCAACGGCATCATGGTCTTCTACGCCTTATCAACCTTCGACGGTGTTGAAACCGACAATGCCTACCGCAAGGGGCGTGCCTACAATCACGTGCTGGAAGCAGAGGCCGCGCAGGCCGCCCTGGGCTGGACGGTAACGCTGGACGTAACAGCCGATACCGGCGGCGGAAAAGACGGACACCAGGTACAGGCCACTGCAATCTTTAAAGACCTGGATGGTGAACCCCTTGACCTTGAACGGGTTGAATTGAGCTTCTGGCGTCCAACCGCTGAAGGCATGGATACTTCAACTGCCATGCGCATGCATACATCGGGCATCTACGAAGCAGACATCACCCTGGCCGAGGCAGGAAACTGGATTGCACGCATCACGACAACAGCGCCAAATGGCACGCCCTTCCTCCAGGAAAAACGGGTTCTGATTACCCCTACGCCATAAACAGACGAACTGACCTGATCTCTTTCGTTTTGGAGCCCATTTTGGCTATCACCGTCGAAAAACCTCACCCCACTGGCACCGANCTCTTCGTGCGCGAAGACAAAGGGCAGGCCAAACTCGACCTTGTTGTGGAAGGCATGCATTGCGCTGGCTGCATGCAAAAGATCGAACGTGCCCTGAACGCCATGCCGGGCATTGGGAGTGCCCGTTGCAACCTCTCAACCAAACGGGTCGCTGTCACCTGGCCGCACGAACAGATAGACACCGGCGACACACCNCTCACAGCCGACGCGATCATCACTCAGCTGTCAGCCATTGGTTTCGCAGCCGTNCCCTTTGATCCCAAACTTGTAGGCGCCATCGACGAGACCGAAGCGAACCGCCTCTTGCGTGCTATGGGTGTCGCCGGGTTCGCTGCCGCTAATGTGATGCTGNTATCCGTCTCGGTCTGGTCCGGTCTGGTCAGCGATATGGAGATGGAAACAAGGAGNCTGTTTCATTGGCTCTCGGCGCTGATCGCACTGCCTGCGATCGCNTATGCCGGACGCCCGTTCTTTCTCTCGGCCTGGTCTGCCCTCAAAGTCCGCACCACCAATATGGACGTGCCCATCTCTCTTGCGGTGATCCTGGCATCCCTGATGAGCCTCGGGCTGACCCTGCAAAATGCGGAGCATGTCTATTTCGACGCCAGTGTAAGCCTGCTCTTTTTTCTGCTGATCGGTCGTTATCTGGATGTACAAACCCGCGCAAAGGCCTGTTCCGTCGCGCAAAACCTGTTGTCCCTTCGCGCTGTTGCCGCCACGCTGGTGGATGCCGATGGCAACACCCGCATGGTCCCGGTGGAAACGCTGGCGCCAGGCATGACNATTNCCATCGCTGCGGGAGAACGGCTCCCCGCAGACGGGACTGTAGTGAGCGGANCCAGCGATATTGATACAAGTCTCGTCACGGGTGAAAGTCTACCGCTTGCCGCCTCAACCGGCAGCAAGGTTTTCGCGGGCACCTTGAACATGACAGGGCCTCTTCAGGTAGAGGTCACAGCAAAAGACNATGCCTCGCTCCTTGCAGAGATTGTTCGACTAATGGAAGCCGCAGAACAAGGTCGCGCAGGCTATGTCCGTCTCGCCGACAGGATCGCAAGGGCCTATGCGCCGGCGGTTCACGCTCTTGCGGCCTTCACCGTCGTCCTGTGGTTCGCACTGGGGGCTGGTTGGCAGGTAAGCCTGATGAACGCCATTGCGGTNCTCATCATCACCTGTCCTTGCGCACTTGGCCTTGCCGTTCCCGTGGTACAGGTCGTGGCAAGCGGGCGNCTGNTAAANCAGGGCATCCTGGTCAAAGCACCCGATGCGCTGGAGCGGCTGGCAAACATCGACACCATCATCTTCGACANAACCGGGACACTCACGCTCGGTACACCGGAATTGATCAACCGCGCCGGGGTCGACAAACACACCTTGACCATCGCGGCAAGCCTGGCNTGCACAAGCAAACATCCACTANCCCGCGCCATCACTCGTGCCGCGGACGGACTGCCTCGCCTGCCTCTCACGGACATTACCGAAACACCGGGCTTTGGTCTTCAGGCAACACATCAAGGCGAGAGCATCCGCCTCGGCAATCGTGCCTGGGTGGGAGCCGACGCGGGNNCCGCCACCACCGGNCCGGAACTCTGGCTGAAACACGGAGACAAGGCACCGATCCCGTTCCAGTTCGCAGATCAGTTAAGGCCCGATGCCGACAAGACCATCCGCGCCCTCAGCGGGCAGTTTCGCCTTATACTCCTGTCAGGCGACACACAAGAAGCAACACGGCATGTTGCCGGGCAGCTTNGCATCTCGGANTGGACAGGCACCGCAACCCCGGCAGACAAAATCGCGCGCATCAACCAGGAGACAGAAGCAGGCCACACCGTCCTCATGGTTGGCGACGGACTGAACGACGCCCCCGCCCTCAAGGCCGCACACGTTTCCATTTCTCCCGCGAGCGCCGCAGATATTTCACAGACAGCGGCTGATTTCGTTTTCCAGGGACATGAACTCACGCCCGTGGNNGACGCCATNACCACCGCCATTCAGGCCCGCCGTCTTGTGCTGCAGAATTTCGGTCTGGCGATCGGNTACAATGTCTTCGCCGTNCCCTTGGCCATGGCGGGCTTTGTAACCCCNCTCATTGCAGCGGTNGCAATGTCGTCCTCTTCGCTGATCGTAACAGGCAACGCCCTGCGTCTGAGCCTGAAGAAGAGGCAAGGCTGATGGACGCACTCATTTTCCTGATCCCTGTCGCCCTCGGACTGGGCCTTCTGGGCCTGGGCGCATTCCTGTGGTCACTCAAAACCGGCCAATATGACGATATGGAAGGTGCCGCCGAACGCATTNTGTTCGACGACGAGAATGAAGAAGATACGGGAAGCCCTCAGGATCGCTCGTAAAGGTTCAGTGTTTCACAAGTGAACGGTATGCATGCCAGGTNGCATGCCCGATCAGCGGAAAGGCGATAATCATGCCGACAAAGAANGTCGCCATGCCCAAAGCCATGACAAGGGCAATAATCCAGGCCCAAAGCAGCATTGGTCGTGCATTTTCCGTGACCGCCTTGATACTCACAATCACAGCACTGACAGCATCCATATCCCGATCCATCAGCAAGGGAACCGAGATCACCGAGATAGCAAACACTGCATAGGCGATAACCGCNCCAATGATCGTGCCCACAANCACAAGACCGAGCCCATGNCCCGTAAACATGAGGGTCGGCAGGAAATCCGCCAGCGGCGGAAAGCCGTTCAGCCCGAAGAAAAGAGCAAACAGAAGGCTCGCAATCCGGATCCAGCCCAAAAGGACGAGCATCAACAACCCACCCAGAAAGGCGAGTTGCATGGGTGCAGCGGTCTCGACAAACAAAACATCCCTGAACGAGACAGGGTTCTGGCGCTCCAGNCGCCGGCTGGCCTCATAAAGCCCCACCGCAAGCATCGGCCCTACCAGCATGAACCCCGCCCCCAGCGCAAGCACCAGCGAACTCAGCCCCGCGACAAACAGGGCTCCGGCCANGGAAACCGAAATCAGGAAAAACAGAATGCCATATGAAAGGCTGACACCGGGCATCGCCCACATGTCCCGCCACCCAGCTGAAATCCAGTTCCAGGGGGCATCCAGCGAGACCGTCAAAACATGAATGTCTTTCGCACCACCATACTTCTTTTGTGGCTTTTCAGACCGGACACTGTTCTCAGACGGATTTGGGGTGGCAATTGCCATGTCGTTTCTCCTCCTCACCGACCACCGGTTCGCGAATCCTAGTCATCCCGCCNCAAAACAGCAAGGATCCCCCAAAGCTCCCGGAGGTCAGGCTGACGAACAGGCGTTCCTCANGGATGTTCAGATGAGGCAAAAGCGGCAACTGGCTGTCTGAACTGGGTCAAAAACGACCCATCGCACTGCGACAAACGACCACAGTTAGGAATTCTTATCAGGTAGAACTGGTCCGCAAAATTTAAAATCNATTTAAATTCATAGACTTAAGNTAAAGTCNCATCCACAAGCTAGTAGATAGTAATTTTTGCAGTGCAACAAAAACGGAGTTGACATCTTGTCATTTTGAGGCCAAATTGCTTTCAAGAAGCCCGGTCGTACCTCCTCCCTCGACCAAAGGCTTGATGGGCCACTTGCACACCTCCTCCTCCCCCCGTGCAAGTGGCCCTTTCATTTTCAGGCACTGAAACAGATTCTTGTCGTGGTTTTGGCCACGAAAAAGCCCGCCAGGCCAAAAGGCAGNGCGGGCATGCACGGCGGTTTCAGCGCCATCTTAAAACATGAATGGTTTCTTACCGCGGGTTCGCCCCCTCCGGGACCAGACGCACGCGACCAAGCTCAACCCCGCGTTTCGTATCAAACACAATGACATCAACACGCCCGTCCTGCCGCGTGACAATGGAAAGNTTGTCCTCGACAAGTTCCGTGCTCAAAAGCTCCGTTTGAGGCGCGACAGGTACATCCACCACCCCAAACACTCCTTTGACCGGCCCACGAGGAGCATCAGACGCCCCGGACGTCACCCGGTAGATAATCGTACCGAATACGACAATCAGCCCAAGAACAATCAACACACCCATGATAATGACAGACGCCAGAAGGATCGGCCGATCNTTCACTGTGGGAACATGCACCGGATCACCCGATGCCGTTTCCATATGTTCTTCCACTTCGCTATTGTCCGGCATGACTTTCATGACTCCTAATAACGCCACCGACGGCGCCCCGAATGATGCTGANGGCCATCGCCCTGTTCTCACAGTAACAGACGAGGATAATGGTCTCCGTCTGGATCAGTTTATTACCAAGGCACTCCTTCGCCTGGAAGGNGAAGCCGCGCTGGAAAGCCCGCCAAGCCGATCCCGTGTCCGGGTATTGCTGGAAGAAGGGCAGATAACAACTGCCAACCCGCAGGACGGCCAATCGCCGCGGACGATAAGCGACACCTCCTACCGGGTCAAACCGGGCGAGACCTACACGGTCTGCCTGCCACCGCCCGCTCCTGCAAGCCCGCTTGCCGAAAAAATCCCGCTCGACATCGTGTTTGAGGATGCGCACCTGCTAGTGGTCAACAAGCCTGCCGGTCTTGTCGTTCACCCCGCGCCCGGATCGCCGGACGGCACGCTGGTTAACGCCCTTCTGGCTCATTGCGGGCCGGATTTTACCGGTATCGGCGGCGAGCAGCGTCCAGGCATCGTCCACCGCCTCGACAAGGCAACAAGCGGCCTCATGGTTGTCGCTAAAACAGAGCCCGCTCTGAAGGCCCTTCAGGCACAATTTGCCTCACACGGACGCGATGGGCGCCTTGAACGTGCCTACACAGCCTTTGTCTGGGGCAAACCCCACCCCAAAACCGGCACCGTAAACGCCCCGCTCGCCCGCTCTCGCCACAATCGCTTGAAAATCACCGTCACACGTTCTGTCGACAGCGACGGCGCACGCGAAGCCATCACCCATTACCGGGTTGAACAAAGCTATGGTGAAACGCCAAAGGACGGCACACCCCTCGTCAGCCAGATTACCTGCCACCTGGAAACCGGCAGAACTCATCAGATTCGCGTGCACATGACCCATTTAGGCCACCCGATTTTGGGGGACCCCACCTATGGCACCGGCCAGCGCAGCCGGGCCACAAACCTGTCAGACGCGGCAAAACAAGCCCTTGAGGCTCTGAACCGACAGGCCCTCCACGCCCACCTGCTGGGCTTTGAACACCCGGACAGCGGTGAGAAGCTTGTTTTCGAGCGGGAACTGCCTGCCGACCTCGCACACCTTCACAGAACATTAGAATTGCTATAAACTCTGCGTGAAGCCCTTTTTTTGACACTTATCCCCTCCTATATGCGGAGGGCGTTAAATGCTTGGCGTGAGTTTTGACCAGGCAATCCAGGGGATCCAAATGGCAGCATCAAACAGCAGCAGCAGCTCAACCAAAATGCCGAGCGTTACGCCGGAACAGTCTTTGTCGCGCTACCTGCAGGAAATTCGCAAATTTCCAATGCTGGAGCCACAGGAAGAATACATGCTCGCCAAACGCTGGAAAGAGCATGAAGACATGGAAGCCGCAGAGAAGATGGTCACAAGTCATCTCCGCCTCGTGGCCAAAATCGCCATGGGCTATCGCGGCTATGGCCTGCCAACGGGCGAAGTCATTTCCGAAGGCAATGTAGGCCTCATGCAGGCAGTCAAACGTTTCGAGCCTGAAAAGGGTTTCCGCCTTGCGACCTACGCCATGTGGTGGATCCGTGCGTCCATTCAGGAATACATCCTGCGCTCATGGTCACTCGTCAAAATGGGAACCACCGCCGCGCAGAAGAAGCTCTTCTTCAACCTTCGCAAAATCAAGGGCCAGCTACAGGCCTTTGAAGAAGGTGACCTGAAGCCTGAGACCGTGACCCAGATCGCAAGGCGCCTTGGTGTAACCGAGCAGGAAGTGACGGACATGAACCGCCGCATGTCTGGCCCGGACAATTCGCTCAACGCCCCTATCCGCAATGCGGAGGCTGACGGCGGCGAATGGCAGGACTGGCTGGTCGACGACGCCGTGGATCAGGAAGTGGAACTGGGCGAGCGCGAGGAACTGGAACTGCGTCACGAAATGCTGGTGACCGCAATGCAGTCACTGAACGAGCGCGAGATGCACATTCTCACCGAACGCCGCTTGAAAGACGATCCGGCAACCCTGGAGGATTTGAGCCAGGAATACGGCATCAGCCGGGAACGGGTCCGTCAGATCGAAGTACGTGCCTTTGAGAAACTGCAAAAAGCCATGCGCGATGCCATGGCCGATCAGGCAAAAGAACGCCGCGCCGCACGGGACGAACTGCTCAACTGAACCAGTTAACACAAACCGAAAAGCCCGCGACATGCAGCGCGGGCTTTTTTCATGCAAAGGACGTAAGCATGGCAATACTTGTCACCGGTGGCACAAAAGGTATTGGCCTTGCCATCGCCAAACGTCTCGCCACCAAAGGTGAACCGCTCTTTCTCGTCTATCATAGCGACGACATGGCAGCCGAAACTGCCCGCGACACCATCAGCGCAACAAGTGATGCCGCGACACCGCATCTTATTAAAGCCGACATCGGCACGATTGAAGGCGCGGCAGTCATTGCGGATATTGTCGGAAAATCTAAGCAGCCGCTTTCCGGCATCGTGCACGCGGCAGCCATGATCTACCCGACCAACCTGCTCGACACAGACCTCGAAAAATTTCGCCGCGCGACAGAAACGAATGGCCTCTCCCTCCTCTATCTCGTGCAGAAGCTGCTACCCGCCATGCAGCGCGGGACCAGCATCATCTTCATCTCAAGCATGGGCGCACGCATCCCTTCTCCCTTCTATGCTGGCCTGGGCGTCGGCAAAGCACTGGCAGAAGCACTTATCCGCTATCTTGTGGCCGAGCTTGCCCCCAAGGGCATTCGCATCAACGCCGTCGCGCCGGGGCTTGTCGACACAAGCTCCGTTGCAGGGATGGTCGGCAGTGAAGAAGGCGCACAGCGTGTGCTGGAAAAGTCTGCCCGCAGCAATCCGTCCGGCCGTCTGTCAAAGGACAGCGACTACGCCTCGTTAGTCGAATATCTGCTGAGCCCTGAGGCTGAGTTCATTCAAGGTCAGACCATCGCCGCCACAGGTGGCGTCGGCGTGATTGGGTAAAGCGAACCCACAATCAAAAACTGTCACCACCCGATTTATTCGGGTGGTCCAGGAGCGGCATGCACAACCGTTCAGGCGTAACACTGGATTGCCCGGACAAGACGGGTAATGACAATGTTCATTTGTCATCCCGGACGGGCATAGCCCGAGCCGGGATCCATAGATCCGCACAGCATATGGAAGAGCCCCTATGGCCCCCGGCTCAACGCCGGGGTGACAGGATACGGTTGTGTCCGCCTTCGAGAGCGTCACCCTTGAAACAAGTCCACTGTTGTCCGGGCTGCTCGCTTATGCCACGACACCTGTGCCAACCGGGCATGTCACACCCGTCCCGCCAAGCCCGCAATAGCCATTGGGGATCTTGGAGAGATATTGCTGATGATAATCCTCAGCATAATAAAACTCCGGCGCAGCCAACACTTCCGTCGTTATCGCCGGAAAGCCCGCAGCCGCAAGCCCGTCCCCGAAAACCTTTTTTGATGCGAGTGCAGCCGCCTGCTGCGCGTCCGAGAACGTATAGACGCCAGAGCGATATTTCGTGCCAACATCATTACCCTGCCGCATACCTTGCGTCGGATCATGCGCTTCCCAGAAGGTTTTCAACAAGGTCTCATAGGAAACACGATCAGGGTCAAACACCACAAGCACAACTTCATTGTGCCCCGTCCCGCCGGAACAGACTTCTTCATAGGTCGGATTGGGCGTAAAGCCCGCCGCATACCCGACCGCGGTGGAAACCACACCCGGCACCTGCCAGAACTTGCGCTCCGCCCCCCAGAAACAGCCAAGGCCGAACATGGCCGTCTCGACACCGTCAGCGAACGGGCCTTTGAGAGGTGTCCCGAACACATGATGGATATCCGCCGTCGGGATCGCAAACCCGCGCCCCGGCAGGGCCTTTTCACGGGCAGGCATCTCGGTCTTCTTGCGCATTCCAAACATCACCGTCTCCTTGGTTGCGGGGCATGGGTTGCCAGCATGGCACGGCAAAGATTCTTCGCCAACCGGCTCCATGCCTAGAGATAGGCTGCAGAACCCTTGAGGAAAAGCCCCAAAAACCGATACCGGATCAAATCTGCTTGCGTAAGTCTTCCGCTTTCGCTTAAAAATGTGAACATGATTTACACTTTTTCTCATAAGGGCGATCATTCCAGCGCAGTTGCTCGCAACAGGACGCGCAAAATGCGTGAAATCCTGCAAGCTGCACTCGCGCTCGCCTGCGAAGGTGGGCTCGACAATCTGACGCTCCACCGGCTTGCAGGCCGGATGGGCCGTTCTGTCGCCGCCGTGTATCGCTATTTCCCTTCGCGCGAAGCGGTAATTGCGGAGCTGCAGCGCCTGATCGCCACCCACATTCGCCTCATCACCGAGGATGCCCAGGCCGACCTGAGCAAACGCGCCGACCGCGAAAACTGGGATGCACAAGACCGCAGCCTTGCTGCAATCATCACCAGCGGTCTCGCTTACGAAACCTTTGCCCGACACGCGCCACATGAGTTTGGCCTGGCCACCCGCTATCTTTCGATCCCCGACTATGTTCTCCCGGAACGGGACGCCACCCACATTTTTGAAGTTACAGGCAACAGCCTCGACCTTCTGGCCGGACTGATTGAACGGGCAACACAGCAAGGCTGCCTGAGCGAAGGCAACCCGCGCGACAGGGCCGTGATGTTTTGGGCAGCCCTGCAGGGCTCAATTGACGCATTGAAGATCGTGCGTCGCGGCGGCTGGACACCGGCTCCCTCCCTCACCCGCGACATGATGGTGAACCTCATCACCGGTTGGGGGGCGAACGCTCACGCACTCGCCAAGCTTACAAACAAGCTCGTGAACGAACTCCCCGTCACCATTCGGCGCGAGGTCTGCGATCTGATCACCGAAAGCGGCGCCTACACTGACGACACGCCCGAACGCGAAGGCGAACACGAAGGCGAACAAAAACCATAAGCCTGACAGCACACAATGAAGGCGGCATCGAACGCCGCATATGGCCAACGCGCCATAGAACCGGAGGAACAAAAATGGGAACACCCCAGCAACATGACATGATCATCCGCGGCGGCAAAATCGTCGATGGGTCCGGCAAACCAGCCTTCGCGGGTGACATCGCCATCGACGGCGGAAAAATCACCGCCGTCGGCAAGATAGACGGCACCGCCCGTGAAGAAATCGACGCCAAAGGCATGATCGTCACACCGGGCTTTGTGGACATTCACACCCACTATGATGCGCAAGCAACATGGGACCCCTACCTCACCCCGTCCTCATTGCACGGCGTCACCACAGCCGTCATGGGCAATTGCGGCGTGGGTTTTGCGCCGGTGAAGCCGGAGGCACGAAGCGAACTGATCGACCTCATGGAAGCCGTGGAAGACATTCCAGGTGCTGCCATGCATGAAGGCATCAAATGGGAATGGGAGAGCTTCCCCCAGTTCATGGACGCACTTGACAAGAAATCCTTCGCCATGGATGTCGGCGCACAGATGCCGCACTGCTCGCTTCGCGTCTATGTCATGGGTGAACGCGGCATCAACAATGAGCCCGCCAATGCCGACGACATCCAGCAGATGCATGATCTGACTTTGGAAAGCATGAAAGCCGGGGCCCTCGGCTTCTCCACATCACGCACAGACCTGCACAACACCCTGAAAGGTGATCCCGTCCCCGGTACATTCGCCGCGAATGATGAGCTCGACGCGATTGCCGACGCGCTGAAAGAATATGGCGCAGGCGTATTCCAGATCTCCGCGACCCACAGGGACATGGACAAGGAATTTGTCTGGATGCGCGACATGGCCAAGCGCACCGGCCGCATGGTCACCTTCAACCTGCAGCAGGTGGACGAGCGGCCAGACCTTTACCGCAAAATGCTGACCCTGCTGGACGAGGCGCGCGCGGACGGCGTGACCAACATTCGCGGCCAACACTCAGGTCGCCCGGTAGGCCTCCTCATGGGTTGGCAATCTTCCGTCCATCCCTTCCTCGCCTTCCCGGAATACGCGCCCTATCACCAGATGCCATTTGCTGAACGCATGGTCGAACTGAAAAAGCCGGAAGTAAAAGCAGCCATCCTCAAAGGCAAGAACATTGACGGCTTGGGTGACTTCGGCACGTTCGTCACCACGAGTTTCCACAAAATGTACCCGATGGACGAGCGCGACAATTACGAACCAGCGCCAGAGGAAAGCATCGCAGCCCGTGCGGCCGCCAAAGGCGTCACCGCACTTGAATATGCCTATGAGACAATGATGGAAAATGAAGGCCAACAGCTCATCTATTTCCCGCTCTTTGGCTATTCAACGAATGACTTCACCGCCATCGAAGAAACGCTCCGTCACCCGCAGACAGGCATCAGCCTGGCTGACGGCGGCGCACATGTTGGTGCCATTTGCGATGGCGGCACGCCAACCTTCATGCTGACCCACTGGACGCGCGACCGTGCCCGCGGCACCAAAATCGCGCTTGAGGATATGGTGCGCATCCAGACCCGCGACACGGCCGTACAATATGGCCTGCTGGATCGTGGCCTCCTCGCACCAGGTATGAAGGCAGACGTAAACGTTATCGATTACGAAAACCTGAAAATGCTGCAGCCGAAAATGGTGTTCGACCTGCCTGCGAACGGTCGTCGCCTGCTGCAAAAAGCAGAAGGCTACAAAGCCACCATCGTGAGCGGAAAAGTGGTTCTGCGCGACGGGGAATTCACGGGCGAACTGCCGGGCAAACTGCTTCGCGGTCCGCAGGACACACCTGCAGCCCTCGCCGCTGAATAAACAACACGGCGACATATCGCGAACCGAAACGCGGAGCCCCAACGTGACAAAGGCTCCGCGTTTTTTAATGGCCCTTGAAAGACTTGGCACTTGAAAGACTTGGCACTTGAAAGACTTGGCACCTGAAAGACTTGGCATATGACTGACCTGCTTGACCTGTTCACCACCGACATCCTGATGCCCCACAATATGGGGTGGGACGATCTGGCCTTCGCCGCAGCCGCCATCTTCTTTGCGGGTGCCTTGCGAGCCTATGCGGGATTTGGCTTTGCGCTCGCGGGCGTCCCGCTGCTCGCAGCCACCGCAGGCCCAGCCGCCGCCGTGCCCATGATCCTCGCGCTGGAAATCCTGAGCGGCCTGCAAATGCTGCCGAAAGTGCGCCGCGATGCTGACTGGAAATCCATCTGGCTCATTCTGCCAACGGCAATCCTCGCCGCTCCGCTGGGTGTCTACCTGCTGGCGGTCTTGTCGGCTGACACGCTCCGCATTCTCATCGCTCTCACGCTTTTGAGTGCCGTGGCGCTGATGGCCTCCGGCCTCAAGCTTCCCGGACGATTGCCCGTTCCCGCCACACTCAGCATCGGCGGTGTGTCCGGCCTGCTCGCTGGCTCANCAGCCATGGCGGGCCCGCCCGTCCTGCTTTATTTTCTGGGGAGAGGCGACACGCCGGCTACCGCGCGCGCGTCCATGTTCATGTATTTCTCGCTGACCGGTACCACGACGCTTCTGGTTGGCGTCACCTCCGGCGTAGTCGCGCTTTCAACCATGTTGCTCACGCTCGTCCTCGCGCCAGCGCTCTTCTTGAGCAATCTGGCGGGCCATTCGCTCTTTCATGTGATGGGCGACAAGCACTACCGCCCCATCGCCCTCACGCTCCTCACCGTCATCGCTTTCGTGACGCTCTGGCGGGCCGTGTTAATTTAGACACACTGACACAAAAACGGCTCCCTACCAGGGCCCTACGAGCACTCTGTTCGAAACACGGTACCAAGAACGGCTACCATTTGTTAACCATCTGCCGATTCAATACGTAATATCCATTTTGAAGACGGAGTGTGAGATGCTGAACACCATCGGATATGAGAGCGCAGATCTTGAAGATTTCGTTCACACTCTAAAAGCAGCCAAAATCGAAACACTTGTCGATATCAGAGATAGAGCGCAATCGCGGCGAAAGGGTTTCTCAAAATCAGCTCTAGCGGGCCGTCTAGCGCAAGATGGAATCAACTACATTCACATGCGCGAACTGGGTGACCCTAAGGAAGGACGAGACGCCGCGCGCGCCGGTAACTGGGCGAAATTCAGAAAGGTATTCAATGCGGTTTTAGAAACCGACGAAGCAAAAGATGCGATAGAGACCATCACTAAACTGGCCAAACGCCAAAATACCTGCCTTTTGTGCTACGAGCGCGACGAGAAGACTTGCCATCGAAAGATAGTTTCGGAAATAATCGAAGTGAAACTAAAACGAAAAACTCGCCATTTGGGAGTTCGGCAATTTGAGCGAGAGGCTGCATAGTTCTAGCGATCAAGCGCTAATCCTCGTCAAAGCGCTTCCTCATAGATCGAGCAATTACTTCGAGACCGTTTGTTGTGCTGGAATAGGTCGTGACCAAAAATGGAGACGACAATATCCCGTCCCATTTCGAGTTCTCGATCCCGTTCAGAAATTCAATCGTTGGACCTGGATTGAGTACAAGTTCACAGTCCCAACGAACGACAAGCGAAAAGAAAGTCAGAAAGTTGTCCCCGAGTCGATCAAGATTTTGGGGCCAATGAAGCGTTCAGAACGAGCTCGCTTCCTATCGCCATTGATACGCGAGTCAACTCAAGATGCTCAAGATCGCGGCGAATCTCTCACTCTTATTCGCCCAAGAGAGATCATCCTAAGTTGGCGAAAGAAAGAACAAAGCGAACTCATAGATGAGGAGCGCAAGCACGCTGATCTTGCGAACCAGCTCTCAATGCTGGACCAACCTGTTGGTCCACTAAAACCTTGCCCCTATGAATTCCATTTCAGATGGAAAACACAATCGGGCACACAGCACCGACACGTTTGTGACGACTGGGAGACCTCCACAGCCTTTTTCCGTCGACGACAAACTTTGGGAGAAATGGGAGCGCTTTCTTCCTTGAAGGAAACCTATGAGCAACAGTACCTAGAACGTGGAATGGCATTCGCGCTTGGTACTCATAAGCGGCGTCCTAAACAATGGCTTTTGGTCGGTGTCGTACGTTTGGATTCACACGACACCAACCAGAGTGAAATGTTCTGAGATAAATCAACCCAGCGCTTTATTCGACCGCTTCAGCGCTTCGACATCGCCCTCCTCCATATAGAGCTTGCCGCCGGAATTATTAAACTGGTCGGACATTTCCGCCATGCCGCTTTCGGCATAGTCGCGCACTTCCTGCGTGATTTTCATCGAGCAGAATTTCGGCCCACACATGGAGCAGAAATGCGCAACCTTGTGTGCTTCCTTCGGCATGGTCTGGTCGTGGAAGTCCCGCGCGCGCTCAGGGTCGAGCGCGAGGTTGAACTGATCTTCCCAACGGAACTCAAACCGCGCCCGTGACAAGGCATCGTCCCGCGCCTGCGCGGCCGGGTGCCCCTTCGCCAAGTCCGCCGCATGGGCCGCAATCTTGTAGGTGATGACACCCTCTTTCACGTCATTGCGGTCCGGCAGCCCCAGATGCTCCTTCGGCGTCACATAGCAAAGCATCGCACAACCAAACCAGCCGATCATCGCAGCGCCAATGCCCGACGTGATGTGGTCATAGCCCGGCGCGATATCGGTCGTCAGCGGCCCAAGCGTATAGAAAGGCGCACCACCGCACTCCTTCAACTGCTTGTCCATATTCACCTTGATCTTGTGCATGGGCACATGGCCCGGCCCTTCGATCATCACCTGGCAGCCCTTGGCCCAGGCGATTTTGGTGAGCTCACCCAGCGTTTCAAGCTCTGCAAACTGTGCTTCGTCGTTCGCGTCCGCAATCGAGCCCGGACGCAACCCATCCCCCAATGAGAAGGAAACGTCATAGGCGCGCATAATGTCGCAAATCTCTTCGAAATGTTCGTAGAGGAAACTCTCCTTGTGATGGCTCAGGCACCATTTCGCCATGATGGAACCACCGCGCGAGACAATGCCCGTCACGCGCTTGGCGGTCATCGGCACGTATGCAAGCCGCACGCCCGCATGGATGGTGAAATAATCAACGCCCTGCTCCGCCTGCTCAATCAGCGTGTCACGGAAAACTTCCCAGGTAAGGTCTTCCGCCACACCGTCCACCTTCTCCAGCGCCTGATAGATCGGCACCGTGCCAATCGGCACCGGCGAATTGCGAATGATCCATTCCCGCGTATTGTGAATATTGCGGCCGGTGGAAAGGTCCATCACATTGTCCGCGCCCCAGCGCGTGGCCCACACCATCTTGTCCACTTCTTCCGCCACCGAAGACGTGACCGCTGAGTTGCCGATATTCGCGTTGATCTTCACCAGGAAATTCCGGCCGATAATCATCGGCTCCAGTTCGGGATGGTTGATATTGGCAGGAATGATCGCAAGCCCGTCCGCCACCTGTTGGCGCACAAATTCCGGCGTCACAAATTCAGGTACGGATGCCCCAAAACTCTCCCCTTCCGCCAACTTGTGACTGGCATTCTCTACCGCTTGCTTGCGGCCCAGGTTTTCGCGCTCCGCGATATAGATCATCTCTTTGGTGATAATGCCCGCGCGCGCAAACTCAAACTGCGTGACAGGCCCGGTGCCATCACCCTTGTAAGGCCGGTTCACAATCGGGAAAGCACGGGCGAGATGTTTCTCGCCAACATTGCCGTTATCTTCGGGCCGCACATCACGGCCTTCATATGAAACCACATGGCCACGCTCTTCAATCCATGCTGTCCGGTGTCGCGGCAGACCTTTTTCCAGATCAATTTCCGCCTTCGGGTCTGAATAAGGGCCCGACGTGTCATAGACGCGTACCGGGGGCTCCATCGCAGACGGATGCAACTCGATTTCGCGATGCGCAACACGAATGTCTTTCGCCATGTCAGGCGTCGTGAACACTTTGGTCGATGCCGGCAACGGCCCGGTGGTAACTTTTGCTTTTGCGTGAATATTCATCGCCAGGATCTCCTTAAATGGTCGACCCCGGGATGCGGAAAAGAGGCGGAAATCCGTCCCTTCGCCGGCATGACCCGGATCAGGTTCAAAGGGTCTAGCAAAACGCCGTCTCAGCCCCTGCCACAACGACAAGGACACCCCTCGGATGAGCTGATTGTGCACTTTTCACAGCAAACCGTCAAAGCCTCGCTCAAAGTCCGTGACAGAGCGGGCATCAGGCACAAACATCTGTGTGCCAATGTGACTTGAAGAATCGCCCACCAAAGCTCAAGTGTCGTCTGTGACCTTGCGGAGAAAGAAATGCCTGACAGCCCCAAATCCCTATGGCCAGACACAAGACTGCTTGACCTGTTTGGCCTGACACATCCCATCATCCAGGCACCCATGGCTGGCGTATCAAGCACCGATATGGCCATCGCCGCGGCCAACGCCGGGTGCATGGGGGCATTGGGATGCGCCATGACACCACCGTCAGACCTTGCAAAGCAGTTGGCGCAGGTCGCCCGGTCAACCAATGGGCCAGTCAATTTCAACTTCTTCGTCCATCAGGAGCCGGATATTGCCGGTTTCGACAACACGGAAATCAGAAAGGCACTGCAACCCGCTTATACAGCAGCAGACCTGGGTGAGGTTCCCGCCCCCACCGCAGGCGCATCGGCCTTTAGCGATGACATACTGGACATTCTCCTTGCCCGGCCGCCAAAAACCGTAAGCTTCCATTTTGGCCTGCCAAAGCCACACGTCATCACAGCCTTGAAAGACAGGCAGGTGAAGCTGATCGGCTGCGCCACATGCGTGGCAGAGGCAAAAGCACTTGAAGCGGGCGGCATGGACGCCATCGTCGCCCAGGGCGCGGAGGCCGGGGGCCATCGCGGCACCTTTCTGGGCGAGCCCCACCTCAATGACATGGGAACCATGGCCCTTGTTCCTCTCATCGCAGATGCCGTGCGCGTACCCGTGATTGCCGCGGGCGGTATTTTCGATGGTCGCGGCATCGCCGCCGCCTTCATGCTGGGTGCGGCCGGGGTACAGATCGGCACCGCCTTCATGCGCGCAACGGAGGCAACGACCCATCCACTCCACAAACAGGCCCTTGCAACTTCACACGACGCACAGACCCGCCTGACACGCCTTTTCTCAGGGCGCCCGGCCCGCTCGCTGCGCAACCGCCTGACGGATGAATGGGCGCACGCGGAAAACATCACCGCCCCTTTCCCTGCACAGCGCTCTCTCATCGCACCACTGGCAAAAGCCGCACTCCAGGCAGGCAGCACAGACTTCCACAATCTGTGGAGCGGACAGGCAGGCAGCCGCGCAGCGGAACAATCAACCGCCGAAATCATCGAACATCTGGTGACAAGTGCTCTCACCCGACTGGCAAGATAAACACACTCGCCATTCCTCGAGAAAAAAGGCATGGTTTCCTCCTCAATCACAAAGGGAGGGAACCCAATGTCAGTTGAACTATCCATGCTCATGTGGAGCGGCGTCCTGTTGCTCGTTCTTATATTGACCTCGGCCAATGCCAACCTCATGTCGATGGGTTTGAGCTGGGGACTGGGAAACCGCGATGACGCCGCCACACCACCAGCCTGGGGTGCGCGGGCAAAACGGGCCTATATGAACCTTCTGGAAAACCTCCTGGTTTTCGCCGCAATCCTCTTGCCTGTCAGCCTGTCGGGCATCAGCAATGACATGACCGTCCTCGGTGCACAGATTTTCCTTGGCGCACGTATCGTACACGCCCTGGTATATGTCACAGGCGTTACGCTTCTGGGCATTCGCACCCTGGCCTACTTTGCAGGCATTGCAGGCACCGTGACTATTCTGCTGCAAGCACTCTGATACAGCACCCGCAAAAAAGCCCGGTCATTTTGTGACCGGGCTTTGATCAGCGTAATTTGAAAGCAGTTACAGCCTGCTTTAACCTAAGGCTGAGCAACTTCATCTGCAGCTTCGTCCGCTGCCTCTTCCACGGCTTCCGCGCCATCTTCTCCGGCTTCGCCCACAGCCTCACCTGCATCGCGCGTCGCCTCTTCAACGGCATTTACGGCATCACTTGCCGCATTATCCACCGCCTCCATCGCCTCATCAGCGGCATTTCCTGCCGCTTCTGCAGCCTCACCAGCTGCCTCGACAGCCGAATTTGCGGCCTCTCCCGCTGCATCAGCAGCTTCACCCATGGCTTCGGTAGCCGATTCCATCATCGATGATGCCGCCCCCGTGCCTTCAGAACTGTCACTTTCCTCAGCCGCCGGCGTTGTTTCCTCATCCTCCGACGGATTGTCACAAGCCGAAACGAACAGCGCCCCGGCAAAAGCAAGCGAAAGAGCAAATTTATACGAAAGATTGGACATGACGTCCCTCCCCTGATTGTGGATACACAAACGGCATCCCTTGCGTCCCCCGTTTTCATATCGGAAGGGAAGCAAAGCACAGCGCCGGATACGGTTCAACCCCGTAACCGGCTCATGCTAGCGATCAAGTGTGACGCCCTAATCTCGGGGCAGATATCAATCCGCAAACGGATCATGCATAAGGATCGTATCATCCCGCTCTGGTGAAGTGGAAAGAAGCGCCACAGGGCACTCGATCAGCTCCTCGACATAACGTACATATTTGACTGCCGCCGCAGGCAGATCTGCCCAGCTCCGCGCCCCGTAGGTGCTCTCGGACCAGCCTTCCATTTCTTCATAAACAGGCGTGATCCGCGCCTGAAGCGCGGGCGTGGCCGGCAGATAGTCGATCCGCTTGCCATCAAGCTCGTAGGCGACACAAATCTTGAGCGTGTCAAACCCGTCCAGCACATCAAGCTTGGTCAATGCGATACCTTGCATACCATTGGTTTTAAGCGCCTGGTTGACCAGCACCGCGTCAAACCAGCCACAGCGGCGCTTGCGCCCTGTCACCGTGCCGAACTCACGCCCCCGTTCACCCAGGCGGATACCGTCATCATCATGCAGCTCAGTCGGGAATGGACCTTCACCCACGCGCGTTGTGTAGGCTTTGGTAATCCCCAGAACATATTCAACCGCCGACGGCCCCATGCCGGAGCCCGTGGCCGCCTGTCCTGAAACCACATTCGATGATGTGACAAAAGGATAGGTCCCATGGTCGATATCCAGAAGCGTGCCTTGCGCCCCTTCAAACAGGATACGCTTGCCGGCCTTGCGGGCTTCCGCGAGGAAACGCCAAACCGTGTCCATATGCGGCAGAATGCGCGGTGCCACGTCCATCAACGCCTGTACGATAGGAGCCGCTTCCATCTCCTCAACACCAAGGCCGCGGCGCAGCGCGTTGTGGTGATCAAGCAGCTTCTCCACCTTGTCGCCCAACGTATCCGGGTCAGCCAGGTCCATCACCCGGATCGCACGACGCCCCACCTTGTCTTCATAGGCCGGGCCGATGCCGCGCTTCGTTGTGCCGATCTTTGTACCGGTGTTGGAGGTTTCGCGGATCACATCCAGTTGCTGGTGCACCGGCAGGATCAGAACAGCATTCTCCGCGATCTTGAGATTGGCAGGT
>PAZY01000045.1 GCA_002715765.1 Rhodobiaceae bacterium | reverse complement strand
GGCGATCATTTGAAGACGGAGTTTGGCGACCTGTTTACGCCGCTGTTGTTTGATGTCACCGATGAAGCGGCGATTGCGGCTGCTGCGTCACAGGTGCGCACCACGCTCAACGGTGAAAAGCTTTTCGGCCTGGTAAACAATGCGGGCATCGCAGTCGCCGGCCCGCTGCTGCACCTCTCTATCGACGAGTTTCGCACGCAGATGGATGTGAATGTCACGGGTCAACTGATGGTCACACAAGCCTTTGCGCCACTGCTTGGTGCAGACGGAGAGCTGAAAGGTTCGCCCGGACGCATTGTGATGATTTCATCTGTCGCCGGTAAAAATGGTGCACCGTTTTTGGGGGCTTATGCAGCCTCTAAACATGCGCTCGAAGGCCTGTCTGAAAGCCTGAGGCGAGAGTTGATGCTGTTTGGTATCGACGTGATTATTATCGGCCCTGGCGCAGTCGCCACAAAGATCTGGGACAAGGCCGAAGAGGTTGATATCACGCCCTTCCTCAATACTGCTTTTGCACCCGGGCTTGAACGGATCAAGAAGTACATGATCGAGATGGGCAAGAACGGCTTCCCGCCAGAGAAACTCGGTCGCGCCGTGTGGAAGGCGCTAAGCGTGGAAAATCCGAAAACACGCTATGCCGTTGTCCCCGGCCGCCTGATGAACTGGACCCTGCCGCAAATCCTGCCCAAGCGCACTGTCGACAGAATGCTGGCCGGTCGATTGGGTTTGTCGAAGAAGTAGGCCCCAAAATAAAAGCCCCCGGCGAGGGGAGCGCCAGGGGCTCGGTGGGATCAGGCCTCAGCGGGAGGGGGGTGCTGATATCTGGCCGATCACCATCGGGGATCACTAGACAGATATGGTGTGCTCTCTCATTTACAAGGGCGAAAAATGACTCATTTCTTAAAATTATGCGTAGTCCAAAAACGCGTGACACCCTTGCCCGTTTTCCGGGGTGGGCATCACGTTACGGCATCAAGGACGCGCCGGAATTTCTCAAACATTTCGCTGATATGATCCTGTGTTGCCATGAGCGGCGGTGAAAAAGCAATCGTATCTGCAGTCACGCGGATCATCATGTTCTCATTATGGAAAGCGTGGCACATCGCATCATAGCCGCGCTTGCCCGGCAATCCGTCAATTGGCTCCATGTCAAAAGCGGCAACCAGACCGATGGTTCTAATGTCCAAAATTGTGGCATGGTCTTTGAGCGCATGGGCGGCGTCCGCCATTGGGTTTTCGTTATGCAAAGCCTGCTCGAACAAGCCCTCGTCGCGATACAGGTCGAGTGTGGCAAGCGCTGCCGCCATGGCCAGCGGGTGCCCTGAATACGTATAGCCGTGAAAGAGATCAATCGCATGATCTGGCGCGGTCTCGTCCTGGAAACAGTCATAGATTTCTTTCGACACCATCACGCCGCCCATGGGTACGGTGCCACCGGTCACCCCTTTGGCAAAGGTCATCAGATCAGGCGTCACGCCAAAGCGCTCCGCCGCCGTTGCATAACCCAGGCGCCCAAAGGCCGTAATGACTTCATCAAAAATCAGCAGGATGCCGTGCCGGGTGCAAATTTCCCGCAAGCGCTTCAAATAACCCTGCGGGGGTGGCAGCACACCTGTGGAGCCTGCCATCGGCTCCACAATGACAGCCGCAATGGTCGAGGCATCATGGAGTGCGACGATTTTTTCCAGATCATCAGCCAGATGTGCCCCCCATTCGGGTTCGCCGCGACTGAAGGCCTGCTCCGCCCGGTTGTAGGTGTCGGGCAGATGGTCCACACCCGGCAACAAGGCGCCATAGAATTTTCGGTTGGGCGATATGCCGCCCACCGAGATACCCCCGAACCCTGTCCCGTGGTAACCGCGTGACCGGCCGATAAAGCGGGTGCGGGACGCCTCCCCCTTCAAACGGTGATACGCAAGCGCCATTTTGAGCGCACTGTCGGCGGCCTCTGACCCGGAATTGCAGAAAAAGGCGTAATCCAGCCCTGCCGGTGTCATGGCCGCAAGGCGGCTTGCCACTTCAAACGTCTTGGGGTGCGAGAATTGAAACGTTGGTGCGAAATCAAGCTCGGCTGCCTGATCCTGAATGGCTTTCACAATCGGTTCGCGACAATGGCCGGCATTGGAGCACCACAGGCCTGCCGTACCGTCCAGCACCGGTGTGCCATCGGTCTTGAAAAAATGCATGTCTTTCGCGCGGGCGATCATCCGTGGATCGCGCTTGAAATGCCGGTTAGGTGTGAAAGGCAGCCAGAAGGCCTCCAGATCATTTGGCTGTGTACTGCCACCAACCTGCGCCTGGTTTTCTGTATCCGGCATTCTGTCCTCCCCATTTTCCTCACGAAATCTTGTCGCACTTTCGTTCATAAAACGCTCCGCCCCCTCTCAAAACAAGCATTTGAGGGGGTGACAAATTGCCAACGCTTAGTAAATTAAACGAATGGACAAGGATTTTCGTATTGCGCACGGGCAAGCGCACCAAGAAACACCCACACAAGCCCCTGACATTGGGCGCCGTCTTCGCGAGCTTCGCAAGATGTACGGCTTCTCCCAGCGTGAGCTGGCCAAGCGTGCGGGCGTCACCAATGGCACGATCTCGCTTATCGAGCAGGAGCGGATCAGCCCGTCTATCGGCTCCCTGAAGAAAGTGCTTGATGGCTTTCCCATCAACATGACTGATTTTCTCACGCTGGACCTCACGCCAAACCGTAAAGTCTTTTATGGCGAAAAGGACATGAAGGAAATTGCGGGCGGCGATCCGATTTCCTTCAAACTCCTTGGCAAGGACACGCGCGGCCGCGCGATCCAGATGATGCATGAGAGCTACAAACCAGGTGCCGACACGGGCGAGGAAATGCTCGCTCACAGTGGCGAAGAGTGCGGCATCGTGATCAGTGGTGAGATGGTTCTGACCGTTGGCGGCGAAACGCGACTGCTTCAGGCCGGTGAGGCCTATTATTTTGACAGCCGTCTGCCGCACCGTTTTCGCAATCTCGGCAAGACCTCTTGCGTGATTGTCTCTGCCTGCACGCCCCCTTCTTTTTGAGAATAGATCAATGTCACGCGTAACCGACCAACTCACCCGCCTTCTTGAGGGGCCGGAAATTATCCTCGCGCCGGGTGCCTATGACGCCCTGTCTGCAAAGCTTGCCGCACAAGCCGGTGCACAAGCCGTTTACATGACCGGGTTTGGCGTTGCCGGGTCCACACTTGGTGTGCCCGACATCGGACTTATGAGCGCCACTGAAATGGCAGACCGCGCGCGGGCACTTGCCAGTGCTGCGGCACCCACACCTGTTTTCGCGGATGGGGATAATGGTCATGGCGGCCCTCTTAACGCTGCCCGTCTCACCCGGCTTTACGAGCAAGCCGGCGTTGCCTGCATTCAGCTTGAGGATCAGGTTTTTCCCAAGCGCTGCGGGCACATGGAGAACAAGGAAATTGTATCTATCAGCGACGCTACCGCCAAAATTCGCGCTGCGGTTGAAGCACGCGACCACCCTGCGTTCAAAGTGATGGCGCGAACGGATGCGCGAGCCACACACGGGTTTGACGAAGCCTTGCGACGCGGTGAAGCCTTCCTGAAGGCAGGTGCCGACATTCTGTTTATCGAAGCGCCGCGCAGCCATGAAGAACTTGTGAGCGTGGCGGAAACCTTTAAAGGCGTGCCGCTGGTGGCCAACATGGTAGAAGATGGAAAGACACCCTATCTTGACGGGCCGACCTTGCAGGAGATCGGGTACAAGATTGCGATCTTCCCGGTCTCTGCGCTCCTGTCGGTGACTGAAAGACTGCAAACGCTTTACCGCGCGATGCTTGAA
Source organism: Rhodobiaceae bacterium (assembly GCA_002715765.1). GTDB lineage: Bacteria > Pseudomonadota > Alphaproteobacteria > Parvibaculales > Parvibaculaceae > Mf105b01. The sequence goes on along the minus strand of PAZY01000045.1, from coordinate 22,282 downwards.
GCCAACAAATTGCCGGTTGATATGCAACGGGTGACGTTCCAGAAGTACAATGAGATTATTGGCCTGCCCGACATGTTGGCAGAAGCCGCAGCCCTTGAAGATGAAGGGGACATCTAGTGCCCAGTTGGAAAAACATTCTCACCCGCATTCAGGCCCAGGACATTGAGAAGGCACCACCGCATGTGCATGCCCTCAAACTCTATGAAGGCAAACTTACCGAGATCGGGGAAGGCCGGATTACCTATGTGTGGGATGTGAACCCGGACTATATGAACCCGGCCGCAGTGTTTGGCGGCTACCTCGCGACACTTGCCGACCAGACGTGTTCTTTCGCGCTGATGACGCTTCTGCCCGATGATCAGAATTTTACGACGGTCGATCTCAACATTCACTATTTCCGCCCGGTGACACAGGGCAAGCTCACGTGTGTCGGTGAAGTAGTGAACCTCTCCAAAAGTCAGGCCTATGTGGAAGCGACCTTCACGAATGATGATGGCAAGATTGCGCTGAAAGCACGTGCCGTGGAGCGTTTGCTGAAAGGGTGAGACCACCCTCTCCTTGCCCCTCCGGACACCGGGAACCGGGGTCTACAATAGCCCTGCACAAAGCACACAGGCCTCATGGATCCCGGAGCAAGTCCGGATGACTGCCCGTGTGTCGAACTCAATACATGAACATAGGCATGCCCTGCACGCGTGCGATGCGCGGACGGTAATTCTGCGCATCGTAAAAGGCATCAATATCTACGCGCTTCTCCCCCTGCACGCAGGTATCGCCCGGCACGGTTGTGTATTTGCCCTGCTGCAAAGCCATCATGCGCCCATGCTCACCTTCCGCCAGCAACTGCACGGCCATGGTTCCGTAGGACTTGGCAACCATCTGGTCGAGGGCATCCGGTGCACCTGCGCGCATCATGTATCCCAATGTCTGGGAGATGATATTGACGCCGGTGATGCGTTTGATTTCGTCCCCCAGCAATTGTCCGACACCGCCAAGCTTGCGGTGGCCGTAAGCGTCCGCCTCTCCGCGCTCGATAATCTCGCCGCCTTGCATCTGTGCACCTTCCGACACGCAGACCATGGCATAGTTGGACGGGTTGGCCTTACGGTCTTCCACCAGCTGCGCCGCCAACCGGTTTACATCGAAAGGCAATTCCGCAATCAACACCCGGTCCACATCGGCCAGATAACCCGAGATCAAGGAAGTTTCCCCCGAATTGCGCCCGAAAAGTTCAATCACCGCAATCCGTTCATGACTGCCCGCGGAGGTGCGAAGCCCGGTAATGAGATCGACCGAGCGCGTCACAGCGGTTGAAAAGCCGATGCAATAGTCCGTGCCGAACACGTCATTGTCCATCGTCTTGGGGATAGACATGGTTCTCATGCCCTCACGGTGGAGGCGTGCACCATAAGAAAGCGTGTCGTCACCCCCGATTGGAATGAGCGCGTCAATGCCGACAGACTCCATGACTTTCAGAACATGGGCTGTGCAATCGAACGTACCGTCCCCGTTGTCTACCGCGTCCTTTACGAAGGGCGGTATGTCCGNCTTCTTCACCCTGGAGGGTTTCGTGCGGGANGTATGCAGNATCGTGCCGCCCGTCCGGTCGATGGTACGGACGAGCGGACCGGTGAGTGGCATCAGCAGAGAAGCGGAGCCTTCTTTGTCATCCGGATTGTAGTTGAGGGGGCCTGCCCAGCCGCGCCGGAAGCCGACCACTTCCCAGCCCAGGTCTTCTGCGCGACGGGTCACCGCNTTGATACACGGGTTGAGGCCGGGCACATCGCCACCGCCTGTCAGAATTCCAATACGCATGGGTTTGATTCCTCATTTGTGTTGTCTCCCAAGCTTAGCCAAAATGCAGGCNCACGTCAGACAGAAAGCACCCATGCCACAANCCCGCCCTACGCATCCGGAAATTCGCGTCGCTGTCGCAGGCCTTGGCCGGCGCATCGCAACCGTCATTCGCCATTTTGCCGCGGCAGCGCCTGGTGTTCGCCTTNTCGGTTTTGTGGACCCGTCCCCATTTGGCAGGCGCAGNCTTGAAAAAGCAGGCCTTGATGTCGGCATCGCCTACACAGATGTGGATGATATGCTTGCNGCTACCCGGCCGGACCTGTTGATGGTTGGATCACCCAATCATCTGCATCTGACGCATATTCGTGCCGNGCTTCAGGCAGGTATCCGCGTTTTTTCCGAAAAACCTGTTGTNCGGACNGAAGAGGAGACGTGGGCACTCCTTGACCTCCTGCAGACACATGGTGCCGACAGACTGCTTGTGGGGCTTGTCTTGCGGTCATCGCCGCTCGTTCGNAAAGTTCTCACCTATCTGCCGCGATTGGGCACCCTGATCAGCATGGAGGGAAATGAAACGCTGCCTGCNGAACACGGCGCTTTCCTCATGCGCGACTGGCGACGCGCTTCTGCACATGGTGGCTCCTTCCTGCTCGACAAATGTTGCCATGATTTTGATCTCTACACATTGTTTGCCGGTGCGCGGGCGAAGCGGGTCGCAAGCTTTGGCGGGCGNCGCATCTTCACGGAAGAGAACCGGTCTCTTGNCCGCTTNAAATATGAAAGTGGCGACCCCGCCTACACGCTTTGGCGGGCGGGCTGGAATGGCGGGACNGACACNTTCGGGCCGGANGGCGATGTGGTCGATCATCAGACCGCACTCATTGAATTTGAAAATGGCGTGCAGCTTTCTTTCCATGCCAATACCCATGNNGGCCTGCCACAACGGCGATGGTATCTTGTCGGCACAGAAGGCACGCTGGAAGCAGATCTGGTGAGCAATNGCCTCACCTTCCGCGATGCCCTCGCCCGGCATGCGCCGGAGACGGCGACGGTGGAAGGCGATCCGCTTGAACATTATGGCTCCGACCCGGCCATGGGACGGGATCTTGCTGCGCATTTGCTGAACGATCAAGCTTTCCCCGTCGACGTTACAGATGCCATCATCGCGGGCCTGACGGTAATGGCGGCCGACCGCGCCATGGCAACGGGCAGCATTGTCGATTGCACGACGATGTGGGAACGGCTCGCGCCGCTGCTACGCTGACTTACCCCGCGCCTCGATCGGCCAGATCGCGACNAGCGTGTCGCCGTCCACAACATGATAGCAATCGTAGAGGTTGACGGTNGGNTCGCAATGGGGCGTGACCGCTGTCAGCACCGTGCCCAATGCAAGCTTCTCGTTTTCGCTGGAGAGCAAAATGCCGCCCTGCTCGTCCCCNAAGAAGAAGTATTTCGCATCGTCNGGCNCGCCGGATGACAGAACAGGCGGTTCCGCATCGGTTGAGAAGCTTTTAAAGCCTGCGTCNGTGGTNGCNAGNTTTGGTGTGTTNTTGGANACGACGGACATTTGCACAAAGAGCGATGTCTGGAAGCGCGCGCCGAGCGACGTGCCGTCCGGCCCCTCCACATCATTATATTGCTTGTCCATGAAAATGTAGGANCCGCCTTGCAACTCCGTCAGAACGCCGGCTTCCACATCGATGTCNAACGNGCCCGTGCCACCGCCGGTGAGAATGTCACACCCGATACCATCTTTTGCGAGACGATCCCGCATATCGCCCAGCATTTTCATGACGGCGAGCGATTTTTCCCGCCGCTCCTCATACGCTTCGATATGCATGAGATGACCGGCATAGGCCTGAAGGCCCTTGAAAAGAAGGTGAGGGCTTTCCTCGATCTGGCGCGCGAGCGCATGCGCCGCATCACCCGGACGGATGCCGGTACGATGGAGNCCNACATCAAGGTCCATCACCACCTGAAGCGGTTTGCCNGCAGCCTCCGCCGCGTNGGCAAGGGCGGTTGCGTTTTCCGNGTTATCGANNGCGACAATCAAGTCCGGCATGCGGGCGTTCAAGGCCATCAACCGCTCCACCGCAAACGCCGTTACAACGGGCGAGGTGAGGAGAATGTTGCCGATACCTTCGGCCCCCAGCACTTCCGCCTCCCCCAATTTGGCACAACAGATGCCGACGGCCCCNGCCGCCAATTGGGCNCGCGCNATTTCTGCGCATTTGTGCGTTTTGGCGTGTGGGCGCAANGCCAGGCCATGCCTGCCNCAATGGGTTGCCATGCTGGCAATGTTGGCGGCCAATGCTGACAGATCAAGGACGAGCGCAGGTGTTGCCATGCTTCCCCGGCTGCCCGGCTTGCCGATCAAACCCTGATTAATGAAATGTCTCTCTGAATTGGCCAAAAACTTATCCCCACCCCTTTGTCACGCACCATATAGTGAGGGGTGATCCTATCGGCTTTGTGTTCCGGGGCAAGTCCGCCCCTGTTTGAACGGAGTGACTTTATGCGATTGGCTGTTCTCGCTTTTATTTTCGGCTTCATTCTNGTGGCAACGGAAAGTGTCGCGGCTGAGTTCCGCGCCGGGNTTGATCCGGCCGNTGACCGGCTTTTCGACGGCAATTGGATGGCGACGCAAAAAATCTTTGAAGGCGATATAATNCCGATCACAGAAGAAGGTTTGAGCGCAACCGTAGCCCCGCTGGGTGACCCAGGTTGGAAGACGGNGCGCAATACCACGNGTGATACGCGCCACCGATCTTACCTCAATAGTTTCAAAACGCGCCNGGTGAGCCGCTCACNCGAAGAAGCACANTTTGTTTTTGTCCANATCNCNNACATAGGCNGANTANCGNNNNCCNCTGTGNTGCGGNTCNCCCTCNCANGTNCCNCCNANNNCNATCGCCTTTTTGTGGAGNCNNTCNACTTCNNCNNNCGACCCCACNNNAAANCCNATCATGGTACCNTTTCCATTNCTGGCGGGNTCCTCGTTAAAGGGNTTTGCAATCGCAAATGCAGACAGAACATCCTCACCCTGCCAGAAGGTCATTCTTTCATTCGACAAAACCTGTTTCAGATCGGTTTGCTCGAAGAGCGCGTCATAGAATCGGGTTGAGGCTTCCATATTGTTTGTTCCNAGGACGATATAAGTCGGTTTCATTGTTCGGTATCTCTTCTGTTTGAGAGGGGTCTTCTGTTTCAGGGGCGAGAGACATGACACGGCGCTCCTGACAGGACTATGTCAGGAGGCTTTCGTTGAGGATGGATGGAAACAGGTCAGTCCGGGGNGNGGGCAGGNTGAGGAAGGTTGCAATGCCTCAAAACAANCAAAACCGTCATGCCCGGGCTGGTTCCGGGCATCCCAGTGGGATGGCACTGCTTTCGCTTGCGGCCCCGGATTGCCGGGACACGCCCGGCAATGACAATTGGGGCGNCAGGGCTCCCGGCGCGGCAGCCTCGNCCCATACAAAATGACACTTTCTTAAAAAGCTGAATCATTTCCATGGTTTAACGGTTCAACCCTTGACAGAACGCGGTCATCATCTTATCTCTGCCGGGTCCGTTGGCACTCGCCTAACGGGAGTGCTAACAATCTCGATTAACCGAGGGAATTCCTGCAATTTGGCAGGCTTCAAGGGAGACATCTCATGAAATTCCGTCCTCTACACGACCGGGTTCTCGTACGCCGGGTTCAAGAAGACACAAAGACCGCTGGTGGCATCATCATTCCAGACTCAGCACAGGAAAAGCCTTCTGAAGGCGAAGTTGTGGCTGTTGGCGCTGGCGTGCGCAACGAAGACGGCAAAGTAACGCCGCTCGACGTGAAAGCAGGCGACCGCGTGCTGTTTGGCAAATGGTCCGGCACAGAAGTGAAGGTTGACGGCGAAGAGCTGTTGATCATGAAAGAGTCCGACATTCTCGGCATCATCGAAGGCAAAAAGAAGAAGTAATCATCCGCGCGGGCAGACCCCAGCGCGGCTTTTTATTGCCTTCCCCTTAATTCATCAGTTTGCCGTTTCAGAAGGAACATTCAGCAATGGCTAAGCAAGTAATTTTCGGCCGTTCGGCCCGCGAGGAGATGCTCGAAGGCGTCAACATCCTCGCAAATGCTGTCAAAGTAACGCTCGGTCCAAAAGGCCGTAACGTTGTTATCGACAAGTCTTTCGGCGCACCGCGCATCACGAAAGACGGCGTCACCGTCGCCAAAGAAATTGAACTGGAAGACAAGTTCCAGAACATGGGCGCCCAGATGATCCGTGAAGTCGCGTCCAAGACGAACGACGTTGCGGGTGACGGCACCACAACAGCAACGGTTCTCGCACAGGCCATCGTTCGTGAAGGCGCAAAAGCAGTTGCTGCCGGCATGAACCCGATGGACCTGAAGCGCGGTATCGACCTTGCTGTTGAAGCTGCTCTTGGCGACCTTGCCAAGCGCTCCAAAAAAGTGAAGTCAAACGACGAGATTGCCCAGGTTGGCAAGATCTCCGCGAATGGCGAAGCTGCAATCGGCTCCATGATTGCTGAAGCCATGGCGAAAGTCGGCAATGAAGGCGTGATCACGGTTGAAGAAGCCAAAGGCCTCGAGAGCGAACTTGAAGTCGTTGAAGGCATGCAGTTTGACCGTGGGTACCTGTCACCTTACTTCATCACCAACGCTGAAAAGATGACGGTTGAGCTGGAAAACCCGCTGATCCTGCTTCACGAAAGCAAGCTTACAAGCCTGCAGCCAATGTTGCCGATCCTTGAAGCTGTTGTTCAGTCTTCCCGTCCGCTGCTGATCATTGCAGAAGACATTGAAGGCGAAGCACTTGCCACACTCGTTGTGAACAAGCTGCGTGGCGGCCTGAAGATTGCGGCTGTGAAAGCACCTGGCTTCGGTGATCGCCGCAAAGCGATGCTCGAAGACATTGCGATCCTCACCGGCGGTACCGTGATCTCTGAAGATCTCGGCATCAAGCTTGAAAACGTGACGATGGACATGCTCGGCAATGCCAAGCGCGTTGGCATCACGAAAGAAGACACAACCATCGTTGATGGCGCTGGCAAGAAGAAAGACATTGAAGGTCGCGTCACGCAGATCCGTGCGCAGATCGAAGATACATCTTCTGACTATGACCGCGAAAAGCTGCAGGAACGCCTGGCAAAACTCGCTGGCGGTGTTGCCGTGCTGAAAGTTGGCGGCGCAACGGAAGTTGAAGTGAAAGAACGCAAAGACCGCGTTGATGACGCGCTTAATGCAACGCGCGCTGCTGTTGAAGAAGGCATCGTTCCCGGTGGTGGTACGGCGCTGCTTCGTGCAACAAAGGCCGTGTCTGCGATCAGCAATGACAATGCCGACATTATGGCTGGCATCAAGATCGTGCTGAAAGCGCTTGAAGCACCGATCCGCCAGATCGCTGAAAATGCCGGCGTTGAAGGCTCCATCGTTGTGGCGACCGTTCTTGGCAAGCCAGGCTCGTTCGGCTTCGATGCTCAGAACGAAACCTATGTTGACCTTGTGGCAGAAGGCATTATCGACCCGACCAAAGTTGTGCGTACCGCGCTCACCGATGCGTCGTCGGTTGCAGGCCTTCTCATCACCACAGAGGCCATGATCGCTGACAAGCCATCCGAGAATGGCGCTGGCGGCGGCATGCCTGATATGGGCGGCATGGGTGGCATGGGCGGCATGATGTAATCATGCGCCCATCAGTTGGTGGCCAGATCGGCTTTCGCCGATCTTGGCTGGCGACATGATGTAATCATGCCTCTCATGAGCCTCGCTCAATGAGATAATGACAACTCAGGTCAACTGAGGCGTCAAACGGAACCCGGTCCTTGCGTATCTAGGACCGGGTTTTTTTGTTGGAGTACACACACTTGATTGGTAGTGCACGAAGTGATTTCATCTCTAACATCATACGGCAAGGACTGCGAACATCCGACACGCTCACACCCATATACCCTCACGCAATGCCTGCATCTATTGTGGGGCTACAGATCTTCGCCTAGGCGACGAACATGTCGTACCCTACTCGCTCGGGGGCACTCTAGTGCTGAAAGAGGCAAGCTGCCGCAAGTGTGAAGATGTCACCAAGAAATTCGAACAACAAGTTGCTAGAGAGATGTGGGGTGAACCGCGGATAGCCTATGGCGCACCAACCAGACGAAAGCGCGAAAGACCTCGCTTCCTCGCGATGAAAAGTGACGATGATCAAGGCCCTTCCGTCAAAGTACCCGCAGACGAATTCCCCGCCGGACTCATTTTTTATTACATGGGCAAGGCTGGCTATCTCCAAGGTTTACCTGAAGATATGGACATCTCTCATCAATGGACACTCAAAGTGAGTGATGACGATGGTCGAAGAGAGCGATTCATTAACAAGTACAAGCGCAATCCAGTAATCAGCTTCCGCCACGTACCCTATGACTTTGGTCGATTGTTGGCAAAGATTGGATACGGACATCTTTTAACTGCTCTGGAAACGTCAGATTTCACACCAATATGCCTCCCATATATTCTGGGAACCAAGAAAAACGTTTCGTACATCGTCGGAGGGACAGTAGAGACCGAGCCACCCAACGACAAAATTGGGTATAACTTGAAAACAGGTGTCTTTGGCAAAATGGACCATCTCGTACTAGTTGCTTTAGTGCGGCTGTACGCAAATATCCACTCGCCAGAGTACCATGTAATCGTTGGCGAGGTGCTGGGCGAAGACGCCGTCAACAAAGTTGCCAAGAAACTAGGAGTTGAGCTGCCAGACATTTTAAGACAGAACTTTCAACCTAGTGCTCAAAAGCCCCGTCTGCATTGGACACCACTTCCCACCGCTTTGAGATGAGAGATGTCGGCCGGTCACGGCAAAACCTCAAACCATAAGGTGTCACCCTCGGACTTGTTCCGAGGGTCCAGGGGTTTTCGCACGGGCGCTGTGCACAAACATTCTGGATTGCCGGGATAAGCCCGGCAATGACAGACTTGAGGCAAATTGAGGCTCAATGGACCCCGGATCGAATCCGGGGTGACGCTATAAGAACACTGGATTGCCGGAACAAGTCCGGCAATGACGAAATGAACACTTCGAGAACTGTTGGCTCCTGACGGAACATGGCAGGAGTGACCGCCCTACGTCTTTCTCCCTTCCCGTCAACGCGCTTAAATGCGGGCCGGATTTCAAAGGAGAGAGACATGATTAAAGGCAGCTGCGCATGTGGTGCGGTCCGTGTCGAGATTGACGGGACACCCCAGGTTCTGAGTTATTGCCACTGTTCGCGCTGCCGCAAAACGGCAGGCGCTGCAGCGGCGTTTCTGATCGGGAAAGGGTCCGATGTCCGGGTCACCGCCGGGCAAGACGCAATCAAATCCTTCTCGCCGGAAGGTGCCGTCTATGGTCGGTTTTTTTGTGGTGAGTGCGGCTCGGCGCTGGGCGATCTTGGTTTAAAGGAAGGGTCATACGCAATCACCGCATCTATTCTGGATGAGGATCCGGGCCTTCGCCCCGCAGGCCATATTTTCACCGGCTCCAAGCCGGACTGGTATGAGATTTGTGACGGGCTCGATCAGTATGAAGGGGATTTTCCGTCGCAGAGCTAGCCTGTCCCAAACAAAAGGGCGCGACCCAAAAGGCCGCGCCCTCTTCGATAGCTGACTTGAAGTGTTTAGAAGCTATAGCGGATGCTGGTCAGCAAGGAGTGATTGTGCGCATCGCCACCTGATTCCCAACCGGTGTAGCGATAACCGAAGTCCAGCGCCCAGTTTTGGTCCATATGATAGGTCAGACCTGCTGCACCACGGTACGCAAACTCTGTCCCGTCCGCAGATGCAGAAAGACCGGCGACGTTGATGCTCTGCTTGCCATCAACAAAACCCAGCCCCAGGCCAAGATAAGGACGCAGCGTGCCACCTGGTACAAAGTCAATATATGCGTTCAACAGAACTGTTGTCTGTTCAAGCTGCCCGCCGACATTGAGTTTCGCGGCACCGACAGTTACGGAATCATTGTCGTTCTCTGTGTAGGCAATTTCTGCTTCGACACGGAATTTACCGTATGACGTGATATCGCCGGTATCATAGCCAAGAGCGCCAGCAATTGTGTAACCGCTGTCATACTCAAATGAGCCGCCTGTTACGTCTACATCATCCAGAAAATTGACACCAACGCCGCCGCTAACGTACCAGCCAGCAGGTGCCTTGCCTTCTTCAGCCTGAGCAATACCGGCCAATGCTGCAGATGCAACCAATGCGGATGCAGCCAATAGATTCAATTTCATAAGAACTCCCCCAAAAGAAACTTTACTCGCTGTTCAGTCTATTGAAGCTCCGTCTGCGGTGCGCGCTCAAAAAAATGATCCGTTTGCTTTTTTCCTCACTGTGTTGCCCAAAATACTCATTTCTTGGTGTGAAAATGTCGCATTTGACGCCTTCACCATAAACTGCTTCACTCCGCGTGACCCGACTGGTCCCGACCTCACGTGACTGGCGAAAACTCTGCTTCTGGCAGAGCGTGGGAAACCACAAGGGAGCGTGAGGATTTTCAAAGCCGTTCGCCTGGGCAGATGCATCTACATGCACTGGCCGGGCGTTTGTTTTTTGGCTTTGAAAGGAGGGTTCCCTCATGAACCTCAATCAACTTAGAGACGACCTTTCCCACAGTGACCCGGAGATATTCGCCGCGCTTGTGCGTGAAGAAACGCGGCAACGTGCGGGGCTGGAACTCGTTCCTTCCGAAAATTACTGCTTCCCCGAGGTGCTGCCTCTTCTCGGCTCTGCGTTTACCAACAAGTATGCAGAAGGCTATCCGGGCCGTCGCTATTATGGCGGGCAGGAGAATACAGACGAGATTGAGCTTCTGGCGCGGGCACGGGCTACAGCCCTCTTCCGTGCCGAACACGCAAATGTACAGCCTCTGTCCGGCTCGCCGATGAACCAGGCCGTCTATCTCGGGCTTCTGAACCCGGGTGATACGATCCTTGCCATGGATCTCAGCCATGGGGGACATCTGACCCATGGCGCGCCTGTCAGCCATATGGGGCGTATTTTCCGGTTTGTGCGTTACAAGACGGCAGGGCCTGAGGGCGGGATTGATTATGCCCCGCTCGCCGACACTGCACGGCAAGAGCGCCCGAAGCTCATTGTCTGCGGCCACTCGTCTTACCCGCGGGAGGTGAATTATGCCACGTTTCAGGCGATTGCGGATGAGGTCGGTGCGCTCACCATGGCAGATGTGTCTCATGTGGGCGGACTGATTGCCGGTGGTGTTCTGGACAACCCGCTTGACCATGGGTTTGACGTGATGACAACCACCACACACAAATCCTTGCGGGGGCCGCGCGGCGGGCTCATTCTGTGCAAAGCCAAACATGCCAAGGCCATCGACGCATCGGTTTTTCCCGGTCTGCAGGGTGGACCGCACATGAACCAGGTGGCAGCAACGGCCCTCACGCTCAAACGAGCGGCATCGGACAGTTTCAAGTCCTATGCGCGGCAGGTGCTGGTGAATGCGCAAGCCCTCGCCCAGGCGTTGCGCGACCATCAGGTCACGCTTGTCACCGGCGGCACAGAAAACCACCTGATGGTGCTTGATACGGTGACAAGTTTTGACATGGACGGGGCCACAGCCCAGCGCCTGCTTGACCGAGTGGCACTGACGACCAACAAGCAGGTGATCCCCGATGCCCCCAACCCGCCCATGCGGCCTTCCGGCCTTCGACTTGGCACACCGGCGCCAACAGCGCGGGGCATGGGCGTGGCCGAAATGGCGATCGTCGGCCGGCTGATTGCGACGGTGCTGAGAAGCGGGGAAAACAGCGACATTGTCGAACGGGCACGCCGCGAGGTTGAGGCGCTGACCAGCCGTTTCCCGGTGCCCGGGCTTTAAACCGCGAGCACCCCGATCAACTCTCGCCGGATCATGTCTTCATAAACGGCCATGATCCGGTCACCCTCTTTCCGGTCAACCGAAATAGCAAGGCGCACCGCCATGCCGGTCAGTTGCATGATGAGAAAGCAACTCGTCTCAAGCCTTTTCCAGTCCTTGCGCGGGCAGAGCTTACGAAGCGCACGGTAGGCAATCGCGCCATTTGCACGGCTGTCCTCGATATCCAGCTCATGGAGTGTCTTGTCGGCCTGCACACCGAACCAGATATCCCTCGCAACAGGTTCCGCCAGGAAAAGATTGTAGTAAGCCTTGAGCGTGCCGATTAACGCGGCTTCTGCTTGTGCTTTTGTTTCCACATTCGCCATCGCGGTATCAAGCCCGCCGCGCACCCGCTCCATAATCCTGTCGGCAAGGGTCAGGATGATAGCCGCTTTGTCCGGAAAATACTGATAGACCGAGCCAATGGGCACGCCTGCACGCGCCGCAATATCACTCATCTTCAGATGCTCACTCCCACCTTCGGCTATCAATTCTGTCGCCGCGGTCAAAATGTCCGCCACCCGCGCTTTCGCGCGCGTCTGGGTGGGCATTTTACGACGTGCCTGTACCGGTTCACTCATTACGTTTGCTTATCACTCATTGCCGGGCCAACAGAATCTTCTTGCCAATCAAAATATGAGGGTTTATCACTTTTTGCAAATGTGAGGATTACTCATAAATGGAGAAAGCCATGTCTGCGACCGAAATGCCTAACCGCGCCTGCATTGTTGGAGCAGGCCCCGGCGGGCTTGCCCTTGCACGTTCCTTTTTGCACCACGGCATTGCCTTTGATTGCTTTGAACGCCATAGCGATGTTGGCGGTATATGGGATCAACGTAACCCGGGCTCGCCCATTTATGACAGTGCCCACTTTATCTCCTCAAAAACACAATCCCATTATGTCGATCTCGACATGCCTGAAGGCTTTCCCGACTACCCTTCCAACCGGCAAATCCACCAGTACATGCAGCAGTTTGCGAAGGTTTTCGGCCTTTACGATCACATCACTTTCCAGACCGAGGTTGTAAAGACGGAAAAAGTTCAAGGCGGCTGGCATCTCACACTCTCCAGTGGGGAGACCCATCCCTATCGCTGGCTCGTGTGTGCGAATGGCACAAACTGGCATCCGAGCGTGCCGGAATTTGCCGGGACGTTTGACGGGGAAATACGCCATGCTGTCACCTATCGCTCGCTGGAAGAATTCAAAGGCAAGCGCGCACTGATCGTCGGGGCCGGCAATTCCGGCTGTGACATTGCGTGTGACGCCGCTCACGTTGCTGACGCTGCCTTTATTTCGCTTCGGCGTGGGTATCACTTCATTCCCAAGCATATATTTGGCAAGCCCGCCGACGTGTTTGCGCATGAAGGCCCGCATATGCCGATGTGGCTAACCCAAAAAATTTTCGGTGTCATGCTGCGGCTCCTCAATGGGGACCTGACACGGCTGGGCCTTCCCAAGCCGGATCATAAAGTTTTTGAGAGCCATCCGATCGTCAACTCGCAGCTTCTGCACTATCTTTCACACGGCGACGTTACGGCGAAAGGCGATATTGAACGGCTGGACGGGCGAGAGGTTGTCTTCAAGGATGGAAGCCGCGAACTGATTGATCTGATCATTCTTGCGACGGGCTATCAGTGGCATATTCCATATGTTGAACGTGATCTGTTTGACTGGTCATCAAACCGACCGGACCTCTACATGAACCTTTTTCCTCGCAAGACCGAAGGTCTCTACACACTGGGTTTCATGGAGACCAATGGCGGCGCCTACAAGCTTTTTGACCAGATGGCTGATCTTGTAGGCCGTGCGATCCTGGCAGATCGCGACGACCGGAAACTGCACAGAAAATTCACTAAACTTGCGGCCGGCGACAGGCCGGATCTGTCCGGCGGTGTTTCTTATGTCGCCTCTGACCGGCATGCCACTTATGTGAATATTGATGCCTACCGGGCAGAGATGGCGCGGCTTCGCAAGAAAATGGGTTGGGGCGATGTGCTGGATGGCCAGTTCGAGCATTTGCGGACAGTTTCCTCAAAGCCGGTGGCGGCGGAATGATGCTCACGAAGCGCGTACTCATTACCGGCGCAGCGGGCGGCCTTGGTCACGCGCTTGCCGCCCGTCTCGCGGCAAGCGGCTATCATCTCGTGGTCACAGACCGACCGGGAACTCTGGAGACCGCCTCCTTTCCCGCCGGCACCGAGTTTATTGATGCCGATCTCTGTCATGCAGAGGATATTGGCAGGCTTGCAACTCGCCTGGGGGATCAGGAGAAACCAATTGATCTGCTGATCAATAATGCGGGCATCGGCATCCCCGGATCTGTGACTGATGTATCAGCCGATCTTCTAGCGCGTCACGTGATGATCAACCTCACGGCCCCGATGCAGCTGTCACAAGCCGCCGCACAAGCCATGACCAAACGGCGCGACGGCCAGATTTTCTCCATCGTGTCGCTGGCTGGCATTTTCCCGCTGAAAGACAGTGCGGCCTATACCGCTTCCAAGTTCGGCCTTCGGGGCTTTATGGCCGCGCTTTCGCTGGAGCTCGCTCCCTATGGCGTTCGTGTCGGGGGGCTTTATCCCAGTGCCATTGACACTGACATGTTGCGTGCGGAAATGGCACATCCTGACGGGTCCCCACTCAACTTTGCAGGTAGTGCGGAACCGCTATCAACGGCTGCAACCGCCGAGGCGGTGATGCAGGCCCTGACACGCGGCACACTTGAAACACAATTACCGCGTAGCGAAGGGCTCATGGCAGGGCTTGTCATGAGCTTTCCGACATTGTTGCGCCCGGTGTTTTCCTATCTTGAGCGACAGGGAAACCGGAAGAAACAGGCGTTCCTGAAAATGCTCGAAGCCAACACAGACTGATGCACGAGGGTGGCGCCTCCAGCTTGCCGCCGGAGGCTTTCGCACAAGCGGGATGGTTGATCTTTCTGCGTGCATTTTTTGTTTCAATGTTTTTTGAGGCGCGCGCAGAGCGTTTCGTAGAGCGTGTTTTTCGCCGCGAAAAGATAGTCTGCCTTGGCGGCTGAAACCGTTATCGCGCCCGCCTCGCGCAGATGATAGGCCACAGCCTGAACCTGCGCCTTGGGACAGATGACCCGCACCTCACCACCGCCTTCGAAAGGCTGCACCATATCGCCCGCACACTGATAGTGACGTTCCAGATCTTCTGCCATCCGGCGCGCGTCGAACGGACCGCGTGCTGCGACCAACATATGCCGCTCGGCCCGGTCACGCGCATCCAACCGATCCAGTATTGCGCGCGCTGCCGCCAGCGCACGATCTGACCAAACGGCCGTCAGCGATGCCACGAGATTGGCTTCACTCTTCAAGATAACACCGTCATCCAAAATTTTGAGGCCATTGGCCGCCAGCGTTGCCCCCGTGGAGGTAATGTCCACAATCGCTTCAGCTGTACCGGCACCGGGTGCCCCTTCCGTTGCCCCCAGACTCTCCACAATGCGGTAATCATTGATCCCGTGAGAGGCAAAAAAATTCCGCGTCAGGTTGAAATATTTGGTTGCAACACGAAGGCGCTTGCCACGCTTGTTGTGGAAAGCAAGCGCAACATCATCAAGATCCGACATGGTTTCCACGTCGATCCAACTTTGCGGCACGGCGACCACGACATCTGCATGACCGAAACCAAGTTTCAACACCAGTTCAACACTCTCTACCGGGTTGGAGAGGTTTTCACGGATCAGGTCTTCGCCGGTGATCCCGAAATGGATGCTCCCCTGTTCCAGATTTCCGGCAATTTCCGATGCAGACAGAAAGGCGATCTCCACATCCGCAACACCTTTCAGCGTGCCTGTGTATCCGCGCCCCCCATGTTGCGACACAGAGAGACCAGCACGCTTGAAAAACTCCGATGCGTTTTCCTGTAAACGCCCCTTGGAAGGCAGACCCAGAATGAGTTTGTTCTTACTCATCTTCACTTCGCCCCCTTGTTGCTTGTCGTCTGACCGGATGTCGCGAGGAACAGTCGCTCCAGAACAATGGCACAGCCCACCGCCTGCACCGGTGCGCTGGCCCCAAGGGTCTGCAACAAACCGTCGTAGCGCCCGCCACCGGCGACCACCGCATCGACGCCGAGGCGTGGTACCCGCAACTCAAAAACATGGCCGGTATAATATTCAATCTTGCGCCCAAAACCTGTCGAAAAGACCGCTTTGTCGAGATTGATACCAGCCTTGGCCAACGCGGCCAGGCGTTTTTCCAATCGCCCCAGCCCCCTGTCTACGGAGATCCCGCCAGCCTGCACCAGATCGTGAATACGCGCGAGCGCGGTGGATGCCGGGCAGGAGACGCGAATATAATTGGCAAGGAGGGCTGTTGCCTCATCCGGCATCCGCTCCGTCGTGCGGTCGGCTGCTTTTTCCAGAAGACGCGATGCAATCTCGTCAATACCGCGCCCCCCCACAGCGTTGATGCCTGAAAGTTTCAGAACATCTTGAAGGAGGGCTGTTGCCTGATCTTCCTTCAGTCCGGCGAGTACCGACAATAGTCCGTCCTGTCGGTCCGGCTTGTCCGTGTCGGCCTCGCTGGCGGAGAGATCGCTCAGCAGGCTATCGAAGAAAGCGGGACGCCAGAACTGCCGCTTGAGACGCCCCTTCCATGCATCGGGAATGGCCAGGGCGTCCACCAGCTCTCCGAAGAGTGCGAGGTCGCCGAACTCCAGCTCATAATCCGTGACACCCGCGGCCTCCACAGCCGCTATACCCAGGCTTGTCATTTCGACATCGCTTGCCACTTCGTCCGCAGGGCCCAGAATTTCCAGACCACACTGGTTGAACTCAGAAAGTTTTGCAGAGCCCTGTGGCTGATAACGATAGACCGGCCCTGATGCGCAAAGACGTGCGACCGACTTTCCCGCGGGCTCTGCCGCTACATAGTGGCGACAGACGGGAATAGTCAGTTCCGGACGCAGACAAAGCTCTTGTCCGCCGGGATCCTGAAAAAGATAGGTTCGCCTGCGAATATCTTCGCCGGAACGATCCAGAAAAATCTCAGCCGGTTGCAACACCGGGATGGTCACAGGTTCAAAACCCGCCGCCTCAAACGAGGCTCTTACAGCACCTGCCTGCGCTTCGCGGGCTTTCAATTCGTCCCCGCTCGCTGAAAGGATTGTCATCACATCTCCCCGCCGCTTATGCCTCTGCCGACCCCTTAAATTCTCTAGAATCTTTTGGCGGGATCAGCCGGACGCTCACGTTGCGGGCTCCTGTCTAACATGGATTGGCTAATGTTTCCGAAATCATACGAGGTTTCCATCACAGACACCCTCTTCCAAGCGACCCTTGCGGGCACACCTGATCCGGCCCAGCTGACCGGCATTCCGGTGCCGGTCAGTGAGCCTTGATATGTCGTGACAGCATCTCGCGCACATGGGGGACGATCTCCGCACGGGGCACCGCAATCTGCGCATGTGCGCTTTCGCGCCACTCCGCATTGTCGGTGATTTCTTCTGACTTTTGCGCCCCAAGAATAAGGTCTTTCAAGGTAACGGTACCGTTTGCCCGTTCGTCCTCACCTTCGATCAGCACCACCGGCGCACCCCGGCGATCTGCATATTTCATCTGTGCCCGCATACCGGAACCACCCAGGTACAGTTCCGCGCGAATGTTAGCCTGGCGCAACTCTGTTACCATTGCCTGGTAACGCGGCATCTGATCGTGATCCATTGCCAGCACAATAACGGGAGGCGCGATCTGCGATGTCTCTACCTTGCCCAGCGCCTCCAGCGCGGCATAGAGACGGCTCACGCCAACAGAGAAACCGGTTGCCGGCACTTTGACACCCTTGAAACGCTCGACAAGATCATCGTAACGACCACCCCCGCCCACCGAGCCGAAGCGACGGGCCTGACCGTCTTCGTCTTTTGCTTCAAAAGTCAGTTCAGCCTCGTAGACCGGGCCGGTGTAGTATCCAAGACCGCGGACCACGGCCGGGTCAAAAATGATGCGGTCTGTTTCATACCCGACCGCCGACAACAAGGCATCAATGTCACGAAGCTCTGCAATACCCTCGCGACCGATCTCGCTCTCACCAACAAGCGCTTCCATCGCCGTACACACATCAACCCGCGTCCCGCCGCCACACGAGGTGAAAGCGATAATCCTGTCGATCTGGTCTTCAGCGAGTTTTGCGCCCTCCGTGTAATCACCACTCTCGTCTTTGCGGCCTTTGCCGAGCGGCAGGCGCACACCGTCTGCCCCCAGACGATCCAACTTGTCGATCGCCCGCATGACGGTCAGGTGTTGCAATTCAAACGCCGGGCCCTCCCCCACAATGCGTGCCGCTTCCAGAACGCCGTCCAGCACTTTGCGATTGTTGACCCGCATCACGTAG
The DNA here is from genome assembly GCA_002715765.1 of Rhodobiaceae bacterium. Lineage (GTDB taxonomy): Bacteria > Pseudomonadota > Alphaproteobacteria > Parvibaculales > Parvibaculaceae > Mf105b01. The sequence goes on along the minus strand of PAZY01000045.1, from coordinate 4,217 downwards.
GCACCGCGCGGAATTCCCAGTGCTTCCAGACAATCGGCGGCCATCATGCACATTTCGGCATCGGCTGCGACGCCGGGTGCGCCGACTGTATCTGCGTCAAACTGTGTGAACTGACGGAAACGACCGGGGCCCGGTTTTTCATTCCGCCAGACAGGGCCTGTCTGATACCGGCGAAACGGTTTAGGAAGCCCGTCATAATTTTCCGCAACAAAACGGGCCAGCGGTGCTGTCAGATCGTAGCGCAACGACAACCATTGTTCATCATCGTCCTGAAACGAAAAAACACCTTCATTGGGGCGGTCCGCGTCGGGCAGAAATTTGCCCAGCGCATCCGCATATTCAAAGGCCGATGTTTCAAGCGGCTCGAAGCCATAAAGCTCGTAAACATCGCGAATACGCGCGAGCATGGCTGCCTCTGCCCGGACAGTTTCTGCCGGGATATCGCGAAGCCCCTTGGGCACACGCGCTTTGGGCCTGAATGTCTTCTGTTTCTTCGCCATTTTCCACCAAATCAATCCGCAACCGGCTCTCACCGGTACGCGCGTGGGTCGCGCATTAGGTATCCCATGGGGCCGCAGGCCGCAACCCTTTGAAGGGCCGCGTGTTTTGCGCTTTGCAGATCCAAAAGTTCTTGTTATGTTCTCGGCGCAGAGAAACAGCCCTTATTGACTTCCGGGAGGACAGGATGGAACAGCGCTATTCGATCGTGACGCTGGGGACGGTGGATCTTGCGCGCGCGCGCAAATTTTATGAAGAGTGCCTCGGCTGGCGCCCTTTCATGACTGAAGGCATGACGGCCTACGATATGGGTGGCATTGCTTTTGGCCTGTTTGCCCATGACGCCCTTGCTGATGATGCAGACCTGCCTCACAGCCCTGTCACAGAGGGGAGCTACCACGGCTTTGCCATTGCCTATAATGCGCGCAGTGAGCAGGAAGTGGACGAAATCCTGGCTCATATTGCCGACAAGGGCACCACATATGGCGCGAAAGTGCTTAAAGAGGCTCATAAGGCGTTCTGGGGTGGTTATTCAGCCTATTTTGCAGACCCGGACGGCCATGCCTGGGAAGTTGCCTACAATCCCTATTGGCCCGTGAGTGATGACGGGAAGCTTGGCCTGCCCGAACCGGAAGCAGGCTGATACGGGATAAGCCCTTGTTATAAAACCTTATTCTGTCTTGCCTACATAGGAGCCCCGCTCATCTTAAGACAATCGTCACAATTCTTTACGCTCTGTTTACCAAGACGATTGCATGGTTAGTGAAAGCTTAACGATGCAGGCCCCAGATGATTCGTCCCGTTTCCACCGCCCGCACACCCAATGAGGTGAATGAAGGTCTCAGCCCGCCAACATCACGTCTGTTGCTGGCTTTGGTCTGCGATACCCGGCTACCGGGTTCGGTGTTTGAAGGTCTAGATGCGGATGTTCACGTCATTGAGCGCAGCCGCGGTATTGCGCCGCTTCTGTCACCGGGACTCGATGCGATCCTGTTCGACCTTGGAGCGGGGTCAGTCGAGGATATGAAAGCGCTGCGCCGGGTGGTTTCTCTTGGCCCCAACGTGCCTGTGATTGCGCTTTTTGAGCGCCCCCATTTTCAGGCAGACCGCGCGACCGAAGCGGTTGAAATCGGGGCGGAAGATGCTCTCGCCTTCGACCCGTTCAACACAGCCAATCTTCTGACACCCGTCCGGCTGGCGATTGCCCGCACAAGCCGCCGGGGCAGGTCAGACATTAACCACACCTCCGCCATCCATGACACGCCGGCCGCGCCGCAGGATCCCTTGACGATTGTGCAGGAGGCCGCGGACGCCATGATCATTCTCGACAATGATGGCAAGGTGGCTTTTGCCAATTCAGCGGCGGCGGACCTTCTGGGCCGGTCGCTGGAATCTCTAGCCGGAGCCACGCTCGACTTTCCGGTTGCAACCGGGGACCGCCCGCTCAGTTTCAAACACCCGTCCGGGGAAGAACGGTTTGCGGATCTGCGTATTGTGGACACGGAATGGGGTGGTAAACCTGCGCGTGTTGCCGCGCTGACAGATACAAGCGTGCGGCACCGTCTGGAACAGGTCATGCTGGATGCAGAAGCAAAAGGCCTGACCTCCGAACGACGCAGCAAAAGTTTTTTTTCAAACGTCAATCATGATCTGCGCACGCCCCTGACCCACATTATCGGTTTTTCGGAGCTGATGAAGGAAGAGACGTTTGGCCCGCTGTCTGACCGGTACCGCGAATATGCCACTGACATTCATACGTCAGGCACGCTGCTCCTCGACATCGTCGAGGATCTTCTCTCTGTCGCAGAATCCGCCGAAGATGGTGCGGCACTCAACGAGGAAGTATGCAACCTGGCAGCGCTTATCGACACAGCCATCGCCGGACAACGTCACCAGGCGAAGTCGTGCGATGTGCATGTTGTTGCAAATCACGTGGCAGATATTCCCGGTCTGCGTGGCGATGCCCGGCGCTTGCGCCAGGGGTTTTACCGCATGCTCGATGAACTTCTGCACAGCGCTGATCGAGGAACCGAGATCACGATCTCGACTGAATTGGTTCGCGGCGGACTTGTGATCAAAACAGTACTGGAAAGCGCGGCTGATCTGTCCGCCCCAAGCCTGCCTTATGACGAAACCGAAGTTGAGATCGGTTGCGCTTCTGTCGAAGACCCGTTTGTCAGCGCAGAGGGCCGTCGCAAGCCACGTGATACCGGCCTGTCACTTTCGCTTACCCGAAAAGTGGTGGAACTTCATGGCGGCACCCTGTCGGTCGGTCGGGATATTGCCGGACGTGCCAATATTATCCTGTCCCTGCCAGGCGCACGGCTGATGCGCTGAAGGTCGCATGACGAAATCTACGTATGGCACAAGATAGGGATTAATCCCGGAATCAATCAAACAATGCGTCGATATCGGCTTGCGACGCGCGGTCTTCTGCTTCCGGCATAGATGGTCCGTTTGCCAGAGACCGTCCCAGAGGTTCGTCGGGATTGTGTTCTGCTTCCAACGGTTCCAGCTCTGCAAAGGAGGACTCGCCCCAGATTGTCAGCATTTTTTCAATGCGTTCTTCAATGTAACGCAGTGCATTGACCACTTTTGTGATGCGCTGGCCGGTAATGTCCTGAAAGTTGCAGGCTTCAAAGATATTGATGACCTGTTCCTGAATTTCGAGCGCCTGGCCTGCATCCGCGCCTGACAGGGTCAACGACAATGAGGAGGCATTGGAGTCGATTGTTTCCACTGCGCCCAGAATGGTTTCCGTCGCCGCTTCCGTCCCTGCAACCACTTCATCCAACTCATCGGTGACAGAGCGGATACGATCGGACGAGGCTCCATCGTAACGAAGCGCCATGATTTCGCGTTTGGTCTGCGTGATCGCCGCCTGCATCAGATCCAGCTCATTCTTGAGCTTGGCCGCTTCCTTGATTTCTTCTTTGTATTTCTGCAGCAGGGCTTCAGAGGGAGCATCATCCGGCTCGTCCGGCTGGTAGGATGCACTGTTGCTCCCCATCGACCGGGACAGCATGGCGATAGCGTCCATTACTGCCTGATGGCGATCTGCGGCAACTTCGTCGGGCACATAACCCGCAACCCTGCCGTCAGCGGGCGTCACAAGCGACGCTGCCATTCCATCGACGCTGTTCGCCGCGTTGGAGTTCACGGATTCAATTCTGAACTTGCGTCTAGCAATGGCCATGGCGTTCCATCCTGAGAGTGCCCCCGCTCTGCGAGGTTTTCCCACAGAACTGTCATGCGGAAAGACTAGGAGCAATTCGCTAACAACCGGTTTAGTGCAAGAAAGAAGGTATCGTAAATGTTCCGTTAAACCTGGTCTCTATTTGAAACATCAGCTCTGATGGTCAAAATTGACCGGTACGATGATTTCCAACTGTGCCTGCGGCATGGAATTGGGAAATGACGGCAGCGGGGCGGCGCGTTCCAACATCGCCTTCAACTCGCGATCGAGAATGGCAAAGCCGGTTGACCCTGATATCTCAAAGCGTGTAACCGCGCCTGATCGCGTAACAACAAACCTGACTTCTCCTCTTCCCTCCAGGCCGCGGCGCGCGGCAGCCCGCGGGTAGCGTTTATGGCGATTAAGCCAGGCAGACACGATGGCCACGTAATCAGCCTCAACATCCGCATTGCCCAATCCGACGTCTGCAGCGGCCTGCCCCTCCCCCTGCTCGGCACGCGCATCGGTCGCTTCCTGTGCACGG
>PAZY01000044.1 GCA_002715765.1 Rhodobiaceae bacterium | reverse complement strand
GGTCTGCCACAAAGGCAATTGGCATACCGAGCGTCGCGTAAAAGATCGCAAAGGCTATGCCGGAAAGAAAGCCCAGTTGCCAGTCAGCCAGAGCGTACTCTGCCTTGATAGACGGCAGGACAACGCCCATGATCTGCCGGTCCACATATGACGAAATATAGGCCAACAACAAGACGCCGAGTGCATAACGCCGATAGTTCTTCGAAATGCTTACCCCCGACGGCACAGCATCCGATTGAGCAGCAGCCGTTTCTGCAGCCATTTATCCCCCCAGACATATCTTTACATATAGAAATTATGATCACATGAGCGTATCTGTGCCGGACCCGAACGGCAATCAAAAGCCGCTATCTTTCTCGTGATTGCGATCCGCTCTACCCCTGTCATAATACCGGCAACAAAAACAGCAAAGCCCGGGAGAAGGACATTAGCAGCCCCCAACCGTTTAAAGTTGAAGTGGACCAGGCGGTACTCGATACAATTATCGAGAAAGTACGCGCCTATGACTGGCACGAAATGCCGGAGATTGCAGCCGGCGGTGACCGTTGGGCATACGGCACCGACATGGTCTACCTCAAGGAACTCTGCAGCTATTGGACCAAAAGCTTCAACTGGCGGGCCGCTGAAGAACAATTGAATGCGTTTCCTCAATTCACCTGCGAAGTGGACGGGCAGAGCATCCACTTCTATCACGTCAAAGGATCAGGGTCCGCGCCCCAGCCAATCATTCTGACCCATGGCTGGCCCGGTTCCGTGTTTGAGTTTGTGCACATACTTGATCATCTCGCCCACCCGGAAAAACATGGCGGAGACGCGGAAGATGGTTTGACACTGATTGTACCGTCACTGCCCGGCTACGGCTTCTCCGGCAAACCCCAAAAACCGCTGGGCCCCAAACGCACTGCCGCCCTGTGGGACAAGCTGATGCGCACACATTTGGGATATGACACATATATCGCCCAGGGCGGCGATTGGGGATCTGTTGTAACGGGCTGGCTGGGTTACAATCACGGCACAGACAAAGACGGAGGCTGCAAAGCGATCCATGTGAACATGTGGGGATTACGTCCCGCAGGCGTTCTGCCGGAGACCGAAGAAGAACAGGCATGGGCGGGAGCCTTGGGTGCAACCATGCAGGCTGAAAGCGCCTACCTGCAACTGCAGGCAACCAAACCGCAATCTCTCTCCTATGCGATGATGGACAGTCCGGTTGGCATTGCCGCCTGGATCATCGAGAAATTCAATACCTGGTCGGACACACGTGGCCCGGATGGCAGCTCAAACATTGAGAATGCCTACACAAAAGACCAGCTTCTCACCAACATCATGATCTATCTCGTCACACGGACATTCAACACGTCAACCTGGTTCTACCGTGGGTATTTCGAGGATGGTGGTTCTGACATGGCCCCCGACACCCGCGTTGAAATACCGACGGGCATGGCCGTGTTTCCCGAAGAGTTTATCAAACTTCCACCTCGTTCGATGGCCGAAAAAGGGTACAACATCACCCATTGGTCGGAGTTTGATACGGGCGGGCATTTCGCGGCACTCGAAACAGGATCAGTGTTCGCCGACGAGATCATCTCATTCGCCCGGACGCAGAAAGGCTGACGCCATGACCCGCCGCACCATTCCAGCAGACCCCTTCACCATCCATGTCCCGGATCACGAAATCGCGGATCTGAAACACCGGCTGGAACAGACACGGTTTCCGAACGAACCAGAGGGAAATGATCAATGGGGCTACGGAACAAATCTCTCCTACATGGAACGGCTCATTGCCTACTGGCGTGACGATTTTGACTGGCGCAAACAAGAAGCCAGGCTGAATGCCTTCCCGCAATACAAAGTCACCCTGACCGATGAAAATGATCAGGACCATGAAATCCACTTTCTCTACGAAAAAGGGTCTGGCGACAACGCGATCCCGCTCATCATGACCCATGGATGGCCCTCAACATTCCGGGAGTTTCTGGATGTTGTGGACCAACTCGCCCACCCGGAAACCTATGGCAAGCAGGGGCCAGCCTTCGACGTTATTGTTCCTTCCCTTATCGGATATGGCTTTTCGTCAAAACCGCGCATTCCGGTGGGCCCGGCAATCATAGCGGACCTCTGGCACGAATTGATGACCCATGTGCTGGGGTACGACACTTACGTGGCTCAGGCAGGCGACTGGGGCAGTTTTGTAACGTCACGCCTCGCATTGCAGCATGCGGACGCCGTCAGCGCCATTCACCTCACCATGCTACCTCTTCGCCCCCACCTCAAACATGAAAGTCAGCCCCCGGTGACGGAGGCGGAAACAAAATGGATCGCTGAGATGCGGGCCTGGTGGGCACAGGAAGAAGGTTACCGGTCCATTCAGTCCACCAAACCAATGGCCCTCGCGTTCGCACTTATGGATAGTCCGGCAGGCCTGGCAGGGTGGCTTGCAGATAAATATTACCGCCTCGGTGACACGGATAAAACACATACATGGAAAGGCATGGATACCCGCTTCCCCATGGATACATTGCTCACGCAATTATCAATCTACTGGTTCACCGGCACCATCAACGCCGCCAACACGCTTTACAAGGCGGGCCCGGCGGAAGGGTCCGCCCTCCTCAAGCCGGGTCAAAGAGTGACCACGCCGACGGCTTACACCGAATATCCGATGGATACACTCCCCATCACCCCGCGGTCTTGGGCGGAACGAAGCTACAACCTGAAACGCTTTCGTGAGATGGAGAAGGGCGGTCATTTCGCTGCCATGGAGGAACCGGAAATCTTTGCCCATGATGTACGGGAAGCATTTCGGGAGTTACTCGACTAACCGCACCCCTCAGGCCATGCTTTAAGACCCCTCCTTGCCTTGCCACAGGATGCTAAAGCTCCGTCGGTACCCCCGCACCCAGATCAATCCAATGAGCAAAGGCAGGCTTTGCAAAATTCGTCTGAGCCTCGCCATAAGGCAGCTCTTCAAGAATGGCAAAATGATTGACGAGGCGAAATCCCATCCCCGCCTCATCTCCCAATGGCAGGGAAAGCGTTTCAAACAGACAGTTTCGTCCCGTATCCGACCGGGCCTCCACAGTGAAATAGCGCCCACAAGGACGGGTAAGTGAGGTCTCAATGTTTCCGAAATAAAAGCGCCGGGCAGCCTCATCCATCCGAGCGCCAATCTCCTGCCCGGTCATTTCCTCACCATAAAAGTCACACACGCTCGTGCCGGCAAACCGCAGCCGAAACCCCGTCGCCCCTCCCCGCTCAATGATCGTGCACCACGGCATCACCTTGGGGACGCGGATCGGGTCCCATGCCGCCGCGGGCGGCATTTGCCCCCCGTTTAAACTTTGCCAATAGGACCACATCTCCTGAGAGCGCGAGTTAACCAGCGTCTCCCCAGACCAACTCATATTTCACTCATTTTTGCAGGTCGCACATTGCCGTTCTCAGGCACCCCTGCGCCAATATCCAGCCAGACAGAGAGCGAAGGCCTGGAGAACTCCGAACGCGCATCGCCGTAGGTGATCGTATCAACGATAGCCTGATGATTAACGAGACGAAGAGCCGAGCCATCATCATCGCTCAGTGGCAAGCTCAACACTTCAAACTGACAGACCTTGCCCATATTCGAGCGGCCTTCAATGCGCGTCAGGCGGCCGCAAGGGCGGGCAAGCGCTTCTTCAATACTGTCCAGATACTGATCCCGCGCATTATCCGCAGCAATTCTGCCGACAGGATTACCTGTCATCTCAAATCCATAGAAATCGCAAATCGCGGTGCCGGCAAACCGGATACGAAACCCTGTCTCCCCACCGCGCTCAAAAATTGTACACCATGGCATCAGCTTCGGAATGCGCACAGGATCCCAATCGCGCGCAGACGGCATACGCCCCGCATTCAAACCAGACCAGTAAGACCACATGGTCACCGATCCCGGGTGTTCAAGAATATGAGGAAAACTCTCGGCCATTTGCACTCCCAGCAGACGCGGTCTGTCGCATTTTTCGCACGCGCCATTGACACTTACGGTGGGCCGACTTTCTTAGTTTTCTGTTGCCCTTTAACCTAACTTTCCGTTGATCGGATTAACTGTACCAGCGCAGAAGCCCAGTCTATCTCAGCGGAGGAGAAAACTCACTCACTGGTTCTCCCTCCCCTTCAGCGATAATCGCATCATCGGGCACCCCCGCCCCCAGATCAATCCACTCCAGATAAATCCGGCTGCCAAACTCCGGGCCACCACCAGCCCCATAACCCCGTGTTTCCAAGACCGACATATGAACAACAATCCGGTCGCAAGCATCGTGGTCAGCAGCCAAGGGTAAAATCAGAAACTCGACCCGAGCCATTCGCCCGGTCGCCGTCCGGGTGATGTTACGCAGCAGAACACCACAGGGAAAAGACAGTAAATCATCAATACTGGCGTGGGCCCGATGCCAGTCTCGCGGTTGCAGCATCGCATCGAGCGCAAGACCGGTTACTTCCTTGCCCAGAAACTCCCCAACGCCGGTTCCGGCAAACCGATAAAAATAGCCACCTTCCATGTGCCGCTGCACAATGAAACTGTCCCTCATAAATTTATGGATTTTGACCGGATCCCAGTCTTTATAGTGCGGAACGTTGCCAGCATTAAGAGAAAGCCAAAACTTGAAGACCGCTGCGGAGCGACCGTCTCGGAAATCCGGCACACGTCTGTCCCAAATCGTGTGTAGTCAAATCTATCTATGAAGGACTACCACAATTCCGGGATCATGACAAAACAGCCTTTCATGATGAAAGGGCCGAATTGAATCAGGCGAAACCATTCCGTCCGATAGCCATGAACTTTTCCTGCCTCAAACGTCGCAACGTCTGCCCGTCATATCCGGAAAGATCGCGAAGTTCCTGTTCAATCGCATCGCCGGCTTCTTCAATCATCCGGGCCCGCTCGCGATGCGCGCCACCGACAGGTTCAGGCAATATCTTATCAATCACACTGAGTTCCAGAAGGCTCTGCGCCGTCACCTTCATCGCGGAGGCTGCATCTTTTGCCTTATCAGAATTCCGCCAGAGGATAGAGGCCGACGCCTCCGGTGAGGCAACCGTATAAATTGAGTGTTCCAGCATAAGAACACGGCTGGCCGTCGCGATCGCCAGAGCCCCGCCAGACCCGCCCTCACCAATCACAAGCGTCACCAGCGGCACTCGAATATCCAGACATTTCTCAATTGAACGCGCAATCGCTTCTGCCTGACCGCGCTCTTCCCCCTCACGTCCGGGAAACGCACCCGCTGTATCGACAAGCGTTACAACCGGCAGGTTGAACCGCTCTGCCAGCGACATCAACCGCACAGCTTTGCGATAGCCTTCCGGCTGCGCCATGCCAAAATTATGGCGCATCCTCGTCTCCATATCGTTACCCTTTTCATGCCCAAGGATAACGATGGAGCGACCCCGGAACCGGCCCATACCACCAACAATGGCCTCGTCTTCCCCAAACACGCGGTCGCCTGCAAGCGGCGTGAAATCTTCGATCAGGCCATCAACATAATCGAGAAAGTGAGGACGGTTTGGGTGCCGGGCAACCTGAGTCTTCTGCCAGGTGTTCAGATTTGCATACATGTCCTTGAGGACTTGCGCCGCTTTCTGCTCAAGCTTCGCAACATCGTCCGAAATACCCGCCGTCGGGTCTTCCTGTGCCAGACGCTTAAGCTCCTGCACTTTACCTTCAAGTTCGGCCAGCGGTTTTTCAAATTCGAGATATGTATGCATGCGTTTTTGTTAACTTTTCCAGACTGCCATGATTACCTGTTTTAGCCCCCGAAAGGATAACTCAGAAAATCTCAACAAAACTAATACTTTAACTGGAAAACGACATGCGAGCCGCCCCCCAAAGTCACCCCAATGCCACTCAATCACCCCTGTACAACCCGGGCTGGGTTGAGAGCTGGAGCCCGAAAGCCGCGGCACACTGACCTTTGCCCTCGGGCTTGTCAACCGTTCGACACATAGCCGGTCAAGCGTGGCGTAAATGAGGCATATCCTCATTTTTCCACCCCTCACACATCAGGGATCCCTTTTCCCGAGCGGATGCTTGGTGACAACGAGCTCCTGCAGGCGTTCTTCCAGAATATGCGTATATATTTGCGTGGTTGAAATATCCGCATGCCCGAGCAATTGCTGCACAGCTCGAAGATCTGCACCATTCGCCAGCAGATGGCTGGCAAAAGCATGCCGCAGTGTATGTGGCGACAAGCGTGCGGGGTCAATTTCCGCTATCACCGCCAGCTCTTTTAGCAATTGTCCAAAACGGTGCCGCGTTAAATGCCCAAGCGCACCACCGGAAGGAAACAGCCAGGGGCTCTCCTTCTTGTCCAGAAAAGCCCGACGTTGCTCAATGTACAGCGCCGTTGCTTCCGCAGCCTCTGCGCCCAGCGGCACCAGCCGCTCACGTCCGCCCTTGCCTCGTATCGCAATCATATGCTGGGCCCCAGCCACCGCACCGAGCGGCAAGGTGACAAGTTCACTAACGCGCAATCCCGTTGCATAGAGGACTTCCATCAGGCAAACAGCCCGTGTCCGTCGATATTCACGTTTGACCGGATCATTGATCGCAACCTGATAGTCCCGCGCCGCCCGCAAAAGACGGTCAACATCTTCAACACTCAACGATTTGGGAAGCGCGCGCGCAAGTTTCGGACCTTCAATAATACTGCACGGATCATCCACACGTACCTGATCACTCATCAGGAACTGGCCGAACTGGCGGATAGCAGATAGACGCCGGGCCGAGGTGGAGGCCGCCAGGCCGCTCGCCTCCAGGGCTGCGAGATAGGCCTTAACATCCCCCCCCTCAAAGCTGGCGAACAATTTTCCCCGCTGCACAACATGCGCCCCGAAATCTTTCAGGTCCCGCTCATACGCATCCAGCGTATTCTTCGCCGCACCGCGCTCCGCACTGAGCATCTCCAGGAACGCTTCCAGACGAAACGCATCCGCAGGCAACCCGGCAACATCGGCATCCTTTTTCTTGTGTCGCCCCATCCTCAGCGCCCCAAAGACATGGCACCTGCGCGCGCAGACAAAGCCTCAAAGGCAAGACGACGTGCATCACGCTCCAGCCCAACCTGCTGGAGCGCAGAAACAATCTCAGCCATCGGTTGCGGATGAAGTTCACCCGGGCCGGCCTCTCCCAGCGCGATCAACGCAACAAGGACAGTCTCGCCAACGCGCCCCGCATCGCTGGCAGCTTTAAGACGACGCATCACATCAGGGGCCGGCGCGGCTCCTTCTGGCAAATCGCCGGTGACAAGAAGAGCATCATAAACCGATTGCGGGACAGGAGCCCCGAGCGCATCCATCAAAACAATCTCGATGGCGGCAAAATCGCGAGCCGCACCTCCCTGCGGAAGATCGTCCAGCGCGTCCTGCAGAAAGGCAGGCACAGCACCACCGCCCGCTGCCTCAGTTGCAACGTCCAGGGCCAGAGCGCCGGGGTCAATCAAACGCAAAAGCGCCCGCACTTCCCGTGCAGCACGCGGATCCACCCCACTGTTTTCAAGAACCGCCAGCCACATGGATGCACGCACCCTGTCACCCAGCTCAAGCAACGCGCCAGCTGCGTAGGGTGAAAAAGCACTAAGCGCCCCCGACGCCGGCACGCTGGAGAGTGAACTCTTGTGTACCTGCAAAGTGGCGCGATGAGCTGGTCCACCCAGTTCGCGCTGGAACACAGCCGAGAGAATGTCAGCAAGCCCGACCGGTACCCGCTCATCCAGAACGGCTTGATGAAACAGAGCCCGGCGGCGATAGGGTGATGCAGGTTCTCGTCCCGACCGCACCCCATCAACATCATCGCGCGTGTAGGAAAGAGCAAGATAGGCGGAACCAATCTCATCCCCCGAGATCAGACCGAACAAGGCCGCTTTCTCCGCGACGGCGATACGCTGCTCACCATCAATCTGACGATCACCAGCCAGAACAGACAGCAAGCTCGGGTGCAATCGCGAAAGCCCGTCATCAGGAAGGGCACGGTCAGCGAGAACCATCATACGATATGTAAGAGGGTCAATAACCGACGGCATCTCAGCGCTCAGCCGCAGACCATCAGTGGCCGCCGCGGCCAAGGCGAGAAAATATTCATCGTCCAGTCCCTGCTCACGCGCAAGGTCACTGGAGAGATTGGCAGACGCTTTATCACCCGCCGCGATCTGACAATAGATTGAAAGCTTGACGGCAAAGGCGGCGACCGGGTCAATCGCAACCTCTCCGCCGACGGGCAACACGGTCAGAAAATGGCAAGCACTCTGTCCGTCATCATCAGCAAGGGCTGCCATGGCATATTCCAGCGCCGCTGCCGCGCTGGGTCGCGCACCACCAGAGCGCGCACGTAATTGTGAAACAGCACTCGCGTACCCCGCCTGGTTCAACCGGTTCAACCTGAGAGCCAGCAATGAAACCCCATCGGTTGCACCCTGGGGAGCTCGCGCCGCCGTCAACAAAAGACGACGGGTCAAATCCGCCATGGCAGGCGTCGGAGCGGGTGTAACAAGCTTACCGAGATTAACCTCGACAAACCGCCGCGCTGTCCCCTCCCACATGCGGGAACCAAACCCGCCCGACTGATCATCAAGCAGGCCGGCACTGGCCTCATCCACATCACCCAGTGTGCCGATCTGAATACCCGTTCCAGCCTCACCGGGGCGTGCACCGAGCGCGCGCACCGGAAGGTTGGAGGCTGCATCCGGGTTTCGCCCGGAGGGGTAGAGAATAAGATCTTGTGGCTCACCGGCAGGAAGAGGCGGCTCAGCCGCATTACGCGTTGGCGGAAGAATGGAAAGCGGCCCGCGCTGCACCGGCGCTGTGCCGTTTGCCCCACCGGACACCGGTTCATAACCATAATCTGAATTGTATGGCGTCTCTCCACGCACCCCGGTTCTCTCGCCAGATGCCTCGACCGGGTCGTCTATACTGCCCGTTGTCTCAGACGCCCCTTGCCCGTTCTCCGCATCCCGGTTGAACGGCCATTCAGACCCCCAGCGCGGACGCTCTTTGAACGGCCAGTCTTCAGCCGCAACAGCGACAGAACCGCTTGCAATCCCGAAAGCGCCGACCGCCACCCAAAGTCCCAGAAAGCCCTGGGAACAGAGACGTTTCGTAACTTTCACAGAGATATTCTGTTGCCGCACACCTTGCCGGGACATCGGCCCCGGAAATACAGGCCGCAAACGCTTAACGTGCAAAATTTTCATTGGAGATCGTCTTTTCGACCGGCTGGACCTGCGGTGCTACCGTTTGGTCGAGATAAAGGAGGCCTATAAACCCTGCAACACCTAGAATAACCAAAAGTACCACGGTCCGAACAAGGCTTTTCATGGCTATCGCCCCCTAACTCATTTGACGAGACAAAACGCAATCAACGCCGTCGGCTAAGTAGCTCGTCCACAATTACCTGCAATCACACTCGCGCCCTGTTTAGAGGCTACATTTGACCAAATTAGGGCATAGCCCCATATAAAGGGCATCAAACGACAACAAACCGTCCCGAGCCAGGCCGTGAAACCCTGATCTCGAGAAAAAACGATGAAAACCAACCACACAAGGCAACAGGTTGCGGTAAACTGAAAAATCCATCAAATAACCGAACGAGCCCTTAAAAAGCTTTATACATCTCCATCTACTCACATGACATCCCGAGCGTTTAATCTCGACGTCATCCAATCCACACAAGGCTGGCTCCCCGCCGCCCAACGAACAAGAGCAACACGTGCAAGGCACCGAAATTTCCGAACAGGCGAGCACAATTAACGCCGCATTGGGGAAGAAGTCCCTTATCCTCGTCGGATTGATGGGCGCGGGAAAAACCACAATCGGGAAACGGCTGGCCACCCGCCTGGGCATTAATTTTGTCGATGCGGACGCGGAAATCGAGAAAGCGGCCGGCAGCACCATTGCGGATATTTTCAAGGATTTTGGTGAAACCCATTTCCGCGAGGGGGAGCGGCGTGTCATCGCACGCCTGCTGGACGAAGGCCCCCAGGTACTGGCGACAGGCGGCGGCGCTTTCATGGACCCGGACACACGTGCTGCCATTGCAGACAAAGGTATCTCCATCTGGCTGAAGGCAGACCTTGATGTGCTGATGAAACGCGTCATGCGGCGCACGCACCGGCCTCTCCTTCAAACCGAAAACCCTGAAGCCGTAATGCGGGGGCTCATCGATACACGCTACCCAACCTACGCACAGGCTGCGCTCACAATCATCTCCAAAGAAGGTCCACATGATGCCGTGGTTGACGATATTGAAGAAGCGCTCCTCGCCCTGCTCCCCGTAAGTCGCTAAGAGAACAAACCTAGAATGACCACTAAACAGGTAAAAACAGTCAATGTCGGTCTCGGTGACCGTGCTTACGACATATTCGTGGGACCGCAGCTCATCGCAAATGCGGGCGCGCACCTGAAGCCGCTCCTGAAGCGGAACCGTGTCGCCATTGTCACCGACGAAAATGTCGCCAAACTACATCTGGCAACGCTGGAGGCAAGCCTGACCGCCGCCGGGATCACCGCCACGCATTACATTCTGCCTGCCGGTGAAAAAACCAAAACCTTCGAACATCTGCAAAATCTCTGCGCGCACCTTCTGGACAAGGGCGTGGAGCGCGGAGACCTGGTCGTGGCCCTGGGAGGCGGTGTCATAGGCGACCTGACCGGTTTTGCAGCCAGCATCCTCAGACGCGGCGTGGACTTTGCGCAAATACCCACAACACTGCTCGCGCAAGTGGACTCATCCGTTGGTGGCAAGACAGGCATCAACGTACCCCAGGGTAAAAACCTGATCGGCGCCTTCCATCAACCGCGCATCGTGCTCGCCGACACAGATGCGATCCAGACCCTGCCAGCCCGTGAATTTCGTGCGGGATATGCAGAGGTCGTGAAATACGGACTGCTCGGCGACGCTGGTTTCTTTGACTGGCTTGAAGCAAACGTCGAACGGCTGATGAACGGCGATATAGACGCCCTCACCCATGCCATTCTGACAAGCTGCAAGGCCAAAGCCCGTATCGTTGCGGAAGACGAGCGCGAAGGCGGGAAGCGCGCCCTTCTCAATCTGGGGCACACGTTCGGCCATGCACTGGAAGCAACAACTGGTTTTTCTGATCGCCTCATCCACGGGGAAGGGGTCGCCATTGGCATGGTCATGGCGTTTGATCTGTCCGTTCAACTGGGCTTTTGCAGTGGTCAGGACGCAACCCGTGCCGCCAAACATCTGGAAAAAGCAGGTCTCCCTACCCGTCTCCGCGACATTCCAGGTACCATCGGCACCCCGCAAGAGCTGATTGATCTGATGGCACAGGACAAAAAGGTCGTGGATGGGACCCTGACCTTTATTCTGGCCCGCGCCATTGGCAACGCCTTTATCACACGGGAGGTTGCAAACAGTGACCTTCTGACGTTCATGACCGCGCAAGAGACTGCCTGATGGTCATCATAGACATTGCCCTGACGCTCATTCTGATTTTCGTATTGCTCGGCCTTTCAGCCTTTTTTTCCGGCTCGGAAACGGCCCTGACTGCCGCATCGCGTGCGCGCATGCACCATCTGAGCGAGGGCGGCAACAAACGCGCGCGGGTTGTGGAAAAACTGACCGACGATCGCGAACGCCTGATCGGCGCGATCCTGCTGGGCAATAATCTCGTTAACATTCTTGCGTCATCCATGGCCACCAGCCTGCTCATCACTTTTTTCGGGGATGCAGGTGTCGTCTACGCCACCCTTGTCATGACGGCTTTGGTCCTGATTTTCTCCGAAGTCATGCCTAAAACCTATGCGATTGCCAATACCGACAGAACCGCCCTCGCGGTCGCACCAATCATTCGCTGGGTTGTTCGTCTGTTTGCGCCCGTGACTGCCGCAGTTGCCTTTATCATTCAGCGCACCCTGACCCTGTTTGGCATTTCAACAGACGGCGCAGATCACGCACTCTCCGCACATGACGAGCTGCGCGGGGCCATTGCTCTCCACCATCGGGAAGGCCAGGTGGTAAAACGCGACCGTGACATGCTGGGCGGTATTCTGGACCTGCGCGAGTTGGAAGTCAGCGAGATCATGGTTCACCGCAAGAACATGACCATGGTAGATGCCTCCCTGCCCGCACCGGACATCATTCGTCAGGTCATGCAAAGCCCGCACACGCGCATTCCATTGTGGAAAAACGAACCGGAAAACATTGTCGGTATCCTGCATGCCAAAGATCTGCTCCGCGCAATTGCTGGCGAAGAGACAGAAACAGGCACGCTCGACATTCTGGCGCTCGCAGCAAAACCATGGTTCGTGCCAGACAGCACCAGCGTACAACACCAGCTGAATGCCTTCCTGCGCAAAAAATCACATTTCGCCCTGGTCGTTGACGAATACGGCGCGCTAATGGGCCTTGTGACGCTGGAGGATATTCTTGAAGAAATCGTCGGTGACATCGCGGACGAGCACGACATCGCATTGACGGACCTGAACCGCCAACCTGACGGCTCCGTGATCGTTGACGGTTCTATTACGATCCGCGACCTGAACCGGGCTATGGACTGGTCACTGCCCGACGATGAAGCCACGACGATCGCCGGGCTCGTCATCCATGAGGCACAGACCATTCCCGAACGGGGGCAGGCCTTTACATTTCATGATTTCCGCTTCGTCATCGAGGCACGTCAGCGCAACCAGATTACCAAACTGCGCCTGACCCCGGTCCGCCCGAAAGGCATCCGCGGCGCGGAATAAGCCACGCCGCCTACCTGTCGTCTGCCGCATCCTCAGCCGGCGTCAATGTCGTTAATTGCAGGGCATGCACTTGAGTGGCCAGCAAAGACGCCAGGAGCGCATTCACCCGCCGGTGGCGGGCAACCCGCGTCAGCCCGTCAAAAACGGCTGCAACCACCGTGACATGAAAGTGACTTTCACCTTCCGGGCGCGCGCCCGCATGTCCGGCATGCAAATGTGAATTGTCTTGCACCTCCAGCCTGACCGGCTGAAGCGCTTTTTCCAGTATCTCGCGAATTTGATCTTGCACACGCATGGGCTCTTGAAACTTTCCTTAACAAATCAGCAGGGCGGGACTGTCATGCTCCGCCGAAACAGGTAAACTTCGGAACCATAATCGACAAGTCAATCCACAAGATCATCCGGCGATCCTCACGGCAACCCGGCTGTTTCTTGAAAAGGCCCACATCAGACAGCATATTTATTTTCGTGAAACTGAACTCCAAATACTTCGATTCGATCCGCATCGCCCCCGCCAAGGCGAAAGCAGAGGCCGCAGCCCTGCGCAAATGCGAATGGGCAGATTGCACAGCCGATGCCCCTCACCGGGCGCCAAAAGGACGCAATCATGAGGGCCAGTTTGCCTGGTTCTGTGGGGATCATATCCGTGACTATAACAAAAATTACAATTTTTTTGCGGGTATGACCGACGACGATGTCAGAGGTTATCAGCGCGAAAGCGGCACAGGACACCGCCCAACCTGGAAAATGGGCATGAACCCGGAGGGTGTCGGCGGCGGGCGTTTCCGTGCAGATCCCAGTTTTGACGATACATATGGCTTTTTTCGCCAGAAAAACCCTTACGAACGGGAGCCGGACGGAACGCCCAAAAGGCCGCCTCGCAATGCGGAGCGCAAAGCCCTGCAGGCACTTGGCCTTGACGAAACAGCTACATTGGCCGACATAAAGGCGCGCTACAAAGAGCTTGTGAAAAAGTTTCACCCCGACACAAATGGGGGCGACCGGGCAGCAGAAGACCGGCTCCAGAAAGTAATCCAGGCCTATGACTATTTAAAGAAGAGCGGTTTCTGTTAAGTTTCGCCGCCCTTTTAGAGACAGTCTCGCTTGAGCCTACCCCCTCTGGCGAGCATGCCCCCTGAAAAGGGCCTTTTGGTGCAGCCTGCTTTGCCGATTTGCAATCTAGGGTCAGGGCACCGGAACATGAGAGACTGAACGCCAGAAACGACCGCAACGCGGGATATAAAAACGACCGCAAAGCGGGAAAGAGAGAAAAGCAAAATGACAGCCGAAGTACAGGGAAGCATGTCGATCGAAGGCCCGGACACAACGATTAACGTCCGGGACGTATTTGGCATCGATATCGACATGGAAGTTCCAGCTTTCTCGAAGCCGAACGAGTATGTCCCCGATTATGACGAGAATTACCTCTTCGACCGGGAAACCACACTCGCCATCCTGGCCGGCTTTGCCTTCAATCGGCGTGTCATGGTGCAAGGTTATCACGGCACCGGGAAATCAACCCACATCGAACAGGTTGCAGCCCGCCTCAACTGGCCATGTATCCGCATCAATCTGGACAGCCACATCAGCCGTATCGACCTGATCGGTAAAGATGCGATCGTCCTGAAAGACGGCAAACAGGTAACTGAGTTTCGCGAAGGCCTGCTGCCATGGGCCCTGCAACACCCTGTCGCGCTCGTATTCGACGAATATGATGCCGGTCGACCGGACGTGATGTTTGTGATCCAGCGCGTACTCGAAGTGCAGGGCAAACTCACACTCCTCGACCAGAACAAGGTAATCCGCCCGCAACAGCATTTTCGCCTGTTCTCAACGGCCAATACCATTGGCCTGGGCGACACAAGCGGCCTCTATCACGGCACACAGCAGATCAACCAGGGCCAGATGGACCGTTGGAACATCGTCACGACGCTGAACTACCTGCCGCATGACGCAGAGACCGATATCATTCTCGCCAAGGCAAAACACTATGCTTCAACCGAAGAAGGCAAGAAGACAGTATCTGCCATGGTTCGCGTCGCAGATCTGACCCGGGCCGCTTTTATCCAGGGTGATGTCTCCACGGTTATGAGCCCGCGTACTGTGCTCACCTGGGCGGAGAACGCAGAAATCTTTGGCGATGTCGGCTTTGCCTTCCGCGTCACGTTCCTCAACAAGTGTGATGAGCTGGAGCGGGCAACCGTTGCCGAATTCTATCAGCGTTGCTTTGGGGAAGACCTGCCGGACAGCGCAGCCAAAATTATGGTGGCATAAGCGCTATCCATGCCCTTCACGGGGCGCGCACGCACCCCACCCGAATGAGAGTAAGTTAGGGTTCCGATGTCAAACAAGGAAGGTCCGGTCGAACCGTTCAAGCGTGCCTTGACCGCGACCATGAAAACCATCGCGGAACGCGAAGAGCTGGCGGTAAGTTTCGGAACCGAACCGCCCGGCCTGCGCGGATTGCGCGCGCGCCTGCCCTTGCCCAGCCGGGACCTCCCGGCCAATGAAGTCGCGGAAGTACGCGGCTTCGCCGATGCTTATGCCTTGCGGCTTGCACACCACGATGACGCACTCGACATGCGTCTGTCCCCTGAAGGCTCAAATGCGCGCGCAATTTTCGACGCTGTCGAACAGGCCCGCGTGGAAGCTATCGGTGCCACCCAGATGAGCGGCATGAAGGGAAACCTCTCCGCGGCCCTCGACAAACGATGCAAAGCACGCGGCTTTGACAAGGTAACGCATAAAGACGAAGCCCCTCTGGCCGAAGCTGTAGCGCTGATGGTGCGTGAAAAATTGACCGGTGATCCGGTCCCCGCCTCTGCGTCAAACCTTGTGGATTTCTGGCGCGAGTGGGTTGATGCCCGCGCAGGCAAGGATTTTGAGCGTCTACCTGAGATGCTGGAAGATCAGGCTGGTTTTGCACGCGTATTGCGCGACATTCTGGTCGACCTGGAAATGGGGGACGAGCTCGGTGAGAGCCCGGACGATCAGGACCAGCAAGAAGACAATGAAGAAGGTGGCGAAGACCAGCCCGATCAGGATTCCCAAGCCGGTGAAGCCGAGCAGCAGGAAGGGGCCAGCGCCGAGCAGGCTGAGCTGTCAGAAGGCGACGGCGAAGAAGGCGAAGAGCAAATGGTCGAAGTCGACACGGATGAAGTGCCTGTCGACGGCGAAGACACAGAAGAAATGGGCGACGGCAACCAACCCTGGCGACCCGACGGCGCGGATGACGCCGCGCGCGCCGCTCTCTATCGTGTGTTTACCCAAACCTATGATGAGGTCATTACTGCAGAAGAGCTCTGCGACGTCGAAGAACTGACGCGTCTGCGTCAATATCTTGACCAGCAACTCCATCAATTGCACGGGGTTGTCTCGCGGTTGGCAAACCGTCTCCAACGCCGTCTGATGGCGCAACAAAACCGCACCTGGAATTTCGATCTCGAAGAAGGCATTCTGGATGCAGCCCGCCTGACCCGGGCGATCACCGATCCGATGATGCCGCTCGCTTACAAACTCGAAAGCGACACGGAATTCCGCGATACCGTCGTCACATTGCTGATCGACAATTCCGGCTCCATGCGCGGGCGCCCCATCACGGTTGCCGCACTCTGCGCCGATATCCTGGCGCGCACGCTGGAACGCTGCAACGTGAAAGTCGAAATTCTNGGCTTCACCACCCGCGCCTGGAAAGGTGGGCAATCACGAGAAAAGTGGCTCGCGGAAGGCAANCCTGNCAATCCCGGACGCCTTAACGATCTCCGCCACATCATTTACAAGTCGGCAGACAGCCCCTGGCGCCGGGCCCGGCGCAACCTCGGCCTCATGATGCGCGAGGGNCTGCTGAAAGAAAATATCGACGGCGAAGCCCTGATCTGGGCTCACAATCGTTTGCTCGCACGACCAGAGCATCGTCGGATCATGATGGTGATTTCTGACGGCGCACCGGTGGATGACAGCACGCTTTCGGTCAATGCCGGCAACTATCTCGAGAAGCATCTGCGTCAGGTAATCGAAGACATTGAAACCCGTTCACCGGTGGAGCTGATTGCCATCGGGATCGGCCATGACGTGACACGCTACTATGAACGGGCTGTCACCATTGTGGATGCCGANCAATTGGGTGGGGCGATGACTGACAAGCTCGCAGAGCTTTTCGACGACCAGACAAATGCACGCACCCGCAAGAAATCGCAAAAATCAGGCACCGGCAAACAGGGGAAACCGAGCCCGACATCCGGTTTGCGCAAGGGGACATTTCAGGATATCGCGCGCGCATCCGGTCGGTGACAAAATAGAATGGAGACGTGATCGTGGCATTCAGCAAGCGTTGGGTCGGAGGCTCATTCGGTATCGGCGNTTGCTTGATTTCCACCNTGNTCTATCTGGCGCCCTCGCATCACAATGTGCACGCCGCTACAGCNACCCAAAGCCTGCTCATTAGCGCCGCACCTGTCTTCTGGGTGCCGGAAAACCCGTCAGAAACAAAAGCAGGGCAGCTCACCTTCATCGGCGGGCTGGAACTCACGTCCAATCANGACGACTTCGGCGGCCTCTCCGGCTTACTGGTTGGTGAAAAAGGCGACGCCCTTATCNCCATCACAGACCAGGGAAACTGGCTGACCGCAGACCTTGTCTGGTCGGAAGATCGCCCCATCGCGCTGGAAAATGCCCTCATCGCCCCGATGAGAGATGAAACGGGGACACCGCTTCGAGGAAAAACAGAAAGCGACGCCGAAGGNATTNCCGTTGCCCATGGGGGCGACCCGCGGACCGCCCCGACAATGGTCAGTTTTGAGCGCCACGCCCGCATTCTCTCTTTCGACCTGACATCACTGGGGTTCGACACCCCGGCACAGAAGGTAGAAGATTTCGGCACTTTCACCGGCCTGGAAGCCAATAGTGGTCTGGAGGCCATTCTCGCTCTCTCCGACGGCAGCCTGCTTGCCATGTCGGAGAACACCCTGGACACAGAGGGCTTCATTGTGGGNNCCCGNCTGACAGAGACAGCCGCCTTTCCCACCCGCCTGAAACCANACNCTCCCTACGCGCTCACTGACATCGCACAGCTCCCGAACGGCGATCTGGTGACGCTCGAGCGGCGTTACAGCCTGCTTGGCGGGGTCGGCATGCTCATGCGCCGNATCCCGGCCGCCATGCTGGAGGGCACAGCACCACTCGACGGTGATGTATTGCTTGAGGCAAACAGCTCCCGCACCATCGACAATATGGAAGGTTTGGACATTCGTACCGNGCGCGATGGCAGAACGCTCATCTATCTCGTGTCAGATGACAATTTCAACACCTTACAACGCACACTCCTGCTCGTCTTCGAACTCAAAGACTGAACATNTANGNNNNGCCAAAACCGGGGAGTGGCTGGATGAAACGCCNCATCAGCAGATAAAGAAACAGGTTCACGAACGCCGCCGCGGAATAGATACCGGCCATAACCGCCAAACGGTTCGTCCANGGNTCTTCAGCACCATAAGCCATCTGACCATAGAAGAACCCGGCAAAGGCGAGACCACCCCACAAAGCGCCGTAAAAGGGCGCCCGCCACCAGGGAATACCGCGCATCTGNTCAAAGAGATAAATACAGATAAGCTGCCCCGCAAAGAGGGCTCCCGCAAACGTCGCGGCAACAAAAACCGTGGCGACCCGGTTTTCGACCGCAACAAGCCCATAGGTNGTAATACCCCAGGCCAGCGCCGCCCCGATCACCACCCAGCTCACCATCACACTGCCGATTGTAAGCCCCGGCCCATAGCGCCGGTTCACAAGGTTAAGCACCAGAAAAATCAGCGGCAGGGCAACATGGCCATAAGTCAGCCAATAACCCGGATTGAGATACCATTGCTCGGGAGGAAAAACGTCAAACTGGGTTACAAACCGGGCCGACCCCAGATCTGCCAGCGCAAACACAGCAAGCAGCGCCACAACAGGCACTGTCAACCGAGNGATAACACCCAAAAAAGAAAGCATGGACCCCAACCCTCAACTCTCAACCGAGCTGCGGCCCAAACCATAGCCGAGCCAGACGCACGGTCAAAGGACGAAAGGGCAGTCGCNTGACGGAAACAGAGANATCGCCAACAAGCCGCCACCGCACGAGCAGCNTCCTTAAACAAAAAGGCCTCCCGAAGGAGGCCTTTTGGTCTAGCANNCAAATNCTGCCAANAAGATNAGCAATTTCAGCTGGCAACAGCTTCCGCTTTGGAAAGGTCGCGTTTGATCTTCAGCGCCCGGTCCGAAAGCTCATAATCGCGCGCTTTGGACAGAAAAGCGTCCAGACCACCACGATGCTCAACAGTGCGGAGCGCGTTTGCGCTGATCCGCAGGCTGAACTGACGGCCAAGCTTTTCGCTCATCAGCGTCACATTGCAAAGGTTAGGCAGAAAACGACGGCGCGTCTTGTTGTGCGCGTGGCTTACATTATTGCCCGACATCACCGATTTACCGGTCAGCTCACAGCGGCGTGCCATGGTTCTATCCTATTCTTTGGTTCCAGGCCTGCCCAACCAAACGCCAGGTGGCCTCAAAACATCAGTAAAATTCCTGAAAGAAAGGCGCCAGAGCGTGAGCCCGCGCCTCTCATGAGCGGCGATGTATAGAGGGCGAAAAGCATCTCGTCAACCCCGCAATCGCGCCGAAACAGGCCATTTTCAGCCCGATCCNCGCGTTTAAAAGGGGCAATTCATGAGGGTCGCGGCGGAAAAAGCAGGGTCAACAATTGCTGCGCTGCCGCCGTCGGGGTTATCAGCCCCTGACCAACCTTGACCTCCAGTTCCCCCACACGCTGACTGGCCTCCGGGTGAGCGGCCAACTGGCCCAAAAGCCCTTCCCGAAGTTCTGTCCACATCCAGGTCCGGGCCTGTGCCGCCCGTCGCGTTTCCAGTTCACCGGCAGNTTTGATCGCCGTNATGAAGGACTGAACGGTCTCCCAGACCTTGTCGAGCCCCTCTCCCTGCAAANCGGAAGCCAGCTCGACACGCGCACTCCAATGAGGGCTTTTAGGCCGCATCAGATGAAGGGCCGCCCCATATTCCGCCGCCGCCCGCTTGGCGGCAGGCTTCAGGTCGCCATCTGCCTTGTTCACGATCACAAGATCAGCCAGTTCCATGATGCCACGCTTGATCCCCTGCAACTCGTCCCCACCCCCCGGNGAGAGCAAAAGNAGGAACATATCAACCATATCNGCAACGGCCGTTTCAGATTGCCCGACCCCCACAGTCTCAATCAGCACGACATCGAAACCCGCCGCCTCGGTAAGCAACATCGCCTCNCGCGTGCGCCGCGCAACCCCGCCAAGCGTCCCGCCCGAGGGAGAGGGTCTGATAAAGGCATCAGGGTCACGTGCAAGAAACTCCATCCGGGTTTTGTCACCAAGAATGGAGCCCCCCGTCCGGGCCGAGGATGGATCGACAGCCAACACGGCAACCTTGAGCCCCTGAGCAATCAGATAGCGCCCAAAGGCCTCCGTAAATGTGGATTTCCCGACACCCGGCGCCCCCGAAAGACCGATACGAACCGCCTGACCGGTCTTCGGCAGAACGCGCGCGAGAAGGTCTTGCGCGAGAAGCTGATGATCCGCCCGACTTGATTCCACCAGCGTGATACCACGCGCGAGGGCCGCCCGCTCTCCGGCGAGAATACCACCTGCGAGTCTTTCCGGGTCATGCCGCATCTGCTCACGGGGCCCACGCGATTTTCCGTTTGTTTCTGCCATTTCATTTGCCATGAAAATTTCATAGCCGGGATTTTATCCCCGGTCCAGCTTGTCACCNTAGGATGAGCCTTAGTTGCTTCAAATGACGGNTCTATTCGGGCGTTCAGAAACGGTTCAGGCCCGACCCGCAAAATGAACGGCCAAACGGAGCGGACTTGTGAATGAAAGGATTGCCCTATGCGCGCGCTCATCNGAGGTTCCAGACACCCACTGACATTTGCAGGCCTGATGCCAGCCTTCATGCTGCTTGCGATCTCANCCCTGATTNCTGCATCACCGCTCAAGGCGGANGTCCGCACCAATATCGGCGTTGATTACCAGATTGCCCTTGGTGGTTTTGANTTCGGACAGGCCGGTGTCGAAGCCCAGGTCAGNGGTGAAAGCTATCAAATGGAAGCGCTGATCACGACTGCGGGCATCGCCGAACAGTTTTTTGAAACACGCTTCGCACTGGAAAGCGCCGGCACATTCGCCAATGGCCGTGTAAAACCGGAGCGNTTCATCTCGACCTATCACGACGANGATTCCTCCCGTCGCGTGGAATTGCTCTACGGCGCATCCGGCACCCCAACCATGACAGCCAGCCCCGCTTATGAAGATGGCTTCGGCCCCAATATCGGCGCGAACGACATCCTCATGACCCAGGATCCCATTAGCGCCCTTCTGCTCCCCGTGCAGGGGGCGGGCAGCTCACCTTGCGCCCGGTCCCTCCCCCTCTTTGATGGCCGCCGCCGCTATGATCTGCAGCTCCGTGAAGAAGGAATGAGCGAAATGAACGGGGGAGAGGCGGCCTATTCAGGCCCCGTCATGCGTTGCTCGGTCTCCATGATTCCGGTGGCNGGTTATGAACGCAAAACCCTGATCAAATTGCTGGAACGTGAAGATACAATCAAAATCTGGCTTGCCCCCGTCAATGACGGTGAGNTCTGGGTCCCGGTCCGCATGACACTCCGCACACCGTTTGGCGGGGCCATTATGCGTGCCAGCCGCTTCGATATCAAATTGAANTAGCCCCAGAAATGTCCGATGCTATTCACTTCACAGTACCCCAGTGAGGCAAAAAGTGAATTTCACCAGAGAGCTCNCCAAGATCATCCGCAATCTCTTTCCCGACAGCGGTCTTCACAGCAACCACATCATCCTCGCGATCGCTGTTTTCTGGGTTGCGGTTGCAAACTTCTCTTTCCTGTCAAGCCTTCTGCAAGTCTATCCCCTCACCCTCGCAAACGCCGGCTTTCTAACTTCGGTTTTACTGGGGTTTGCGAGTCTCATTGTTCTGGTACTTGCNCTCACTTGCTACCGATACACGATAAAGCCCATCGTCATCTCATTGCTGATCGCATCCGCCTTTGCAGCCTATTTCATGGACAGCTATCACGTCCTGCTTGATGAGCAAATGATCAGGAATGTATTCGCGACAGACACACGGGAAGCAGCGGAACTCGTGAGCCCCACGATGGTGTTCTATGTCACCCTGCTCGGCCTGCTACCGGCNTGGTTTGTATACCGCACCCCAATTCACTTTCGCCCATTTCGCCGCGAATTGTATTCACGCCTCAAACTCATCAGTCTGGCATTGTCGGTAATGGTTGGCTTCTTCTTTCTCTTCAGTCCGTCCTACACGTCATTTTTTAGAGAACACAAGGAGATAAGAGCATATTTCAACCCNGGGAACTATGTATATGCTTCCATCCGACTGGCTGGCCGGTGGTTTGAAGCGGACACAAGCATCGTTCACCCACTGGGCGAAGACGCGATAACNCCGGCATCCGATACACACCGCGAGCTCATCATCATGGTTGTCGGCGAGACTGCGCGAGCAGACCGGTTCTCCTTGAACGGTTATTCAAAAGAGACCAATCCACTNCTTNGGCAGGAAAACGTCATCAGCCTCTCCAATGTCGCAAGCTGCGGCACGCTAACCGCGATTTCTGTCCCGTGCATGTTTTCCATTTATCGTACCGATGAATATAACCCCACCAGAATAGCAACATCAGAAAATGCACTGGACGTTCTAAAGCATGCGGGCGTCAACATTCTGTGGAGAGACAATAATTCCAGCTCCAAAGGTGTCGCCGACAGGGTTCCCTACGAAGACTACCGCAACGCCGAGGTAAACCCGGTCTGTGATATCGAATGCCGGGATGTCGGCATGTTGAATGGCCTGCAAGACTACATCAACGCCCACCAGAGCGGTGACATACTGATTGTCCTGCATCAAATGGGAAATCATGGCCCCGCTTACTACAAGCGGTATCCCGAGAATTTCGAGAGATTCAAACCGGCCTGCCATACCAACGAATTATCGGCTTGCACCAGTCAGGAGATCGACAATGCATATGATAATGCGATTTTGTATACAGACTATTTTCTCGCACAAACCATTGCCCTCCTGAAGCNGAACGACAATGAGTTCGAGACTGCCATGATGTACGTCAGTGACCACGGNGAATCCCTGGGCGAATACGGGCTTTATCTGCATGGCATGCCAAATTTCGTGGCCCCCGACANCCAACGCCATGTGCCGGTTATTCTCTGGCTGGGCGAGAGTTTCGACGACGCTGCCCCCGAGGACATTCAGGCCATACGGCACCAGAGGTTCACCCACGACAATATCTTTCATACTTTACTGGGGTTNATGGAAATCAAGAGTGACGTCTACGACGAGAGAATGGATATCCTACAAAATCATACCGAGAATCTGACGCGATCTGCCGCATTTCACCGCTCACCGCCAGCCACCGCAAACCAATAATCCGATCTGGACTTGCGCGCAGGATTAGGTCGGGATCGCCGCAAATATCTGCGGATCGGTAGATTTACGACCAAGCCCCTCTTGCCGTCCGCCCGCCTTCGCTCCATCATTCTCATATGGTTTCATCCATATGAGGACCAGCACAATGTCGCGGAGACAGAACGGCACAACGAAGCCGGGGCAAGCCTGCCTTGCAGGCATTGCGCTGACCGCCGCCATGAGCCTGTCCCAGACCACCAGTGCAAATGACAGACTGCCAGCCCCCCCGATAACGGCAAGCATCGACGTCAATGCCCACGAAATGGCCATGACGGCAATTGATCTTTCCTACGAAATTTATGGTGGCGGNTTGCATGTGGTCTCCTTTGGCACGCAGGCCGTCCTTACACCGCGCACCTATGAAATCGCCTCGCAATTCCAAACTGAAGGCATGGCCGACACACTTTTCAACGGCCGGGCTTCAAGCGCNGCCAATGGTCTGCTGACACCTGACGGGCCGCGTTTGCTGGCCTATGAACAGGAATATGATGGGCGTTTCGGACAACGCTCGATCGCCATGACCCTCGACCCGGGAGGTCGCTACACAGTCGCCGCCATGCCCGAAGATGGAATTCACGAGCAGGGCTTTTCAGCAGATATCGTAAGAGGGCGTGTGGACCCGCTCACCGCCTCCATCTTCACGGCAATCAACGAGAATACCGCGCCATGCAACGCCACCATTCCGGTTTTCGACGGACGGCGGGTTTTCAATCTGGAGTTTGCGAGCGAAGGTGAAGCTGATCTCAACCCGCAAGGCGCAGGTACCTATCGCGGCCCGGCGATCACCTGCAAGGTAACCTACAAACCCGTTGCCGGCTTCACACGAAAATTCATGCTGCAACAGGCACGTGATCCACTCAAACCATTCACAGTCTGGCTGGCCCGTTTCAACGANATCATGGGNCCCGGCGGCACACAACCCCTGGTCATCCCGGTCCGGATGGAGCTGGAAACACCCGTCGTCAACGCGATTGCCCACCTTGTGAAAGCACAGGTGGACGGGCGGCAACTGATCGCCNCCCCGACACCNTAGAAGGTTCAACCCTTNCGNTTNTCNCGAATNAGNCGNAGCACATCTGCCGCGCACTCAATAATGTTGGAGCCCGGCCCGAAAATGGCCGACGCACCNGCCTTNTAGAGGAAATCATAGTCCTGCGCCGGGATAACCCCGCCGACAATCACGACCACATCCTCAGCCCCTTCCGCCGCCAATGCCTTCACAATGCCCGGCACCAGGGTTTTGTGCCCGGCNGCAAGGCTTGAGATACCGATCACGTGAACATCGTTCTCGATCGCGTCACGGGCGGCCTCTTCAGGCGTCTGNAAAAGCGGACCGACATCCACATCAAATCCCAGATCGGCAAAAGCAGTNGCGACCACCTTGGCCCCCCTGTCATGCCCATCCTGACCCACTTTCACGACCAGCATGCGCGGGCGACGCCCTTCTTCATCAGCGAAACCGTTAATCTCCGCCTGAATTTTGTCAAAAGCATCATCGCCGTCATACGCTTGACTATAGACACCAGACACGGTCTTCACCTCCGCACGATGGCGGCCGAAAACNCTCTCCATCGCATCTGAAATTTCACCAACCGAAGCCCGGGCACGGGCTGCATCAATAGCCAGGGCAAGCAAATTACCATCGCCCTGCGCGCCCTCGGTGATCGCTTTAAGCGCAGCCTGCGCTTTAGCTTCATCACGGGTGTCGCGCATCTTTTTCAACCGCGCAACCTGCGCCTCACGCACTTTCACATTGTCCACGTCCAGAATTTCGATGTCATCTTCTTTGGGCAATTTATATTTGTTTACACCCACCACGACTTCTTCAATACGATCGACACGCGCCTGCTTCCGCGCCGCGGCTTCTTCGATTTCAAGCTTGGGCATGCCGCTTTCAACAGCCTTTGTCATGCCGCCCATCTCTTCCACTTCCTGGATCTTGGCCCAGGCGGCTGCGGCAAGAGAATGTGTCAGCGTCTCAATGTAATATGACCCGCCAAGCGGATCGATCACATTGGTCACACCACTCTCTTCCTGGATAACGAGCTGCGTGTTACGCGCAATACGGGCAGAAAAATCTGTCGGCAACGCAATCGCCTCATCAAGCGCATTTGTATGCAGGCTCTGCGTCCCCCCAAGGACAGCAGCGAGTGCCTCCAGCGTTGTGCGGATCACATTATTGTAAGGGTCTTTCTCTGTGAGTGAGACCCCGGACGTCTGGCAATGGGTGCGCAGCATCAGCGATTTGGGGTTCTTCGCCCCGAACTCGGACATGATCCGGTGCCACAACAAACGGGCAGCACGCAACTTGGCGACTTCCATGAAGAAGTTCATACCGATTGCAAAGAAGAACGACAGGCGCGGTGCAAAATCATCCACATCCAGACCAGCCGCCATCGCGGCGCGCGCATATTCCATCCCGTCAGCGAGCGTAAAGGCCAGCTCCTGCACCTGGGTCGCACCGGCTTCCTGCATGTGATAGCCGGAAATGGAGATCGTATTGAACTTCGGCATGTTCTTGGAGCAATAGCCGATAATGTCGGAAATAATCCGCATCGAAGGTGCGGGCGGATAAATGTAGGTATTGCGCACCATGAACTCTTTCAGAATATCGTTCTGAATAGTGCCCGCCAGCTTGTCCGGTGTGACACCCTGCTCTTCGGCAGCAACAATATAGTTGGCGAGGATAGGAATCACCGCGCCGTTCATGGTCATCGAAACAGACATCTCGTCGAGCGGAATGCCGTCAAACAGTATCTTCATATCTTCAACGGAATCGATCGCAACACCTGCCTTGCCGACATCGCCAACAACCCGCGGGTGATCACTGTCATAGCCGCGATGGGTCGCAAGGTCGAAAGCAACCGAAAGCCCTTTCTGGCCGGCAGCCAGATTGCGCCGGTAGAAAGCATTGGATTCTTCTGCGGTGGAGAAACCGGCATATTGCCGGATCGTCCAGGGCCGTCCCGCATACATCGTCGCCTGCGGTCCGCGCAGATAAGGTGCCATGCCCGGCAGACTGTCCGCGTCATACCCGTCAGCCTCAATAGCCTCCAGATCGGCAGCGGTATAAAGCGCCTTGATGTCGATCCCCTCTGGGGTATGCCAGACCAGATCGTCAATGGACTTTCCCTTCATCTGCTTTTCAGCCAGGTTCTTCCATTGTTCGATTGTATATTTTTCGCTGCTCATACTGCGTCCCGTTGCAAAGGCAAGTGGTCCCGACCAGAGCGCCAGTCGGCATCCCCGGGGAATTTTGGCGGAGTATCGTGGAAGGGGCGGCCTCGGTCAACAAAGCGCTAAAATCCGCCAGAAATATAAGAATACCGCTGCGTTAGGACGACCAGGCAAACCAAAAAGAACGGAGCTGGTGCTACATCACGGAAAACCTGAAGGCCCCACACGGCGACTGCCCGGGTACAGTGGGCAGTCGCCGTCATTCGGCAGGACGACGTTTTGGGGATTGTTGGGGTACGCCGAACCGAATTGGATGGAACGCATACTGGGACATAGCGAACCACGCGCACATCCTCCCTTCTCTCTCTGCTCGACGCAAAACACACAAATGCACGATGCCGTGAGCAGCTGAAATTGCAATCTTAACGCCTTGCTAACCCTGTCAGCGAAAGCCCCCTCCAAACTGCACAATAAAGAGGCTCATAAGAGACCGCTTAGAGGATCATTTACGAGCTTCAAGCCAATATAGGCCGAAAGTGTTGTGGGGGACGGCGCATTTACGCTTCACCCATAGCCCTGTCTGGTGAGGTTCTGGTGGCTACGACACACAAATGGTCGACATTCCTGCGCTCGTTCTTTGAAGGCTCATACCCTTCAAACAGCTTCACGCCTGCGCAACGCAACCAGATCAAACGCAGCCAGTTTGAAACAATCGCCAAGATTTATCGATCCGCACCGGTCATGATGCCCGCCGTCGGCGTTGCACTCGTCCTCAAGCTGGACACACGCTATGACGCGATTGTGCCATTGGCATGGATAACCGCATTGACGCTCGGTTACATGATGATGCTGGTCATGCAGGAGCGCTTCTTCAAACTCCGGTCTGCAGAGATTGATGCCGACATCTGGATCACCAGCTACAGCCAGCTCTACTGGGTGTTAAACATCATCTGGGTCAGCATGGTGCCTGTTTTCTGGATACCGGCAGAGCCTTATCAGAACATGCTGCTTTTCATGATCCTGATAGCGCATGTCGCCACCGTCACGGGCATCAGTTTCCGCATCTTGCCCATCTTCTATTCAAACGCCGGTCCGCCCGCGTTGATGACGCTCGCGGCCGCCTTTTCCAGCGGTGATGAAACCTTCATCACGCTGGGGATCGCAGCTCTCATCTTCTTCATCTTTGTGCTCACCGTCGTCAGATCAGCGCATCGCCAGAGCATTGATACGTTTCTCATCCGGTTTCGCAACGAACAGCTTATCGCAGATCTCGCCCGTGAAAAGGAAAGCGCCGAGCAGGCGCGTGAACATTTAGGGCGCGCCAACCTCGACCTCCAGGAACGTGAAGACCTGTTTCGGGCGCTTGTCGAGAACGCGTTTGATGGCATCTTCCTGACCGACAGTGAGGGAAAAGTTCGATATACCGCACCCTCCATCAAACATTTGGGCCTCGAACAGCGCGATGTCATCGGGCGGCCTGTTTCTTCCATCCTCTCCACCCCGGACGATGAAGGCCGTCTGCAGGCTACCATTTCCAGAGCGCGCACAGAAAACCGGATACAAACAATTGAAACGCTGACCAAACGGCCGGATGGAAAGCCCGCCTGGGTCGAAATGTCTGTTACCAATCTGGGAAACGACACCGCTACACAAGGTCTGGTCTTCAACATCAGAGATATCACAGAGCGCAAACAGGCTGACGAAGAGATGCAGGCCCATCTGGATATTCTGGACGCATTGGCGACAGGGGCCGCACTTGAAACAATCCTGCGGGACGTAACAGAAAGTATCGACCGGACAAGCACCAACGCCCATGCGGCTGTGTTTCTCACCGACAACGAGAAACGCGTGATCCGCGCCATCAGCCAGTCGGTACCATCGGAGTTACTGGAAGCCATTGACGGCACTGTGCTTGGCCCCACAATCGGGTGTTGCGGGGCGGCCTTGCATGCCGGGCATCGCGTTATAGTGGCCGACGCGGAAACCAATTCACTCGCCGATACATTCCGCGCAAATATGCGGGCTGTTGATTATGCATCCTGCTGGGCCCAACCCATCTATTCACGAAGCGGTCATATTCTGGGGACGGTAACAACTTTCTACGAAACAGCACGACAACCCACAGATGACGAGATCGCATTTGCGAGCGGGGCAGCGCACCTCGCCGGCATCGCGATCGACCGCCGGCAAAGCGAAAAACAACTGCGCGAAGCCAGCCAGAACGCAGAAATGGCGAACCGCGCCAAATCGCGCTTTCTGGCGACGATGAGCCACGAGCTTCGGACGCCCCTCAATGCAATCATCGGCTTTTCCGAGGTCATGCATCAGGAAATGTTCGGCAAACTCGGCAATGATCGCTACCGGGAATACATGTCCGATATCCTGACGTCGGGCAGACATCTATTGTCCATGATCGACGACATTCTCGACCTTTCGAAAATCGAAGCCGGGCGCTACGATCTGGAACTTAAAAATATCGACATTCTGGAAGTGATCGACTGGTCGGCCGAGCTCATTCGTCCAAAACTTATGGAAGGTGGCCTGACGCTGACAATCAACACGCCACCTGATCTTCCGTACGTCTATGCGGACCGCCGCTCTCTCCGCCAGGTTCTGCTGAACCTGCTCTCAAACGCGGTGAAATTCACACACGCCGGCGGCACCATCACCGTCGACGTCACGCTCACTGCGGAACAAATGGAAGTGGCTGTTTCAGATACCGGGATCGGCATTCCGGCCGAACGCGTACAAGAAACACTGGAACCATTCGTACAGGTCGAAAGCGCGCTAACCGGCAAGCATCACGGGACCGGCCTTGGCCTTGCAATCACCAAAACACTGGTGGAGATGCACGAAGGCACATTCGGCATCGAAAGCGAAGAAGGTGTCGGCACAAGGGTCAGCTTTATTTTTCCAGCCTCGCGCCTGGTTGAGGCATCAGCCACACTCACGGGCTAAAAAGCACCTCCTGCCAAAATACCCTTCGCAGGACGATTACCGTTTCTTTAACCTTGTCCGACGACGTGATCAGCACAAGTCCGATCTCGCGAACTCGTGATCCGGTGAATTCAAATCACCTTTACGACCCTCACGCAAAACTCTTCAAACGGAGGAGTGGCAGCCAGCCTTGCCACGAGCGGGAGTAGTGCACATGAGTTCAGTTGCCACCAAATTCAAACAAGTACTTGGTCTCGATGCAGGTGACATATACGACATCACCGACATCACGCCGGAATGTCGACGCAAAATAAGAACAGGACAGATCGGGACNATCGTGCGGTTTTACCGCAGTGTTCCCTTTATGCTGCCATTCTTTGCGCTTGTCTTCGCNTCGCTGCTGGANAGCAACCAGCCTCAAATACTCATACAGACCTGGCTCTGCCTCATCATCCTGATCTATGCGACCATGTTTTTCGTGCAGGAACANTATTTCTCAAACCCGGAGATACAGGCCGCGCCTGACCAGTGGCTCAAAAGCTACATCGCGATCTGCTGGGGCACAAATCTCGTCTGGATCGGCCTTGTTCCCCTTTTCTGGGTGCCATCCAACCCGATGCAGGAAGCCCTCTTGTTCCTGATCATGATTTCGCACTCCATTACCGTGACGGCAGTCAGTTACAGAACCCTCCCCGTTTACTACGCATCTTCGGTTCTGCCGATGGCCATGACNGTAGCTGCAGCGCTCTATAGCGGCGGCAGCACGCACTTTGTCCTCGCCATTGTCACGCTGGGGCTTTTTGCCTTCCTCTTCAGTGTGGCTCACGCCGCTTACAAACAGAACCTGCATACCTTCTTTGTGAAATTCCGAAACGAAGAACTGCTTGAAAACCTGGCNCGGGAGAAAGCNGAACTATCCATCTCAAGAAATGAAACAGCAAAAGCCAGTCTGGATCTGGCTGANCGCGAAGAACTCTTCCGCGCCGTGGTCGAAAANGCCTTCGACATTATTTTGCTGACNGACGACAAAGGCAGAATTCACTACGCCTCCCCCTCGTTAAGCCGCCTCGGCATCCCGCCGGCACAGGCAAACGGNCAAACNGTCACCGCTCTGCTCGGCATGGCGGAGACCACAGGGGAGCCACCNTCGCCGGGGCGTTCAAGTGAACGCATNATCACCCGAAACGGGACCCACAGCTGGATCGAAACAGCCGTAACCGATCTGCGCAGAAAAACCAGCGCAGGTGGTTTCGTCTTCAACATTCGCGATGTCACAGAACGCAAGCGTGCAGACGATGAGATGAACGCTCATCTNGAAGTGCTCGACGCCCTCGCAAAGGGTGCCCCCTTGGAAGCGATCCTCACACAGGTTGCAGCNAGCGTCGACCATACAAGNCCCGGCGCCCATGCAGCCGTCATCCTCACCAACCGGGACAACCAGATTGTAAAGGCGATCGGCGCCTCCATGCCCCAGGACTTCCTGGAACAGATAAACGGCACCGAATTGACGGAAGACTCATGTTGTTGTGGCGCNGCACTTGCGCAACGACACCGGGTAATCGTTTCTGATGTCATGTCAGATCCGCTGGAGAGCGGTTGCGCATCATTATTGAATGCTGCCAATTTTCGCTCAAGATGGGCACAACCCATCCTGTCGCGCAGCGGCGAGCTGTTTGGTGTCCTGACAACCTTCTACAGGGAATGCAGAGTGCCATCAGATTTTGAAATTGCCTTCGCAAGTGGTGCCGCACACCTGGCNGGCATCGCNATTGAACGCAGATTGCAGGAAAGGCAATTGCGAGAGGCAACAGAAACAGCCGTCATGGCGAACCGAACCAAATCTCAGTTTCTGGCAACGATGAGCCATGAGCTGCGCACCCCCCTCAACGCCATTATCGGNTTTTCCGAAGTCATCAAGAAAGAGATATTCGGCTCCATCCAGAATGAACGCTACAGCGGCTANATCTCNGACATTCTGACCAGCGGTCAGCATCTTCTGAGCATGATTGACGACATACTGGATCTGTCGAAGATCGAAGCAGGACGCTATGAGCTGGAACTGGGGCATGTCGACCCGGTGGAGCTTGTGTACTGGTGCGCCGAACTCGTTAAACCCAAGCTGAACGAAGGAAACCTGACACTCAAATTCGAGGTACCGGACAGTCTGCCCGACATATATGCCGACCGCCGCGCGCTCCGGCAGATATTGCTCAACCTGATGTCGAACGCGATCAAGTTNACACATCCCGGCGGCCAGGTCACAGCGTGTGCGGGCCTGTCTGACACGGGNGAACTCACCATTGCGGTGCAGGACACCGGCATCGGTATTCCCAAAGACCGGATCAATAACACGCTGGAGCCTTTTGTGCAGATCCCCAACAGGTTCACCGGCAAACATCANGGCACTGGCCTCGGCCTCTCCATCACCAAAACACTGGTGGAGATGCATGAAGGCACGTTCAGAATTGAGAGTGAAGAGGGTGTGGGCACGCAGGTCAGCTTCACACTGCCAACCACACGNTTGATACCGAGAAAAACGGACGCCGCCTAGGCCAGGCGACGTCCGATCATCTTATTTCCCGATAAACTTGAACAGATGACCGCCCACTTTACGGATCTGGATTTCTTCCGCCCCTTCGGTAATCCGGTAACGGCGGTGATGGCGATAAATATGTTCAAACGGCTTGTGNCGCGAATANCCGATGCCGCCATGNACCTGCATGGCCAGATCTGCCGCCTGACAGACAAGCCGGTTCGCCCGGTAGTTACACATGGACACTTTGTCTGACAGGTGGATTGCCACTTCAGGCTTCGTCATCTGGTCCATTTGCCANGCCGTCTTGTAGACAAGTGTGCGGATCATTTCACACTCTGTATGNGCTTCCACAAGCGGGAACTNGATCGCCTGATTGGCGGCAAGNGGCTTGCCAAACGGTTTCCGGTCCTTCGCATATTGCACACTCTCATTGATGCAATATTGAGCGGCGCCCACGCCCGACGCGGCCTGCCGGATGCGATTTTCATGCACGAANTGCTGGGCAAGAGCGAGNCCATTGTCGCGCGGCCCCAGGATAGCACTATCGGGCACCCAGACATTCGTGATGGAAATACGCGGATGGTCGGTCGGCATGTTGAAGGTCCACAGATATTCTTCAACCTTGAAACCTTCTGCATCCGTCGGCACCAGGAAACAGGTAATGCCTTTCGCATCCCCATCCTTGCCGCCGGTGCGAGCAAAAATCATATCGTAATTGGCAACATGCAACCCGGTATTCCACATCTTTTCGCCATTGATGAGCCAGCCATCAACACCGTCACGCGTCTCCGGCACCGCGCGGGTCTCCATCCAGGTTGCATCAGAGCCATGATCAGGTTCGGTAAGCCCAAAAGCCACCCGGTGCGTACCCGCCANCATGCCGCCGATAAATTCCTGTTGCTGTTCCGGTGTCCCGAAATCGCGAAACATCAGGACCTGTGGAAAATTCCCGACGATGGAACTTTCATTCTGCAGATCATTGTGAAGNCCCAAACCCTTGGCCGCCAGGTGCTCACGAATAACCGCCATATCCAGGTTGCTGCCGTTCGACCCGCCAAACTCCTCTGGCAATGCATAGCGCAAGTGCCCCGCCGCATCAGCGCGCCGACGCATCTCACGCAGCAACTCCTCCCAATCTTCGCGCGGAAGCCCCTGATTGTCCCAGTCCGTCCGCGCATGTTCACGCCGATGGTCGAAAAAGCGAATATTGTCGTCCTGGTTCTCAAGCGGCTTGATCTCTTTCTCGATAAACGCATCAAGCTCACTCAAATAGTCACGTAACTTCTGCGGGATTTCAAAATCCATGTTTCCTCCTTNCAAGGTGTCTGTGCNCCTTGCCNATTTGAAATAGCGATATTTCAACTATAGGGGAGCAGCGAGCCTGTACCAGTCGCGACGTTACGTAAGGGGTAAGATTTATCCACAGGAAATCTTAACAGCATCCGCNTCACCCGACGGCATACCCCTACATCTTGGGGGGAACAGAGAGCGAAAATCGCGAAATCGTCGATTCGGACGCGATTCGTTCTTGCAATGATCTGAAAGTTAAGANGCAAATTGTTAACGGGCAGAAAGGGCGGAAAACGCGACGACCANTCCCCCTCAAGCGATGGACGAGCCTGCCGTTTCCACATAGGTTGGTGCGCACAAATACACCCATAAAATGGAAACACATCATGACAAATGCATTGCAGATGCAATCGACACTGCTCGAAAACGGGGTTCTGGAGGTCGCATTGGCCGAGGTCGCAATCCCCGAACCGAAGGACCATGAGGTCGTGGTGCGGGTCGAAGCCTCCCCCATCAACCCGTCAGACCTGGGGGTTATGTTCGGTCCCGCTGACATCAGTGCGGCAACATCAACNGGAAAAGGCGCCAAAACTGTCCTTTCCGCACCCGTCGCGCCACAAATCATGCCGCGCTTTAAAGCACGTGTGGGTCAGGCNCTGCCCGTCGGCAACGAGGGAGCGGGTGTTGTTGTTGCGGCAGGCAAGAACCCGGAAGCACAGGCCCTGATGGGCAAGACGGTCGCCCTGCTGGGTGGGGGCATGTACGCNCAATATCGCGCCGCCCCGGCCATGATGTGTCTNCCGCTTCCGGAAGGCGCGACAGCAAAAGAAGGCGCCTCCTGCTTTGTGAACCCGCTCACAGCGCTCGGCATGACCGAAACCATGCGCATGGAAGGCCACAAGGCTCTGGTNCACACGGCAGCAGCCTCCAACCTGGGCCAGATGCTGAACAAGATCTGCATCGCCGACGGTATCGACCTNGTGAACATCGTTCGCAAGAAAGAGCAGGCAGATATCCTGAAGGGTCTGGGCGCAAAATACATCGTCAACAGCTCCGACGAGAGCTTCATGAGCGATCTCACCGACGCNCTCCATGCGACCGGCGCGACCATCGCNTTTGACGCAACAGGTGGCGGCAANCTGGCCAGCCAGATCCTCACCGGCATGGAGCAGGCGGCGGCCCGGACCCCGTCTGAATACTCNATTTACGGCTCCGTCGCGCATAAACAGGTCTATCTCTATGGTGGCCTCGATCTCTCCCCCACCGTCCTCAACCGGGCCTATGGCATGGCTTGGGGCGTTGGCGGCTGGTTGCTGCCGCACTTCCTGGCTCGTGTGGGCATGGAAAAAGGCAATGAGCTGCGCACGCGCGTGGCAAGGGAACTGAAAACCACGTTCGCAAGCCACTACACCGATGAGCTGTCGCTGGCCGAAGCGCTCGATGCGGCAACCGCGAAAAAGTACAACCTCAAGACCACGGGCGAAAAATATCTGATGTGCCCGAACAAGGGTCTCTGAACCAAANCTGACCGGTTGGCGANCCCNGCCAGCCGGTCAGACCGTCAATCTGTCCACAGAATTCCTTAACAACCGTCTGTTTTTCTNAGCCCAAACCCACAAGATTTAGCCGTGAACAGATCACGAAGATGCGCAGTCATCGATTCGGACCCCATTCGTTCGCACAATGATCTGAAAGTTAACGGGGCAAAAGTTAACGCCCNNGCCGGGTGTGCAGCNCCGACTTGCATTCCGCCGCCCAAGCCGTAATGGTGCGCACAACCATGACACCACGCGCCCGCCCTGCCCCCTATGGCAGCCTGATCACAGCCGTTTTAGGCCCGACAAATACGGGTAAAACCCACCTCGCCGTGGAGCGAATGCTCGCGCATAAAACCGGCATGATCGGCCAACCGCTGCGGCTGCTGGCGCGAGAAACCTTTGAACGCATCAAAAAACGGGTCAATCCGTCTGAAGTCGCCCTTCTGACGGGTGAGGAAAAAATNCTCCCCCGGCAAGCNCGCTACTTTGTCTGTACGGTTGAGAGCATGCCGTGGGATCAATCCGTTGATTTTATGGCGATTGACGAAATCCAGCTGGCTGCGGATCGGGAGCGCGGCCATGTNTTTACCGACCGNCTGTTGCGCGCACGCGGTCAGGAAGAAACCATGTTTCTGGGTTCAGAGACCGCCCGTCCCCTCATCAACAAATTGCTACCCGATGTCACCATCATCAGCCGCCCCCGGCTGTCAGAGCTGAGTTATGCCGGCCAGAAGAAAATCACCAAACTGCCCCGCCGAACGGCCATCGTCGACTTCTCGGCTGATCGCGTCTATGCCATCGCGGAGCTGATCCGCCGCCAGCGCGGCGGCGCCGCCGTCGTGATGGGCGCCCTTTCGCCCCGGACCCGCAATGCACAGGTTGCCCTCTATCAGAACGGTGACGTCGACTATCTGGTCGCCACAGATGCGATCGGTATGGGCCTCAACATGGATGTCGACCATGTGGCCTTCGCCAACACATCAAAATTTGANGGAGCCCGCCACCGCACGCTGACCCCACCGGAACTTGCACAGATTGCCGGGCGCGCCGGTCGTCACATGAACGACGGGACATTTGGCACCACGGGCGATGCGCCTGCGCTTGACCCGGAGACCATCGAGCGAATTGAAGATCACCGTTTCGAAACCGACAAGCTCTTTNAATGGAGAAACAGCGATCTCGATTTCTCCACTCTTCAGGCTCTGATCCGCTCGCTGGAGCACTCACCCGGCCGGGACGGCCTTACCCGCGCGCAAACAGGGGTTGATCAGGAAGCCCTGGCCCGCCTGGCGCGCGACCCTGATATTATCCACCTTGCGGCGGGNCCCGCATCCATCGCNCTTCTGTGGGATGTGGTACAGGTACCCGACTTTCGCAAAACCATGACGGGGGAACANGTTGAGATTCTGAACCGTATCTATCAGTCGCTAATGTCGGACGAAGGCCGGATAGCAGAAAGCTGGATCGCCACTCAAGTGGACCGCCTTAACCTTATTGAAGGTGACATAGATACACTGTCCAATCGCATAGCACATATGCGAACATGGACATATGTTGCGAACCGGGCAGGATGGCTTGATGATGCTGCCCATTGGCAAGAACGGACGCGCGCTGTAGAGGATAGACTATCAGACGCGCTTCATGAGCGATTGACGCAAAGGTTTGTCGATCGCCGCACCAGTATTTTGATGAAGCGTCTGCGCGAACGCGAGGATTTAATGGCGTCAATAAATGAAGAAGGCGATGTACTCGTCGAAGGAGAGTTTGTCGGCAAGTTGCAGGGGTTCGTCTTTGTGACAGACCCACGGGCGGAAGGCATTCAGGAAAAAGCACTCCGTGCGGCATCCGACAAGGCGCTGGCGGCGGAGATTGTTTCCCGCGCGACCCGCTTTGCAACAACACCGGCAAGCGAGATCCACCTGACGGAACATGGCCGTTTCANCTGGAAAGGACATGCCGTGGGTCGCCTGATGGCAGGTGACAGCCCGCTGGCACCACGTGTCGAAGTGCTCGCAAGTGAACAATTGAACGGGCCGGATCGCGAGAAAGTACAGGAACGGCTNACCGCCTGGTTCCGCGTTCATCTGGCAACCACGCTCGAACCGCTCATGACCCTCTCCAGCACTGATGAGGTAACNGGNCTTGCCAAGGGTGTNGCTTTTCAGCTGGTTGAACATCTGGGAGGTCTCAACCGGGAACTGATCGGCAATGACATCCGGGCGCTGGACCAGGAAGGCCGCGGGCAATTGCGCAAGAAGGGGGTCCGCTTCGGTGCGCATTCCATCTTTATGCCAGCNCTCCTGAAACCAGCCCCNGCCCGGCTTATTCTCGTTCTCTGGGCCCTGAANCATGGTGCCGAAAAAGGTGAAGACGATCCCTTTGAAACATTGCCACAGCCGCCAGCACCGGGGCTGACCTCCTTTACCGCCGTACCAGACGCACCCACCGGATTTTACGAAGCCATCGGNTTCCGTGTCTGCGGGCCACGGGCTGTTCGCCGCGACATGCTGGAACGCCTTGCTGACCTTATCCGCCCTATCATCTCGGATCGTCGCTACAAGGGTGGCTTTGTCATCGNCCCCGACATGATGTCTCTGATGGGCTGCTCTGCCGAGGAAATGGGTGCCATCCTGTCCGGCCTTGGATATCGCAAAGGGACGGAAACCTTCTCAGCCGAGGAGGTAGCCAACGCTGCACGCATCGCGGAAGCCGCCAAAGCCCCGAAATCCATTGCCCCGACAAAACCACATGCGCCCGCCGCCTCTCCGCAACCACCGGAAGCGACAACAGAAGCAGCAACCGCAG
The DNA here is from genome assembly GCA_002715765.1 of Rhodobiaceae bacterium. Lineage (GTDB taxonomy): Bacteria > Pseudomonadota > Alphaproteobacteria > Parvibaculales > Parvibaculaceae > Mf105b01. The sequence continues at coordinate 58,506 of PAZY01000044.1, read as the reverse complement.
ACACCCCAGATACCACAGACACCGGANCCGCTGANACGGCGATAGCCGAGGTGGAAGTAACGGCAGCGGAGCCCGCCAAGGTGGAACCCGCACAGGTCGATGCGCCCGTTACCACGCCTGCTGACACAGCACCCGCGACAGAGACGGACACGACAGAACCTCAAACCGAGGCCGAGGCGTCCGCACCAACGGAGCTGGAAGTCTGGCGACCCCAACGCCGTCATCAGGGCGCCCACACAGCGCGGGGCCGCGACAACCAGAAAGAGGGGCAACGCGGGAACCGCGGTAAACATGACGCCCCTCGCGGCAAGCCTGCGCACAAATCAGCCAAGGGCAAACGCCACAATAATGACCGCAATACCCCCAAACCCCGCACCGAGCGGAAAGACAAACCGATCGATCCGGATTCACCCTTCGCCGCCCTCATGGCGCTGAAGACGCAACCACCGGGCAAATGACGGAAAACAAGACAGTTCTCTCGCCCGATGACCATCAGAGCCAGCGCATTGACCGTTGGCTCTGGTTTGCACGCTTCTTCAAAAGTCGCACCCTGGCGGCTTCTGAAGTGGCCGCCGGCAAGATCCGCTTGAACGGGGAGCGGGTTGCAAAATCAAGCCGCGCGGTAAAAGCTGGCGATATCCTCACCTTTCCGCTTGGTCCCTATATTCGGGTGATCCGGATCCTCTCACCAGGTACCCGCAGAGGCCCCGCCCCTGAAGCCCGCCTTTTGTATGAAGATCAGGCACCACCGGAAGATCAGCCCAGGCCGGAGCGCCTGTCACCGGTCGCACACCGCGCGCCCGGTGCGGGACGACCGACAAAAAAAGAACGACGGCAAACCGACGCGCTCCAACGGGAAGGTGATTAAACACATATTATATGTGTAGTTGAAATTTATCACCGCACATATTAAGTAAATTAGGTACCCTGAAGGGAAGATAAAAACGGCATGCTCAAACGCCTCAAGTCGCTATTCGAAACACCGGCAAGCCCGACCGCGACCAACCAGTTTAATGACGTCCAGATTGCCGCAGCAGCGCTGCTCGTCTCCGCCGCCCGCATGGATGCAGACTTTGGCGAGGCTGAACGCACCCGCATTCATCAGATCCTGAAGAAAGCCCATGCCCTCAGTGACGAAGAAGCAGGCGCACTCATCGCACTCGGCGAGAAGGAAGAGGGTGAAGCAGTTGATCTGTTCGGCTGGACCCGAACATTGAAAGATGCCTATGGCGAAGACGAGCGCATTCGTCTCATTGAACAATTATGGGAAACGGTTTATGCCGACGGTGTCCTGAATGATTATGAAGCAAGCCTGTTGCGACGGATTGCTGGCTTGATATACGTTCCCGACCGCGAAACAGGCCTTGCCCGCCAGCGGGTTCTCGCCCGTCTCGGAGCGAACGGTTAGGAACAGACCACAAACGCTGAGGAAACCGCTGGAGAAAAAGCGGCATTCGGAGAGTAAAATGACCTATTTGGTGACCGATAATTGCATTAAATGCAAATACATGGACTGCGTGGAAGTCTGCCCCGTCGATTGCTTCTACGAAGGTGAAAACATGCTGGTCATCCATCCGGATGAGTGCATTGACTGCGGTGTGTGCGAACCGGAATGCCCTGCGGAAGCGATCAAGGCCGATACCGAGCCCGGTCTCGACAAGTGGCTGGAAATCAACACGGAATATGCCGCCAAATGGCCCAACATCACCCTGAAAGGTGAACCGCCGGCAGACGCAGAGGAATGGGACGGCAAGCCCAACAAGCTCGACGAGCATTTCAGCCCTGAACCAGGTACCGGGGATTAACCTCTATCCGACTGATTTTACTGCCCTTTCGCGGACCACTCTTTCTTTGAGCGGATTTTTGTGATAGGGTTCCCCATCGTGAAACTGGCAGGAATGGGCGGGTATTCCAGCACCAACCCCGGCAGATGGATTTGTGCCTGTATGGCCCCTATCCGATGAACGCGGCCCCAATGGCATCCCATTAGGAAGCCAGCCGCTTTTATATGCTGGCGTTCAGCCCCTCTTCATGCACGAAATTAGCACTGTGCCAGGGGTTTTTGGCGGTTATGCGCCCTCCCCTTCGTACAGGCATCTCAGGCAGACGGCGTGGCTTGCCACTCCGGTATCCTGATTTGGAGGGATCCAAACAGGGCCCGGACCGGCATCACTCGGTCAGGTCTTTGGAAGGCACGATAGGAATTGGGCCGGGTTTGAGTAAGGCCTCGGGATTAAGGCGGATCGGGCGACATACGTAGCCCGACGGGAATGAGACGGAGCGACCATGGCAGCGAAAGCCACTCAAAAGTCAAAGACCGCAACAGCCAAGAAGACAGCGAAAAAAACCAGCACAAAAGCGGCGGCCAAGAAAACCACCGTAAAGAAAGCTGCCCCAAAGGCTAAAACCACGGCCAAAAAAGCCGCGCCGAAGAAAACGGCCACCAAAACCGCAACCAAGGCTGCCGTAAAGAAACCAGCTGCAAAAAAGACAACAACCAAAGCTGCCTCGGCAAAGCCCGCAGCAAAAAAAGCCGCGCCGAAATCAAGCGCGGCGAAAACCACCCCCACGAAACCGGCGGCAACTAAAAAGCCCGCTGCAAAAAAGAAGACCGCTGTGAAGAGTGCTACCGCAAAGACCGCGGCCAAAAAGGCCGCTCCAAAATCTGCAGAAAAAGCCCCAAAAGCAAAAGCTGCCCCTAAAACAACAACCAAGACAACAAAAGCCGCTGCAAAAAAGACAACCGCCAAAAAGCCCGCCGCCAAGCTGACAACCGCGGCCGACGCGCCCAAAAAAGCCGTTATCGCGCGCACCAAACCAATTATCGCGCGACCCGCAAAAGTCGCCCGCCCGGAGCCTGCTGCTATTCGCCCAATGGAAAAGAGCGAGCCCAAGGTGACGGTCGAACCCGCACCAAGTCCGGCCAAACTTGACTTTAAGGCTGGAGAACATGTCGTCTATCCGGCACACGGCGTCGGTCAGATTGACTCCATCGAACGCCAGGAAGTCGCTGGCCACGAACTTGAGCTTTACGTCATCACTTTTGACAAGGACAAGATGACGCTGCGTGTACCCACCAACAAGTCAGAGACTGTTGGCATGCGCAAACTGTCTGAACCCAAGGTCGTCACGGACGCTATCGAGACCTTGAAAGGCAAAGCAAAGGTCAAACGGACCATGTGGAGCCGGCGGGCACAGGAATATGAAGCCAAGATCAATTCCGGCGATCTCATTTCCATCGCGGAAGTCGTGCGCGACCTCTACCGTTCAGACAAACAGCCTGAGCAATCCTATTCTGAACGCCAACTCTACGAGGCCGCTATCGACCGTATGGCACGGGAAGTTGCTGCCGCGGACAAAATGACGGACACAGACGCCGTCACCCGCCTTGAAGAAGTTTTGGCCGGCTCAAGCGCCAAAGCGGAAAAAGCAGCCGCAAAGAAAGCGGCGGAAGAAGCAGAAGCCGCTGAAGCGGCAGAGGCTGCCGGCGAAGCCTGAGCACACCGCGTATCATCACAACGACCAAAGGGTCAGGCCTTTGCCTGGCCCTTTTTGTTGCCCCCACTGATCCAAACCTCAGCACCGTGCGTAACACATGAAAGGCGCTCAAATGAGGAACCGGACATGGCTAATCAACGCTCTTCCCAAAACATTGCAAGCAACAGCGCAGACCGTCGCTTCCTGAAGGTCGCGATGTCGCGCCCGCTCTTGTCTGCAGAGCATGAAAAAAACCTCGCGCTCAGGTGGCAGAATGATAACGACCAGGCCGCCCTTCACGAGCTGACAAGTGCCTATATTCGCCTGGTTGTCTCCATGGCATCAAAATACCGGAATTACGGCCTGCCGCATGCAGACCTTGTACAGGAGGGGAATGTTGGCCTCATGCAAGCGGCAGCCCGTTTCGAACCAGAACGTGACTTGCGCTTCTCGACCTACGCGACCTGGTGGATACGCGCCGCCATGCAGGATTTCGTTCTCCGCAACTGGTCAATCGTGAGAACCGGAACCACATCAGCGCAGAAGAAGCTCTTCTTCAACCTTCGCCGCCTGAAGTCAAAAATTGAAAATGGCACACGTGAGCATCTGACCCAACAGGACAGAAACTGGATTGCCACGGAGCTTGGTGTCAAAACTCACGAAGTCGAAGCCATGGACGGTCGTCTGGGTGCCTCCGACCGCTCCCTTGATGTATCACCGGGAGAGGAGAATGGCGAAACCAGCGCAAGCTGGGTGGAACGGCTGATCTCCGACGCGCCCACGCCCGAAGAACAGTTGATCGCACAGGATCAGCAAGCCCGGGCGGGTGAGTGGATCAACAACGCATTCAAGATGTTGAACGAACGCGAACAGAAAATCATCGCTGAACGGCAGCTCAACGACGAAACGGTAACACTGGAAGAACTTGGCCGACAGTTCGGGATTTCCAAAGAACGGGTTCGCCAGATCGAAGGGCGCGCTATGGAAAAATTGAGACAGGCCATCACCGCCAGGGTTCAACAACCACAGGATCTGCTTTTCAGATCAGCCTGAACCGGCAGGCACGTCTTCAACAATGATTTTAACAGGCCCGCCATCAAGCGTTTCTGTTTTCACATGGCTGTTCAACAAGCGAAACCGCTCCATCGGGAAGCCATCGGTCGCCATCAGTGCCGCCGCATCCTCAACTGGTGTTCCTTCGCGCGGCCGAATGACTGCCAGTCGCAACGGCCCGGTCGATGCAATTTCAGCCGGGCTGAGGCGGCGAAAGCTCTCAATCATGCCGTGAGTAAGCGCCTCGTAACTCGTTCCCGTTTGAGGTGCGGTGCCGATCAGAAAACGATAAACCTGCGTGGGTGAAAACTCGATAGCGACGATGAGCGTGTTCAGCCCGCGCAACCGCGTTCGACCCGACGCTGCCTGCATCCCGTTCAGCTGAAAACGGCGCACATCCCGAACCTCCATTTGCGCTGCCCAGATCTCACGAAGATAGTGAGCAATATCGACCTCTGCCTGCTTCACGCCCTCGTCAAACCGCAGGATCGATTTGTTCGGCCCCAAAGCCCACACTGCCGCTTGCGTGTTGGTCAGCTGAAAGCCCTCAGCAACCTGAAACTGATACTGATCAACAGTGTGGACAAAACGCCGTCCGCGCACGTAGCCATCATCAGGGCTGTCTCCGTAAAGCAACCCGTCCACAGCCACCAGATAAGTGTCACGGCCGTGCCCTCCGGACGCCCCACCAAGACGCGCCACCGTTTCAGCAGCGTCCCGCGCCGTATCACGCACACGGTCTGCCGTCGCCGGGTGGGTCGACAGCCAGCCGGACTGACTGCCATCATAATCCTCGCCAATCAATTGCGCCTGAAATGCCGCATAGGCATTCATGGACTGCAAAAAGTCGCGCACGGCAAACGGGTCATATCCTGCAAGCGTCAGATAGGTAACGGCGAGCCTGTCAGCTTCAGCCTCCTGATCACGGGAATAGCCCGCCAGCAGGCTTTCCGAGCCAAACGCAACAATCTTGTCCACCAGACCGCCGCCAACCACCGCGCCCAGCAAACCACCAATAAGGCTCGATCCCGTTGCAGCAGCCTGTCGCTCGGCAACATGCCGCGCATTCACATGGCCAATTTCGTGCGCGATCACACCAGCCAGTTCCGCCTCGTCACGCGCCAGAGCCACCAGCCCGCGGGTCACATAGACATAACCACCCGGAAGGGCAAACGCATTGACGATCGGGCTGTCCAGCACGGTCGATCTGTAGACCGTTGGCGACTGGCCCGGATTAACGGTCGCCGCCCCCAGGCGGGCAACAATAGCCCCGACATAATCAGCCACGCCCCCTTCATCGTAGGCACCGCCGTAAGCAGCCAGAATACGCGGATGGGCCGCCCGCCCGATCTCGGCCTCTTCTTCCAAATTCATCAGGACCAATTGGCGTTTGCCCGTGGACACATTGGTCGTACAGGCCGCCGCCATTAACCCAAGCGACAACAAGCCCCAAAAACGGAATATCCGGACAAGATCAACCATCCAGAAAGTATGGCCCATAAATCTAAACAAACAGCCCCACCTAGAAGGAAGAAGTGTCACCGAGCCATTCCAGCTGCTCCGGGTGTGTCAGACGGATCTCCGGGCCGTTATAGGCATCAATCCAGCCGCGCACACGGACATCACGTCCAACCCAGCTCTCCATATCAGCGGGAAAGCGACGCCGGTCCGGACCGGAAATAACCAGCGTGAAATCGTCCCGCCAGTTCTCCCCGAAATTCAGGAAAACACGGTTTCGCACGCGAGCCACTTCACGCACACGCCCTTCCACAAGTTGAAAACTGTCTTCAAGCGTCAGAAGCGCCTCAGGAGGAGACGCGGCACGGATGGCGTAATAGGCAAGCGACCAGATACCAAACCCTTGGTCACGAGCCTCTCTCTCTTTTGCCAACATGTCGGCGATACAGGCTCTGTTGTCTGGAAACGAATAAACTCTGGCAAGTCCTTGAGCCAGCATTTCCCCTTGCACCCACCGCCCGTCATCCAGAAAGAGATGCGCCAGAATGCGACCATGACGGTCTTCCTCACGCCCACCAAAGTAAAGCGTCACGGCCTGCCCGTTCACAAGCTCACCGAGCGCGTCTCTCGCTTCCGTCGCCAGAGGCCATTCCTGAAAATGCCGCCGCCCAAGCGCCAGTTTGGGAGCCTGAAGCCCGACCAAACGGACTTCCCGCCCATTGTCCAGAAGAACCGTATCCCCGTCGACAATCTCCGTGACACGCCATCGCGTATCAGCGGTCAACCTCTCACATATAGCCGTATCAGGGGGCGGGACGACTGCGACTGTTTCACCTTGTGCAGGCAGGACCCCACCCCAAAAGCACAAACCAAACAGCAAAACGGCGCCAACACAAACATGCTGGCGCCGCACTGAAATCCAAGCAGACACAGGCCCAATGACCTTATTGACGGGCAACTGTCGTAAGCCCAGCCCGGTAGGCGATAATGGCAGCTTCCGTCCGATTGCGAACACCCAATGTGTTGAGAATAGCATTGACGTGAAGCTTAACAGTTGCGAGTGCAATGCCAAGCCGTGTACCGATTTCCTGATTGGACGCACCTTGGCCCAACTCTTTCAGCACATCCATCTGACGCCGGGTCAGACGCTCCAGGCCAGCAATGGCGAATTCTTCAGGTGTCTCGGCAAAACCAACCGTATCTGCATTCAAGACAAGATCAGGAACATAGCGACCACCGGACAAAACCAGCCGCGCCGCACTGATAAGCACGGGAATCTCTGTGCGCTTCGGCACGACCCCGTTCACACCCATATCAAGATAACGTCGCGCAATCTCAGGCTGATCCTGCTCATGGATAACCATGACAGCGCCAATACCCTTCATCTCCTGAAGACGGGCAACCGTTTCCATTTCACGGTTCACATTGGCGGACGTATCAAACACAACCAGATCCGCCTGCGCACTTTCAGGCAGAAGTTCGGCCAAATGATCAATGGACCGTGCCTCCACGACCTGAACATTCTCAACAACACCCTCCAAAATCGTCGCCAACCCAAGTCGACAACAAGGATGTCCGCTCACAACAAAAATTTGCACGTCGCAACGCCCCCCGGCAATACACACGACCTGTTACATAAACCGGATGCCCGGTCTGTTTCCTGCATCATCACCTGTCTACAAGGTGAAATCTGCAATCGCGAAAAGTAAAACGTTAATTTCCTAAAATATAATACCGTATTGGATCATTTCGTTCTAGTCGAAATGACATTTTCTCAAATCATAACTGGTTATTTTCCACACCTGAATATTGCAAACAGCAATATAAATATTGGTGACGCTACGTCACCTATCCGAAAGACTAGGGGTCAAGATCGACTCTACCCGGCACCTGATGCCTCTGCTATACAAGCGCCCTAGCCAATGGCGCAAGACCCCGTAGCTCAGCAGGATAGAGCATCAGATTCCTAATCTGAGGGTCGGTGGTTCGAATCCACTCGGGGTCACCATTCCATCACATCCCACGCCAGCAATGCGCATGCCCCACGTAACGCCGCCGTTCACCATGCGGTGGAATTGAGCCTGCACGCGACGGAACCCCTCACCAGCAAGCGACGCGAGCATGTGGGTCAGATCAACAAGTGGGTCAGATCAAACTGTGGCCATGATGGCGAAGCCGCAGGAAGTAATGAATGAAGAAGGCCACGAAAACAACATCCCCTCCGATCACCACGACAGCAAAGTCCGACGTCCAGCCGCTTAGGTACATGTAGAGCAGATTCAACGCAAAGAGCGCCTTGCCCAGTCCGCCCATCAGCACCACGCCGGAATGGCGGACCGGATCATAGGCGACGGCGAGAAAACCAAATCCATAGAGCAATGCCGTACACCACGCTCCACGATAGACAGCCACCATTACCGGGTCGGTCAGCTCTCGCCCAAACTCGCTCGCAAACATCCCCGCACTGTCAAAAAGCCCCGGAAACGCACCAGCGAAATTCCAAAGCGCCGAAATCACAAACAAAATGCGGAAAGCCCTAAGCTCCCGATCAGGAATGTGGGTGGTCATTTTCATTTTAAACCTCGAGTTTCCCTAGAATTTGGAAGAGGGTTCAGAGAAGGATGGAACGGAACGGGTCCAGATCTGGCGGCGGCAAAAAGGGCCGAAGCAGCCACTCACTTGCAGTTCGCTATGAGACAGCAGCTGCAAGTGAGAGCGGAAAACCTTGCCGTCTTCCGGGTTATAAAGACGGCCATTCCGCCATCCATCTTCGTCTGCTGAAAAACCCCACAGGATGGGAGCGCCAATCAGCCGTTGGGCACGCAGAGCCGGGTCGGGATTATGTATATCCAGGATATTACCCTCGGAAATCGCTTCACTAACCCAAGCAAGCTCGCCGCAAGGCGTTCCATTCCCGCAATCGGCAATTTTAACCAGCGCACCGTGCCGGACCGTGCGCCAATATCCCATAAGATCGCCGATCTCCTCGGCACTGGCATCCCCTGCCAAGGACAGGTAGACCATAAAGGGCACAAGAACATTGAAACGCACACCTGCCTCCTATTTATTTATTACATGTTACACATAATTATTCATTGCCGTCAAATCGGGAGAAAGGGGGGAAGAAAAAGATGAAAAAGAAGCCCGCAGCCACACAACCAAAGCCCCGCACCCGGGGACGCCCCGCCCATTCGTCGGCACAAATTGCCGATATGCGGGGTCATATTCCCGCCTGCGCCTTGCGACTGTTCCTGGAGGAAGGTTATGCAGCCATATCCATGCGCCGCCTGTCGCAGGAGGCCGGTTGCGCGGTGATGACCCTGTACAAATATTTCGAAAGCAAAATCGACATCCTGCGCTCACTCTGGGCGGACGTGTTCGATGAGTTGTTTGATGAGCTGGAGAAAATCGCCGCCCGCGAAGACGCACCGGAAACGCGTTTGAATACAATTGCCCTGGGATATGTTTCGTATTGGCTCAAACATCGCGAACACTACTTTATGGTGTTCATGTCAGGTGGCATCAGCCAGGCTGACGTGGTCGGGTTCATCTCCGAAGGACCATCTTTGGCGCGCTTCGAGATGCTGCGCATCAACCTGGATACCGCCTTGGGCGGCGGCACCGATGCAGAAATATTGCGCCTTAAAACTGACCTGCTCCTCTGCATGTTAAACGGGATCGCGCATAACCTGATCACGATCAACGGCTATCCATGGTCCGACCCGGCGGATCTGGTGCATCAGGCAATCAGCGGGCTGCTGGCGACCGATTGAGGTGAATGCACCAACCTTCGCCTGTGCGAAACTCATCCCGCAATGGGTTGAAAACCACGCGCCAAAAGACGGCCTATCAACGAACGCCACGACTTGATATGAAAGCTCCATGACGCATGAGCCACACATTCTCATCATCAAGCATGGCGCGCTGGGCGATATCATCCAGGCGGAGGGCGCGCTGCGTGATATCCGGGAAAATCACCCAAACGCCCGCATAACGGTCCTGACAGAACCTGCCTATGCGAAGATCATGGCCCGTTGCCCCTGGGTGGATACGGTCATCAAGGATCCGCGAGCCCCGCGCTGGCGTCTGGACCTGATGTGGGGCCTGCGCAAATCGCTCCGTGCGCTCGACATTGACATGGTCTATGACCTGCAGAACTCGTCCCGCACAAAAGACTATTTTCGCTGGTTTTTCAGGAACACGCCCTGGTCCGGCACCGCGCCCGGCTGCTCGCATCCACATAAGGCAACAAACCCGAAAGCCATTCACTCTCTGAAGCGTATGGAGGGTCAACTGAAGGACGCAGGCCTGACCTGTCGCCACACATTAACCCCAAACCTTTCATGGCTCGCGGACGACGTGTCCGCTTTGCTGGCAGAAGCGGGGCTCAAGCCCGGCTATATCCTGCTGATACCCGGTTCGTCCGCCGCCCATCCGCAAAAGCGCTGGCCTTACTATAAGGAACTGGCACAACAGCTCATCGCCGCGGGTCACCAGGTTGCAACCGCACCGGGCCCCGACGAGCTTGACCTGTGTGCAACTCTGCCCGCCACGATGCTGACCGGTGGTAGCTTTCTAGGCTGGTTCGATCTGGCAGGCATTATTGCCCAGGCGGGATTTGTCGTTGGCAATGACACGGGCCCCAGCCACATAGCCTCCCATATGGGGCGGCCTGGCCTCGCCTTGTTCGGCGCTCACACCACCGTCGAAAAAACCGGGATCCGGACCGAAAAATTTGACGCGATCGAAGTCGCGGACCTGAATGACCTCACCCCCGACCGCGTGCTCGAAAACATAAGAGCGCGCTTCAACGCTCACTCAAATTCGGTATAGGATTTTTCTTCAATAATCTGTGCACCTGTTGCCAGATTAATGTCCTTCTTAAGGGCGGCACGCTTGTCATTGGTAATGTATACAGCCCGCGCAAGCTGGACGAATTTGTCGCTGAAGTCCTTTTCGCGCTCACAAGCACGGATATCATCTTCAATATCCCACAGCGCTTCATTCACTTCCTTCAACGCCTGTGTCAGCTTTTGCAGCTCACTCGTGTCCTGCAGATTGGCATCACGCGCGGCACTCAACACCTCAAGTTCATAACGTACATTCTTGAGCTTCGCCGCGTCACTCATCCGTTCGGACTTGATGGTAAGAATCGTAATCTTGTCGATCAATTCACCGGCACCGACTTCAATCATGATGGGTTCTGCGGACATAAATCACCTGTTTCTTAAGCTAAGCCCCATCCCGGCAACCAGGTATCAGGCATACATTCGGGCTCTTATAGCCGAACTCAATGCCCTCGCCCACCCCGAAACCATTCATGACCATTCGCGTTCGAATGCACGCCCCCGAGCACATCAGGGGAACGCAAACCGGCCCCGGCTTGTACAAGCCGGGCAAAACCTGCGAAAATAACCACCTGAAACCTAAGGACCGGGGCTCCATGCAATCAAACATGATAAAATTCACCCGTCGGTTGGCAGAGCCGGAAGAGCGCCGTCATCACCGCCGCGATAGCGACCCCTGGCTTCGAATTGAAACCGAGGGTTTTGCCTACATCGCAAGGGACTGGTCTACAGGCGGCACCGCTATCCCGCATTTTCATGATTCAGGCCCCGTCGGTACCCTCCTGTCAGGTGAAGCCGGGTGGGCATCCGACGATACGCTCTCTCCCTTCATCGCCACCATCGTGCGAAGAGATCAAGACGGAAATGTCGCTTTGCGCTGGCTTGATGCGGACCCTGACTTTTTGATGGTGCTGGACCACGCAGCCCGCCGCCGTTGACCCCGAACATACCAACAATGAGGACCCGCTGATGAGCGCTTACAAAACCCTTTTGGTCGAAAAAGAAGGCCCCATTGATTGGGTAACACTCAATCGGCCTGAGGCACTGAATGCGCTCAACCCGCAATTGGTCGACGAGCTGCTGGACTATTTCGGTGGTCTCTACATGGACCATTCGGTCCGGATCGTCGTATTGCGTGGTGCAGGCCGCGCTTTCTGTGCCGGTTTGGACCTTAAAGACCGCTCCAACGCCCCGGGCACAAGCTCAGCTGTCAGCTCCAGCCCACAAGCCGGTCTCGTCGGGCAACGCCGGATCAGCGAGATTGTCATGCGTATGCGCCGCGCGCCACAACCCATCCTTTCGCTCGTCCACGGGCCGGCCTGCGGCGGCGGGTTTGCTCTCGCGCTCGCCAGCGACATACGCATCGCGGGAGAAAGCGCGCGCATGAACGCGGCCTTCATCCGCATTGGCCTGTCCGCTTGCGACATTGGCGTGAGCTACTTCCTGCCCCGGCTGGTTGGCGTGTCTGTGGCAAGCGAACTGATGATGACCGGCCGTTTTATCAACGCCACACGAGCCGAGCGCGTCGGCCTCGTCTCGGAAGTCGTGCCGGACGATCAATTGAGCGCTGCCGCCCAGCCCTATCTGGAAGAAATGCTGACAACCTCCCCTCTGGGCCTCCGACTGACAAAAGAGTGCCTGAACATGAGTACAGACGCCGGAAGCCTGGAGGCAGCCATCGCCATGGAGGACCGCAATCAGATCCTGTGCGCCCAAACCGATGATTTTAAAGAGGGAATCAGCGCGTTTCTGGGCAAAAGAGCCCCCGACTACAAAAACCGCTGAAGAGGCCGTTTAACATTTTTCGCAGCGTACTCCGCCGTTTTTAAGTACAATCACACCCATGCGAGACCGATAATTCTGCTCGACAATTGCATAAGGGCCGATAAACTCGCGCCCGAACCGACTACTGACAATTTTGAAAATTTGAGGACGCCATGCCAACATATAAGGCGCCGGTTGAGGACTTTAAGTTTCTCTTCCATGAATTGCTTGAAATCGAAAAGCGTGAAGACCTGCCGGGCTTCGCTGATCTGACCCCCGATATGACCTCCGCTATCTTGGAAGGCGGCGCGAAATTCTGCGAAGAAGTGCTCCAGCCGTTGAACCAGGTGGGTGACGAGCATGGTTGTGTGCTCGAAAACGGCGTCGTCCGGACCCCTCCGGGCTTCAAGGAAGCATTCCAGCAATTTTGCGAAAACGGATGGAACCGTCTGGGCGCCCCTGAAAGCATGGGCGGCGCAAACCTACCATCCGTGATCACTTTCGCCTTTTCGGAAATGAGCTCATCCGCCAACCAGGCTTTTGCCATGTACCCGGGCCTCACCAATGCCGCTTATGGTGCGCTGGCCGCGACAGGCGAGCCCTGGATGAAGGAACATGTCGTTTCGCGCATGGTTTCCGGCGAGTGGACAGGCACCATGTGCCTGACAGAGCCCCATTGCGGGACGGACCTGAAGCTCATGCGTACCAACGCGGTAGAGCAGGAAGACGGTACCTATCTCATGAACGGTACCAAGATCTTCATCTCCGGTGGCGACCATGACATGACAGACAACATCATTCACATGGTGATCGCAAAGATCCCCGGTGAAGATGGCAAGCTGGCAAACGACCTGTCGACCGTGAACTTCTTCATGGTGCCAAAATTCCTGGTTGATCCGGAAACCGGCGAAATGACAAAGCGCAACGGTGTATCCGTTGGCTCCATCGAAAAGAAAATGGGCATCAAAGGCAACGCAACTTGCGTCCTGAACTTTGACAATGCAGTTGCCTACAAACTCGGCGGCTCACCAAAAACAGCAAAGAAAACCGAAGACGGCAAGGAAGTGAAGTCCAAGTCTGCCGGCATGGCTGGCATGTTCGGCATGATGAACGGTGCCCGCATGGGCGTGGGCATCCAGGGCATCGCAGTGGGCGAAGTCTCATTGCAGAACGGTGCTGCCTACACGCTGGAACGCACAGCAGGCCGCGCCCTGACCGGCGCGCAGAACCCGGACGATGCAGCCGACCCGATCATCGTTTATCCGGACGTTCGCCGTCTGCTGCTGCAATCCCGTGCATTCGTCGAGGGCGCCCTCGCCCTCGCCATGTACGTCTCCATGCTGTTCTCGGTACAGAACAACGCAGCTGACGAAAAAGAGCGGGAAGAAGCAAGTGATCTGAGCCAGCTCCTGACCCCAATCATCAAAGCCTATTTCACAGACAAGGGCTTTGAGACTGCCAATGCCTCCATGCAGGTATTCGGCGGGCACGGCTATGTTCGCGACCATGGCATGGAACAGTTCGTCCGCGATGCCCGCATCAATCAGGTTTATGAAGGTGCAAACGGCGTTCAGGCGCTCGACCTTGTCGCCCGCAAAATGACGATGAAGGGTGGCCGCGCTACAATGACCTTCTTCGGCAAAATCGACGCTTTCATCAAGGAAAATGAAGGCAATGCGGAGATGGCACCCTACATCACCCCGTTGAAAGTCGCTTATGAGCGCCTTGGCAAAGCCGCAGGCTGGCTGATGGAAAACGCACCGAAGAACTACAACAATGCAGGCTCCGCATCTTATGAAATGCTGAATCTCTTCGGCGTTGTAGCGCTCGGCTGGATGTGGGCCCAGATGGCGAAAGTTTCACTGGCAAAACTCAATGCCGGTGAAGGCAATGCAGACTTCTACAAGCGCAAACTTCTGCTTGCGCAAGTCTGGCTGGAGCGTGAGGTACCAAATACCGCCGCGTATCTTGAGCGGATCGAACTGGGTGCAGACGACCTGATGGCATTGGAAGCTGACGCATTCGTTGCCTGACAATTTTAATACAACTTGATGAAAAGCCCCGGCTCTTTGCTGGGGCTTTTTTTGTCTCTCTTCTTCACACTGCCCATTTCAAGGCACCATAAAATTACAAAAGGGCAGTCACCGAAGTGAGCTTCTCCGTTCCCGCATTTACATCACTTCTTGAGTATTGGAAGTCGTGCGCAACCGGCTCTGGCATCCCGTCGAGCAGCACCTTCGACCTCATATGCATTCCGACACTCCTGCCCGATGCAACGCTTTGGGAAATCGACAGGAACGAGCGCATCTTCTGCCGCATGACCGGCACAAATGTCGTGGAACGCATGGGAACCGACATCACCGGTCGCTATCTCGGCGACATCATGCCCGCGGGGTATGAGGAGGAACTCACCCGGCATTTCCAGACCATACGCGCTCATCCGTGCGGGCTCTATCTTGTCGCTCTCAACAGACACCCCAACAGCAAACTTGTTCGCGTTGAAACACTGGTCGTTCCTTTAGCCGCGAGCAAAGGTCATGCCCACAAGTTCGTCTCACTCAATCACATGATGCAGGTGCTGGGTTTCGACGGAGACAGGACAGATACAAAAACGGAACTCGGGCGTTCGTTGGAACATGTGGAATATATCGATCTGGGTTGGGGCCTGCCGGAAAAGCCATTCTGATAGGATCAACGCCACTTTCATCTCGTCTGGAGATGAGCCATGCTGACCGGCGGAGGTTCCCATGTCGGACTATGATGCTTCACAAGTTGGAAATGAAAAAGGCGACGCCGCATTTACGCGCAAGTCCCCGTATGGCAGCTCGTACGAGCCAACCTATTCCGGCGCCACCAGCTTCCTGCGCTGCCAATACACGCGCGACCTGCACGACGTGGATGTCGCAATATCTGGCATCCCCTTCGATCTTGCGACAACCGGCAGGCCCGGCGCACGCCTGGGCCCGCGGGCGGTCCGGCAAGCCTCAACAAATCTCGCCTGGGACTGGCCACAAGGCTGGGACTTCAACCCGCTCGACAGGCTGAAAGTTGTCGACTGGGGCGATTGCACGTTTGATCCCGGTACACCCGCCACATGGATCGAACGGATGGAGGCCCATGCAGCGGACATTCTCGCGAGCGACACAGCCATGCTGACACTGGGCGGCGACCATTTCGTTACCTACCCGCTATTGAAAGCGCACGCAGCAAAACACGGGACTCTGTCCCTCATCCACTTCGATGCCCATTCCGATACGTGGGAAGATGCACCCGGCCGCATAGATCACGGCACCATGTTTTTTCATGCGAAGGAACAAGGCCTGATCTCGGCTGAACGCTCCGTCCAGGTCGGCATTCGCACGCATAACCCCAAATCTCATGGTTTTAACATCATCAACGGTCGCGACGCTTGCGCGCAAAGCGCAGAAGAAATCGGCGCATCCATCAAAAAGGTCGTCGGCAACAATCCAGCCTATCTGACCTTCGACATTGACTGTATCGACCCCGCCTATGCACCGGGGACCGGCACGCCCTGCATTGGTGGCCTGACAACGCGCCATACGCTCGATATTTTGCGTAGCCTCGAAGGTATAAACCTTGTCGGCATGGATGTGGTCGAAGTGGCGCCCGCCTATGATGTGAGCGAAATCACAGCCTTGGCCGCCGCCAGCATCGCCTACCAGATGCTCGCCCTGTACGCCTCGAAGGCATAACCAAAAGTTCACCTGCCGGCCCATCGAGCCCCATGACAAGGAGACACGGACCGATCTGGTGCGCACCTGTTACCTGTACGACAAACTTTATGTGAACAATTCAGCCTGCGATCTTGGGGTGGAAGTGCCATCTACGCACGTCGTGGCTTTACCCCTGCGGGCCATATGTTGATGAGCAAACCGCTATCACAGTAAGACACATTGCCCGATATTTCCTGCTTCGCTGAACTGTACCCTCGTGCTAGCGTGCGCCCATAAAAACTGAAATGACGCTCGCGGCGTCAACGACTTAAGCAGGGAAAACAATATGAAAAACCTCTTCGACATCAAAGGAAAAGTCGCCATCGTCACCGGCGGCTCACGCGGTATTGGTGAGATGATTGCCCAGGGCTTCGTGGAGAATGGCGCACGCGTCTACATCACCGCCCGCAAAGCGGAAGCCTGTGATGCAACAGCCGCGCGCCTCAGCGAAATTGGCGAATGCATCTCCATCCCCGGGGACCTGTCGACAGCTGAAGGCATCGCCAAATTTGCAGAAGAAATTGGCAAGCGCGAAGAAAAAATCGACATCCTGGTCAACAATGCTGGCGCCGCCTGGGGGGAGCCGATCGATCAATACTCCGAAAAAGGCTGGGACAAGGTCTTCGACATCAATATCAAAGGCCCGTTCTTCCTGATCCAGAAACTTCTCCCCCTGCTCCGCAAGGCCGCAACCTATGAAGCACCTGCACGGATCATCAACACGGCATCGATCAACGGCATCAACCCGCCCATGCTCGAAACCTACGCCTATTCATCGTCCAAAGCGGGCATGATCATGCTGACCCGCCATCTGGCCCAGCGCCTGGCATCTGAAGATATTCTGGTCAACTGCATTGCACCTGGCCCCTTCCAGAGCCACATGATGGCCGCAACGCTCGCCACCATGGGAGATGAAATCTCCAAGGCAAATCCACGCAAGCGTATTGGCCAGCCGGAAGACATTGCGGGCGTTGCTATCTTCCTTGCCTCACGCGCCAGCGCTTACACGACAGGCGCGTGTGTGCCGTGTGATGGCGGGGTTTCTCAGGTCGGCGGCGGCATGTAAACCGCCCGTCAGTTTGACAACAAAAAAGCGGGGCTCAATGGCCCCGCTTTTCATTCCCCACTCGACTAGTCAACTCAGTCAGCCGCTGCAGACGCACCACGTGTCCCGCCATGTGCTGAACAATGGCCGGTGACAAGTTCAAGGAAGCGATCGCAGAGACCTTCCGGCAGGTCGTGCCCCATGCCGTCGATCAATTCGAGCCTCGCTCCGGGGATGGATTTCGCCGTATCAATACCACCCTCAACGCGCACCAGATTGTCGTCTTTCCCGTGAATAACGAGCGTCGGAACTGTCACAGACTTCAAACGCTCAACACGGTTTCCATCAGCCACAATCGCACAATATTGGCGCGCATATCCTTCCGGATAGAACATGCGATCATAGGCTTCGCCAATCAGCGCCGCATATTCAGCATCACTTTTGCGATAGGCAGGGCTCTCATACGTCCGGCGGCCTTTGGTCGAATGCGTAATCACATCCGCGCGGCCGTTGCTGGGAGCCGGCTCATTGAGCGCAGTTTGCGCTTCAGCCGTTGCCGGCGGAACGTCGGGGTTACCTGTTGAAGACATAATAGAGGTCAGGGACAACAGCCTCCCCCCGTGCTCAATACCCATCAATTGCACGATCATGCCACCCATCGACACCCCAAGCACATGTGCTTTCGCAACGCCAAGCGCATCAAGCACCCCGATACCATCTGCAGCCATATCGCTGAGCGTGTAGGGAATATCAGGCACACGACCTTCCATCATCGCTTTGAACGTTGCACGCGGGTCGGGCGTTCCAGAAAATTTCTGAGACAGGCCGACATCCCGATTATCATAGGTAACGACATGAAACCCGGCAGCAACCAGCCCATCGACAAAAGGCTTGGGCCAGTTAATCAGCTGAGACGTATACCCATTGACCAGCAAAATCGTTGGTGACGACGCATCACCATGGGTCACAACTTCAACATCAATTCCATTGGCTTTAACTTGCATGATCTTTACTCCGCTGCATGAGTGACGGCGGCACGGCCAAGCGCGATCGCTTTCTCAATCGTGTCCGCAATCATCGGGACAAGCGCACGTGGCATATCGTGCCCCATACCCGGCACGCTCACAAACTCTGCACCTGTGATGTGAAGGGCCGTATCACGTCCCCCTTCAATTGGCACCAGCGGATCATCTTCCCCATGCAAAACCACGCTGGGTACCCTGACTTTTTTAAGCGCTGCACGACGGTCACCACTGGCAACAATTGCCGCGATCTGTCGCACCAATCCCGTTGGGTGGTAATCACGGTCAAGCTGTGTCTCAACAAGCTCCCGACGCTCCGCCTCGCTCATCGGATATCCCGGACTGCCAATCACAGAAACCGTATCCATCATCCGCTTCACAATGGCGGCACGGTCATTCGGGTCTTTCGGAGGTGGTGCAAGAAGTCCCTTCCGGGCCACCTTGCTCGGCCCAGGCAGCGATTTATGACCGGTGGTCGACATGATGGAGGTGAGACTCAAAACCCTCTCTCCATGATGAGCAGCAATCAATTGCGCAATCATCCCTGCCATTGAGACACCGACAATATGAGCCTTATCAAGCCCCAGCGCATCCAACACGCCAACGGCGTCCCGCGCCATATCATCCAACAGATAAGGGGCGCGAGGCCGCAACCGCAACGCATCGGCAATCATCAACCGAACGATGGATGGGGTCCCCATATGATCAAACTTGGAGGACAGACCAACATCACGATTGTCGAACCGCACCACCTGATAACCACGCGCGACCAATTCATCGACGAGCTCAATCGGCCATAGTGTCAATTGCCCCCCAAGCCCCATAACAAGGAGGATAGGCTCACCCGTCTCAGGTCCGAAACGCTCCACTTCCATATGAAGCCCGTTTGATCTGATCTGCATAATCTACTCCGCCGCCGCTTTGTCGCCAGCTTTCGACGCAGCCTTCGTAATGGCATCAGCAAACGTTTCGACAAGAGAAACCGGGAAATCGTGCCCCATACCCGGCACCTCAATCATCTCGGCGTTCTTAAGGCTCGCCGCCGTATCGCGCCCACCCGCTATCGGAACCAACGGGTCATCCACACCATGCAGCACAACCGCCGGCACTGTCACAGACGCAAGCCCTGAACGCCGGTCACCATTCGACACGATCGCCGCCATCTGACGCAAAATACCCTGCGGATAGAATGAACGATGGAAGTCGCGCAAAATCCATTCCCGCAATTGTGCATCATCCGTCGGAAAGCCGGGACTGCCAATAGTTCGCCATGTATGAACACCCCGTGCAACAACCGCTTCCAGATCGTTAGGGTCCGGCGCCGGTGCCATCAACGCACCCATCGCCTCCGGTGTTGCCTGCGGCAACTCCGGGTTGCCAGTCGTCAACATGATAGAGGTGAGGCTCAACACTTTTTCCGGGTGATTGATAGCTACCAGTTGCGCGATCATGCCGCCCATAGAGGCCCCCACAATGTGGGCTTTCGCAATACCAAGCGTATCCAGAAGCCCGGTCGCATCTGCCGCCATATCATCCAGCGAGTAAGGTGCCTCGGGTTTCTGCCCCGACAGCAATGCCCCCATCAGGGCGCCCATGTCGGGCATACCCGCATGATCAAATTTTTCAGACAGGCCGATATCGCGATTGTCAAAACGCACCACATGGTAGCCACGTGCAACCAGCTCCTCGCAAAGCTCTGTCGGCCAAAGCGTCAATTGCCCGCCAAGCCCCATGATCAGAAGCACGGTTTCCCGGTCTTCCGGTCCAAACCGCTCATATTCGATCTGAATATTGTTTGCCTTTATCTGCGCCACCGTTGCGCCTCCCTCATCTGTTCAATTCTATTGGAGAGAGCTTAGCAGGGCTTCCAAAGCTCTTGCAAAGGCCCGCCAAAAGCCTGACCTTGTCTGCCAACAAAATGACAGAAAACGAGAGGGAACACCCCATGTCCGACAGCAATTCATTGGAATTCGATCTATTCTGGTCCTTCCGCTCCCCCTATTCCTATCTTGCTACAAAGCGGATCGTCGCCATGGAAAAAGCCTTCAAACTGAAGGTGAACGTCCGTCCCGTCTACCCGATCGCTGTACGGCTGGACGGCTTTTTCAAGACGGTCAACCCCATGTGGCCACCCTACCTCCTGAAAGATACAGTTCGCGTCGCCCAGATGGAGGGGCTGCCCTATGCCTGGCCCTCACCAGACCCGGTCCAGATGGACATAGCCTCTGGCAATGTTCCGAAAGAACAACCCTATATTCACCGCCTCACACGGCTTGGATGCGCGGCAGCCGAAGAAGGCAAAGGGCTCGCCTTCCTCGATGAAGTCAGCAGCATCATTTTCGGCGGGGTGAAGGGCTGGAATGAAGGAGATCATCTGGAAAACGCCGTCAATCGCGCAGGGCTCGACCTCGCCACGCTGGATCAGAAGATCAAAGCCAACCCGGAGCATTACGAGACCATTATCGCCAGCAACGAGGCCGCGCAGAAAGCAGCAGGCCACTGGGGGGTCCCTCTCATGGTCTTTGAAGGCGAACCTTTTTTCGGTCAGGACCGGCTCTCGCATCTGGAATGGCGGATGAAACAAAACGGCTTGCAAACAAGGGCCTGACGCGCGACAACATGAGGCTTACCCCGCGTCAGACAGGCTCTGCCATCCGGCGCGACCTCTCAATTTTCAGTTTTCCCGGCAGGACAATATGCAGCGCAACCTCCATTCCATGAGCCAGACAAACTATGATCTGATTGTGGTGGGGGGTGGCATATCTGGCGCCTCCATCGCATGGGACGCGAGCTTGCGGGGCCTGAAAGTCGCACTGCTGGAGAAAGACGATTTCGCCCACGCGACAACCGCCGGCTCATCCAAGCTGATACATGGCGGACTGCGCTATCTGGTGAACGGCGAGATCAGCCTGGTGCGCGAAAGCCTGCGCGAGCGCCGCATCTGGGAGCAGAATGCGCCCCACATGGTTGATCCCCTCCCCTTCATCCTGCCAACCTATGGGCATGGGCTGAAAGGTGGCCTGGTGCTGGCCGTAGGTCTGACCATGTATGACTGGCTTGCCTTTGATCGCAACCGGCTGGATGACCCGGACAAAAAAATTCCGGCTTACAAAAGCATCTCGCGCGAAGAGGCATTGAAACTGATGCCCTCTCTACGTCCTGAAGGGCTGACCGGCGCTAAAATCTATTATGATTGTCAGATGTTTGCACCAGAGCGCCTTTGCCTGGAATTCATTCTGGGTGCTGTAGAAAAAGGTGCAGACGCGGCAAACTATGCCAAAGTCGATGGTTTCGTCAAAAGCGATGACGGGAAAACCATTAAAGGAGTGACCGTCAAAGACACGCTCAATGGGACGACCCACGAGATTAAAGGCAAACTGACAGTCAACGCTGCAGGCCCCTGGGCCGATATCATGCTGGGCCTGTCTGAAAACGGAAAACCCTCTCGTCGTTTGATCCGGTCTAAAGGCATTCACCTCATCACACGCGCACTCTCAGACAAACATGCGCTCGCCGTCCAGTCCAAGATTGGCGGCCATTTTTTTGTTATTCCGTGGCGGGACAAAACCATCCTCGGCACAACAGATACCGTATTTGACGGGGCACCTGATGAAGTGGGCGTCAGCGAGCAGGACATTAAAGATTTCCTGGTCGTTGTGAATGATGGTTTGCCAGGCCTCAATCTGACTCGCGACGACGTTGAGCACTTCTATGTCGGCATCCGCCCTCTTGTTGATACGACACCACAGGACGATGAGGATGATGCAGACAGCTATAATGCCAGTCGTGCCGCAGAGATCATCGACCATGCAGAGCTGAACGGCATCCAGGGTTTTCTTTCCGCCATGGGTGGGAAATGGACAACATCACGACATCTGGCCGAACAAGTGGTCAACATGGTCACCACAAAACTGAACCTGCAGCATGCCCCCGCAACACAGGACGTACCGCTCTATGGCGGGGCGACCGGTCGTTTCAGACCTTTCGTGGACCAGGCAAAAAAAGTACACGCGGATCTGGACCCGGAAATTGTGGAGAACCTTACCCGCTACCACGGTAGCCGCTACGAGGCAGTTCTCGCCACCGCGCGGGAACGTCAGGGCGAAGAGGCAGACCTGCTTAAGCCACTCAGCACAACAACAGCTGATCTCGGGGTGCAGATTGTTCACGCCGTGCGCCACGAAATGGCCTGCACCTTGTCGGATGCCGTGATGCGCCGAACCGGTCTGGGGACAACCGGACACCCGGGCAAGGAAGCTGTAGAAGCTGCAGCTGCACTTATGGCGCGCGAGCTTGGCTGGGACGATGCAACGCGTACAAGCCAGATTGCTGAACTGGAGCAGGGGTTCCTCACCCTTGATGCCAGAAAATGAGCAGACCCGACACCCCCACGCCGATAAGGTCCGTTGCTGCGATCATCAATCCTGCATCAGGTGGCGGTCGCACGGGCCGTGACTGGCCGACCATCCAGCGGGAGCTGGAAGCCGTGCTCGGCCCCGTTACCCCCTATTTCACGGACGGCCCGGCGCGTCCCGAACATCTGCCAGCCGCGCTGTTGACCCGCAAGGCCCTCGATGCAGGGGCAGAACTCCTGATCGCTGTTGGCGGTGACGGCACCATCAGCGAAACAGTGAACGGCATTATGCAGGCCGGCAGCACACCTTCATCGGTGCAACTTGGGCTTTTGAATACCGGCACCGGTGGGGACTTCCGCAAAAGCTTTGATCTGGCGGCAGAACGGCAAGCCTGTATTGCCCGCATGGCCACGGGCACAACGCGCACGGTAGACATAGGCCGCCTTAGCTTCGAGACAGATGAAGGAAAGCGCCTCACCCGCTACTTCAACAATATCGCAAGTTTCGGCCTCTCAGGCGCGGTCGACCGCGCCATCAACAAAACCAGTTTCTCAAAGATTTTCGGCGGCGGCTTCGCCTATCAATGGGCATCGTTCAAAGCCCTGATGCGCTACAAGCCACAGCCTGTGCGCATTCGCACCGATCAGGGCTTTGATGAAGTGCTCAATGTCAGCACGGCGGCTATCGCCAACGGCCGCTTCTTCGGCGGGGGCATGATGATGGCCCCCAATGCTCTGGTTGATGACGGCCTGTTTGATCTCATCATTATGAAAGACATGGGCATTCGCGACCTCGCAAGCGGCTCCGGCTCGCTTTACGACGGCTCTCATATCCACAATGAAAAAGTCATCGAAACCCGCGCAAGTTGGGTTGAAGCGGAACCGATCAATGCAAAACCCGTCCTTCTGGATATTGACGGGGAAGCGCCGGGACGCCTGCCCGCCCGTTTCGACATTCTCACCAATGCACTCACACTGCGCCTCTAGCGCTTGCAAGACAGCCTACCGCTGAAAGGATTTCCCATGACAATCGACCGCCAGACACTGAGATGGAATGGTTGGGGCCCTGCAAAGCAGGACAATCCCTTACCAGACGGCGCACCTCAATGGGGCTGGATTCGCGAGACCCTTGGATTGTCCGTTTTGCCTTCCACACCGGCAAAACGCCTGTCAGACATTACCCTGACATCTTGCCACCTCTCGGCGGACGACATTGAGAGCTTTGAAAAAATCGTTGGCAACAATCAGGTTCGTACAGACGATTATGAACGCGCTTTCCACGCGCGCGGCAAATCCTATCATGACCTGCTTTACGTGCGCGCCGGAGACCTGGCCGTCGCCCCGGATGGCGTCATCTATCCGCGCTCCAGCGCCGAGGTGCAGCAGCTCATCACCCTGTGCGCGGACAGAAACATTGCCATCGTACCTTTTGGCGGCGGTTCCTCTGTCGTCGGCGGCGTGAACGCACACGCAAGAAATGCCGAAGACAAGCTCGTCACCATCGATACCACGCTGATGGACAAGATCCTGGAAATCGACCGCGTCTCCATGACAGCCCGTATCGAAGCTGGCATTTATGGCCCCGCACTCGAAGAAAAACTCCAGGCACAAGGGTTGACCCTTGGGCATTATCCCCAGAGCTTCCAGTTCTCTACTCTCGGCGGCTGGGTCGCCGCACGCGGGGCGGGACAACAGTCAAACCGCTATGGCAAGGCTGAGAAATGGCTGGTATCAACCCGGTTGGCCACACCTGCCGGCACATGGTCCACAGAGGAGACCCCCGCGTCCGCCGCAGGGCCGAACCTCAATCAGATTGTTGCAGGGTCAGAAGGTACGCTCGGCATCATTTGCGACGCGACGGTCAAAATCCACGCAATACCTGCGGCGAAAGACTATCGCGGTTATCTCTTTAAAAACTTCGAGGCCGGTGTCGACGTCGCGCGCGAAATCAACCATGCAGGTATTCCTGTCGCCATGGTTCGCCTGTCAGACGCGCCTGAGACCTACTTTTTCCAGGCCTTCTCGGCAACCGGTGCTGGTGGTCTGAAATCCAAACTCCAGAATCTTTTTCTGAAGTGGAAAGGCCTGGCTGATAATCCCTGCCTGATGCTGATCGGTATTGAGGGGGAAAAGGAAACAGTAAGCTGGGCCAGAGAGCGAACAGAAGCTATCTGCAAAAAAGGCGGCGCCCTCGCCATTGGTTCCGGTGCGGGTGACAAATGGTATCATGGCCGCTTTAACTCACCTTATGCACGCGACCCGATGATGGACCGTGGTGTCGGCATCGACACACTGGAGACATCAACCCACTGGTCCAACATCATGAACCTGCATCAGAAGGTGACAAGCGCCATTGAGGCGGCCATCGAAGACACCAAGGCAGAACCTGCGGCCAAAGGTATTGTCATGGGGCATGTCAGCCATTCCTATCCGGACGGGGCAAGCCTCTATTTCACCTTCGTCTTCCCCAGAGATCTGAGAGACGAAGTTGGCCAGTGGCAGAAAATCAAGCGTGCGGCTTCAGATGCGATCCTGGCCAATGGCGGGACCATCAGCCACCATCACGGCGTGGGGACAGACCACACGCCATGGATGGAAGAAGAGAAAGGGTCTATGGGTCTTTCCCTGCTGCGCACACTAAAGGAAAAGCTGGATCCAAAGGGCATTATGAACCCGGGCAAGTTGCTCCCCTAGTCATTGCTCGACCTAGTCGAGGCGCTTCCGCAGCTCAGCTTTCGCGATCTTCTCCAGGGTCGAGCGGGGCAGCGCATCCACAATAAAAATCTCGCGCGGGACCTTGAAGTTGGCAAGTTCCCGCGTGCAGGCGGTAACCACCTGATCAGCAAGCCCAGCGGGCGCCGATGCCTCACCACCCGGTACAAGGAGAAACGCAACAGGCACCTCGTCGAGCATTGGGTCTTTCTTGGCGACCACGGCGCATTCTGCGATGCCCGGCACTGTCATAATCACGCGTTCAACTTCGGAAGCAGCAACATTCTCCCCACCGACTTTGAGCATATCCTTGTCACGATCCGCAAACTGCAGGAAACCGTTCTCCAGCAGCGTGACCTTGTCACCTGTGATGAAATAGCCATCAGCATCAAAATTTTCAGCCGTGGCTTTGGGGTTATTGAGATACTCCAGGAAGAGGGACAGACCGGGAATACCCTTGATCAATAGATTACCGGTCTCGCCGGGTGCGACGGGCGTTCCATCATCACGCGTAACGGCAATCTCGTACCCCACGGCAGGCTTACCCATCGTCATAGGCGGCGTTGTCTTGTCATAAGGATTGGAGACGGTCCCGTGGGTAATCGTCTCGGTCATCCCCCACCAGCCCATCGTCGTAACGCCAAAATGCGCGTCCGTTGGCAGGTTCGCCACCCCGTTCCCCCACAGACGATAGAAATGATCCGCAGGCACGTCCTGCGCCATCAATGCCTTCAAACAGAACGGTACCATGCTGGTCCAGGTACATTTGTGTTTGAGAGACACAGGCCAGAAACGCGATGCCGAAAAGCGAGGCTGCACCACAATCGTCGCGCCAACCCACAAGGATGCCAGTACAGAATAGGATTGCGCATTCGTATGGAAAAGAGGCAGGTAGACAAGGTGTACGTCGTCAGGCGTCAATGTCTCGTGCGCCGCGCAAAGCTTGCCGCCCCACAAGGCGTTCGCGTGGGTCCAGACAACACCTTTGGGTCGCGACGTCGTGCCCGACGTATACTGCACCCCCACAGGCAGGAACGGCTCCACCGCGCGCAACGGTACCGCATCAACATCACCATAAAGCGAAGAAAAACAGGTCCTCTCGACAGAAGTCTCCCCGCCGCTGGGTGCGTCCCCATTATCGGTTTCCGTCACCACAAGCCCCCGAAGGCCAGCGCAAGCCTCTTTCACAAGTGCTGCAAATTTGGGCTGCGTAATAGCACCCACCACCTCTGCATTTTCGGCATAGTATGCAAGTTCTGCCAAAACCGAACGCGCATTCGTGGTGACAGCGACGGCACCAAGATGTGCACACGCATACCAGGCCAGAATGCTCTCAGGACAATTGTCGAGGTGAATAAGAACCCGCTCTCCCTTCTTCACACCCCGTGCCTGCAACCCCGCTGCAATCTGCCGGACATCATTGTAAAAGGCCGCATAGCTCCAGGTTTTCCCTTCTCCTTCAAACGGTTCCCACACAAGGAACGGATGCGAACCACGATGCTGCGCCAGAGCAGCCACATGGTGGGGGACATCAAGGCCGGAGAATGGATGAACGGACGGCAGGGACGGAACAGTCATAGAAAACCCTTATGCATCATCAAGTATGATGAAACAATCAGTTAGAGGAATTTTTGTGCTTACGCAAGCGCCTCGGCAACCGCCTTGGCCGCCCGCGCGACGTCCCCACGTGCAGCCTCCACCATCGCTTGTAGATTAAAAAAGCCATGGATCATGCCCGCACACTCGACATAGGTCACATCGACACCCGCTTCTTCCAGTCGCCGGGCATACGCAGCACCCTCGTCTTTCAGAACATCATGCCCCGCCGTCACCACATAAGCAGGCGGCAGGCCCTTCAGATTTTCTGCGTTCAACGGAGCAACCACAGGGTCCGCACGATCACCATCGGGTCCGACATAATGGTCGATAAACCATTCCATTGTCCGCTTCTCCAAAAAGAAGCCTTCCCCGAAAGCCTGATAGGATGGTGTATCTGTCTTGGTATCCGTCACTGGATAGATCAACAATTGATGACGAATATCCGGCCCTTTTTTTGCCTTGGCCATCTGACAGACAACCGCCGCCAGATTGCCACCGGCAGAATCTCCCGCCACGCCAATCGCATTCACGTCAATCCCGTGCGACGCACCCGCATTTTCCACCCAGCATATCGCAGCATAAGCATCTTCAACGGCCGCAGGACACCGGTGTTCGGGCGCCAGACGGTAATCAACAGCGACAACCTTGCAGCCGCTCTCATTCGCCAATGTCCGACAAAGCGCGTCGTGGGTATCCAGATCACCGATAACCCATCCACCCCCATGAAAAAAGACGAGTGCCGGCAAAGCCCCGCCCCCGGCNGCAACAGGCGTATATAGCCGGAGCGCAATCTCGCCACCCGGCCCCGGAATGGTCAGGTCCTCCACCTTCCCGATCGAAACCTCATAAGCGTCCTTCATGGCCAGATACATGGCACGGGCATCTGTCGGGGCCATGTCTGAAATCGGCGTACCGTCTGCCTGCGCCAGCATTTCGAGCAGGGTTCTAACCTGCNGATCAAGGGTTGCAGGAAGTGTTGTCGTGGGGGTCGTCGTTTGGGTCACGCAATGGGCCTCTCTTTGATTTAAGCGGCAGAGTATCGCGGAGNTAGAGCTTTGCTTCAACAAATCTAATGAGCCNGCGCCCTCAAAATGAGAATCACATACAACTTTAAAGACACANACTTTAGGTTTGTTTTTNTGCNTTATGCCCCAAAAAAATACCTATTTNNCCAAAACTTTAGTNAAATTTAATGGATTTCACCTACGAAGGAAGCGTTGGGATTTCTACCTGAAGTTGAGTTCAGGTTTCATTTGGATGGGGATAGACATGATTGAGCGTCTGAAACGTCTCAAGATCGCAGAGAAACTGCCAGCGATCATTGTAGGGTGTTCCATAGTAATGGCGTTGGGTGTCGGACTATCAAGCTACTNGCGCNCTGCGTCATCTCTTGATCAGGCNACAGACGCAAGGTTTGAAGCGGCCTTGAGTGCACGACAATCCTCGTTCACAAAATATCTGACAACGATCGAGCAAGACCTCGAGATCATGTCCACAAACCCGCTCATCGCGGATGCGTTGGAAAACTTTGAGCANGCCTGGGACGTCTTTCGCGACGAAAACCCGCAATCCTACCTGCAACGCGCCTACATCAGCGGCAATCCAAACGGTGTCGGAGAGAAACATCTTCTCGACTATGCGAATGACGGTTCTTACTATTCCAACGTTCACCGTAAATACCACCCATGGATCAGAACCTTCCTGAACGAACGTGGCTACTACGATATTTTCCTCTTCGACATGAAGGGCAATGTTGTCTATTCNGTCTTCAAAGAGCTCGACTACGCCACCAACGTTCTCTCAGGACAATGGAAAGAATCCGATCTGGGTACCGTTTTCAAAGCCGTTGCGAACGCACCAGGTGCTGGCAGCATTGCGTTTACGGATTTCCGCCCCTACGCCCCCAGTGCCGACGCGCCGGCCAGCTTCATCGCCCGCCCGGTAATCAACAGCGACGGNGCCCGTGTTGGCGTAATTGCCTTCCAGATGCCTATCGGTATCATCAATAATTTCATGCAGTCAGCCGAAGGGCTTGGCGAAACCGGTGAAATGCTCCTGGTCGGCACAGATGGCCTGATGCGCGCGGACTCACGCCTGTCCGAAACATCAACCCTCCTGAAAACATCCGTTCAGAACGATGCCCTGACATCCATCTTCAATGGAAATCAGCACGCAACATCCAGCGGAAGCCTCAGCCATGTAGGGCATGAAACCCGCACCTACGCAGAAGCTGTGGAGTTCCACGGCACACGCTGGGCCATTCTCGCGCAAATATCCGAAGACGAAGTCAATGAAGCCCTCGTCTCCATGCGAAACATCATGCTCGCAATCGCGCTCGCGCTGATTGCCGCGATCTCTGCCGCGGGCTATTTCCTCGCGCGCCAGATTTCCTCACCAATCAGCGCAACAACAGACGCCATGAAGGAGCTCGCCTCCGGCAATACTGAACTGGATCTGCAAGGAAAAGATCGCCACGACGAGATCGGCGACATGACCCGAGCCGTTGAAGTATTCCGTCAGAACGCCATTGAGCGCCGGGAGCTTGAAGCTGCACAAGCAGAAGAACAGAAAGCNAAGGAACGCCGTACCGCAGAAATCGAAGACCTCATCAAAGGCTTCGATGACAATATGAAACAGATGCTGGCAACAGTAAGCGCCGCAGCTGAAGAGATGGAGCATACGGCCTCGGCAATGACATCAACGGCTGAAACGACCAACATGAAGTCAACCGCCGTCGCTGCAGCATCAGAGGAAGCAAGCACAAACGTACAAACAGTCGCCGGTGCCGCGGAAGANCTCTCCAGTTCGATCCAGGAAATCCGTNGGCAGGTTTCGCAATCCACACAGATCACCCAGCGCGCCACAGACACAGCAAGCGATGCCAACAATCGCATTGAAGGCCTGTCCGAGGCCGCACGCCAGATCAGCGAAGTTGTGACACTCATTCAGGACGTAGCCGAACAAACCAACTTGCTGGCTCTGAACGCAACCATCGAGGCCGCACGNGCCGGAGAGGCCGGTAAAGGGTTNGCGGTCGTCGCTTCGGAAGTGAAAGAACTTGCCAACCAGACGGCCCGCGCAACGGAGCAAATCAGCCAGCAGATTTCGGCTGTACAGAGCTCCACCAATGATGCGGTCACAGCCATCCGTGATGTGACCGTAACAGTTGCTGAAATTTCGGAAATTTCNCAGGCTATCGCAGCCTCCATCGATCAGCAGCAGGAAGCAACGGTTGAAATCTCAACCAATGTGCAGCAAGCCGCAGCAAGTTCCGGTGAAGTCGCNGCCAACATTACAGGCGTTACNGCTGCCGCCAACGAAAGTGCCAGCGCCGCAACGCAGGTACAAAGCGCGGNCGGAGANCTGGCCGGCCAGGCAGACCACCTCAAAGCAGCTGTCGACGAGTTCCTGACGAAGGTACGGGCCGCCTGATCTGCTAACCATCATTCAGGATGAAAAGAGGCGCCCTGACGGCGCCTCTTTTTGTTTCTACCCCTTGAAACCACCGTCATCCAGAAACGCCTGCTCTGCTTCACTTGTCTCCCGCCCCAAAAGCTGATTGCGATGTGGGAAACGCCCGAAGCGTTCAACAATATCCAGATGAAGCTGCGCGTAGGCCAACGTGTTCGGATCNTCCAGACGCGTTGAAAAATACACCATCCCCGCCTTCTGGGCCTCCAGCCGCTCAGAATGCATAAAGGGCATGTAGAGCCAGCGACGCTCAACCTCGCTCAACCGCAGGTCCACCCCCTGCCCAATCGCGTCCTGAGCGCAGGCAAGCGCAATCTCATCCCCGCTAAAGGCTCTTGCATCCTCACGCCAGATATTCCGCGTAAACTGGTCNAGTACCAGAACAAGCGCGAGAGCACCCTGATCGCTTTCCATCCATTCGCCCAACTGGCCGCCAAGCGCGGCTTCCACATACGTCAGAAACCGCGCCCGGATCGTTTCATCAAATGCCGGGTCTTTCTCAAACCATTTGGCCGGTCCGGCTTGCAACCAGAAAGCAACAATTTCCGAAGCAGCCATTTTCATCAGTTTACCTTCCGGTCGCGCCCCGCCCANTATGGCTCCCGCAACTCACGCCGCAGAATTTTGCCCGACGGATTGCGGGGGAGTGCGTCAATAAAATCAATCGACTTCGGCACCTTGTAACCGGCGATCTGTGTTTTCGCCCACTGGATAATCGCCCCCGCATCCGCTGCCTCGCCCGGCTTGCGAACGATGATGGCCTTCACCGCTTCACCCCNCCTGTCATCAGGCACCCCGATCACGGCAGCATCCGCAACGCTTGGATGACCAAAAAGAGCATTCTCAACTTCCGCCGGGTAGATATTTTCACCACCGGAGACGATCATATCTTTCACCCGGTCNTGAATATAAACATACCCTTCCTCATCCAGGTATCCGGCATCCCCCGTCTTGAACCAGCCATCCGCATCAATNGCTTCGGCCGTCGCATCTGCCCGGTTCCAATACGCTTTCATAATGGCACCACCGCGGATCATGATCTCGCCAACCGCACCTTGCGCAACCGGTTGTCCATCATCTCCGATAATAGCGACNTCCATACCAGGATTAGGCAAACCACAGGATCGCAGCTTCCCCCGTGCAGGGTCGTGCGCCTCCGGTGGCAGATAGGTACCAGCGCCCGTCGTCTCGGTAAGCCCGTAGACCTGAATAAAATCACAGCCGAAACGGTCCTGTGCCCGGCGCAACACATCTTCCGCAATCGGAGACGCGCCATAAATCACCTGCTTGAGACTGGAAAGGTCTGCCGTTTCAATCGTCGGCGCCTGCAACATCATCAGAATAACCGCCGGCACCATGAAGGCAATNTTGATACGGTAGTCCTGAATGAGGGACAGAATGACGCTCGGGTCCACATCTTTCAGAATAANATTCTTGCACCCTTGCGCGTTCCCGATCAGACCAATATTAACGCCGGCAACATGAAACAGCGGCATGCAAACAAGATTGACATCCCCTCGCTCCCAATCAGCCCACCCCGCAGCAGCCCCCTGATGGAAAACCGACAGATAATTATCATTCGTCAGCTGAACACCTTTCGGATGGCCCGTCGTACCACTTGTATAGAGCTGGATCACATCATCATCACCAGACTGCGGAAGCTGAGGGTCCTCCGCCGGGAACTTGTCNCGCCATTCGTCAAAAGACTCCCAGCTTGCATGCCCNCCATCTAGCGCGATAACTTTCCGCACAGACGGGCTATCCGCGAGCACCGTCTCCACNAGTTCGTAAAACTCGGCACCGACAAAAATAATCTCGGTCTGACTGTCATTGAGAACATACGTTACTTCCGGGCNAGCCAGACGCCAGTTAATGCCGACAACCACACTGCCGGCTTTAAACGCCCCGTGCAGCATCTGGAAATAGCGGTCTGAGCCCTTGCCCAGAAAACCAATCCGTGCNCCCGGCTGACAGCCATCGGCAATCAGCCCTTGCGCAACCTGGTTGGATTGCGCATGCAACGTTGCAAAGCTGGTTTCCTTCCCTTCAAAAACCTGCGCAATTGCATCTGGAATAACCTTGGCCTGATGTCGCGTGATGTCGGCGACACACTTAATCTGATCGAAGTCGATCATCATTCCTCCCATTTTCTGAAAATACGGGCACTTCGGCCTTCTGATGCCAGCGTCACTCCCGCGCTGGCACGCTTTTGACAGCCAGACTAGCGCGACTATGCAAGAAGGAAAACATCTTCCCTCTAGGCAGGCCGGAATTCAGCCTTTAGTCTGACTTTCAACAGGACATCAACCGGCGCTAGACCGGATATCCGGCTATCAGGCCGGACATAAATGACCTTACGGTCATCGGGGAGAAAACAAACGTGGCACGTATACCTTATTTCGACGCGGCAAACGCCGACACNGTAACCAAAGAAACGCTGGACAAGCTGCCACCGCTGAANATTTTCCGCATGATGGGTCATTCCGGCGGGCTGTTGAAACGCTTTATCGGGCTGGGCAATCACCTTCTCGGCGCAGCGGAGCTCGACCCTGTTTTGCGGGAGATCGCAATCGTGCGCGTGGGTGTTCTCTCNAAAGCAAGCTACGAAGTACATCAGCACGANCGTATCTGCNGCCAGATGGGCATGGCGGANGANCTGATCGAGGCGATCCACGAAGGCCCCGACGCCAAGGTCTTTACCGACCTCCAGCGGGCGGTTATGCGCTACACCGACGACATCGTATTGAACGTAAGAGCAAGCGACGAAACCTTTACCCCACTCTCCGGTCAACTCAGCCACAAGGTCATGCAGGAACTGACCCTCACCATCGGTTTTTACATGATGGTATCGCGCTTTTTGGAGACCTTTGATGTGGACATCGAGGAGGACGGAACCACGGACGGTGTTGACCTGGAAGCCCTTAAAACACGCTTGAACAAGGGCTGAACATGGCACGCATTTCCTACCCGGATCCCGACACGCTCCCCGCCCCGGCGCGGGCACTCCTGTCGAGCCTGCCCCCTCTCAACGTCTTTCGCATGATGGCCGGCGCGGGTGCTTCATTTGCCCCCTTTATGCAATTTATCAGCGCCTACCTGAATGATGGAGTGCTCACCCCGGAGCTACGCGAACTCGNCATTCTGCGAGTAGGACATCTGTGTCAATCGACCTACGAAGTGCACCAGCATGANCGCGTCTCCCGCACCATAGGCATGAGCGAAGAGCGNATCGCAGCCGCAAAAGCGACACTGCCTTCCCCGCATCTAAGCACGCTGGAAAACCAGGTTCTGGGCTTTACGGACGAACAGGTGGCAAAGGTCAAAGTCTCAGACTCAATGTTCAGGGCCACGAAAGCNTATTTGAACGACGCNGAGATGACGGAACTGGTTATCGTAATCGGCACCTACCTCATGGTCTGTCGGTTTCTGGAAACGCTCGAAATTGAGCTTGAAAATGACGACATCGAAGGCTCCGGCCTTGAAGAAATCGAGGCAGGCGTCACCCGCTATGCNCAACCCCGCGCTTGAACTAAGCCGGGNTGNNATGCAGGNCAAATCGCCGCTCTCACATTTATGCGCCAAACAGGAAGTACCCATGTCACGAGATCATCTTTCACTAGGTCTACCGAAATTCAGNTACACCAAGGGACTGCACGATCTGGGNCATGGNGCCTACGCCTATCTGCAGCCGGATGGTGGCTGGGGATGGTCAAATGCAGGCCTGATCGTCGATGGCGATGAAGCTCTGCTCGTTGACACGCTTTTCGATGTCCCTCTCACACGCGAAATGCTCGCCACCATGAAGCAGGCAGAGCCAAAAGCTGCATCCAACATTAAAACTCTCATCAACACCCATCACAATGGGGATCATTGTAATGGCAATGAATGTTGTGAGGGCGCAGAGATTATCGCGCACAAGCTGGCTGCAGAAGCCATGCTGAAAGAACCGCCAGCTCTCCTCGCAGGTTTTCTGGACATGGCTCCTGAACTTGGCGATCTCGGCGATTTCATCACCAGAAGTTTCGGTGCATTCGACTTTAAGGGCGTCACCCAGACCCTCCCNACAACAGTGTTTGAAACCGAGTTGACCCGAACGGTGGGAGACAAAAAAATAGTNATGAAACATGTCGGCCCCGCTCACTCTCCCGGCGATATCCTCGTACANGTCCCCGGCGACAAAACCGTCTACACGGGCGATATTCTGTTTATCGAAGGCCATCCCATCATGTGGGAAGGTCCCGTCCAGAACTGGATTGANGCCTGCAACGCAATCATGGATATGGATGTCGAAACAATTGTGCCCGGACACGGNCCTATAACCGATAAGAGAGGGGTAAAGGCNGTTCAGGATTATCTCATCTACACACGCGATGAAGCACGCAAACGCTTCGANGCNGGCCTGTCCGCCTTTGAGGCGGCACAAGACATCAACTTCTCAGATTATGACAGCTGGGGGGACGGCGAGCGGATCATTATCAATGTGACGACGCTTTATAGGGANTTTTCCGGCGATCATGCCGAACCNGANATTCCCACATTGTTNGGGCAAATGGCAGCACTGGCAAAATTGCGCGCATAAGACACGCNCACACAGGCGTTACGNGCCCTGACCGNGCCCTACNTTGCCTTATGTTGTGCACGCCCCATACTTACACTCAAGAGCNGCGACGCATACCCCACCCATTCGAGCCNTAGCGAGTACATATGACAGACAAGTCCACTGCGATCATCTTTCATCATTACGACATTTCTCCGTTCTCCGAAAAAGTGCGCGTCGCCTTCGGGATCAAAGGTCTCGATTGGTATGCCGTCGAACAGCCGGTCATCATGCCAAAGCCCGAACTGACAGCGCTGACCGGTGGATACAGAAAAATTCCGGTAATGCAGATCGGCGCAGATGTTTACTGCGACACGCAACTCATCCTCGCCGAACTGGAACAACGCTTCCCCACACCGTCTCTCTTCGTTGGTGGCGATCACGCTTTGGGTTGGGGCCTTGGCATGTGGACAGATCGCACCTTGTTCCAGGCAGCTGTCGCCATCATCTTCGGCAGTGCGGGCGACGCGGTTGACGTCGCCTTCAAGCAGGATCGTGAAAAACTGATGGGACGCCCTTTCGACACTGAACAGATGAAAACAGCCGTCCCGGTGATGAAAGAACAATTGCGCGCCCAGCTCGACTGGCTGGAAACACAACTGACGGACAAACGCCCCTATCTGATGGGTGATCAGGCCGGGATTGCCGACGTAAATGCCTATTACAATCTGGCCTTTATTCGCTGGATAGCCCCTGAGGGGACTCAGTTGATCGACAAGTTTAACGAGGTCACTCGTTGGGAAAGCCGCATCAAGGCCATTGGCCATGGCCAGCGAACGGAAATGTCGCGGGAAGAAGCGCTCGACATAGCCAAAGCGGCGACATCAACGGAGCTCCCCCGACAAGATCATGACGAACCCAACGGGCTGAAGCCCGGCGACAGAGTGACCATCATGGCAGACGATTATGGTCGCGATCCCATTAGTGGCGAACTGGTATCATCTTCCGCGCAGCGCATTGCGATTAAACGAAACGACCCGCGGGTCGCGGATGTAACCATCCATTTCCCCCGGGTCGGCTTCTGGGTCATAAAACAGGCCTGACAACAGACCCGGACAAAGGCTTCAACGCGCTGTCATGCCACCGTCAATTACCAGCTCGGTGCCGGTAATGTAACGTGCCTCATCCGACGCCAGGAAGACCACACCTGCGGCAATGTCAGCCGGGCGCCCTGCCACACCCAAGGGGGTGGTCACACTGGCCAGCGTGTCTGCATCAACAGCATTTGCGCCGGCTTGCATAACCTCGCTTTGGGCAAATGTACTCTCATCCACAATGGATTTGCTCCAGATCGCGGTATCGATAATGCCCGGATGAATGGAATTGCAGCGAATATTGTTCTGCGCCTGGGCACATTCCAGCGCGATCGCTTTGGAGAAGAGACGAACCGCGCCCTTGCTGGCACAATACCCCGACAAGCCCGGCGCCCCGTTAAAACCGGCAACAGAAGACACATTCACAATAGAACCGCCGCCACTCTTCGCCATCGCCGGAATGGCGTATTTGCAGCCAAGAAAAACCCCGTCCACGTTGATCGCCATCTGACGACGCCAATCCTCCAGGCTCATCTCGGTTACCTGGGCACCAATCGCGATGCCGGCATTGTTCAACAGGATATGAAGACCGCCAAACGCTTTCACGGCAAGATCAACCACCTCACCCCACCGGCCTTCATCCATCACATCCTGACCTGCAAACTGGGCAACCCCACC
Organism: Rhodobiaceae bacterium; assembly: GCA_002715765.1. Classification (GTDB taxonomy): domain Bacteria; phylum Pseudomonadota; class Alphaproteobacteria; order Parvibaculales; family Parvibaculaceae; genus Mf105b01. The sequence continues at coordinate 21,661 of PAZY01000044.1, read as the reverse complement.
TGCCTTCTCGATGTGAGCGACCGTCTCCTTGCCACCTTCCGTATCCACATCGGTTACAAATACTTTGGCACCTTCAACCGCCATTGCGATGGCAGCACCTCGTCCGATACCACTCCCACCGCCAGTGACCAGCGCTACTTTTCCCTCTAACCGTCCCATTTTTCTCCCCTTCGGATGTTGTTTTTGATGACGTTAGCGTCACTTTAGCGTCCGATCCGCCATTTGACTCCCCCAAATTACAAAATTAGACTTCGGTCTAGTTTTAAGAGGCATTCACGTGACACGCGCCAGATCGATCGCCGGAGAAAAGACCCCTATAACTGGACCGTCGGAGAGCGGACCAGGCCCCGTGTCACGTCGCTCACGCAAAAAAGAAAAAACCCGGCGCAACATTTTCTCTGCGGCCATGGGACTGTTTGCTGCACGCGATTATGACGCCGTCACGATAGAAGAAATTTGCGAGCGGGCGGACGTTGCGAAAGCCACCTTCTTCCTCCATTTCCCCAACAAGGCTGCCTTGCTGACCGAATTCAACGAGCGGCTGACCGCAAACCTTAGAAGCCACTTGGCAGAGCAAGGGGGAAGCGCAGAAGAAAAACTACGCCGCGCTGTCCAGATGATGATCGAAAACTGGGGCCGCAACGCAGAAATCATGCGCAAGATGACCCGGGAGTTCCTGAATCAGCCAGCCCTGCCCCGCGCAGCAACAGACGCCAATGCCGGGTTGAGCGAACTGATCACAGAAATTGTTGCCCAGGGACAGGCCACCGGCGAGCTTCGTGCGCAGGTACCTGCATCTCTTGTCGCGGCAATGCTGATTGCAAGCTGGGGGGCTTTCGTCTCCGCCTGGAGTACCGCCGACGAGGAAGTGCCCCCTACTGTCGGCGAAGAGCTTCTCGACATCATGCTCTTTGGCCTAAAGCAAATGTGAACTCTTAAAAAAACACAACAACTATACTTCCAACAACAAAGTAAAAACGAGGAAACCAATATGGCAGGACCAAGACTACGCTTCGGCGCTTTCATCGCACCCTTTCACGCACTGCGTGAAAACCCTTCGCTGGCCATCCACCGGGATCTCGAACTTGTCGAATGGATGGACAAGCTGGGTTATGACGAAGCCTGGATCGGCGAACACCATTCAGCCGCATTCGAGGTCATCGCAAGCCCGGAGATTTTCATCGCCGCCGCCGCTGAGCGGACAAAGAACATTCGCCTTGGCACGGGCGTATCATCACTTCCCTATCATCACCCGCTGATGCTGGCTGACCGGATCAACCAGCTTGATCACATGACCCGCGGTCGTGTGATGTTCGGCGTCGGCCCTGGTTCATTGCCATCAGATGCGTTCATGATGGGGATCGACGTACAGACCCAGCGCGACAAGATGGACGAAGCACTTGAGGTTCTTGTCCCGCTGTTGCGCGGTGAAACAGTGACACACAAGTCTGACTGGTTCGAGCTGAACGAAGCGCGATTGCAAATGACCCCCTATTCACGGCCATCCGTGGAAATTGCCACAGCCAGCCAGGTCTCACCAACCGGCGCCACGGCAGCGGGACGTCTGGGACTTAGCCTTCTCTCTCTCGGCGCAACCTCATCCGGCGGCTTCAATGCCCTGGCATCCAATTGGAACATCGCGGTTGAGAAAGCCAAGGAATGCGGTAACACAATGGATCGGTCAGGCTGGCGTCTGGTGGGCCCCATGCATATTGCGGAAACGCGTGAGCAGGCACGCGCGGATGTGGAGTTTGGTCTGAAAGACTGGCTGACTTACTTCCGCGAAGTGGCTGCCCTGCCTCTCGCGCCGGAAGACGCCGGAGACCCCGTGGATGCTCTCATCGAATCCGGCCTCGCCGTTATCGGCACACCGGAAGATGCTATCGCACAGCTGGACCGCCTTGAGAAACAGTCAGGCGGATACGGCGCCTTCCTTTTCATGGCGCACAATTGGGCGAATTTCGAGCGCACCAAAAACTCATACGAACTGATGGCGCGTTATGTCATGCCCAAGTTCCAGGGCCTGAATGAGAACCGTGACCAGTCTTTCGCCTGGGCCCGCGACAATCATGAGACCTTCATTGGTGCCGCCATGAATGCCGTCGGCACACGGATCATGAAACATATCGAAGAAAAGGGCACAAAAGACATCAGCCCGAATATTTTGGCCGCTGCGGGGCAGAAGCCGGATGAAGCTGCTGAATAACCCAACCCACACCCGGTGAGACAAAAAAGGGGCGGTCGGAAAATACACCGGCCGCCCCTTTTTTAAGGTTGGAGACAAATCAGACGCGAACACCGCCCCCTGCAATCTTGTCAAACAATTCCTGGTCAAGCGGAACAAAGGCTTTAGCTGCCGGATCGTTGAAATAAATCGGATCGGCAATCGCGCTCGGATCAAAGCCCTCCTTCACCAGATCAACCTTACGATGCTTGAATGTACCGGTAATCTCCATTTCCGGCTGCAATCGCACGAAGAGAGGTTGCGCATATGCCGCAAGCTCCTTCTCCAGATGCGCCCTCAACTTCGCCATATCGATATCACTTGGCGCAACGATCGACGCCATGCCAGCGCGCCCATCCGCCCCCGGCACATGCACACCATATACGTTGGCTTCCTTGACGCCCGGGAACACGGAAATCGCTTCCGCCACTTCGGAGGTTGCAACATTCTCGCCCTTCCAGCGGAACGTGTCCCCAATCCGGTCCACAAAATAGAAATAGCCAAGCTTGTCCTGTTTCAGAAGATCACCGGTCCGGAACCAGGCATCTCCCTTCTCAAACACATCACGCAAAATCTTCTTTTCTGTCTCTTCTTTCTTGGCGTATCCGTCAAATCGTCCCGTTGGCGTTTTGGGATCATTGCTGATCTTGCCCAATGCCTCCCCAACCTCTCCCGGTGCACACACCTGGCAGAAGCCGTCAGCGCCGCGGATCGGTGTTTCATTTTCAACGTCAAAACGAACAATCTCGACATTGAACTTGGACTTTGCCCACCCGGGAACCCGCCCGATGGAGCCTACAGTTCCATCATAATTCATGAGGGCAACATTGCCTTCCGTCGCCCCGTAAAACTCCAGCACGTTGGGAATTTTGAACCGTTTCTGAAAGGCAGGCCAGATCTCAGGGCGCAGACCATTGCCGATGACCATCCGAAGCTTGTGCTTGCGCTCCTTGGGATGCACATCGGTATTCAACAGATAACGGCACAGTTCACCGATATACTGGAAGAGCGTGGCCTTGTTATCAGCAACATCGTCCCAGAACTCACGCGCAGAGAATTTCCGCTTGATAATGATTGAGCCCCCCACTGTCAGCACCGTCCCGACGGCACACACACCGCCTGCGGAGTGATACAAAGGCAGGCAAACATACATCCGGTCTTTTTCCGTCGCATTGGCTGCGGCGGAAAAACCGCCCATCATCACCAGCAAACGCGCGTGGGGAATTTTGGCAGCCTTCGGGTTGCCCGTTGTACCGCTTGTATAAATATAGAGCGCCGTATGATCGATCGTCAGGCCGCTGCGGAAATCCGCCGGCAAGCTCTCCGCAGACCGGTCTGCCAGAATAGCATCCAGATCATGCGCGCCCTGCACCTGCCCCCCCGTCGCCCAGACAGTCATCGGGCGTTCAAGTTGATCAACCGCACTCGCATAACTATCTGCCAGTTCAGCCCCGAGGATCAAATGATCTGCATTCGATATGGAAAGAGAATGCACCAGAGGCCCGCCGGTCAGGTTTGTATTGATAAGCGCGGCCGCGCCACCTGCCTTGATAATCCCAAGCCAGGCTGCAATGTATTCAGCCCGGTTTTCCATCAAAAGTGCAACAGACTGGTCTGGTCCGATCCCCTGTTCCTTGGCCCAGCGCGCATATCTGTTCGCCAGAGCATCAAGCTCCCGGTAGGTAAACTGGCGCCCCCCGTCGAGAATGGCCACATTATCGGGTTTCGATGCGGCAAACCCTTCAATGATATCGGCAAATGTCCGCGTTCTGTTTTCGTAAACAGCCCCGATGCGCTTCAACGACCGCAGCGCTGCCCGCAAGTAAGTAATTTCATTTGAAACGCGTTTGACCAGTCCCATCGATTCCCTCCCTGATGCCCCCCTTTGGGTGCATTCTTATAATCCAAATGGTATGAAGTCCGCTGCNAGAGGGTCAAGGCAAACCGGAGAGATTCCACGTGACAGAAGACATTTTGCTGGACGTAACCGGTCTCACATGCCCGATCCCGGTCCTGCGCGCCCAAAAGCGATTGCGGGAAATGGAAACCGGCACAATTTTATGTGTCANGGCGACAGATCCGGTCGCCNCAATCGACTTTCCGCACTTCTGCCACGAGAGCGGACACGAACTTCTGGAAAGCACCACCGAAGGCAAGATCCTTGTCTTTCGCATCANAGCNCTTTGAGCGCTGACTGCGTCTCGGGCTTGAAACCGATCAAAACATCACCCTCAAGTTCAAAAACGGGACGCTTGAGGAGAGTNGGGTGATCCACAAGAAGCTGAGCCGCNCCTGGACCGACGGCCACGGCTTTTTCNTCTTCTGACAGNCCCCGCCACGTTGTGCTCGCTTTGTTGACCAGTTTTTCAAACCCGACTTTCGCCCCCCAGGCCTTGATCTCCCCAAGGGGAATACCGTCCGCGCGTACATCACGATAGGTATAGGCAATACCTTCCGCAGCCAGCCATTTCAGCGCTTTCTTGCAGGTNTCACACGATTTCAGTCCATTTACGCGGATCATGGCTCTCTCCCAAATCAAACAGGTGGGCATTCTGGCCAGATTCGACCCTCAAACCCAGCCCTTAACCTTATGCCAAACATAAACGAACAGTTGAGTGCCTAAAAAGGAGTGGAACTACGCACTTTCTTCCAAACCANGCCTTGATAAGATAANCAGAACTAAAGAACGAACCGAAAGAACAAAATGTCCAAACTGATGGAAGCCGANACTGCGGGGGGTACAAACCAAACCGCAGAGGAGCANGTGCCGACAAAGCGTGTCCGCCGNTCTGCGGAAGAATCCCAGCGGGTCATTCTCGACGCGGCGGCAAAACGCTTGGCCGAGCAGGGACCGGAAGGCATCCGGCTNCAGGATATCGCGCGCGACGTCGGCATCTCCCACCCGGCAATCCTCCATCATTTCTCAAGCCGGGCCGGGCTGGTTGCCGCCCTTGTGGACCGCGCAACCACNCAGCTCAGAGAAAACCTGCTGGCCGTCCTTGACGGGGGTGAAGACATCCGTGTCGAAAGTCAGGCACCGAGANTGGTCAATGACACGTTTGAAGCCATGAGCGACCAGGGAGCTGCCAAGTTGCTGGCCTGGCTGATCATGACGGGCGCAGGTCCCAAGCGCAATCCGACCATGGACGTGATGCCGGAGATTGCAGAGCGCGGCCACAAAGCCCGCTGCCACATGGCAGACAAAGCTGGCCTCCCCCATCCCGACAAGGATGATACCGTTTTCCTCACCCTTCTGATTGCAAATGCTGCATTCGGCGAAGCTGTGATCGGGGATTACTATTANAAGGCCTGCGGTTTTGGCGATGACAAGGATGTGCGTCACCGGTTCCGCGAATGGCTGGGCGGCCTCATCGCCGAACACACACAAACGAAGCCCTGAAAGCCACTCCCGGCCGAAGTCANCCGACAGCCTGGAGACTGCCCGGACNGGAGATCTGCTGTAAAAAANGCTCGCTTTGGGGAGCANGGAAGTTAAATGGTGCCCCTGGCCGGACTCGAACCAGCACGCCCGTACGGACAGCAGATTTTGAATCTACCGCGTCTACCAATTCCGCCACAGGGGCATTGCNCCGAAGCTGCAACAAGCAGCACCTCGCAAGCGGCGCCATCATAGGCACAGGAAACGAGACGTCAAAGGGAAAGAGTGCCCGATAGACAGATTTTACACGCCCTGCTATGCCTACAGCCATGTTGCGTGGCCTGTACGATTGGACAATGAACCTTGCCGCCCATCGCCATGCGCGCTGGGGCCTTGCGCTCGTCGCCTTCGCTGAAAGCTCTTTCTTCCCCATCCCGCCCGATGTAGCCCTCATCCCCATGGTTCTGGCCAAAAGAGCCGCTGCCTGGACCTACGCANCCATCTGCACACTCGCGTCTGTTCTGGGTGGCATCGCNGGCTACGCCATCGGTTTTTTCCTGTTCGTTCAGGTTGGGGAGCCTATTTTAGGCTTCTACGGATATGCCGAACAATTTGAGAGTTTCGCCGCGCGCTATAATGAGCAAGGCGTCTGGATTGTTCTGATCGCCGGCCTGACACCCTTCCCCTTCAAAGTCATCACNATCGCCAGCGGCGCCACGGCTCTCAACTTTATGGCCTTCGTCGCCACCAGTATTGTGGCGCGCGGNATACGCTTCTTTGCCGTCGCNGGCCTGCTTTGGTGGTTCGGTGAACCTATTCGCACCTTTATCGAACGGTATTTCGGTATTCTGTCGATCCTTTTTGTCATCCTCCTGATTGGCGGGTTTTTCGCGGTCGGGCTTTTCCTGTAGGCTGAGCANATGAACTGGATCACAAGCCTGCCCATTGCCAATCGCGAAATTCCGTGGATCATTTTCGCAGCATCTGTTGCCACGCTGGGATCGGCCCTCATTTTTGAGCATGTAGGCGNTCTTGACCCGTGCTCCTTGTGCCTGCAACAACGCATGCCCTACTGGCTGCTCATTCCNGCCGCCGCCCTCGCGGGCATTCTCGGCCGGGAAACAAATCTGGGTCTCGCCCCGGTCCTGCTGATCGCCCTTTGCGCACTGGCTGCCGCTGCCAATGTAGGCCTTGCGGGCTACCATGCCGGTGTCGAATATAAATGGTGGCAAGGNCCCCAGGGCTGCACCGGCAATGCGCTGGTCGCGGGCTCCCTTGCGGAGCTGCAGCAACAGCTGGACGGTGTGAAAATTCCCCGCTGCGACGAAACACCATGGAGCCTTTTCGGCCTGTCAATGGCAGGCTTCAACTTCCTGATTTCCCTGGGTCTGTTGGGCCTTGCCAGCCTCGCGTTGCTTCGCTTCTGGACCGAGACCGGCGCTGACGATGATGACNACGCATAACAGCAAACCCCGCCACGCTGGAGGCCCTCATGGGTACNAAGCATTTTAACCCTGCACAGGATCATCCGGGCCNCGCCACAACAGCGGAACGGATCAAGCAGATGATCCGCGTGGACCATGCCGGTGAATATGGTGCCGTNCGCATATATGAAGGCCANCTTGCGGTTTTCAAAAACCTGCCTCACAAAAAGNNGATCTCGGANTCGCTCAAACGTATGGCTGCTGAAGAAGAGGAGCACNTGGCACGCTTCAGCCAACTGGTGAACGAGAGAGACGTCCGTCCTACAGCCCTTAACCCGCTTTGGCATGTCGGCGGCTTTGCGATGGGGGCCGTAACAGCTCTCATGGGCGAAAAGGCAGCNCATGCCTGCACCGTCGCGGTTGAAACCGTCATCGATNAACATTATCAGCGTCAGATCAACGAGTTGGAGAAACTCGAAGGCGAAGAAGAGCTGAAAGCAACCATCATCCAATTCCGCGAGGAGGAGATCGCCCACAAGGAAGAGGCCCTCGCAAATGGCGCAGCGGAAGCACCCGGCTACCCGGTTTTGTCAGGCGCGATAGGTGCTATCTGCCGTTTCGCCATCCGAACATGCGAAAAAATCTAGACCAGAGATAGNCTCTCCAAAATCCGGAAACGGATTTCTCCACCTGCAACTGCAAAACACAGCGCCCCTCAAGGCTCCAGTTCGCTGTCCCAATAGAGATAATCCCGCCAGCTTTCATGCAGATAGTTGGGCGGGAACCGGCGACCATTCCGGTGCAGCTCGCTCACTGTCGGGCGATAGGGATATTGATAAGGCTCCATCCCCGCTTCTTTCGGCAATTTGCCTCCCTTGCGCAAATTGCAGGGCGCACAGGCAGTAACAACATTTTCCCATGTTGTCTGTCCACCAAGCCGGCGCGGGATCAGATGATCGAACGTCAATTCCTGTGGGCCACCACAATATTGGCAGGCAAAACTGTCTCGTAAAAACAGATTGAACCGCGTAAACGCNGGGAAACGCGCGGGCTTCATATACGTTTTCAGCGAAACCACGCTCGGCAATTTCATTTCAAAACGGGGCGAATGAACCGCCACATCGTAGTGAGAAACGATATTCACACGATCAAGAAAAACCGCTTTGATCGTGTCCTGCCACGACCAAAGTGAGAGCGGATAATAGCTGAGCGGACGAAAATCCGCGTTTAGAACAAGCGCCGGACAAGCCTCCGGCGTTGCGAACTCACCGTGCACTTTTCACCTCCCGTTTCTTTTTCCGAACGGTCGTCTTCGATTCCGGTTACAAAAATACTATATCTAGTGCGACGGCTGTGTGAAGCAGCAAGCCCTTCCGAAACTCGTTTTTGTGACATTTATCCGCCGATCGCCGCAAACCCATGACATCAACCACCATCGTCAGCCCGCCCGGAAAACCGTCCAGCAAGCCGATCAGAACCCGGTTTGCCCCCAGCCCGAATGGCCAACTTCATCTGGGCCACGCGTTCTCGGCACTTTTTGCGGCAAATATCGCCAAAAAGCAGGGCGGGCAATTCCTTCTACGGATTGAGGACATAGATGTAGGGCGCTGTCGCGAAGAATATGTTGCTGATATCTATGAAGACCTCCAATGGCTTGGCCTGTCATGGGAGATGCCGGTTCGCCGTCAGTCGGCCCATTTCCCCGACTATGAAGCGGCATTGAAAAAACTGCGGGCCCTCAAAGTCGTTTATCCCTGTTTTGCGACCCGGCGCGAAATTGAGCAGGCCATCACTGACAGCGGCATCGGTCTGGAGAGATGGCCGCGCGACCCTGACGGAGCTCTTATCTATCCCGGCCTCTACAAGGATATGGCCAGCAAAGAACGAAGCCACTTTCTCTGGGAAGGCCGTTCTTATGCATGGCGGCTCGACATGGAGAAAGCACTGAACCTTGCAACCGAGATCAACCGGGGGCCCGTCACATTCGTGGAAGCAGAAGGCGGACCAAATGGCGAAACCGGCCAGCAAATCATTCAACCGGACCTGTTCGGTGATGTCATCATCGCCCGAAAAGATGTNCCCACCTCGTATCACCTGGCGGTTGTTGTCGACGACGCCTTGCAAGGGATCACGCATGTGACACGAGGGCTCGATCTCTATCCGGCCACCTATATTCACCGCCTTCTGCAAATCCTGCTGGACTTGCCGGAGCCACTCTACAGTCATCATCGGCTGATTGTTGATAGCGACGGCAGACGCCTGTCAAAAAGCGCGCGTGACAAAGGGCTGAAAGACCTGCGNACCGCGGGACAAAGCCCCGCTGACATTCGCCGCATGATCGGTCTCTAGCGACCGGCCGGCAAGATCACAATCCTGCATGGCCCCTTTCCTGCTTAGAAGAAGATGAAGCATCGGCCTCGTCCCGCCATTGCACAAAATAGTGCCATTTTGGGACAGTTTTGCCGTAATACGTGCGTAGGGAAGAAAACAATGACCCAGAATGTGCAAAATCAGACGACNGACCGTATCGAGTGGATCGATTACGTAAAAGGTCTGACCATCATCATGGTCGCCCAAATGCACATTACGCTGGGTACGCAGGAAATGACNGGTGCCACCCACATGTGGCTGGCTGACTTTGTCGAATTTGCCCGCCCCTTCCGCGTNCCCCTCTTTTTTATTATCGCCGGCCTTTTTGTCAGCCGCTCTCTCAAATGGGACNTCACGCGCTACGTAGACGCCAAACTGGTTCATTTTGCCTATTTCTACGCAATCTGGTCGGTCATCCAGTTCGCTGTGAAGTTCGCTTTCGCCNGCTATGGCAACCATGCCGTGAGCTTCACCGACATCCTGCTACTGCCGGTCGAACCGTTCTCCACGCTCTGGTTCATCCACGCACTTGCGCTTTTCTTCATGGTGACACGCCTCTTCAAAAACGTGCCGCCCATCTTCCTGTTCGGTGGCGCCATTATCCTCTACGCAGCCCCCGTTCACACGGGNTGGACCACTCTTGACGAATTCGCCAGCCGTTACATCTTCTTCCTTGCTGGCTGGCACGGATCAAAATTCTTCTTCGACGTAGCNGCNTTCGCACGNGATAACGTGACCCGCGTATTTGCCGGATCTCTCGCCGCATTCGCCATGGTCTATTTCTTTGTTGCAGCAGGGATTGCGGAAAAGCCGCTCTTCGGCCTGCTGGCCGCTTTCGCTGGAGCGATTGCAACCATTGCCCTTCTCAGCGTTGCCGCAGACCGTGGGAAACTTAAGTGGCTATCTTACGTNGGCAAACGCTCACTCTNCGTCTATNTGGCCTTCTTCCTNCCGGGTGCCGTAACCCGCATCGCACTCGTTAAANCCNGCGTNATCGAAAACGCGGACGCTATTGCGGCAATTGCAACCAGCGTTGCCGTCATCAGTCCACTTGTCGGCGCTATCCTGATTGCCCGCACACCATTGGCATTCCTTTTCACGCGCCCCAAATCATGCCACCTGCGGCAGAAGCCACAATTGCGGAAGACCTTTGCCTGACGGAAGGCCCGCCCCCCAATCCAGGGAAACCAAGACCGCAAGCTTTGGTCCCAGGGGTCTTGGTCCGGCACAAGCCCACGCCGGCCTAAAGGAAATAGTTCAAGACCAGTGTNAGCGTAATCAGGCTAAATCCCGTCGCCAGAAGAATAGATGATGAAGCCGCCCCCGGCGCCGCCNGATAGCGATTGGCCAGTACGAAGCAGAAGACCCCCGTCGGCATGGCGGCCATCGTCACCGCAACTTTGATCCACAAGGGCGGCAACACAAAAACAAAGCTGGAAAGACCGAGCACGACAATCGGGTGAAGCACAAGTTTAACGGCCGCAATCAGCGCAGCCGCATCAATGGACCGCTTTAATTCATAACGCACAAGCGTCGCACCCAACACAAAGAGTGCACACGGAATACCTGTGCGGGCCAACATCTCCAGCGTGACATCAAGAGGCCCCGGAATAGAAAGCCCCGTCTGCCCAAATCCGATACCGAATGCCAGTGCCACAATGATCGGATTCGTGACCACACCTTTCACGCTCTCCCGTAAAATCTGCACCAGCGTCAACGCAGCNCCATCCCGCGGCTTGGTTGTCTCAAGCAGAAATGTCGCAATTGTGAAAACCGTCAGCCCGTGAAAAGCAAGGATGAAGAAAAGTGGCACCCCCGCCTCTTCACCATAGGCCGTCAGAATAATCGGTATCCCCAACATTACCGTGTTGGAAAACCCGCCCCCAAAACCGATAATGACACTGTCGGCCGGGCTCCGCCGGAAAAACATACGGGCAAGCAAAGCNCCGATCGCCCAGACAATCAGAACCCCGCCATAATAGGAGAACCAGAGTCCCCAGGGCAGCTCGGTTGGAAGTGCTGTATTCGCGAGCGCGCGAAAGAGAAGCGCCGTCAGCGCAAAATTGAAAACATAGCGGTCAATCCCNTCCACCGCCGCTGTCGTCAGAAAACCGGTCCGGGCCGCCAGATAACCAAGAGAGATGATCCCGAAAATGGGGAGAACCAGCTGAACAGCTTCCATGACGCATCCTGTGAAAGAGCGCGAACGGCCAAGGCAGGAACAAAGGGAGGGACGAAAAGAAACAAAAAGGCCCGCGCGAGGCGGACCCTACTTTCCAGACCCGGCTGGGTCAATTACCAGTCATAAAGCCCATTAAACTGCCGAAACCCNGCACCCTCGGCCCAACCTGTCCAGGCTGTCCGGAAACGCGATGTNGTGGCAGGACTGTCAAACCCGCGNCCGATCCCCAGCATTAAAAGCTCATCACACCCTCCAAACGCACCCGCGCGCGGCGCCGGCAAACGCCCGCCAGTGCGCGTCAGCTTGCCCAGTTCACTGTCTTCCGCACCGTCGGTCAACAGGACAATCTTCGTAGGAGTGGAACAGTCCACACTGCCCGACATGGTCTCAAGGAAAGGGACAATATTGGTTTTCATCTGCGCCTGAAGTTTCCCCTCNGCAACAAGCCGGGGCAGATTGGCAACCAGCGCCTGAATACCTTCAGCCACATCGTCCGGTCGCGCGCGGGCCGAAATCACCTGATCAATCCGCAATGCGTTGGAACCGGTATCGTACACCCCGAAAGAACGCACCGTGACTTTGGAACGCACGGGCAGATCCCGAATATCCTCCGCCAGACGAGCCGCAACCTGAGCCGCAAATGTATCGCTTGTTACAAGCGGGTTGGANTTGGAAAGATCAAGACCGATCACAAGATGCCGTGGCCCTGCCGGGGTCTCCGCAGCAGCACTTGCCGCGCTCCCCGTCAACAACNACGCTGCAACAATCAGGCTCGCAAACGNATCAGAGAAAAATGCCGCGAGACCCGCCATAAGTTCACTCCGCCGCTTTGATCGTTTTTGAAAAGGCAAATACTTTTGCCCCGTCAAGCGGCGGCAAGACTTCGCCCGCCTGTGCCGGTGGAGCCATACTTCCCTGCCCCCCCTCATTCTGCGACAAGCGCTGACGCCGCGACCACCAGTCTTCAAAGACACTTTCGTACCGCGCAATTTGCTGACTGTCCGCGCAGGCTTGCAGCTGCCCATTGCGTGCATCCGCATCTGCCGCATCACGACGGCGACGCCCCGGTGCAGGCAATGCCAGTGTGCGGGTCAAGGTCCGGCGGTTTGCCGCGGGTTGAACACGCACGCCCTCAAGGCCGCGCTCATAGGCCCGGCAGTTATCCATCAGCCGTGTCCATAGTGCATTCCGGCGATAATCTGTCCGCTCCATATCAATCAACTGTTCACGGTTGCGGGCATATTCCGCCTCCAGAGCTGCCAACCGCGCCATATCCGCCTTACGCTCGACAAAGTCACGTGTCTCGAAAATTTTGCGCAGATTGTTCACCGCATAATGCAGGAAAAGCGCAGCAACCCCCGTCACCACAAGGAAAATAACACTGAGCGATGCCATCCAGAAAACAGGTTGATAAGCGCGCATCTGATCAAGGGATGTCTGGGCGACAACAGCTTCCCGCGCCGCTTCGGTCTCAATACCCAGGCTAGAAAGGGCCGAGCCGAGAGAGGCACCAGGCCCGCCGAGGCCTACATCAGCCATACCAGCCGGCAGCGACATCAACGCCAGCAGCATGCCGACCCCACCAAGCATGGTAAGCGCCAGAATAAACAATGCCCTCACAAAAACGGCTCGTCCGAAGCCCGACATATGTTCGATGAAGATATGCGCTGCAAGGGTCGCAAACAGGACCTGAAGGCTCTTGAAAGCAACAGAACCCGCCAACGTGCCCGGCAGCTCCAGGAACTCGTTGGACAAGGCNCGTGTCCAGAACTCCGTTACGATCATGTAGTCCACAAACAAGGCGGCGAACGCGACAACCACAGTGAAAACAATCGCGCCAAAATAGTAAGGACGGAACCGCGCCGCCCGTTGNCTGGCCAGGAAATTAGTATTGATCTGTTGGCGTTGATCATCACCAACCATGGAGGAATAGGACATAGCCATCAGTTTTTCTCCCCCTTGCCAGCACGGGAGAACCAGCGCCGCTTAGGCNTTTCATCGCCAAGGGGCGCAGCCAACCNACGACCGAGAGCAATAATTTCGCGTTCCAGGTGTTCCTGCCGGGCACGGCGATCCCGAAGCTCATCCCCATAATCCGCGTCNGCAGCGGTCAGCACGGCATGNAAATGGATATCNGGCAACGGTTCCGTACGGCGTCCATACTCGGCTGCCGCCTTCAACTCATCGTCACGTTTATGGCTATTCTGCCCCCAGCTCATGGCTTACCTCTTTCAGGTTCATCTCCGACAGGAAAGCACCGCAACTGACTGCCTTGGGTGTGCAGGCGACAAGCTCCCCTTGGGTCTCCCCGGTCCTCGCGAACGCCGCACTGGGCGAAGACCTTTAAGCCTTAAGTTTTGCGCAATCTTTGCGGCAAAACCATCTCTGAATTAGGGCAGAAGTGTGATTTGAAGCCTCACGCGGACGCCCGACCCCGGAAATCCAAGGGGAAAACCGGAATTCGGGCGTAAAGATCGTTAAAATCAGCCTCGCGCCACCAGTAAGGTCAGCAGGCTTTGATACCATCAAGGAAGGAATCGACCCGCTGGCGCATATTGCCCGCATGCCGGGCCAGATCCTCAGCTGTCACCTGAACATCGGAAGACGCAAGCCCGGTCTGTTCCGCCGCCTGCTTGACCCCCTTCATGTTCTCCGTCACACGGTCCGTCGCTGTGGCAACCTGCTCCGCATTCTGAGAAATCTCTTGCGTGGCAGCTTCCTGCTCTTCAATCGCGGCAGCAAACTGGGAAACCACCGTCTCNATCTCNGAAATGCGACCAGCAATTTTCTCNATCGCGCCGACAGCCATATTCGTNTGCGCCTGTACCTGCTGCACCTGTGAATCGATCTCTTCCGTTGCTTTGGTCGTCTGCTCAGCAAGCGCCTTCACTTCCTGCGCAACAATAGAGAAGCCACGTCCCGCCTCCCCGGCCCGGGCCGACTCGATGGTTGCATTGAGCGCGAGCAAGTTCGTCTGCGCCGCAATATCCTGAATAAGCGTGACAATCTCGCCAATCCGGCTTGCTGCCTCGGCAAGATCCTGCATGGAGCTGTTGGTTGAATTCGCCTCATTCTTCGTCTCTGTGACCAGCGTCGAAGAAACCGTTACCTGACGGGCAATCTCACCAATCGACCCTGAAAGCTCCGTACTCGCCGTTGCCACAGTCCCGACATTTTGCGAGGTCACAACCGATGCTTCAACAACTTCTGTTACGCTGNCCGTCGACTCCCGCGCCGTATCCGCCAGCGAATTCGCCGTGGTCTTCAACTCCGCAGACGTAGAGGCCAGAACAGATGTCATCTCCTTGATTTCATCTTCAAAGCCGTGGATCAGGCTTTCCATACGCTTGGCACGCTCGACATCCTTCTCACTTCTCTCATGTGCAGCGCGCTCCAGTTTCTGGTTCTCAATCAGACTGTCCTTAAAGATGCCGACCGCCCGCGCCATTTCACCAATCTCGTCATGGCGATCATCCGCTGACACCTCAACCTGATAATCCTGCTGGGTGAGGCGGCGCATCACGTCCGTCAAGGCAGTGATCGGNGTGGAGATATTTNGGGTCAGCGCCCNCCCCGCCGCGATAGCAAGGGCCAGCGAGAGAACACCCCCGGCAATAGCAATCGCCGACGTGCTTGAGAAAGACGAGAAAGTGGCTTCCCGACGGTTCATCAACGCAGCTTCCTCAGCCGCAAGCACAAGCGCGAATGCCTCGTTAAAACTCGACTGGAACGCNTCCCCGCCGCCAATCGCTTCCATCACCTTCGCTTCGTCAGCCGTCAACGGTTTGCGCATCAGGTCAATCTGACGCGCAGCAACATCTNTGCGCCAGGCAACAACAATGGACTGCAACACTGACAGGCGATCTTTCTGGTCCGACCCGACAGAACCACTCATCAGTTCAGCAAGCGCTTCATCAAACCGNGCACCCGCCTCCTCATAAACAGTCAGATTGCTCCGGTCNCCCGTCAGCAACAGGCCGCGAATAGCCGTCGATTGNGCAAACGCTTCTTCGCGAAGTTTCTGTACATCTTCAAGCAGCTGAAATGTCGTAACCATGTCTTCAACNTCGCTGCGCGCATTGGAGATATTGGTCACAGAGAAAATGCTNGAAAACAAAATGATCGCGACGAGAACGCCAAATGACAGGATCAGTTTGCTTGCAACCTTGAGTGAATTGAACCGGCTCATTGTTATCCCCTTACATACCCGCCGTACGGCGACGCTGTAGTTCTGTGAGGTTCAGCTCAACGGTTGCCGCCCCGATTTTTGCCCCGCTTGCGTCCGCCAGTGTCAGATTGACCTGTGCACGCCACGTATCGGACCCTTCGTGATACTCCGCCTCATCAATAAAGGTGGCCGAAACGCCCGCATCATAGGTTTTTTGAAACTTGGCTTCATCACCCTGCCAATAATCNGANGTAATGGCGCTCTGCCCTGCATTGAGCCCTTGTGCATCCATTACAAAAATCTCTGAGTAGAGACCAAGACTTCCCGCTTGCACCCGCAGCAGATAAGTCGACAAAGGACTGTTCAGCACAGCGGTAATCAGCGGCTGGTCATCACTCGCCGTCTCCGAACGCCATTGCTGATCCAGATCATTCACCGCCGCCTGATCCAGCGCCAAACTGTCACCATTGCGCCCNGCAAGGGTCATACGAACAACCGGCACATTAAGCCAGCTCTTCAGATCATTCACAAAGGCTGCATCAATCAGATCNGTCGTTGGCGTCGCAGGCTCAACCACNGCAGGCAGCGCAAGCGCCGCCAGATCTTCAGGCTGACACGTCGCGTCGCCGGCATCGACCAGGCCGTCACCATCTTCCAGAGCGACATCGGATTCTGACATTGCTGGATCAAGAAGATCATCCTCCGCAAGAACGACGTCTTCAACCACCCCTTCAGCAGGGGTCGCAACCGGTGCATCGACCGCGTACACAGTTTCCTGCGCAAGCACTCCCACACCAAACGCAGCCATCGCGACGGCCCGGATCAAATTTTTCGAGAACGTACCCAGTCTCATTGAAGCCACCCTTTTGCATCAATTGAATGTCTATTAGACAACCAAAATTCTAATCTGAGATTAATGTTCCNGCTCGCCAGAGAGGGAAAAACGGGAAACGCCATNTCAGGAAACCCCGTGCACAAGCCATTTCCGGACGATCATAAAAAATGGGCTCGACACGAATGCCGAGCCCCGTATGAGCAAATCTGCTCACATCCTTAAGAAGACATTACGATNAGAAATCCAGTTGAAGTCTGGTCACGACAGCCTCAACAGTCTCATCAACACCCCCCACCGGACGGTCAATATCAGCGTGAACAAAGTTCAACATCGCACGAACGTTGGAGTTGAAATAATAGTTGCCGCCGAGCGTGATGTTTTCTTCTTCGCCGGTACTTGCAGCNGCACCAACGTCAGACAGATCAACCCGGCTGTATCGGGCGGCCAACTCAACACCATTTTCGGTTTTCACCCGACCGAACGTGCCTTTTGACGCGTCGTAGGGACGGCTCTCNCCGGTAACAAACCAGCTCGCGAACACATAACCGCCTTCCAGGTCTGCATCTGCCAGACCTGTAGAACGTTCAACCGTCGCCCAGTGATATTCAGCCTGCAACGAGACCGGGCCGAAAACAAAGGCAGCTTCAGGGCCGACCTGGCTCACCTTGTCCACATTGGCGATCGCGCCCGTGGTCAGGATGCCACGACNGTCGTTAAACTCCGGTCTGGAGTTGTACGTTGTCGATCCNTCTTCAACACCNCGATANCTCCCCGCAACACCAAGATGGATAGCCTGCGTGGCAGACGCCATAGGCGCATAATGCACGCGAGCCGTGGTCGCCCAGTCCGTCGTGGAATTGTTGAGCCCGCCATTATTGATGCCGTCGGTGAAGAAACCCGCCGTCGCACCCCAATTGGCGCCGCTCACCCCGGCGCTCACGCCCAGATTACGGCTCGGAGCAAATACGTTCGGCAGACCACGCTCAACAAAAGTGATGTAGTTGGACCCTGTAAGCTCTTCCAAAGAGTAGGGCTCTTTGTGATTNCCGAAAGTCANCGTGACGCCACCAACTTTCGTCGCGACGAAAGCATCTTTGATGCGGACAGCGTTGTTCTCAAAACCAAGCTGCAGCTTGTAATCCCAGTCACCCGCAACCTTGCCGGAGACATCCCACCAAAGCCGGCGGATCTCCGTCCCGTTGCCGATCTGAGTTACATCATCATCAACAATCGTAGCGTCAAGATGAACACGACCACCAAACCGGATGGACCAATCACCATCACGGCTTGAAATCATAAGCTTGCGCCCATCAAACTTGGGCATATCGTCCAGGTCTGCAGTGCGCGTCTCCAGCTCAACCAGGCGCTGATCACGCTCGGCAACCATCGCCTTNAGCTCACGCAATTCATGCTCAAGCGTATCGATACGGGAATTCACGTCATATCCTGCCAAAGCTGGCGTCGCCAGAAATGCAGCAGTAATAATCGTTGGAAATACTATCTTTGAACGGACCATAGGTCACACCCCCAAGTTCTTTGAAGGTGGCACTATCCCTTAGACCTATTAAATTTCAGTTGATGGCGTGTAGGCCTACGCCCCTCTCAACCTTTGGGTGTCGCATTCTCGCCNGCAAGTCCGACAATTTCGCCCATGATCTTGTTCAGATCAAAATCTTTCGGCGTATAGACCCCGGAAACCCCGGCAGCTTTGAGCGAGGCCTCATCTTCCGGGGGAATAATGCCGCCCACCACGACCGGCACGTCCAACCGCCCCGCCGCCTTGAGCCGCGCCATGACATCCTCAACCAAAGGCACGTGTGAGCCCGACAGGATCGACAGCCCGATCACATGTACTTTGCCATCAATGGCATCAGCAACAATCTGCTCCGGCGTCAGACGAATACCATCATAGACGATATCCATACCGCAATCGCGCGCGCGAACAGCAATCTGCTCCGCACCGTTTGAATGGCCATCAAGCCCTGGCTTGCCAACCAGAAACTTGAGACGACGCCCCAGCTGCGCGGACACAGCGTCAACCTGCGCCCGCAGATCATCCAAACCCGAGACATCATTGCGCGGCGCTTTGCCAACACCAGTTGGTGCGCGGAATTCACCAAACACGCCACGCAGCACCTCACCCCACTCACCGGTCGTAACACCAGCTTTTGCACAGACAATAGAGGGCTCCATTATATTGCGGCCCTCTTTTGCCGCCGTTCGNAGCGCATCAAGCGCTGCCTTAACCGCCGTATCATCGCGGGCAGCACGCCAGGCGTTAAGNTTGGCAATCTGGTCCGCTTCAACATGNGGCGGAACAACCATGATCGCTTCATCGCCGGTACCAAGAGGGGACGCAGCCGTCTCAACCTGTTTGTTGACGCCGATCACCGTCATTTCGCCTGTTTCGATCCGGGCAAAACGNGCCGCATTCGACATAACGAGAGCTTCTTTCATATAGGCGGTTTCAATNGCTGCCACGGCACCACCCATNTTCTCAATCTGGGCAAGCTCTTCTCTGGCCTGCGTTTTCAACTCATCGACCTTCGCCTGCATGACATGAGACCCGGTAAACAGATCCTCATACTCCAGCAGGTCCGTTTCAAACGCGAGGATCTGCTGTGCACGGAGNGACCATTGCTGATCCCANGGACGCGGCAGGCCAAGGGCCTCGTTCCAGGCNGGAAGTTGCACAGCCCGCGCACGCGCATCTTTCGACAACGTGACAGCCAGCATCTCAATCAGAATACGGTAAACATTGTTTTCCGGCTGCTGCTCGGTAAGCCCCAGCGAGTTTACCTGCACCCCATAGCGGAAGCGACGCATCTTCGCGTCCTCAACACCATAACGGGTAAGACAAATCTCATCCCACAGATCCACGAACGCGCGCATTTTCGCTATTTCAGTGACGAAGCGAACACCCGCATTCACAAAAAAGCTGATCCGGCCAACAACGGTCGCAAACTCCGCATCCGGCACCTGCCCCGATGCCTTGACGCCATCAAGCACGGCAATTGCGGTCGCCAGTGCAAAGGCAAGCTCCTGCACCGGTGTCGCACCGG
The DNA here is from genome assembly GCA_002715765.1 of Rhodobiaceae bacterium. Lineage (GTDB taxonomy): Bacteria > Pseudomonadota > Alphaproteobacteria > Parvibaculales > Parvibaculaceae > Mf105b01. Next base: position 2,017 of record PAZY01000044.1, on the reverse strand, counting down.
CTTCCTGCAAATGATAGGAGCAGACATTGGTCGGGTTCCACTTCGGCAACTCGCGATACGTATAGGAAATAATATCCGTGATCAGCCGAAGCGACGGGTTGGGCGGGAACACATAGGTACCCCGCGACAAATACTCCTTGATAATATCATTCTGCACGGTGCCGGTAAGTTTTGCCCGATCAGCACCCTGCTCATCCGCCGCAGCGATATAGAGCGCCAGCAGCCAGGCCGCCGTCGCATTGATCGTCATGGACGTATTCATCTGTTCAAGCGGGATTTTGTCAAACAATTGCCGCATGTCCCCCAGATGAGAGATCGGCACCCCGACCTTGCCCACCTCACCACGCGCCAGCACATGGTCACTGTCATAGCCGGTCTGGGTGGGCAGATCGAAAGCAACAGAAAGACCGGTCTGCCCCTTGGAGAGATTGTCCCGGTAAAGCGCGTTGGAGGCTACAGCCGTCGAATGCCCCGCATAAGTGCGGAAAATCCAGGGCCGATCCCGATCATGCTGAAAGTCGTTCATTCGTTACTCACTAATAATCGCGAAACGAGAATCAGCAGCCGAAGCAATCCTGTTCATATCGTCGACATGGTTCTCAATGGTTTCCCGGATCCAATAACCGGACACCTCAAACGTATAATAGCCCCTTAACTTCATGACCAGCCTTGCGTGCAAAATCGCTACCCATCGGACAAAAAATGGAGCAGTGCGCCACAACTCGATCACGGACAGCATTTTGTCAATATGCACCCGAACGGGATACCGTAAGTGTTTCCACGGAAAGTGTTTACTGTCTGTGTGCAATCCGGCTTCAAAGAAGAGAATAGAATCCCATGAAACAAAACCTGCACCATACAAAGGAAGTTCTATCCCTTTTGGGCCAATCACAACGGCACGGTCGCCACTTGAAAATGCCCGAAAACAAATAAAGAGCGATACCAGTCCAAACAGAACGGATAAACCCAGAAAAATACCGATAAACACCGGAAGTATTCGATCGAACATTTCGACTTGCTGGTCCAAGTGCTCAACAATCTGAACCAGAAGCCAAGAAAAACCAACCATCAGCAATAACACGAACAGCATCGTTACAATGATACAGGAAGGCCGAAAATGTAGGACAACACAATCCGATTGATCCATAGGCTAACTCTCGCAGTTAATCCAGTGCACAAAGTGTACGCGAATCCCTACGTTAATGCGTAAAGTACCGTGTGAATACGTCGCCCCTACCGTTTTACCCCCACAATCAAAGAAAGGGGCTTCCATGAGCAACCAATCCGAGAACGCACCAGCCAACCCAATGCTGGTGAAAGACCTGTATGAAGTGGGTGAAATCCCGCCTTTGGGCCATGTCCCCAAAAACATGTATGCCTGGACCATCCGGGAGGAGCGTTTTGGCCCGCCGGAGAGTAGCATGCAGCTGGAAGTCGTCCCCACCTGGGAGCTCGACAGCCATGAAGTCCTCGTCCTCGTGATGGCGGCAGGCGTAAACTATAATGGCGTCTGGGCTGGCCTTGGGGACCCGGTCTCCGTGTTTAACGTGCATGATGAGCCTTATCACATCGCAGGCTCTGATGCGTCTGGCATTGTTTACGCCGTGGGGGCCAAGGTAAAGCGCTGGAAGGTCGGCGATGAAGTCGTGATCCACTGCAATCAGGACGATCATGACGATGAAGAGTGTAATGGCGGTGATCCCATGTTCTCACCCTCGCAGCGCATATGGGGCTACGAGACGCCGGACGGATCGTTCGCACAGTTCGCGCGGGTGCAGGACCAGCAGCTCATGCCGTGCCCGCAACACCTGACCTGGGAAGAAAGCGCCTGCTACACCCTCACCCTTGCGACCGCCTACCGCATGCTGTTCGGCTATCGGCCTCACGTCCTCAAACCTGGCCAGAACGTTCTGGTCTGGGGGGCAAGTGGCGGGCTCGGCTCGTTCGCAATCCAGCTCTGCGCCATAGCCGGGGCCAAGGCCATCGGCGTGATCTCCGATGAGAGCAAGCGCGACTT
>PAZY01000043.1 GCA_002715765.1 Rhodobiaceae bacterium | reverse complement strand
GGGGAGGGGCGGCGTGCTTTCGTCTGTCGGGTGTGTCTCACTCATGGGCTCAATATGGCCCGGTTTACCCGGCATTCAAAGGGGGTGAGGGGTGGATTTCGTCACGATCCTGTCAGGAAATGGCAGGAATGCTGCTTTCCGGCCCAAGGTTTAATTGCCGGTGACGAAGCGTCCGCTGTTTTGATAGCCCACATGGTTGATGAAGCGGGTGTTTGCAGCGTTGTGGCTCATGATTTCATAGCTTTCGATCCGGGATACGTGGAGCCCCCGGAGCGACGCGCGGTCTGATGTCATCAGCATGCAGCGCCCACCGAAGCCAACCTGCTCGCAAACCCGCACGACGGCATCATCGTTGAGTGTGAGAGATTTGATGGGAGAGGGAAGGCGATGGGGAACCCGTCCTGTACGTGTGCCCGCGGGTGCGCAATGGGCAGGGCCTCTGAATTCTTCCTGTGAAAAGAAGCAGACGGTATTTTCAGCGGATGCAGGCGCAACGGACATGATCCATAAAGTCAGGCTTGCCGCTGCGAGCAATCTCAGGCGTGCAGTGCTTATGTACAGTTTCATCACCGATCCCCCGTGAGCGGATGCAATGTCCGTGTACGCAGTTTATCCCTATGCCTGTCGATGTCCAGATGGTTAATGATGGTTTTAGTCTGGGAGGGCGCTTGTCCGTGCTTTGCGGCCAGCCGCCCCCTCCCGTCATGCCGTGTGGATTTTCAGGCTCGATTAAAGCTCCACCATGTCAAAGTCGGACTTGGGGGTGCCGCAGAGCGGGCATTCCCAATCATCGGGAATGTCTGCCCAGCGGGTGCCCGGCGCGAGCCCTTCCATCGGGTCGCCCGCTTCCTCGTCATAGATATAGCCGCAGGTGCGGCATTGCCATGTTTTGAACGCGTTCTCGCTCATGCGCTGCCCTCAATTGAGAGTGAAGCGGACGGGGACGGATTTAGGCCCGCAGACAAAGGCGCTCTCCATGCGTTTTGGTGTGCCTGCAAGTTCGATGCTTTTCAGTTTTGGCAGCAACTCTTCCCAGAGAATACGCATTTCCATGCGGGCGAGATGCTGGCCCAGGCAGACATGGGCCCCATAGCCGAAGGCGACATGCTTGTTCGGGCTGCGGTCCACTTTGAATTTGAAGGGTTCGTCGAAATGGGTTTCGTCGCGATTGCCGGACTGGTAGCAGAGCATGAGCCAGTCGCCTTTCGCGATTTTCTGCCCTGCCACTTCCGCATCGTCGGTGGCAGTGCGCATGAAGTGTTTCACGGCTGTGGTCCAGCGGATGGATTCTTCCACATAAGAATCGACGAGGCTCATGTCGTTCTTCAGTTTCGCAAACTGGTCAGGCGCTTCACAGAGCGCCCAGAAGGCGGCAGCGCTTGTGTGCGATGTCGTGTCGTGGCCTGCGGTTGCGGCGATGATGTAGTAGGACATGGCGGCAAAATGGTCGAGCGGTTGCCCGTTGATCTGACCATTGGCGATCACGCTTGAAACGTCATCGCGCGGGTTGGCGCGGCGGTCTTCGGTAATGGCGTTGAAATACTCAATGAACTCTGCCACCGTTTCAGAAATCGCGCCGACGCCTGCTTCAACGTCCTGGTCCGCCTTGCCGGATCGGTTCATCTCCGGGTCTGCGGCACCGAAGAGTTCCTGTGTGAGCTTCAGCATTTTCGGCTCATCGCTTTGTGGCACGCCGAGAATTTCCATGATCACGCGGAGCGGGTAGAGGAAGGCGACATCGCGGGCGAAGTCGCACGTGTCGCCCTTGGCGAGCATCAAATCGACGAATTCGCGCGCGATCTCGCGAATGCGGGGCTCGAGGTTCTTGATGTTTTGCGGGAGGAACCAGGACTGGGTCAGACGGCGGTAGGCCATATGATCCGGATTGTCCATTTGTACAAGCGAGCGGACGAGGTGGGGGGAGCCACCCATCATCTCGCGCACCATTTTGTCGGCATCGATGGTGGTGAGGACCGCGGACTTGTCGCCATTGTGGAAGAGCTCGTTGTTGCGTTCAACAAACTGAATGTCGTCGAACCGGGTCACCGCCCAAAAGGGCTCGTAGCCTTTGGGCTCCGCGATCCCGAGCGGTGTGGATTTGCGCAGCTCGCGGAACGCGTCATCAATGGGCGTGCCTTGCGCATAGGCTTTGGGGCTGATGATGGTTTCTGCGATGGAGGCATCAATTTTCGGACCGGTGGTCATAGGGGCTTCCTCTCAGGGTGGCTCTGTGGGTTCAAATGACGTTTCTGCGTGCATCCGGTATGTGTCGATCATCGACATTGAGGCTCGTGCATTCAGGCCGGCCTTGCTATTTTCGTTTCTTCTTTTGGTGCGCGGGCTTTTTCCGGATGGCGTTGCGGGTTCGCAATCATCATAGGCATGATATTGGTTGCGTAACAAATAATATTTGCGCATGCTATCATGGCATGACGCAGGGGAATGAAGCATTCGTGGACAAGCAGCTGGAAAAAACTTTGACGCAGGCCGAGCGGCGCGCCGCATCGGAGGAGAAATTGCTGCGCGCGGCGGCGGAGCTGATTTCCGAAGGCGGTGTGGTGGCGGCGACGTTTGAGCGGATTGGCAAGCGCGCCGGGCTTAGTCGCGGCCTTGTCAGTCAGCGCTTCGGCTCGAAAGAGGGATTGGTGAATGCGCTGGTGGATGATGTGGTGCAACGCTTTGATGAGTTGTTGTTTCAATATCATATTCATGAGCTGGCACCCCATGAAGCGATCATCGCTTTTGTTGATATCTATCTCAGCGAGAATGATGAAGACGCGGTGCGGGACACGTATCATGTGTTGCTCGCCGAAAGTCTTGGTGCGCAGCCGGCGCTCCGGCCGCTTTTTGCCCGTGTGCATGATGTGGTGCGGGACCGGTTGCGACAGTTGATCGAGCGCGGGCAGAAGCTCGGTACGATCTACAAGCAGCTTGATGCGGATGCGACGGCGATCAGCCTTGGTGCGTTTCTGCTGGGGGTGCGCATCCAGTGTATGGTGAACCCGGACACGGATATTGATGCGGTGCGCACGAATGCGATTTCATCGCTTCGCGCGATGATGGGGATTAAGTGATTTGTGAAAGCTTTGTTTTTCCATCGGTTTCGCTAATCTAGCTTCTGATTCTAGGAGCAAGAAGGTGTATAGGATGAGCCACGAGCGCACGTTTCCGAAGTTTGATGAGCTTATGTGGCCGATCATTTTGACCTTGCGGGACCTGGGCGGGTCGGCGGCGAATGATGAGATCTATGACCTCCTGCTTGAGCGCCTTCAATTGCCCGAAGAGATGGTCGAGCGCCCCCACAAAGAGGGAAGTAACGAAACCCGACTGCGGTACCGTCACAATTGGGCAAAAAGCTATCTGAAGAAAACGGGCTATCTCGACAATAGCGAACGCGGTGTTTGGAGCCTGACGGCGCTTGGACGCGATGCCAAGTCCATCAATACGGCGACGATCAAACGTTTGGTGCGAAATTCTATCCCGTCAGCGCGTAAGCAAGACGAAGATGATGGCGAAGAGCAACCGGCGAGTTGGTCGGAACAGCTGCTTGTGGTTTTGCAGTCAATATCCCCGGATGCGTTTGAGCGGCTTTGTAAACTCATTTTGCGGGAGTCCGGCTTCACCAAGGTTGAGGTGACAGGCAAGTCAGGTGATGGTGGCATTGATGGTCAGGGTGTATTGCGGATCAATCTGATCTCCTTCCGAGTCGTGTTTCAGGCCAAACGATACAAGGGATCAGTCGGTTCGGAGACGGTTCGGCTTTTGCAGGCTGCTACACAGGGGCGGGCGGACAAGGGGCTTGTGATTACTACAGGCCGTTTTACTGCCGATGCGCGTAAGGAAGCCACGCGAGATGGCGCGCCAGCTATTGATTTGATTGATGGTGATGACCTTTGTGAACTGCTGAAGGAACTCCGCATTGGCGTCAAGGTGACGATGGTGCCGGAGATCGAGATTGACGAAACTGTCTTCCGATCAATCTGACATATGATCTGAGACCTCATCCCCCAAAGGTGGCGCGGTAGGCTTCCGGTGTGGTGGCCATATGGCGCTTCATGGTGCGGCGGAGTGTCTCTGCCGTGCCAAAGCCGGTGGCTGCAGCCACACGCTCGACCTTGTCATTATCTTCCTCAAGCTTCCGGCGTGCGGCATCGAGCCTTGCACGCTCCACATATTTGGCGGGTGTTTCTCCGACCTGTTCGCGGAACAGGCGCGCGAAATTGCGTGGGCTCATGGCTACTTTTGCCGCAAGAGATGTCACGTCGAGATCGGCATGGGGGTTTTCAACAATGAAGGAGAGCAGATCGTCAAAACGGTCCGTCTTGACAGTCTGTGCGGCAAGTTGTGCGGAAAACTGTGACTGTCCACCCGGACGGCGCAGGAAGAGTACCAGATGGCGGGCAACCTTCATGGCGATGTCGCGTCCCAGATCTTCCTCGACCATGGCGAGGGCAAGGTCGATGCCCGCGGAGACACCGGCTGACGTGTAGACATTGCCGCTTTTGACGTAGATTGCGTCTTGCACCAGGTCGATGGCGGGGAAACGTTCCGCCATTTGGTCACACGCCACCCAGTGTGTGGTGGCACGATGTCCGTCGAGGAGTCCGGCTTCTGCCAGGAAAAAAGCACCTGAACAGACGGAGCCAAACCGGCGGGCGCGGGCGGCCATGTCTTTTAGCCAGGGATAGAAGTCAGGGGCGGCTTCAACGGCTGCCATGCCTTCCGCCGTGCCGCCACAAAGCAGTAATGTGTCAACCGGCTCCCGGATTTCGCCTATGGCTCTCTCCGCCAGCATGGCGATGCCATTGGACATGGTGACCGGGCCCTTTTTCAGTGCTGTCACTTCAATCCGATAGGGGGTGGCGCCCCTGGTTTTCTGTGTGTGGTATTGCGAGGCTGCGGCAAACACATCTGCCGGACCAACGGCATCGAGCATCATGCCGTCATCGTAGGTGAAGATAACAATGTGTCGGGCAGGTTCTGATTTCTTCATCCGGGGTTTCCAGTAAATGGCAGAAATTGCTTTAATCATGTCATTGCTGCCAAATGAATACAAGATAATTTGTGCTTCAGCCTGATCTTTCCACATGAACGGTACGGAGCTGATGATGAATGTTGAGCGTGCAAGGTTTGCTGGATCAACGCGGGAGCGCGGCCTGGCGTTTGTGTTGACGCTGGTTTTGATGATTGCCGTGGCATGCATCGCCATGCTGAGTACGCCGGTGTCGGCTGAGCCTGCTCGTGCGGCGCGCACGATTGTTGTGGTGGCGCAAAACAGCGGTACCGAAGTGACGGACTTTCTGGTGCCTTATGGTGTGATGGAGCGCGCGAATGTCGGCGATGTCCGGGCTGTGGCGACGGGTGAGGGGCCGATATCATTCTGGCCGGGCCTCAAGGTTGAACCGGACGACACGTTGGCGAGTTTTGATGCGGCGCATCCGGACGGTGCGGATATGGTGATTATTCCCGCTGTGCTGGACCCTGAAGATGCTGTTCTGATCGACTGGCTTAAAATACAGGCGGCCAAAGGTGCGCGGCTGGTGTCCATCTGCGATGGTGCGCTGGTTCTTGCGCGGACAGGGCTGCTGGATGGCCGCAAGGCGACCGGGCATTGGTATACAGAAGGGGAGAGGCGCGAAAGTTTCAGCGCGGTTGATTGGCAGACCAACACGCGCTACGTCCGTGATGGAAATGTAGCGACTTCAGCGGGAGTGAGTGCATCGCTTCCGATCTCTCTCCAACTGGTTGAGGAAATGGCGGGGAAGGCCCGTGCTGAAGCGCTGGCGGCGGAGCTTGCCGTTGGGACTTATTCGCCGGACCATAACTCGGATGTGTATGGCATTGGCGTGGATGAGCTTCTGGTGGTTGCACGTAATTTTCTTCTTGGCTGGCCTCGCGAAACTTATGCCATCCATTTGTCCCCCGGTATGGATGAGGTGGCTCTTGGGTTTGCCGTCGACATGTCTGCGCGTACCTATCGATCCTCGTCTGTGACGATTGCAGATGCCCCGGTGCGGACGCGCGGAGGTCTGGTTGTGTTGCCGGATCTGGCCATGGCGGATTTGTCCACTGCGTCTGCGGAGACGCACATTGTCTTCTCCGAGGCCGGGCGCGGGGCGCTTGTTGGTGAAGAGACCCTTGTTCTGGCGGAAGGGGAAGCCAGTGCGCGGCAGATCCTCTCCCATTTTGATGCACGCTACGGGAAAGCCAGTGCCGACTTCGTCGCGCTACAGCTTGAGTATCCGCGCTAGGCTGATGTTCAGCGCCGCCCTAAAGGTTTCCCGATCCATTACCGACGCCAGATCGGGGCGAGTTGCACCATAATGACGGCGATGAGAATGAGGCCGCAGCCAAGCCAGCCCAAGGGTGCAAGGCGCTCTCCCAGCAGGAGGGCACCAAACAGCGCCGCAAACAGGGCTTCACCGGACATGATGATGGCCGCGTCGGATGGCGGTGTGTAGCGCTGTGCGACCATCTGCAGGGTGAAGGCGAGACCACCGGAAATGAAACCGGTGAAGGCCAGCTCCTTCCAGGCTGCGACGGCTCCGATCAGGCTTGGGGTTTCAAAGATGAAGCNCGCGACCAGCCCGAGAATNGCCGTTACACCGAACTGGATGGCGGCCATGGTCACCGGCCGTCCGGACCGGGTGGCGAGCGCGCCGATGAGCAGCATCTGAATNGCCCAGAAAAGGGCACTGATGAGCATGATGCCATCGCCCCAGTTGAGGCCGTCCAAACCTCCACCCAAGGCCCATGTGCCCGACAGGGAGAGACCGGCTGCAGGCCAGACGATGAACGGGAGTTTTGCTCTGAGGNCGATAAAGGCAACCGCTGGCACCAGGACAACGTAGAGAGCNGTCAGAAAGCCCGCATTGGTGACGCTCGTAACGGTGAGGCCTACCTGCTGGATCGCCCCCGCGAGGAAGAAAACCACGCCCAGAATAATCATCGGTACGATGTGTGCTCTCATGAGCGGGGCTTCCCGCTTGCTCTCCAGCAACGCGAAAGGCAGGACCGCCAGCATGGCGAGGAGAAACCGGAGGCCTGTAAATGAGAGGGGCCCCATATGCTCCATTGCTGTTGCCTGCCCGACAAAGGCTGCGCCCCATACGAGTGCTGTAAACAAGAGTAAAAGGTCGGCGCGCCATCTGGTCATGCGGGCCTGTCTAGCGGAAAGCGTTCNGTTCAGCAATCTGGGAGGAGGTGCCAGTATGTCTCGTGTGTCTCGTTTGCGCGGGGGCTGCCGGTATTTGAACCTGCGTTCATGATGGGGCATAAGAATGTCATCCCGCTGTCATGTTAATGCGGGTTTTGAGAGAATGTCGGGGGTGGGGATGCNTTCACAGCGGCACTGGTCGATCTATCTGCCAGCTTTGTTTATCGCGATCTTGTGGTCGGCGATCCTGATCTGGGCGGATGCNCAGGAACCGCGGCTGGAGACCATTCGGGCCTTGGCGCTGCTGGTGGAAGCNGTTGCGGTGCCTNTGCTTTATCTACGGGCCTATTTGCGCGGGCGCGGGGCGGAAGTGCTGATTAATTCGCAGAGNCTTTATGTTTCCACCGGCGGGTTTAAACCTGAACGCCTGGGGGCAGACCTGGNTTATGTTGAAGCGTTGCAGATTTCCCGNTCGTTTTTACAACGGCTTGTCGGGGCAGGGCGTGTGCAGATTAGTTTGCAGGGGGGGCGGCGGTTNGTGCTCGACGATATGAGTGACCCGGAGGGCCTGCGTNCGGCCTTCCAAACCGTCAAGGAGCAGGCATTGTGAGTACCCCGTCAGGTGAGGGATCTGCCAAGATCGAATTTGATGCCCGTGCGGCCAANGCCGTTGAAGCNATGTATCTGACACCGGATGTGGTGGGGCAACGGGTTTCGGTGTTGCATGCGCTTGCTCTTTTGCCCGGAGAACGTGTGCTGGATATCGGAACCGGACCGGGGCTCCTGGCGGAAGATATTGCGAAACTTGTCGGGCGTGATGGTCATGTGCGTGGTCTCGACATAAGTGATGCGATGGTCACGGCGGCACGTACACGGTGTGCCGCGTTNCCNCAGGCAAGCTTTGCGGTTTGCCCGGCAACGAAACTGGAAGCGGAGAGCGGTGTCTATGACGCCGCCNTTGCCACGCAGGTTTTTGAGTATGTGGATGANGTGGATCTTGCGCTGAAAGAATTGTACCGAACGCTGCGTCCGGGCGGGCGGGCTTTGGTTCTGGATACGGATTGGGATTCTCTCGTCTGGCATTCCAGCGACCGTGCGCGCATGNGCCGTGTTCTGAACTGTTGGGATGATCATCTGGCGGACCCGCATTTGCCGACGACGCTTGCCGGGCGTTTGCGGCGCGNGGGGTTCCAGCTCACACGCGTCGAGGTGGTGCCGCTTTTNTCGGTTGGCTTTCAGCCNCATTCCTATGCGGGCGGGATGTTGAAAGCCATTCACGGGTTCGTGCGCCAGCACGGNGAAGCACATGGGCTAGCGTCGGCTGAAATCCAGGCATGGTATGATGATCAGTTGCGGTTGGCAGAGAAGAACGCGTTTTTCTTCAGTGTGAACCGATATCTGTTTTTGGCCGTCAAGTAGGGGCGCCAAAAAGGGGGGGCGGCGATACGTGTGTCGTACCGCCGCAACAAGCAGATATGTCAGGCGGCGTAGCGCGCCAGGAATGTTTCCAGGGCTTCGTCGATAATCTTGTCTTTGTTGGCTGGCAGTTTGAAGTCCGGATCAAACATGGCAGGCCAGATCAGGCTTTCTTTCAGCATGCCGGCAAGCTGACGCGATGTCAGTGTGGTGTCGTGTGCTTTTAGAAGCTTGCGCTCGATCAGCTTGTCGAGGATCGCTTTGACTTCGTCATTGCGCATGACGACACCCCGGGCATAGAAATCCCGGCCCACTTGCGGGTCGCCGGGTGTTTCGGAGATGACTGCACGCATGAGAGCGTTCAAACCCATGCCATACTGCATGTTGAGGTAGCTTTCGGCGGCTTTCGTCAGGGCGTCTTTCGCTGTTTTGGCGGTTTGCGCATCTTCCAGCCCGAGACCCATTGTGGAATAGGANGCATCTACGACGGCGCTGAACAATTCCTCTTTGGAACCGAAATGCTTGTAAAGCGTTGCTGTTGATACATCAGCCTTCCGGGCAATTTCAGCCATGGCAGCGTGGGTAAACCCGCTGTCTTGAAATTCCGCGCGTGCGGCGTCCATGATCGATTTNCGTTTCGCTTCGCTTACTCTGCGACGATAACCTTCCAGACCCACTGTACTCTCTCCTGCCTAGTGAATGCCCCCTAGGGCAAATCAGGTATTTCCTAGCTTGCCCCATTTTTGTACCACATAGATGTCATGAAAAATACAAATAATGCAAGAGCTTTGTTTGGTCATGATCACTTTCTACTGATCACTATTCTGGTGATGTTGTAGTTGCGATTGCAATTCAGGATGAAATGGTTTTGCTAGGGAAATGTGGGGATTTTCCTAAATTTANGCGTTCATATAAGGGTTTGGGNCGGTCATTTTGCCGGCATTTGGCGGGNCGCCTTTTTTGAAGGCTTAACGGGCGCTAACCAATGTGGNGGGCATCGACGCCTGTTGGGGGNCACTTCGCGCGATCATGACATAGCGCAAATGACCGCGTTCTGTTTCGTCAAAGGGAAAACAGGTCACGAGGGCGATGGTNTTCCCTTCACCGGACTGAAACAGGCCTGAGGCNCTGGCATCCACAATCCGGGCTTCCTCAATCTGGTATGTGTGCGTNTTCCCGTCTGCTGTATCGACCAGAACATCGTCACCGATGCGGGCGTGCCGCAATACGGAGAAATGCGTGTCGCGATGGGCNGCTACGACGGAGAGACCGGGGCTGCCGGGTTTTGCGGTGGAGGCGACATGCCCCGGACCGAAGGCGAGGGCTTCCCCGCTGACACCTGCCAGCACNATGNCGTTCTCGTCCAGGCGGGGAAAGGTCAGTTTGGCAACCGGCCATGTGTCAGCCCAGTCCCATGCCTTGGTTACTTGCCCCGTTTGCTTTGTTGTTTCCCATGCGTTGTTCAACAGNACCTGTGCCAGTACAGCTTTTCCGTTCATGTAGAACGCCTGGGCGAGCAGAGTGCCGCCCCAGGACAGAATGCCCAGGGCGACAANAAGCAGAGACCAACGTGCGATACGCATCAGTGTTTCCGCAGAAGCGAGAGGCGTGTAACCCCGCTTCTTGTGGTGAGCCAGACCAGTGTCAGCAAGGCGNAGGCNATTGCCAACATAATGANAGCCTGTTTCAGCAGAGCGGGCGCAAGGGTTGCCGTCTGGGGCAGGACGATGCCGCCGCCTGTTGCGNTATCTGCCGCNATCTTCGGNGCCGGGGCCATGGCGAGCATGGTGTTCATNGCGCCAGCGCGGGCTCTTTGCATCTGCACGGGCATTGCTTCCGGCTCACCGAAGACNTTATCAAACTCCCAGCCTGCGGGCAGNTTGAGCGGGACGTCGCGGCTTGTCAGTTCTTCGCCGGCTGGCCGCGCCGGCGTTTTATCGACAGCGACGAGGCTTGTGAGGCGGCTGACCAGATGGTGGTCAAGGGCGACCTGTGTGATTTCCCCATCAAATTTTTCCCACTCCTGGCTCATCGTGCGCGCGGCTTCGAGGGAGGCAATTTTTTTACGTGCCCAAAGCTGGGACACGCCGGGCCGGTTCGGCGCTTGCGGGTTGAGTGCCATGTCAACCGCCCAGACCGTATCGTTCTGTTTGCCGGTCAGGCGTAATGTGCCTTCTGTTCCCACGGGGAGTCTGGCTGACAGGACAATTGGTTCGCCGCGGTAGAGATCCGGCAGCGGGGTTGGCCAGGCCTCTGCTTTCACGCCATCCGGCCACACGAGACGCAGATCTGTCATGGCTGGGTTTTCGAGTTTGAGGAAGAGCTGTTTCATCCGCTCGGTAATCTGGGTTTCAGATCCGATATGTGTGAACGTGCCACGGCCCATTTCCGCCGCGCGGGTCATGAAATAGGAATTGGGTGCTGAACCGATACCCACGGTGAAAAGGCGTGAACGTCCCGCCTGATCGACAATGGCTTCAAACAATTGCTGTTCGTTGCCAATCGCGCCGTCTGTCAGGAAAATAACCTGACGCAGGCGATCGGTGTCATGCAGCGGGTCACGAAGGGCGGCTTTGAGCGCAGGCAGCATCTCTGTTCCACCATCGGCTTCCAGTGCGCTGACAAAACGCCGGGCGATGTCGAGATTTTCCCGGTCGGCGCGGACGCTCGTATCGAAGAGAACCTCGTGTGTATCGTCAAAGCGAACCACATTGAACGTGTCGGTCGACTTCAGGCGATCCAGCGCTTTGAGGAGGCTCTCTTTGGCCTGCGGCATGCTCTCACCTGCCATGGACCCGGAATTGTCGATCACGAAGATCACTTCGCGGGCCGGGGGCGCGGCGACAGCTTCACCATGTGGCGGCGTGACCATCAGGAGCAGATAATCTTCGCCATGTTTCGTCTCGCGGAAGAGAGCGGCGGTTGGTTCCGTCCCTGGTTTGGGGGTCCATGTGAGTTCAAAATCACGGTCTGCCGGCACGTCACCTTCCTTGAGTGTGAGCGTGGCGGTGTTATCTGCGCGTTCGATACGCACATCGTGATGATGGCTGACCAGTTTGTCGATGGGGAAACCTGCATCGAGTGACAAGGTCAGTGTGACAGGATTTGTCGGCCCTTCATCAGGGTGGAGAACCGGCGGTTCAATCCGGTCGCGATCCGGTACGGGATCCACGGTTCCCCAGCCGTTGCGAGGATCGATGTCAACTGTATGTACGATTGTGGGGGCCGGATTGTAGCGCGGTGCGACAACCATGGGGAAACGCAGCGAGAATGTGTTGTCGGAGCGGTGAATGGTTTCCTGATACTCGATCTGGATAATGATGGTTTCGCCGGGGCCAATGTTGGCGACAGAGTTTGTGAAAAGGTTTGGGCGTTCCTGTTCTACAAGGCTTGCGCGTTGGCCGGCATCGCGGGCGCGCTCGTAAATCTGTCTTGCTTCTTCCTTCGGCTTGATTTCGCCCTCGATGACCTTGTCGCCGATCACCATTTTGAGTGTGTCGACGGCGGCGTCCTCTGGCAGTGGGAAGACGTAGACGCCTTCGACCCATCCGTCACTCGGGTTTTCAAACCGCTGTGTCACCTTGGTACGCCCGGTTGGCCCGGTAACCTGAATGTCCACGTCGGTCGCCACCATCGGGGCTTCGATATACTGGCCCGGTTCCTTGCCTTTGAGAAGCAGAGCGCCACGTTGCATGTCGTTCGGCTTTACAAAAGCAATCTCTCCGTTCGGAGCGGGGCTGGTATTGGTGGTGGCGTGTGCGCCAAATACACTGAGTATCAGACAGATCAGTGCGAGAGGGAGGAGGGAGGTGAAGCGGATGAGGCGCGGTGCGGGCGCGAAGGTGAGGGCGGCCATGTGTTTTCCCCTTGAAAGGCTGCATTCATGTGTAGACTGACTTTCTACGGGTGCAATGGGGCGGGAACGTCCCGGCAATGTGACCATGCAGGGTGATTTTGCGGCAAGAATGTGTCCGCGGGGTCAGTGAGCCCTTTCTCTTACGAGCGCGTGTCCGATCTCGGCAATGGCTGTATTGCGCTCTTCCAGAGAAAATGATGTTCCCGTCATATAGATCGCGACGATGAGGGGGGCTTGTGCGGGTGGCCATATGACGGCAATGATGCCCCGCGAGCCATTGTTTCCGGCGCCGGTTTTATCCGCGATTTCCCAGTTTTGGGGCAGGCTGGCGCGCAACAATGCGTCAGCGACTTTGTCGTTGCGCATCCAGCCTGTGAGCCTGTCACGGGATGCTGGTGACAAAGCCTCTCCCAGCAGAAGCGTTGTCAGCGACGTCATCGCGGCTCTTGGTGTTGTTGTGTCTTGAGCGTCACCGGGGTGTGCTTCGTTCAGCGCCGTTTCCCATCTGTCCAGCCGGGTTGTCTTGTCGCCGATCGATTGCATATAGGCGGTAAATCCTGTGGGACCTCCCAGAGCCTTCAAGACGAAATTGCCGGCTGTGTTGTCGCTAAGTGTGATTGTGGCCTCGCACAATTGTGACAGGGACAGTCCGGGTGGGCCGATATGATTTGCTGTTACTGGTGAGTAAGTGACGATGTCTTCGCTGTGAACAATGAGCCGCCGATCAAGATGTTCTTCACCCTTGTCCATTTTTGACAGGAGGCCCGCACAGGCGAACGGCTTAAACGTGCTTGAGAGCGGGAACCTTTCATCTGCCTTGTAGTACCAGTGGCGGTCCAGTCCGGTATCGTGAATGGCGATGCCGAGTTGACCATTGCTGCGATGTTCAATTTTGCGGACGGTCTCAAGAAGCGTGTCTTGCGAAGCTGCGCGCGCATGTATTGTTGTGCACCCGGCTGCTGCGAAGAGGGAGAGCAGAATAATTTTTATCCAGTCCGGGCGCATTTGGCTTGTCATCTTGTGGTGAGGGCAGTGGATGTTGAAGCCCTTCTTTTACACCATGGCAATATGGCCGGGATGTGACCTGACACGGGCCAGCCAGCCTTTGATGTGTGGGTAGGTTTCAAGGGAGAACCCTCCTTCGTGCGCCACATGCGTGTAGGCATAAAGGGCAATGTCGGCGATGGAATATTGCGCGCCCGCAAAAAAATCGGCGCGGTTCAGATGGCGCTCCATCACATCAAGGGCCTGATAGCCGCGCTGGTGCCATTGGGGAAACAGGTCGCGCTTTTCTTCCTCCCCGCCGGGTTTGATCGATTTCCAAAAACGCGCAACGGCAATGTAGGGTTCGTGACTATATTGTTCAAAGAACATCCATTGCAGCGTTTGTGCTTTCGTCTGTTTGTCNTCGGACAGAAGTTTTGTCCCCTCTGCAAGATAGAAGAGCTGGGCATTTGATTCTGCCAGGAAGGTGCCGTTATCAAGTTCCAGTGTNGGGACGCGACCGTTTGGGTTCTTNGCCAGAAACTCTTCTGTGCGGCTTTCTCCGTTCAGAATGTCGATGTCGACAAGCTCCAGAGACATTGCCANTTGNGCGGCGCAAAGCCGNACCTTGTAGCAGTTGCCGCTGTCGGCCATGTGATAGAGACGCATATTGTTCCTCTTGAGTTTTCTCAGAACCCGGCATCGCGCATGGCGCGCCCGAGTTTTTTNGCGGCGCGGTCAATATCTGTTTCCAGTACACCCGCATACCCCAGATAGAGNCCGTGCTTTTTCGGCTCGTTGAGGTAGTAGCTTGAGAGNGCCGTCGCGAAGACCTTGGCCGCGGTCACTGTCTGTACGGCTTTTGCGTCATCATCGCCCTTGTTCAGGTAAGCTGCCAACTGCATGCCGCCTTCAAGCTTGGGGACGGTGAACATCTCGCCGGTTTCGCGGTCCAGCGCATCGATCAGGTGTTGTTGCCGCCCTGCGTAGAGTGTGCGCATGCGTCGAATGTGTGCGGTGAAGTGGCCATCATCCATAAAGTCNGCAAGGGCTGCCTGAATTGCCGGTGGAGGGCTTTGCCCTGTCATGCGGATCGCGGCTGTGAAAGCGTCGATGAGACTGTCCGGCACGACGAGATAGCCGACCCGGAGGGCGGGGAAGAGTGTTTTTGCAAACGTGCCCATGTAGATGNCCCCGCCNGTTCCGTCGAGGCCCTGAAGGGCTGCGAGCGGGCGACCGGTATAGCGGTACTCGCTGTCGTAATCATCTTCGAGGATCCAGGCACCGGTTTCTTTGGCTCGCTCCAGCAGAGCGAGGCGGCGTGGCAGGCTCATCGTGACACCCAGGGGGAACTGGTAGGAAGGTGAGACGTAAATCAGTTTGGGAGCGGGTGTGCCTGTCGGGAGGGCTTCTGTGTTGATGCCTTCTTCGTCTACCGGTACAGGGATCAGGTTGGCGCCGGCACTTGTCAGNGCGCCGCGCGCGCCGAGGTAGCCGGGATCCTCGACCCAGACAGGATCACCGGGATCGATCACCATTCGTGCTGCCAGATCCAGTGCTGCCTGTGCACCAGCGGTGACAATCACGTTCTGCGGTCCGCAGACCACGCCGCGTGCCGCCCCAAGATAGGCGGCGATCGCTTCGCGCAGAGCGGGGAAGCCGGGGCCGAACTGATAATCATAGAGGCGTGATTGGGGTTGCCGGGCCCGACGGGCCAGTAGTCGCGCCCATGTATCACGCGGGAAAGAATCCATTGCGGGCAGGCCATGCTGGAAAGGCAGGGCCGCCAGCTTCTCGTAGAAGGGGCTTGCCCGACGGATGGCGATGGTTGTNTCACCACGTTTGGAAAGGGTACGGCGCGGGTCCTGGGCGCGACCTGCCGTTTCACTGCGNCCAACTTCCAGTACNGTTTCCGGTGGCAGGGCGGCGACTTCCGTTCCCGCACCGGTTTTTGAGAGAACGTANCCTTCNGCCGCCAGTTGCTCGTAGGCGGCGACGACTGTGTTGCGGCCCAGNGAGAGNTCGTTGGCGAGGGCGCGACTGGAGGGCAAGCGCTGACCTGCGGTCAGNCGNCCGTCCAGTATGGCAAGCCTCAGGCTTTCGTAGAGTTGCCATTGCAGCGGGCGGTCCGCGTTTCGNTCCAGGTTGATCGGTTCAACAAGAGCGATGGATTGGGGCATGGCCNGTCGTGTCCTGATTGCCGTTTA
This sequence comes from Rhodobiaceae bacterium, assembly GCA_002715765.1. Classification (GTDB taxonomy): domain Bacteria; phylum Pseudomonadota; class Alphaproteobacteria; order Parvibaculales; family Parvibaculaceae; genus Mf105b01. The sequence continues at coordinate 29,527 of PAZY01000043.1, read as the reverse complement.
GCAAGTGGCACCAAATCTAATCACAAATTGGCGCTTATAAAGGGTCCATTTGTTTCAGAAGGTGGGGCCAATTGATTGTGTTGGAAGGAGCCAACCATGTTGGAAATGAGAGAAAACTGCGAAAAATGCGCNGTGCCGACGCCGAAGGACGGATACGCGCATATTTGCAGCTTTGAGTGTACTTTTTGTCCCCATTGCTCGGAAGACATGGATCGGACCTGCCCGAATTGCGGTGGTGAACTTGTGCAGCGGCCCAAGAGGTTGCTCGATGTCTGAGCATTACCGGACGCGGAAACCGTTTCGGGCACGGCGGGCACCGGCACGGGCGCATTATGATGAGGCGATTGTGCACGGGATCCTGGATGAAGGGTTGGTGGCGCATGTTGCCTATGTTGCGCATGACGAAGAGGCTGCGCGACCTGTGGTGATCCCGGNCTATTATGCGCGCCGTGGCGACNAATTTCTTTTTCACGCCTCGACCAAGAGCGGGCTGGGACTGGCGGNNNGGCAAGGGGTTTCCATGTGCGCCACGGTGACGTTGCTTGATGGCATCATCTATGCTCGTTCCGGGTTTCACCATTCCATGAATTATCGCAGCGTTGTGTTGCACGGTGNGCCTGTGCTTCTTGCCGGTGNTGAGAAGCTTGAGGCGCTGGACTTTATGGTGGATCGGCTTGTGTCCGGACGCTCTGCGCAGGTGCGACCGATGAATGTGAAGGAAATCAAGGCGACATGCGTGGTTGCGCTGCGTCTTGAGCAGGTNGTCGCGAAGGTGAATGCGGCCNAGGCACCAAATGAGGAACCGGNAGATCTGGATTGGCCGGTTTGGGCNGGCATTGTCCCCNTTCACACCGTCGCAGGGGTGGCGCAGCAGCACGCGCCATGTCTGAGTGAGGCCGGTCGTCCCCGCAATCTTGTCGAGTGAAGGGCGAGTGAAAGAGACCTGTTCATCTGAAGGAATGTTGTCATGCTACAGATTGTTATTGTGACTGGATTTGCGGTTGCTGCCCTTATNAATTTTCTGCCCGTTTCGGGTGTGTTGGGAACAGCGCAACTGATGAAGCTTTATGACATATCGCTTGAAGGGCGCGATCTGGCTATTTTGATGCGNCACCGGGCTGTGTTGTTCGGCGTTGTGGGCGGGGTNCTTGTCGCCGCGATCTTTTTGCCCGGACTGCGCGTCGCCGCGCTTCTCGTCGGGATGTTGAGTATGACGAGCTTTATCGTCCTCCAATGGCTGGAGGGAGGATCAAATACAGCCTTGTCGCGTGTTGTTGTCGCTGATTATGTCGGCATTGCGTTTCTGGCAGCGGCGGGGATTGCCATGTACCTTAAAGAAGGAAATGCTTGATGTACGTGCCGGATCATTTTCTGCCNCCCGATGATGAGGCGATGTTTGCGCTCATCAAGGATCAGGCTTTTGGTGCGTTGATTACGCCGGACCTGCAGGTGACACATATTCCCTTTCAGCTGGAGGCACGCGCCGGGGGACCCGTGCTGGTTGGCCATGTTGCCCGCGCCAACCCGCATTGGCAGGTGTTTGATGGTTGCCAGCAGGCTGTCGNGATTTTCCAGGGTCCCCATGGCTATATCTCGCCCGGTTGGGGNGCNGCGGCGGAGAGTTGTGAAACACTGGTGCCGACGTGGAACTATGCTGTCGTNCATGCAAAGGGATGCCCGCGCGTGATCGAAGGCGAACAGGCCGCGCGTGACCTGCTGACACAGATGACCCNGGTACATGAAACGGGGCGGCCGACACCCTGGGTGGTNGATGATCTGGCNNCTGGTCTGATGGAGCGANTGCTGCGTGCGCTGGTNGTTTTTGAAATGCCTGTTGTTGCGCTGGAAGGAAAATGGAAGCTCAGTCAGAACCGTTCGGCGGCTGANCGTGCGGCTTTTGTTCGTATGCTTCAAGATGAAGGGCGGGACNATCTGGCGCAGGTGATGGCGGACTGAAAACGGCAGGCCGCAATTGAGAAATAGGACGATCCCGCATAGGCTGGCTTTTCACGCACGCAATGCGAGGCTTTACCTGTGACCCTTCTCAATACCCAAGCAATGTTTCNAGGTGCCGGTCGTTTTCTGTCCGGTCTTGTTGTGGTTTCATGCCTGAGCCTGACGGCTTGTGAGGAGGCGATCCCTCCACAGGCGGAGGTNATCAGGTCAATCAAACCTTATTATGTGGTTGAGCCGACGGGCGGTGATGTCAGGCGTTATTCCGGNAGCATNGCGGCGGCCAAAACCTCTACATTGAGTTTTGCGGTTGCGGGCACGGTTGAGAATGTCTCCGTATCGCAAGGTGATCATGTCTTGCAAGGGGATGAACTGGCAGCGCTCGACCGGGCACCTTTCACGCTTGATGTCCAGGCAGCGCAATCACAGCTGGCAGCCGCCCAGGCGGATTTTGACAATAAGAAACTTGATCTGGCCNGGCAGCGCCAATTGTATGAGCGCGGGTGGGTTGCCAAAGCAGCGCTCGATCAGGCGACGGCCATCGCTGAGGCTGCGGAGGGTGAACTCAATCTCGCACGATCCCGGCTTGGGCACGCAGAGCGGGATCTGGCCAACACGACGCTGATCGCACCTTTCGATGGTGTTGTGGCCCGGCGGGATGTGGATGCGTTCGCGGAAGTGGCGAAAGGGCAAACCGTCTTCCAGCTTGATTCCGAAGGTGCTTTTGAAGTGACCCTGTCTGTGCCGGATGCCATTGTCGGTCGTCTGGCAGTGGGGTCTGCGGTTACGGTCAATGTCTTCACGCTGCCCGAGTGTGGATGCACAGGCCGGATTGTGGAGATCGGGGCGGTCGCCGGGGCTGCAAATGCTGTCACGGTCAAAGCANCCATTCTGGAGAACGGGCGAGGGCTGTTTCCCGGTATGGCGGCCGAGGTCAGTGTGGTGCTGGCCGGGGGCAACGGGACCGAAGGCTATCTGGTGCCGCTTGTCTCCATTGCGCCCGGTGATGACAATCTGACGGGCTATGTTTTTCGTTTNGACCCTGAGACGGGCACGGTTTCCAAAATCGGGGTTCAGACNGAAGGTGTNATCAGTGGCAATCTTGTGGGGATTACCCGTGGTGTTTCGGCAGGCGATATTGTCGCCGCTGCAGGGGTGAGTTTTTTACGTGANGGTCAGCGCGTGAAGCTTATTGGCCAATAGGTTTTGGAAACCAAATTTTGGAGACCAGATTTTGGAAACCAAGTTTTCAGCCGGACAGGACCAGGGTGTTTTCATGAACCTTGCCAAACTCGCTCTCGATAATTCGCGCGCGACTNTTATCTGCATTGTCGCCATCATCACTTTAGGGATGACGACTTATCTGAACTATCCAAGTTCGGAAGATCCAACCATCACGATCCGTGAAGTGGCTATCAGCGCTGCCTATCCGGGCATGCCTGCAACGCGGGTTGAGGAATTGCTTGCCAANCCGNTGGAAGCCGCGATGCGGGAGATTGCAGCGATTGATGAGATCAAGTCGGTATCGAAAACCGGTTCTGTGCGTCTCAGCCTGATTATTCGCGACGAGGTTGCAGATCTGGAACCTGTTTTCATCGATATTCGTAACAAGGCGAATGATATTCGTGGAGACCTGCCGGAAGGGACGAGCGGTCCCTTTGTGTTCGATGAGGAAGGNTTGACAGCGATTGCAACGATCGCGCTTTGGGCGGATGGCTTTTCCCTGTCAGAAATGCGTGATGTGGCGCATGACGTTCGGGATCGTCTTTATACGCTTGATGGTGTGCGCAAGATCGAAATTCACGGCGAGCAGGACGAGCGGATCTATCTGGAAGCCAAACCCAGCCAGCTTGCGCAACTGGGCGTTTCTCCGCAGGAGATTTCAAGCGAGCTGGTTTCACAGAACATTATCAAGCCTGGTGGCGAGATTGTTGCTGACGGGCGCACCATTTTGCTGGAGCCGTCTGGAAACCTTTTGTCTGTTGAGGATGTTACGGATGTTTTTGTCCGTATCCCGGACACGGACCGGGTGCTGCGACTTGCCGAGATTTTTGACATCCGGCGGGACTATGTCGATCCGCCCTCCAATCCTGTTTTCTTCAACAACAGACCGACAATCATTCTCTCGCTCTCCACGGTGGAAGGGACAAACAATGTGGCCTTTGGCGAGGCGTTGACCGCGCTTCTGGCCGGGATCGAAAGCGATCTGCCTATCGGCTATGTCCTGGATTATGCGACCTATCAGCCGGAGCTGATTTCAGCAGCGGTTGATGGGGCGACCTCCAATGTCTATCAGACGCTTGTGATTGTTCTCGCTGTTGTCATGGTGTTTCTGGGGCTGCGCACCGGCCTGATTGTCGGCTTTTTCGTACCGCTTACCATGTTGCTGGGNATTATCGNGATGTCNTTGCTGGGCGTTGACCTTCAACGCATGTCAATNGCGGCGATGATTATCGCGCTTGGCCTGCTGGTCGATAATGGCATTGTGGTTGCCGAAGACATACGTGTTCGGTTGGGACAGGGGGTGGAACGCCGGTTGGCTGCGNTTGAAGCCAGTCGCACTCTTGCCCTTCCTCTGCTTGTGTCGTCCCTCACGACGATTTGTGCTTTTCTCCCCATGCTGCTGGTACAAGGCGGGGCNGGTGAGTATGTGCGCTCGCTTGCGCAGGTTGTCACCATTCTGTTGTTGGGCTCATGGTTGTTGTCGATGACCGTTACTCCTGCCATGTGCGTCTGGTTTATGAAGGTTGCGCCCNGTGCAGAGGGCGTGGCGGGCGAGCGCCCCTTGTATGAGGGGCCTGTTTACGGGTTTTATCGCCGNTTGCTGGGGCTTATTCTGTTGCANCGGTTGCCTGTCCTCGCCCTTTTTATTGCGCTTTTTGGCTTGTCCATCTTTGGATTGAGCACGGTACGAACCGAATTTTTTCCGCTGGGAGACAGAAACCAGTTTCTGNTCTATCTCGATTTCGAGGCCGGGACGGATGTGCGGGAAACGCAGAGTGATTTACGGCAGCTGACGGAGTGGCTTGCCGATGCCGGGCAAAATCCCGAGATCACAAGTCATGTTGCCTATGTCGGGTATGGCGGGCCACGTTTTTTCCTCGCGCTTTCACCGGTTGACCCTGACCCTCACCGTGCCTTTGTGGTGGTGAACACGTTGGATGTNGATGATGTTGACCGGGTGATTGAGCGGGTCAATCTNTTTATGAACGATCGTTTGCCGGCCGCGCGTGCGATGGCAAAGAAAATGTGGTTCGGTTCGACTGAGCCGGGTGTTGTGCAGGTTCGGCTGGTTGGACCGAGTGTGGATGTGCTGGCGGCGGCGGCGGACAGGCNTGTGGATGCTCTCTACGCCATTCCCGGTGCAGTTGGTATTGAGCAGGATTGGGAGAATAAAATCCTGAAACTGTCGGTCAATGTGGATCAGACCCGTGCCCGGCGTGCNGGCGTGACGTCCAGCGATGTTGCGACGGCNCTCAACACGATTTTCTCCGGTACNNCGGTTAGTGATTTTCGGGAAGGGGACAAGATTATCCCGATTGTTTTGCGCGGTGATGAGAGCGTTCGCTTCTCGCTTTCGGGGTTGCANAGCGTGCAGGTGTTTTCTGCATCGACACAGCGTTTTGTTTCNCTTGGTCAGGTGGCAACGATAGATGGTGAGTGGCTTTACGGACGGATCAAGCGACGCGATCAGGAACGCACCTTGACGGTGGAAGGGCGACACAGCAGCCTGTCGGCCCCCGCGTTGCTCGCACGATTGCAGCCTGCAATTGATGCGCTCGATCTGCCTGCCGGGCACCGCGTTGAAATTGGGGGGGAGGTTGAAGATCAGGGGGAGGCCAATGAGCGTCTCTTTTCACTCCTGCCTATATCACTGGCCGGCATTGTTGTTCTTCTGGTGGGGCAGTTCAATTCCTTCCGCAAGGGAGGAATTGTCCTGGCGACGCTTCCGCTGACGCTTGTCGGCGGGACGCTGGGGCTTTTGGTGATGAATGCGGCCTATGGTTTTATGGCGCTTCTGGGATTTTTCAGTCTGGCTGGTATTTTGATCAACAATGGGATTGTCCTGATTGACCGGATAGAGATTGAAGAAAAGGCAGGGCGTGACCCGCTGGACGCGGTTGTGACCGCCTGTCTGGCGCGTGCNCGGCCGATTTTNATGACCACGCTGACAACAGTTCTCGGGCTTGTGCCGCTTATTCTGTTTGGNGGGGCATTGTTTTACGGGATGGCGAGCGTGATCGCCTTTGGTTTGATTGTNGCGACNGTGTTCACGCTGGGTTTTGTCCCGGCGCTTTATACGCTGCTTTTTGCCATTGATACGAATGACACGCGGCAGGTGGTCCTGCATGCCCCTGCAAAACACGGCGCTCATATNTAGGTCGGGCATAAGTGGAGATTTTCCCAGAGGCCGCAGATTTCCTGCGAAAAATGGCAGTTGNGCTGTTGCGCTGACAGGGTTGCGGGCGTAGGTTGGCGCCGTTTTGGCATTCCCGCCACTTTAACTGGCAATGGCTCCAGGAGGTCGTTATGGGCTTTATTTCTGACGCACTGAACCGCATTCAACCATCCGCTACGATTGCGGCGACCCAGAAAGCGCGAGACCTTAAAGCTCAGGGNCGTGATGTGATCGGTCTTGGGGCCGGGGAACCGGATTTTGATACGCCGGACAATATCAAGGAAGCAGCGATTGAGGCGATCCGTCGCGGCGAGACGAAATATACAGCCGTGGACGGGATCCCTGAGCTGAAGCAGGCAATCTGCGCGAAGTTCAAGCGGGAGAACGGGCTTGAGTACAAGCCCGAGCAGGCGTTTGTGGCACCGGGCGGCAAGCCGATCATTTTCAATGCCATGGTTGCNACGCTCAATCCCGGTGATGAAGTGATTATTCCTGCTCCCTATTGGGTGAGCTATCCGGATATTGTGCTGTTGGCCGGGGGGAAACCNGTTTTCGTTGAGACGACGCTTGAAAACAATTTCAAACTGACGCCTGACGCGCTGGAAGCGGCCATTACGCCGAAGACCAAGTGGTTCTTNTTCAACTCACCCTCAAACCCGTCCGGGGCGGCTTATACTGAACAGGAATTGCGGGCATTGACGGATGTGCTGGTACGGCATGAACATGTCTGGGTCCTGACGGATGACATGTATGAGCACCTTGTTTACGACGGGTTCAAGTTTACCTCGCCTGCGCAGGTTGAGCCCAAGCTCTATAACCGTACATTGACGATGAACGGTGTTTCAAAAGCCTATTCAATGACGGGGTGGCGAATTGGTTATTGTGCAGCGCCGGTTGAACTGATCAAGGCGATGACGAAGGTGCAGAGCCAGTCCACATCAAACCCCACGAGCATCAGTCAATGGGCAGCGGTTGAAGCGTTGAACGGGACACAGGANTTTATCCCGAAGAATGCGGCGATCTTNAAAGAGCGNCGCGATCTGGTTGTGTCTATGCTCAATCAGGCCAAGGGAATCCAGTGCCCGACGCCAGAAGGGGCTTTTTACGTCTATCCGTCGTGTGCGGGCTGTATCGGCAAGACCACGCCGGATGGCAAGNTGATCGAGAGTGATGAGGATTTTGCGATTGCGCTGATCGAGGCGGAAGGCGTGTCGGTTGTGCATGGTGCAGCCTTTGGCTTGTCTCCTTTCTTCCGCATTTCNTACGCCACTTCGACCGAGGCGCTGACGGATGCGTGNGAGCGTATTCAGCGTTTCTGTGGAAGCCTCAAGTAAGAGGGTCGCATTTNGCGCTTTCAGTTCTACAGACCATTTGCGCCGGAATGTTGAAAACACATTCCGGCGTTNTTACGTCTGGTCGGTGATGAATGAGGGGAGACNCAGATGATTGGGGCTGAGGNATTTTGGAACAAGACGGCGCGAAAGTATGCNGCGTCGCCGGTTAAAGATATGGCGGCCTATGAGGATACGCTGGCGCGGACCAGNGCGCATCTTGCGGCGACGGACCGGGTGCTTGAGGTCGGGTGCGGCACGGGATCAACGGCCCTGTTGCTGGCGGACAGTGTGGCGCATATCACCGGGACCGACATTTCGTCTGANATGATCGNGATTGCCAATGAGAAGTTGCAGGCGNGCGCGCCCGGCAATGTCACATTCCTCAGAACGACGCTTGAAGATGAGATGCCGGAAGATGTGCCATTCGATGCGGNGCTTGCCTTCAGCTTTCTTCATCTGCATGAAGATTTGCCCGCCGCCATTCGGGCGATCCATGAGCGGCTCAAGCCGGGCGGTGTCTTTATTTCAAAGACCGTNGTGCTGGGAGAGGGGTCGTTCCTTTGGCGGCTTGTCATCCCGCCCATGCGTTTGCTCGGCATGGCGCCGCCGGTCCGTTTCCTTACCACCCGCACACTGGAAGAGACCATACGTGCGGGCGGTTTTGAGATGATTGAACGTCATACCTATACGGGATCTTTCGCGCCGCATTTTATTGTTGCGCGCAAGGTTTGACGCGCTCAACCATAGCTTTGGTTGATGCTGGCCATTGGTGACTTGTCGAGCCCGTGATTGGGTATGGGATAGCGCAGGCCGTTGCGAGAGAGGGCTGCAAGACCTTCCACAATCTGCGGCAGGTAGGAAGGCGGGAGGGCGATCAACATTTCATCGTCCTGTACGCCGCCGAATTTTCTCTCCGCATAACAGGGGATCGACATGGAGGGCTCGCCGGTCTTCAAGGCGTTTCCCCAACTGTCGGCGCAAGCGCTCTCGCCGACGCATGTGAANGTGTATTTCTTGTAGTTNTTNTANTGNAGNCCGTTCATGAGNGTNATCATCTGGCCNGGTGTNGCNTAGATNAGGCANATGTCGGGATTATCAATCCGGCCGGATGTGAGAGGTGATGTCACGAGCGCCTGATAGTCACCATGGGACGCGCAGGACATTTCGCGCTGATGTTCCGCGCTGCCGTCCAGTTCTCCATACCAGACACCGTGGAAGCGTTCCCCAGAGAGAAAATCCTCGTCGCGGGGCGCAAGGCCAACAACGGCTCCGCATTGGCTCCCCATAAGATTGTCCATCGTCACGCCGATCGTGTAGCCGATCCAACGTGATTGCCCGACAATCTGATCGGTCGCCATCAGGTCGCCGGGTTTCGGGCGTCGCAATTTGGGAATGGCATCGAGTTCTGCTTCGGATTTGAAACGCTTCATNGCGACGGGGTTTGTGCGCAGCCTCAGNTATTGATTGAGGCTTGCCGTNATGTTTTTGAAATCATATTCGGCTTCGTCNCCCCAACAGTTTGNAGAAATTGCCATTTGTTTCTCCTAATGTATTTTTTGTTGCGNCCAGCCTGCCGGTTTCGGTGACGGGATGCAATCTGTGTATGGTCATGCATGTGAAGCGGTTGCGCGGGAGCTGTGACCAAGGGAGCACACCTGTTTCATAAGATGATCTTGGGACGGATGGTGGTGACGTTTTTATGTCTCTTCTTGTTGACCTCTCAAAACACTGGGTGTAGTCAAACGCTCATGACAGTAACAAAAACATATCCGGTCCGATTTTGGGGCCTGCACGCATACCTCCCGGGGCGAGGTATCCGCGTTTAAGCGCATTGCCGCTTATCAGGATGTTACTATCTAGGCCCCACCCGACCGGTTGGGGCTTTTTGTTTTGAAGTCCCTGTCGGTTTCCGATCAACAATCGAGAGGTTTCAGATGACCCATTGCTTTTCAACAATGCTGAACACCGCTGCGATTGACGTATCTGTCGGTTCGTAAGTCCACGTCCCGTCCGGCGTTTCGCTCCGGTTTTTCAGTGACCTAAACCCAGCGCTAGCTAACGCGCACCGACTCCGCAGATGTTTCTGTAAAGGAAACGTTTGCAGAGGGGATCCGGCTTGTCTTGAGCCTGGTCGGGAGTCGGCTTGTCTTACGATTTTTCAGGAGTTTCCGGTGGTCCGGGAGCGAACGCTTCCGCTCGCCTGAAAGATAGAAATGGAACTTGAATTGAAGGGGGAGGCCATTTGGGCCTTCGCACATGCAAGGGTGATCGCTGTTGTGGCAGCGCTTGTCCTTTTTCTTCTGCACCGTCTGGGTGTGGANCCGGCGGATGATGTGCTGGAATGGCTCGTCATTGTATTACCAGCGCTTGAGTTGTCGGTGCTTACCGGCCTTGCGGCTCTGGTGGTTGATGGTGATCTCGGGGAGGGACGTTTGTCCCGTTTCTTTGCGGCACTTCGCTGGTTCGGCTTTGTTGTCATGGCCAACTGGGTGTTGGCTNTGTTTATCCAGGCCTCACTTGCGGCTTATGTGCGCCTGGGGGGACCGGCGGTTTATCTCGTGCCGATGTAGGGCCATCATTGTAAAAAGGAAAGGCCGGTCTTGCGGGAAGACCGGCCTGACTTTCTGATGTCCGACTTTTAAACCAAGTGGGACNAGATGGGGTGTGTGTTTATGCCAGCCCCAATCTNACCAGCTCTTGCTGGATAGCGGCCTTGCGGCTCGCATCGGATGGGTGTGTGGACATGAATTCCGGCGGGGGACTGCCTGTGCGTTGTGACGACATATTGTTCCAGAACGCGAGCGCCTGACGGGCGTCATATCCTGCACGGTGCATATAGTGCACGCCCAGCCGGTCCGCCTCCAGCTCATGGCGGCGCGAATAAGGCAGGAGAATGCCAAACTGGACACCAAGGCCCAGAATGCCNGCAATCTGTGCGCCGCCGCGGACATCCCCGGCCTCAAGAGCNACCGCTGCTGCGGTGGTTGCAACGCCGGCNGCAACCTGTTGGGAATAGCGCTCTGCCGCGTGTCGCCCGGTTACGTGGCCGACCTCGTGCCCCATGACGGTAGCCAGATGGTGGTCGTTNTTCATGCGTTTGAAGATGCCGGTGTAAAAGCCGACCTTGCCGCCGGGCAGGACGAAGGCATTGGCCTGATCGTCGTCAAAGACGGTGAATTCCCATGGCTGATTTTGAAGCCCTGCGGTCTGCACAATTTTGCCGCCGACATCGTTGAGGCGCCTGTTTAAATCCCTGTCCCTGGATATCTTTGTTTGCTGCTTCAAGGTGCTCCACGAGGCGGAGGCCATTTGCGCAATCTGGCCTTCGGAGACAAGCATCAGNTGGTCGCGGCCAATTGCCTGATTGCGGGCGCAGCCNGCCACGGCGACGATGGTGCCTGCGGCGAGCCCTTGCACCAATTTTCGCCGCGAAATGGTGATCGGCGGCTGATCAAGAAAAGTGATGCTCATAAAAGTTCCCTCACGGTCAATGTCGACGTACCCCGGTGGGNAAGCTTAACCAATTTTATCCCTTTACCCAAAGATCCTTTAGGGCGATGTGCTGATTTTTCAATATTAGAATAATTCTAAATTTTCTTGCANCAGGCCNATATCTTCTCTATATTCTCCTCATCAAGGAGGTGAATTATGCAGATTGATATTGGTATTCCAGAGGCTGATCGCGTGAAAATNGCGGAAGGTCTGACGCGTGTCCTTGCCGACACCTATACGCTCTATCTGAAGACCCATAATTANCATTGGAACGTCACCGGTCCNATGTTCAATACGCTGCACACCATGTTCATGACGCAATATAATGAATTGTGGATGGCTGTTGACGAGGTTGCTGAGCGGATCCGCTCGCTTGGTGAGTATGCACCCGGCAGCTACAAGGCCTATGCCAGCCTGACTTCTATTGAAGAAGATGTGGATGTTCCAAAGGCGGAAGTGATGATTGCCAACCTGGTTAAAGGGCATGAAGCCGTTGCGCGGACGGCGCGGTCTGTCTTCCCGCTTGCGGAAGCTGCCAGCGATGAATCGACAGCGGACTTGCTAACCCAACGTATGCAGGCATCGGAAAAAACCGCCTGGATGCTCCGNTCCATGCTTGAGGCGTAAAANCCTATCACGCAATCGAGAGCGAAAAGCAGGGCAGATCGCCGGATGGTGATTTGCCCTGTTTTTTTNCGCGGGTCAGAATGGGCACAATCATCAGGAGGCCCTCATGCTCATCAAAAAACGCCATCGTTGGGAATTGTCCGAAAATGTCGCGACCGGTGAAGATGTTTTCTTTAACAGACGGAAATTTCTGAAGACGAGTGGTCTTTTGGCTGCGGGGCTTGGNGCGGGNCTTCTGAGNGCCTGCGATGACACGGCGGAAGCTGAAGCGACNGCNGCGGCGGGAGACCCCAATCTNGGACGCTANCCTGCGCCGCGAAACAAAAAATTCAAACTCGATCGTGAGCTGACCCGGGAAGATGTTTCATCTCGCTATAATAATTTTTACGAGTTTGGCAGCCATAAGCGTATTTCAGGCGCTGCACAGGCATTGGAGATTCGCCCCTGGTCTGTCGTTCTGGACGGGGACGTGGCCAGCCCGCTGACGATTGATGCAGATGATCTTATTGCNCGGATGCCGCTTGAAGAACGGCTCTACCGGCATCGTTGTGTCGAAGCCTGGTCTATGGCGGTCCCATGGACGGGCTTTCCGATGGCGGAGCTGATTAAGCTGGTGGAGCCAAAGTCAGGTGTGCGTTATGTGCGGATGGAGACGTTTATGAACCCGGAGNTTGCTTCCGGTCAGGGACAGTTCTGGTATCCGTGGCCCTATGTTGAAGGGCTGACAATTGAAGAGGCGATGAATGACCTNACATTCATGGTGACCGGCGTTTATGGCAAGCCGCTTCCCAAGCAGTTTGGGGCTCCTCTTCGGCTGGCGACGCCGTGGAAATATGGTTTTAAATCCATCAAGTCTATTGTTCGCTTTACCTTTACCTCGGTCCGGCCGGTTAGTTTCTGGGAAGAGATCAACGCAGCGGAATACGGNTTCTGGGCAAATGTAAACCCGGAAGTGCCGCACCCGCGCTGGAGCCAGGCGACAGAAGAAATGCTTGGGACNGGCGACCGTGTCCCGACGCAGCTTTTCAACGGTTATGCGCANGAGGTCGCGCACCTCTATGAAGGGAACCGGCAGCTTCTTTATNGNTGAGCCGGTTATATTTGGTCATTCTTTGTGACTGGTATTTTTGTGGGCGTGCCAGCATGGTGTGCCNATGATTGAACCATCCCTTATTATTTTCGACTGTGATGGCGTGCTTGTGGATACAGAGCGCTTGTCAAACCATTTGCTTGCCGAGATCCTGACGGAAAGCGGTCTGCCGATAAGCTATGCGGAGTGTCGGCGACGGTTTGTCGGCAAGTCGATGAAGTCGGTCAAAATGGAGGTTGAGAGTGCCCTTGGGCGCGCTTTGCCGGCAGACTGGCTGGCTGAGGAANGGANGCGCACCCTTGCCGTCCTCGCNCGTGAGACGGAAGCTGTGGCAGGGGTTCAGGCGCAGATCGAGCGGCTCAGACATCTCGACATCCCTCATTGTGTTGCCTCNTCCGGATCTCTTGAGAAAATGCGGACGACGCTTGGCTGTTCCGGGCTTCTTCCTTTGCTGGANCATGTCCTGTTTACCGCCGANATGGTGGAAAACGGGAAACCGGCNCCGGATCTGTTTCTTCATGCGGCGGCACAGATGGGGCATGCTCCTGACCAGTGCGTGGTGATTGAGGACAGTCTTCCCGGCGTGCAGGCGGGAAGGGCTGCGGGCATGCGTGTACTGGGATATGCGGGAGATCCGATGACAGACGCAGACGGGCTTTCGCGGGCGGGGGCTGTTGTTTTTCGGGATATGGCAGATCTGCCCCNATTGTTGGTNTAGCCNCGGGCCTGCCTTTTGCTGTTTCCGACATTGTTCCGNGGGCATATTTTTTGCTGCGNTCTTTAATTCCGGTTTATTGCCTATATATGATTTCGGGATTTTGATCTGGCAGCCTTCGGTTACAGTCTGTAGCTCTGTCTTTTGATCGATCTCGCGGGGATCTCTATTTCATGGATTATGTTCTTGTGCTTGTCGGCCTGACCATGTTGCTGGCGGGTGGTGAAGGCATTTTGCGCGGCAGTCTCTCTATCGCGACCCGGTTTCGACTATCGGGGTTTTTTGTCGGTGTTGTGATTATCGGCTTCGGGACTTCTTTACCGGAGCTGCTTGTGTCTGTTGCGGCGGCGCTGAAGGGGGCACCGGAGCTTGCNCTTGGCAATGTCGTTGGATCCAACATTGCCAATATCCTTCTNATTCTNGGTCTGACAGTGCTGGTCGCACCCGTCCCTTGCGGGGAGAAGGGGGTGAGACGTGACGCACTGGCTGTGGTTGTCGTCAGCCTGCTTCTTGTCGGGTTCACGTTTGGAGAGGCGGCCGGATTGCTAACCGGGCTTGTCATGCTGACGGTGCTGGCGGGCTATATGACCTATTCCTATCTGGAAGAACGGCAGCGGGGCGAGATGCCGGACCTGGTCGGTGAAGCGGCNCTGGAACATCCGGCGTCGGGTGATATGCGTGTTGCCTTACTGTATTGCGTGGCAGGGCTCTTCCTTCTGGTGACGGGGGCCGACTTTCTGGTCGATGGTGCGACAGCCCTGGCTGAGGGGTGGGGTGTTCCACAAGCTATTATCGGGTTGACGCTGGTTGCCGTCGGCACCTCTCTGCCGGAGCTGGCAGCCTCGCTGGTGGCTGCCTTTCGCCGGCAGGGAGGGATTGTGATCGGCAATATTTTGGGGAGTAACCTTTTCAACATACTTGGCGTTCTTGGCGTNACGGTTCTGATTACACCTCTTCCCTTTGTCGGACGTATTGCAGAAACAGATGTCTGGATTATGCTGCTTGTTGCTGTTGCCTTGTGGNTCACCATTTGGNTNCGCCAAAAGATAGGGCGTCTTNTCGGCCTCGTTTTTCTCGTATCGTACATTTTNTACGTGATGGTGCTTTACACAAGCGATGCCGGGCGCGCGGTGGNCCATCTTTGAGATGAGATCTGTCACGGTTGANGCTTCTCAGCCTNGCGGCTTCTTTTGCGAAAGAATGTTTTTTCCTGTCACAGACGGGCNGTCTTTCTCGTCATCTGTGCATACCCCTCAAACCATGGAGACAGACATGTCTGGGAAAAACCGTCTCAATATCTATCAAAGTCAACCAAAGGCGATTGAAGCTNTGGCGCAAGTCGAAGCGCTGTTGGGCGCCTGTGGACTGGATGCGAAACTCAAGCATCTGGTCAAGCTGCGGGCTTCGCAAATCAANGGGTGTGCCTATTGTGTGAATATGCATTCCAAGGAGGCGCGCGATGATGGTGAAACCAATGCGCGTCTGGATCATCTCGTGGTCTGGCGGAATGTCGATATGTTTTCCGCTGCCGAGAAAGCCGCGCTTGCGTGGACAGAGGCGATGACGAAGCAGGGGACAGGNGCAGACCTTGACCGGTTGCACGNGGATCTGATCCCACACTTCACTCAGGATGAGATTGATTTGCTGACGCTTGTTATTGTCATGATCAACGCGTGGAACCGTATTCAGGTTGCCAATTCATATCCGAGCTTCTGACAGCTNGCGGTCATGCNAATGTGNAAAGCCCTCAGCCGGAGCTGAGGGCTTTCGCTCTTATTCTGCTGCCTGGGCTGTTGCTTCAAGTGTCGCCAGGTATTTCTCCGCTTCCAGTGCGGCCATGCAGCCCATGCCTGCGGCGGTAACAGCCTGACGGTATATATCGTCGGTCACGTCGCCCGCGGCATAGACGCCGGGAATAGATGTCGCTGTCGAGTCAGGTGCTGTGACCAGATACCCGCCTTGCTTCGTTTCCANCTGGTCCGTGAAAAGCTCGGTTGACGGGGCATGACCGATGGCGATGAAAACGCCGTCCGCCTTGATNGTGCNGGTNTCNCCGGTCTTGATATTTTTTACGTTGGCACCTGTGACGCCGAGCGGNTCTGTGTCGCCAATAATCTCTTCGATGACTGTGTCCCAGACGACTTCGATCTTCGGNTTTTTGGCCAACCGGTCTGCCAGAATTTTCTCACAACGGAATTCATTGCGACGGTGGACCACGGTTACCTTGCTGGCAAAATTGGTGAGGAAGAGCGCTTCTTCAACGGCTGTNTTGCCGCCNCCGACGACGATGACCTCCTTACCGCGGTAGAAAAAGCCGTCGCAGGTTGCGCAGGCGGAGACGCCGAAGCCCTGGAACTTTTCTTCAGNCGGCAGGCCGAGCCATTTGGCCTGGGCGCCGGTTGCGATGATAAGCGCGTCGGTTGTGTAAATGTTCCCGCTGTCNCCTACAAGGCGGATCGGCTTTGCCTTCAGATCCACTTCTGTGATGGTGTCTTCAACCAGCTTCGTACCGACTTTTTCTGCCTGCGCCTGCATNTGCTCCATCAACCATGGACCCTGAATTTCTTCAGCGAAGCCCGGATAGTTTTCAACTTCNGTTGTGATGGTCAATTGCCCGCCGGGTTGGATNCCGCGAATGATTGTGGGTTCCAACATTGCGCGGGCAGCGTAGATGGCAGCCGTGTATCCGGCCGGGCCGGAACCGATAATCGTGACTTTGGAATGCTGGGTATTGGACATGAAACTGCTCATCAAATCTGAAATATGGATTTTGGGGAATCGGCGGTGGATACCCGGNCGAGGCCTTAATATAGGCAGTCCCGCCCGGGCTCAAAAGGGTGGGGGGACCCTTAAAGTGCTTCGGCGTGGGTGCCGAGATATTTGGCNACACCGGCAGCATCCGCCACCATGCCTTCGTCACCCTTGTTCCAGCCNGCGGGGCAGACTTCGCCATGCTCTTCATGGAACTGAAGCGCATCCAGCGTGCGAATGGCTTCGTCAACGTTGCGGCCCAAGGGCAGGTCATTGACCAACTGGTGGCGTACTTTGCCTTCCTTGTCGATCAGGAAGGTGCCACGAAGTGCCACNCCGTCTGCCTCGATCAAAACGTCATAGTCGCGTGCAATCTGTTTTGTGATGTCAGCCACCATCGGGAATTTTACCGGGCCAAGGCCGCCATCTTTTGGNGCCGTATTCCGCCAGGCGAAATGGGTGAACTGACTGTCCACGGAAACAGCGACAACTTTNGTGNTGCGCTCTTCAAAGGCGGGGACGCGGTTTGAGAAAGCGAGGATTTCGGACGGGCAGACAAAGGTAAAGTCGAGCGGGTAGAAGAAAACAACGCCATAGCTGCCTTTCAGGTGCTCGCTCAGGCTGAAATCTTCGACGATCTCCCCGTCGGCCAGAACAGCGGCTGCGCGGAAATCAGGGGCTGGTTTGCCAACCAAAACACTCATATTTATCTCCAGTTTGGAATAATTGTAACTTGCGAGTCTCTATTTAGAGCTNTTCCAAACTGAATTCAAGGGGCACGTTGCCGCATCTGCATATTTATTGATCCTGGCGGGGGAAGACTATTCCCCGAATGCTGTGATGCCTGNGGCGCTNNTNGTGATTAACGGCGGGCTGNCATGCCTGTTGCCACGAGGGCTTCCAGGTCGTGGGAAACAACGACATCCATANCGGCTTCCTGTTTGAGCGCACGAAGCCAGAGGCGGAGCGCTTGTGTGCGGGTGGTGTTTTCGGGCACGAACAGGTTTGAGTAGACGAAGCCTTTGCCNACATTGTTTTGCAGGTTCAGCATGGAATTGGTGGTGTCGCCTGAGAAAAGCCAGATATGGCCGTTTACGGCGGCAGCAAAAAGTGTGGAGCCTGGTGTGTGTCCGCCGAGGCCGACAAGAGCAAGGCCGGGAAAGGCGTCATTTGTGAGCAGTGTGTCGCCCGTCAATGGGGCAGGCTCGAGGCANGAATTTGCGACAATCCCCGCGCCTTCCGTCGTGTTGAAATTATGCAGGTCCCGNTGCCAATCGGTCTGCAACAGTTTGGCGCCCGGCCCACGGGCCTTGCATATCGCGTTCAGGCCTTCGGTGTGGTCGATATGGAGGTGGGTGAAACCCATGCCGTCAANGCGCGGAAGATCATCACCCAGTTGATCCGCAATCGTCCCGANGAAGGTGGCGTCACCGCCGCCGCCGATCGTTTTAATCAGGTCGGCGAACGCGGCTGCCTGCTGTTGGCTCATACCGGCATCGATGACGAAGAGCTTGCCGTCGGCCCATTCGATAATNATGGCTGTATGGCTGAGGTTTCGGCCAANGGCAGGTTGAGATGCGTTGACCNGATAGCGGATGGAGACCGGTCCGTTCTCAACGTCGCCAAGGGCCCGTAATTCTTCCGCTGTGGGGAGGGTGGGTTCCACCCCGCGCACTTGCAGATGGGGTGGAATAAGAAACANGGCTAAAGCCATGAGCGTGAGGCTCACAANAGCCGCGATGATCCTGATTATCCAACCCAGCATGTTGCACCCCCGTCGTTTGATNAAGGGTAGCATCACTGAAACCGTGCGTAAGGTCCAGTTTTGCGTTTATGNAGGTGCTGTGCGGGACGTGGTCGTTAGAAACCAAACATGTGATCNAGGCAGAAACTCTCAGCGCCATTGATGAGACCATGGAAGCCGAACAGGCGGCANGTTGTATCCCGTACGATCACATAACCGAGCTTGTTGCCTTTTACTTCCACGCGGGCGCGCTCTTCTGCCGAGAAAACCTCATGGTAGCGCCAGAAATGAGAGCCTCCACAATTGATCTGGACACGGTGCTCCGCTACCGGTTCTCCCAGTGCATTATGCAGGATGAGGCGTGTGTCTGATTTTGGATGCCAGTCGGTTGAGGCCGGATAGACCAGATGGCAGAGCGTGTCTTTGCTCTCGTCGCCCAGCCGCAGGAACAGGCGNGTTGTGAGTCCGGGCGGCTTGCCAATATAGGATTGCGGCTCATCCTTGTAGATTGTCGCCGTGTTGTAGATATGCGCACCGAAAATGGTTTCCGCACGATGGCCGGATGATTTCTGTTCATAGCGACCCAAAGCATGGAGCCAGCCATTGGCTTCGCCGCCTTCGCGGAAGTCATACAGGAATTCAACGTGACCATGGCCGGACGGGAGCTGCTTCTTTTCTTCCGCAAGCCAGGTGTCGATATCGATCGCCAGATGGTCTCGCCGCGGAATGCGACCGAGATATTTGGAGGCAACCAGTTNGCCGCTTGCGTCTATCAGTTCGACGCGGAGGGGCATTTCCTGCTCGGACCTTGCCATCGGCGTCGGCAACACATTGGTGTTGAACCATTCTGTCGGCAGCACGGGCAGGGGCATGATGTAACCCTTGCCAAGGATGGAGCCCAGTTTCTCNATTTCCGGGTTGGGCTTCAGGTCTGTGCGCTCGACATTGCCGTGCGCCATGCGGCGTTGNCCGGTTTTGCTGCGGATGACTTCATAGCGAGGGCGAACGAAATAGCGCCCTGCGANCGTTTCGATCTGATCGGGGAATTTCGCATCGGGCAGCATCTCNGAGACATTCAACGTCTTGGTGCCAAAAGGCGGAATTTCTTCCTCGTGCCAGGCAATGTCCTGCGCGCCGACAATATTGAAGCCGATCGACTTTGGCGGAATTGGCATCGGATGGGAATTCTGGACGATCAGGGTGAGCGTTTCGCNGTCGTCTCCTGCGGGCATGCCGGCATAATAATCCGCCGGCCAGGCGTTTGCGTCATGAGTGCAGGTCAGGGCTTTGCCATTGTCGCCGTACACATCCATCGCGTATTTGACGACATCATGGCCTGCAATACGAATGGCATGAATGAAAAGCGAGCCTTCATAATCGCCGAGGTCAAATTTCTCACGAACCATCTGGCTGTCGACGACGAACGGACAGCCGGCGGCGGGAAGNTCCTGTTCCCATTGTGCCAGAATGCCGCCTTCCTCGTCGAAAAGGCAAAGCCAAAGCTTTGGGTCTTTCGCGCCGTGCGTTGCCCANTAATTGGCACTCGCAATGGCCGTGTGCAGGCCGTCTGATCCGTTCGCCCCTTTGCGATCACGCAAGAAGGCAAAATTGGTCGCGAAATTGATCGGGTCGAGATAGTTCGACTTGTTGGTGAGCATATTGTCGGGCAGGCGCATGTCATCCAGGGTGATGATTTCCGCCCCTTCCGGGAAAATGTGGGCAATCGGCCCCAGGGTCTTGTGCGCGTCAAACAGCAGAACCAGAACAGCTTTGGCTTTAGCGTTGCGACAGGCCGAGACCGGCTTTGCGTCATGGCCCATGAAGGTTGCATCCAGATCTTCATAGCGCTGAACGTAGTAGCCTTCGATTTCAATCTTGGCGAGATCATAGTAAGCGTGGAAATTGCCGATGGTACCGCTTGGGTCGTAAACGGCCACGGGGCCGCATGACTTGAGGCGTTCGATGATCGCGTGGCCCATGGGGGCTGCAAGCGGGTGTCCCAATGCCTTGAACAGGGAAGCCCCACCGGCATTGTTGCCGGGGCGCCAGCCTTGTGAGAGGTCTGCGTTTTTGAAGGTCTCAATGTTCAGCGTCATCAGACTATCTTTGCCCCGTTTGTTGTTGTGTGCCCTGTTTTCTTGTTTCTAGGGCGCGATGTTTTTCCCNGCCTTGATCCTGTTCAACTGGAAGAGAAGGGATTGAGTTTTTTCATTGTGGAGGAAAGGCGATGGCGGCGTTGTTCCGACATGACCACGCGGTGATCTGTCACCCAGTTCATCTGGACGGCGCGGCGCGGGCCTTTGAATGACTCGTGTCCGTGCCAGGAATTGTCGGCCCGCCGGAACACGAGCAATGTGCCACCGAAAGGCGGCACTTCTTCAACGAAATCATCGAGATCAGTCTGGTTTTTCAGGATGCGCAACTTTCCGCCGTCATGCGACCACTCGTCTGGATGATTGAGGTAGAGAAGTACGGTGATGATTTTGGTTTCACTGTCGCAGTGAATTTTGCCGTCACTTTCGCGGCAATGGCCGCGCACCGTAAACATGGTTGGGCGGTCTGACAGGTCGAGATTGAATTTCTCTTCAATGATGGCTTCAAATTCCGGCCCGTTCATCTCTTTCATCAGCGCATCAAAGGCGCCGTGGATATTGAGTTCTGAAGGTGGAACAGAGCCCGGCGTGGTGACATCGGGATAGTCGCGGATAACTTCCTTCAGCGCATCGGGCAAAACGAAATTGGGGACGACGAAATAATCATATGGGTCCGTCTTTAACGGGGTGGNGCGCAAGCGGTCCAGATCAATCATGCTCATGTGACATCAACCATTCATGTCATGACCGGCGCCGTTCAAAGACGGCGATCGGGCGTTTTTTCGGGCGAAACGCTGTGCGATAGACGCAGCAATTTCCTCTGTAGCATTTAAGGGTGCGTAGGACCATGTTGCAAGCAAGCCGTCAAATTGTCGCGCGACACCGTTAACGTATAGAGCATCAAGGAAACGGCGGAATTTGGGCGAGCCACCGGGCAATTCGATCACATAGACGGGGCGACCGGTGGTGGTTGCTTCTCCNACCATGTTGTGGCTGTCGCAGGTGGTGATAATGGCTTCAGCAAGGCCCAGCATGCCGGGATAGGGGTTGTCGGCGGGTGGATCTTCCTGTGCATCAAACAGATCGTAGGCGACGCCCTCAAGGCNTTTTTTCAGCATGGCTGTCGCTTCCTTGCCGGTCCGCCGAGAGGTGGTNATCATCAGCCCGATATTTTCTGCCTCGGCCAATTTTCGGAGTTGGCTGGCAATGGTGCGCATCTCAGCCGTGCCGAGGCGAAATACACTGTTGGGCCCGCCAATGACAACGGCAATTTTGCGGGCCGGCAGGGTGCTGTAGCGCGCATCCAGNGTGGGACGCGCCAGGGCAAGTCTTTCCGGTGTAATGCNGTTTGGCGCAGTGAGGGTCGAAAGAACCGTATCGCCCGACAATTGGTCGTGAACAGGGGCCCAGATAAAGTCGACCCGTTTGGGGTTGATCTTCGGCTTTTGCAAGATTGCGATGAAGCTTCTTCCCCTGGACTGGCGTTTGATGTGGAGCGCATAGGGAATGGCCTGTCGTCCGCCTGCGATCACNAGGTCCGGCCAGGGNGGCTGAATGCTTTTATCAGGAGCGGCAGGCCCCCAGGGAGAGAGCCAGCTGTAAGGTGCGCCCGGCGAAACACGTTTGNCCGTCGGGGTGAGCCCNAAGCGCTCTGTGATACCCAAAGCCTGCATTTCAAAGCCCGCAAGACCATTGGTCACGACCCAGCAAGTTGTCCCGTCTGGTAAAAGNGGGGCGTGCGGGGTGGGGGATGGTTTACCCTCATTTTCGGTCATGATCGTGCGTGTTCTGGTAATTTTGTTGCTGAAAATTCGTCTCGGTAGGAGTAATAAATCATGTGTTCCGATCTGTCGCCTTGAGATTGCTCAATTGGGGGCAATAAGTCCGGATGGGATGAAATACTGGAGACTCTATGAAGCGCGCCAAGCTTGACGAGATTGATCTGCAGATCCTGAAGGAATTGCAGGATGATGGCCGTATCANNAATGTGGAATTGGCGACGCGGGTNGGCATCTCGCCGCCGCCCTGTTTGCGCCGTGTCCGCGCGCTGGAGACAGCCGGATATATCAGGGGGTATCACGCAGCGCTGGATGGCAAAGGGCTTGGTTTTGACGTGACGGTTTTTGCNATGGTGGGGCTTCATTCACAGGCAGAAGCGGACCTCAAATCGTTTGAGCAGTTGGTGGGGACATGGCCCCAGGTGCGCGAGTGCTACATGCTCAATGGCGAGATTGATTTTATTCTCAAATGTGTCGCCCCGGACCTTTCCAGCTTTCAGTCATTTCTGACGGAAAAACTGACGCCCGCGCCGAATGTGGCAAGCGTCAGGACGTCGCTCACCATCCGCCGTTCAAAATACGCGCCGGGTGTGCCGGTTGATGAACTGAACGACGCATAAACGCCGGGCAGGACCGCGAAAGCCTTGAGCCGGCGTCTGTTGNTTTGCGCCTATGCCGCTTTGGCGCGCTCCGGCCCGAGGAAGACAACCTTCATGTCGCCGTCTGCCTTGAGGCTTGCATAAAGCAGGTAGACGCTCAGGAAGGGAATGCCGCCTGTGAAGGCCAGAATACNCAGNCCCAGCCCAGCTGCTGAAAAGTGATGACGCCAGGCAACCCAGAGGGCCGAGAGGGACAGGAAGCCTAAAAAGTCGAGGTTGAANTGTCCCGCCCAAGTCATGGCGAAGATATCCGAGAAGAAGAGNGGAAAGAGGTTCCAGCCATGTTCNAGCCCGACAAAGACCGTGTAGACGACGATAATCGTGAATAGC
Organism: Rhodobiaceae bacterium; assembly: GCA_002715765.1. GTDB lineage: Bacteria > Pseudomonadota > Alphaproteobacteria > Parvibaculales > Parvibaculaceae > Mf105b01. Next base: position 6,562 of record PAZY01000043.1, on the reverse strand, counting down.
GTTGCTAGAAAAAGTCTGAAAATGGTCATGATNAAATCCTGTTCTGTGACTGGACTGTCTTTGGATGTTCCTGCAGAACGCCAGTCTTAACAACGGGCAGGAGAAAGCCTGCAAAGAAGAGGGCGTTTACGGCGGCGTTGCGCCAGAAACCNGTATGCACAGAGAAGGTGCTGTCGATGATGAACCAGGCGACCATCGCGACGGTCAGCATGTGCCAGANCGGGCGGGCCTCGCGATGACCCAGTTTAAGGGCGGCTTGTATAGCCGTCCAAAGGGTCAGNCCCCAACCAACCATGACACCGCCCAGGACCGTGAGNGCGAGACGCATCTCGGGCGTGGGAGAAAAGCCCTCGGCGCGACCGGCGATCTGAAAATACAGATGTGCGGGGCCACTGGTGCTTTCGAACCCCGCGCCTGCGAGAATGATGCCCACAGTGGCTGCGCTCGCGCACCAGACCCCAAGCCAGTTTNGCCAAAATGCGGACATTCCTTTACCTCGCTAAAGAGTGTTAGAGATTGGGNGCCTGATTTGTGTAGTCCCTGCTACATACCGTAAAAATGTAGCATGTGCTACATAAAAATAGAAAGAGAGATCCTTGGCCAAAAAAGCGGCAAAAAGGGCTGAAATCATAGCAAAGCTGGCGGTGCATTTTTTGTCGTCAGGGCTTGATGATACGGGCTTGCGGCGACTCGCGGAGGTTGCCGGGACCAGTGACCGGATGCTGCTCTATTATTTTGAGAATAAGGATGAGCTGGTTCTCTGTGTGCTCGATCACATTGGTGCGGGNTTGTCNGTGGAGATGGCGCGACGGTTTGGNCAGGACCGGAAAAGGCCGGCGGAGCTGGTGGAGGNTCTCTGGGGTCTGGTGAAAGACCCTTTTACCGCTGANCAGGTTCGGCTTTGGCTTGATCTATCAAGCCGTGCCAGCCGGAATGACCCATTGTTTCAGGCGGTTGCGGAGGCGGTGAGCGAAAATTGGATCAAAGAGATTGCGGCACTGCTTGATGTNGAGAAATCGGAACAACGCCCGCTTGCCATTCTCATCATGGCTGCAGTGGATGGTCAGCTTTTTCTTTTTCCCAATGCGCCAGAAAAGGGGGATGAGGCGATTGCCCGCCTCATTCATATGCTGGAACCGTATTAGACGGGCTTGATGGGTACGAGTTTGACTGTGGATGTGGCGCGGGCGATCAATTCACCCTTGTCGTCAAAAAGCTCTCCTTCGAGGAAGGCCGTGGACCTACCGCGCCGAATGATGCGTGCTTCACACACAAACTTGCCGACCTGACCGGCGGATATGTAAGTCACGTTCATATCCAGTGTCAGCGGGCGCATGGTGCGGCTGGTCGCAATGATGAGAAGCGGGCCGAAGGCATCGTCGATCATGGCAGCGAGCATCCCACCCTGGATAATTCCACCGGGGTTGCGAAACTCGGGCCTGGCTTCAAAGCCAACGCGGATCGTTTCTGTTTTCTCGTCCCAGCTTTGAAGGTCAAAGCCAAGCAGGCGTAATGTGTTGGGATTGTCGTCGCTGCCCGGCAGATTTTCGTTGAAAGCCTGGGCGATATCAGATGGTTGAACCATGGGATGCTCCAAAAGAAAAACCGCAGAACGATCTTTATGATCTGCGGTTCCTCAAAATATACAGGGTGCGAAAAACTTATTTGTAGGCGATGGCCAGAATCTCGTAAGACTTGCCGCCACCTGGTGTATTGACCTCGACACTGTCACCGACCTCCTTGCCGATCNGCGAGCGCGCGATGGGGGAGGATATGGAAATCTTGCCGAGGGAAACGTCAGCTTCATCATCACCGACAATCTGGTAATCGTGTTCTTTCTCCGTATCCTCATCCACGACGGATACAGTGGCGCCAAACTTCACCGTGTTGCCGGAGAGTTTCTTGACATCAATTACCTCCGCACGGGCGAGCTTGTCTTCCAGCTCGTGAATCCGGCCCTCATTGTGGCCTTGTGCTTCCTTGGCGGCGTGATATTCAGCGTTTTCCGACAGGTCGCCATGCGCGCGTGCTTCTGCAATCGCTGCGATGATCCGCGGGCGCTCTTCATTTTTCAATCTTTTCAACTCTGCTTCCAGGACCGCGTGGCCGCCGGAAGTCATCGGCACTTTTTCCATTTGTCTGACAGTCTTTCCTTCTCGGGTTCGCGCGTGGAGCCACGGGAACCGACTGGTTATCTTCCGACAAGGGCAGCGCCCCCGTCAATTGCCAATTATTCTGTTCCGCTGCGGCCTATTTCGCAGCCACAACAGGCGGTTGATAGGACTGGAGAGGAGCAACCTCCAACTGGCCGCTGCGATAGGCTTCGATCCCCTCGACTGCCGCGCGGGCACCCGCCAGCGTGGTGTAGTAGGGCACCTTGGACATGAGGGCCGTCTGGCGAATCGATTTTGAGTCAGCCAGGGCCTGTGCACCCTCGGTTGTGTTGAAGACCAGATCGATTTCGCCATTCTTGACGGCATCAACGATGTGCGGACGACCTTCGAGCACCTTGTTGATGGTGGTGACTTCGAGCCCGGCTTCTGCAAGATTGCGGGCTGTGCCGCGTGTTGCGACCAGCTTGAAACCCATCGCTGCGAGCTTCTTGGCGGGGCCTACGATTTTCTCTTTGTCGCTCTCTTTAACAGAGATGAAGACACTGCCCGACGTCGGCACTTTCGTGCCGCCGCCGATCTGGCTCTTGGCGAAAGCAACGCCAAAACTGTGGTCAAGACCGATGACTTCACCGGTGGAGCGCATTTCCGGCCCGAGCACCGTATCCACACCGGGGAAGCGGGCAAACGGGAAGACCGCTTCCTTAACGGCGATATGATCGAACGTGTGCTTGTCGAGCTTGAAGGAAGCAAGATTCTCACCTGCCATCACGCGGGCTGCGATCTTGGCGATGGGCTTGCCGACGACCTTTGCCACAAAGGGTACAGTACGTGAGGCGCGCGGATTGACTTCCAGCACATAGATCGTCCCGTTCTGCACTGCGAATTGCACGTTCATCAGACCGCCGACGTTGAGGGCGAGCGCCATCTCGCGGGTCTGGCGTTCGATTTCCGCGATTGTTTCTGCGGGAAGAGAGTAAGGCGGCAGCGAGCAGGCGCTGTCGCCGGAATGCACACCCGCTTCTTCGATATGTTCCATGATGCCGCAGATATGGACGTCCTTGCCATCGCAAAGCGCGTCTACATCCACTTCAATCGCATCCACCAGATAGCCGTCGATGAGGACGGGGCTCTTGCCGGAGATGACAACGGCATCGTTGATATAGCGTTCCAGATGCGCAGTATCGCGCACGATCTCCATGCCGCGACCGCCCAGCACGTAAGAGGGACGAATGACGGCGGGGTAGCCGATACGCTCTGCGATGGCTTTCGCTTCATCAGCGGAACGGGCGATCCCGTTGGGTGGCTGTTTGAGGGCGAGCTTGTCGAGCAGGGCTTTGAAACGATCCCGATCTTCTGCAAGGTCAATCGCGTCTGGCGAGGTGCCCAGTATGGGAATGCCTGCGCGCTCAAGATCATTGGCAAGTTTGAGCGGCGTCTGTCCGCCGAACTGAACGATGACGCCCAGAAGCTCGCCTTTTTCCTGTTCGGTGCGCAGAATTTCGAGAACGTCCTCGGTAGTGAGGGGCTCGAAATAAAGGCGATCTGACGTGTCCGGGTCGGTCGAGACCGTTTCCGGGTTGCAATTGATCATGATGCTTTCGATGCCAACATCAGCCAGTGCGAAGGCCGCATGGCAGCAGCAATAGTCAAACTCGATGCCCTGACCGATGCGGTTGGGGCCGCCACCCAGGATGACTGCCTTCCTGCGTGTGGATACATCTGCTTCGCAGGCAGCATTGCCCGCAAAATCAGCCTCGTATGTCGAGTACATGTAAGGGGTTTCTGACTTGAATTCAGCCGCACATGTGTCAATGCGCTTGAAGACAGGTTTCACACCCTTGGCCAGTCGTCTTGTGCGAATGTCGTCTTCCGACAGAGCGCTCAACTCAGCCAGACGCGCATCGGAGAAGCCCAGCGCCTTCAGATCGCGCAGACCATCTGCATCCTCGGGCAGGCCGTTTTCTTCAACCTGCTTCTCTGCATCGACAATTGTCTGAAGCTGTTCCAGGAACCATGGGTCATATGAGCTTGATGCATGGATCTGTTCATGGTCGAGGCCATGGCGCATGGCTTGCGCGATTTCCAGAATGCGGTTTGGCGTTGCGCGACCAAGTGCCTTGCGCAGTGCGTTCTTATCATCGCCTTCGCCGATACCGGGAATGTTGACCGGATCAAGGCCTTTCAGGCCAGTCTCAAGGGAACGAAGTGCCTTTTGCAAACTTTCGGGGAATGTACGGCCAATGGCCATGGCTTCCCCTACCGATTTCATGGCGGTGGNGAGAAGGGGCTCAGCGCCCGGGAATTTCTCAAACGTGAAGCGCGGGATCTTGGTGACGACATAGTCGATGGTCGGCTCAAAGGCCGCAGGTGTTACGCCGGTAATGTCGTTCATCAATTCATCAAGCGTGTAGCCCACGGCAAGGCGGGCTGCGACCTTGGCAATCGGGAAACCCGTAGCCTTGGACGCCAGCGCTGACGAGCGAGAGACGCGCGGGTTCATCTCGATGACGACAAGGCGGCCGTCCTTCGGGTTCACCGCAAACTGTACGTTGGAGCCGCCAGTCNCCACACCGATCTCGCGCAGCACCGCGATGCTCGCGTTCCGCATGATCTGGTATTCTTTATCCGTGAGCGTGAGGGCAGGAGCGACCGTAATACTGTCGCCTGTGTGCACGCCCATCGGGTCCCCATTTTCGATCGAACAGATGATGATGCAATTGTCCGCCTTGTCGCGGACCACTTCCATCTCATATTCCTTCCAGCCGAGCAGGCTTTCATCAATCAGGACTTGCGCATTGGGAGAGGCATCAAGGCCGGAGCGAACGATGGCTTCATATTCTTCGCGGTTGTAAGCGACGCCGCCGCCTGTGCCGCCGAGCGTGTAGGCGGGGCGGATAATGGCGGGTAGGCCCACTTCATCCAGTACCTGCATAGCTTGTGCAACACCGGTTGCACGGTCATAGCCGATGGTTTCGCCTGCTTCGTTCTTGATCTTCGGCGCGGAGACGATGGCGGCGCGCGGGTTTTCCAGGCCGATCCGGTCCATGGCTTCGCGGAAGAGGGCGCGGTCTTCGGCCATTTCAATCGCGTCGCGATTGGCACCGATCAGTTCCACACCGAATTTTTCCAGCGTGCCGTTTTCGGCGAGCGAGAGCGCTGTGTTGAGGGCCGTCTGTCCACCCATGGTGGGGAGGAGCGCGTCGGGCCGTTCTTTCTCGATGATCTTTGCCACAAATTCCGGCGTGATCGGCTCCACATAGGTGGCGTCCGCCAGATCCGGGTCGGTCATGATGGTGGCGGGGTTCGAGTTCACCAGAATGATCCGGTAGCCTTCCGCCTTCAGCGCCTTACAGGCTTGCGTGCCGGAATAGTCGAACTCACAGGCCTGACCGATAACGATGGGGCCCGCGCCGATGATGAGGATCGATTTAATGTCTGTACGTTTTGGCATGGGTTAGCGCTTCGCCTCCGCGATCAGAGAGATAAACCGGTCAAAGAGATAGTGACTGTCTTGCGGGCCGGGGCTCGCCTCCGGGTGATATTGCACCGAGAAGACGGGCTTGCCTTTCAGTCTCAGCCCACAATTTGTGCCGTCAAAGAGGGAGACATGGGTCTCTTCCACATCGTCTGGCAGGCTGTCGCGATCCACGGTGAAGCCATGGTTCATGGAGGTGATCTCGACCTTGTTGGTCGTGAAGTCCTTCACCGGGTGGTTGGCGCCGTGGTGGCCCTGATGCATTTTTTCGGTCTGGGCCCCGAGTGCGAGTGCCAGCATCTGATGGCCGAGGCAGATGCCGAAGATGGGTTTGCCCGATGCAACGAGCTTTTTGATTTCCGGCACGGCATAGGTGCCGGTGGCGGCCGGGTCCCCCGGACCGTTTGACAGGAAAATGCCATCGGGGTTGAGAGCGAGCACGTCTTCCGCCTTGGTGGAGGCGGGGACGACCGTCACCTTGCAGCCGGTGCTGGCGAGGCAGCGCAGGATGTTGCGCTTCACACCAAAGTCGAGTGCGACGACATGGTGGGCCGCGTTCTCCAGATTTTTGTAGCCTTCACCCCAGACCCAGCGGGTTTCGTCCCATGTATACGACTGACCGGTGGTCACGTCTTTTGCGAGGTCGAGCCCTTCGAGACCCGGGAAAGCTTTTGCCTTGGCCAGCAACGCGTCGCGATCAAACTTGCCGTCAGGCGCGTGCACGATCGTGCCGTCGATCATGCCTTGTTCGCGGATACGGGCCGTGAGGGCACGGGTGTCGATGCCGCCGATGGCGATGATGCCGCGCGCTTTCAACCAGGCATCAAAATGCTGGGCGGCGCGGTAATTGGAGGGGTTTGTAATGTTGGCCCGAAGAATGGCGCCGCGAACCCCCGATGTTGCTGCCAGGTTTGAGGTTTCCTGATCTTCACTGTTGGCGCCCCCATTGCCGATATGGGGGAAGGTGAAGGTG